>JBFMCH010000055.1:0-6788 GCA_040754595.1 Bacillota bacterium
ATTGTTATTGTGTCGATACCAAAGATTGTAAAGTGATTAACTGTTATTAATATTTTCGGTAATTTTTACCTTAACTAAATAGGTATTAACACGGAATTGTTTTTTTTAATAAATCCATTTGTTAATACAACCCTTTTTCTATAAGGTCTGTTAATTTCTCTGATTAACATAAAATACGCTTGTCATTACTTACTTTACCTTAAAAAAATCGTTTATACAAGCGGGTTAGGGAATATTATACAATACTGTAAATTAATTAGGGAGTGATTGATAATTCACATGTCGTTAAGTCTTTGACTTGACCTCTTAAACATATACTCTCATTAATACCGGTTGTCGGCAAAGCAACCGGTATCTTTTTGATGATATATGAACTGGCGAAAAAAGGGGGATTTTGTAGGTACGATCGTTGCTGTTTAAGGTAGTGACAGGGTGAAACTTAATATTCTCTTTACAATGACTTAATCAAAAAAAGATACTTTATGGTATACAATGACATGGGGAGGTAGATGTTAAATTATGAAAATAGCAGTGATAGCGGATGTTCACAGCAATTTATTAGGTTTAGAAGCGGTTTTGCAAGATATTGAAAAAAGAGAAATTAATCAAGTATACTGTGCTGGGGATCTGGTTGGGTACGGCCCCCGGCCTAATGAAGTCATTAAATTGCTCCGCCGGAAGGGCATTTCTACCATCATGGGCAACTATGATGATGCCATTGGCAACATGAGACTTATTTGCGGCTGTGATTACAAAGATGAAAATGCTTTGAAGCTGGGCGAGAGATCGGTCCTCTGGACCAAGGATCATACTTCCGAAGAAAACAAAGCCTGGCTCAGGGAATTGCCCCAGCGCATTGAATTTACCGCCGAAGGGCTCCGCTTTTTGATTATTCACGGCAGCCCCAGGAAGCTTAACGAATATCTCTTTGAAAACACCCCGGATGAATACCTAAATGAGCTTTTGGCTGAAAATAACTGCGATGTCTTGATTTGCGGGCATACCCACCTGCCCTACCATAAGACTCTGGCCAATGGCCATGTCATTAACGCAGGCAGTGCCGGCAAGCCCAAGCACGGTAATCCCAACGTGGGATATGCCGTCGTCGATGCGGCAGAGGGGAATTTATCCGTTGAATTTGTACAGGTTCCTTACGATTTTAAACAAACGGCCAGGGAAATTAAAGAAGTTGGTTTACCCGTTGAATTTGCGGAGATTATTCGAACCGGTAAAGCCTAATGCACGGGCCAGGGTGGAAACACCCTGGTTTTAGTTTCTCCTATGTTTTACAGTAACGTACAATTTTGCAAAAGATAGATCAAAATAATTTGATTTATATCTTAATAGCATCAACATCATTTGATATGATAAACCGTGATCGATCATAAAACCAGGTTGCGGAAGTATTGAGACTTGTTATGGTCTTTATAATTTCCGTGATTGCCATGTCAACAATGGCGGGTACCATCTTTTATCTACTATAAATAACATTATAGGAAGGAGGTCTGTCCTGTGCTAAAAATGATCAAGGCTTTGTTGGGAACCGGCAAAAAGGATTGCTGTGCAGTCCAAATTACGGATATCAAAAACGAAGAAAACTCCCAGAATCATTCATGCTGCATGGATCACAAAACCAAAAAAGATTTAGGGAAAGAATGAAGGAAATATAAAGTGATGGGTTACAAGATGAATCGCGTTGAGAAAACTGTATTGTGGTTTAAAGAGGGGTTTCTTTGTTCCCAGGCGGTTCTTGCCTCCTATGCTCCCCGACTGGGGATGGCGGAGGAAACAGCCTTTAAGATCGCCTGTGCCTTTAAAAGAAAAAACCTATGCACTTACACAGGAGTTTGTTACCAGATTTAAAGTCCTAAATGTTTCGATCTTGTGCAGGGATTTGCTCGGTTGTGATATCAGCAATGCAGAAGGACTAAAAAAAGCCAGGGAAAAGAAACTTTTTTCCATCCTTTGCCCGAAGTTTGTTCAGGATACAGCTGAAATCCTGGAGAAGATAATTTAAAGTAAAATATTTTCTATAGAATTCCTTGCATATATCAAAAAATTTTAATAGGATATACCTATGATTAACACAGTAAAAATTTCAAAGGCTTTAAGTGACCCAATCCGCTACAAAATCATGCTCATGTTGGCCCAGAGCAAGGAGGGATGTTGTCCGCTCCCCGGTGAGGGCGACCGCCGGCCGGGGTTGTGCAATTGCGAGATCATGGCAGAACTGGGCATGATTCAGTCCCGGGTTTCTTATCACATGAAGGAACTGGTGGAGGCAGGATTGGTTACCGAAGAACCCAGGGGTAAATGGAAAATGTATTTTATTAACACCAAAGCTTTAAGACAATATATCAAGCAGTTAAATTATGATTTTGCCCTAAAGTAATTTTTTACCCCGATGAATCAAGAATAATTGATGTAAATAGGTGGAACGTACGTTTATGAAAGAAGACATCCGGGAAGCGGTGAAGCAAATATACGCCCGGGCCATCACTCAAAAGAGCAGTTGTTGCGGCAGTGATGGGACCGGCTGCTGTGGGGGAGAACCGTTAAGTCAGGCAACAAGTATAATCACAGGAAACTTGTACCAGCAGTGAAATACCAGGAAGTTTACTAATGAATCCGCTTTAAATGAGTGTTGCCCCGCCAGCAGTGTTTGTATGAAATTGCATCTGTAATTCTTGGTCTGCTGATCGTCTTTACCAATGGAGAGGAATACTTCTGTTGACTGAGAGTACAGATTTTCCGCACTCTTAGTCACTCGTTAGAGAAATACTGTATATCTCCTGGCAAAGCATTGTCTGGTACCCGGTTAACTGCTACAATAACCCCAAGAATGATACAACGATGTAGACGACAACCATGTAAACCACAAGATCAGGCAATGAAGCACTGAAACCCGCCTTAGGAAGGGGGATCGGTGCTTTTGTTTTTTTACGAGAATATTGAGGAGGGATTTGCATGAGCAGGGCAGTGGGTTAGTTTTTATACTATTACTTATCATTATAAAAAAGGAGGGAAGTAACAGTTACAAATTAATTAAACAAAAGTAAATAAAAAACAATAATCCATTGACATCGAACAAGTGTTCTAATTAAAATAATGGTAAGAGGTGGTTTAAGATGCGAAGAGTGATTTGGTTAGTTTTTATACTATTATTTGCCATTACCCTTGCGGGCTGCGGTCAGGCAAAGAAAGAAAGGGGTTCTGAACAGGTAACGGTTTCTGCGGCTAAAGGGCTGACCAAGGCCATGGAAGAAATTCAAGCAGATTACCAAAAAACCCACCCGGATGTGCAAATTCAACTTAATTTTGGCGCTTCCGGTTCCCTGCGGCAGCAAATTGAACAGGGTGCGCCGGTAGATATTTTTATTTCCGCAGACCGGAAAACCATGGATGAAATTGAGGCAAAGGGTATGATTGATCAGGCCAGCCGGAAAAATATGGTTGGCGACAGGCTGGTGCTTGTAACAGGAAAGGATGCCGGTATCAAGACCCTGGAGGAACTTGCTTCAGAAAAGGTTATAAAGCTGGCCATTGGTGACCCTGCCATTGTGCCTGTAGGTACTTATGCAAAAGAAGCCCTTGAAAACTCGGGGCTCTGGGGTAAGGTTCAATCCAAATTGCTGCTTGCGAAAGATGTACGGCAGGTGGTTACCTATGTTGCCACCGGCAATGCTGAGGCCGGGATTGCTTACCAATCCGTTGCCCGGACCGAGCCGGGGCTGAACCTTATAGAAATCCCTGCCAACCTTCACACACCGGTTGTCTTTCCCGGGGCTTTAACCACCAGGGGCAAAGAGAATAAGGAAGCGGCAAGTTTTATGGATTACCTTTTATCTCCGGAGGCAACAGGGATTTTCAAGAAACACGGTTTTGTTCCCCTCGAATAATTACCGGGATGGTGAAGCGTATGGAAAATCCCATGGTCTGGCAGGCGGTATCCCTTTCCTTAAAAGTAGCCCTAATGGCGCTGGCGAATGTTGTTGTGGTGGGACTTGTTCTGGCCAGGATGATGGCAAGAAGGCAATTTCCCGGGAAAACGGTACTGGAGGCCTTTTTAACGCTCCCTCTGGTCTTGCCTCCGTCTGTGATCGGTTTTTTGCTGCTGGTACTGCTGGGAAAGCACGGGCCTATTGGACAGCTGGCGGAGCAGTTATGGCACAGACCCATCCTGTTCACCACTGCGGCAGCGGTAATAGCAGCCACGGTGGTGGCCTTCCCTTTATTTTACCAATCGGTCAGGGCAGCCTTTGAGGGGGTGGACCCCCGCTATGAGCAGGCTGCCAGAATACTGGGAGCGGGTGAATTTAAGGTGTTTTTCACGGTAACCCTGCCACTGGCCTGGCCCGGTGTGCTTGCCGGGCTTGTGATGGCCTTTGCCCGGGCACTGGGGGAATTCGGAGCTACTTTAATGGTGGCCGGGAATATCCCAGGCGTATCCCAGACCATTCCTCTGGCCATTTATTTTACCGCCGAAGCGGGGGACTATAACACCGCCTCTTTCCTGGTGGTAGTGGTGTCATTGGTTTGCCTGTCCATTATGGTATGGCTGAATTGTTGGACCCGGCACCGGGTGTCAAAATGGCAGGGGTAGAGGGGGGAAGAGAGTGTTCAGAGCTAGCGTATACAAGAAGTTACCTTCCTTTGCAGTTGATATTGATGTACAGGTGGCAAATGAAATCCTGGTGCTGCTGGGACCTTCGGGTTCCGGCAAAACGACCTTTCTCCAGTGCATTGCCGGCCTGGTAAGACAGGATGGAGGAAAGATTGAACTAAAAGACAGAGTATTGTTTGACAGCGGCAGGGGAATAAATCTCTCCCCCAGAGAGAGAAGGGTAGGCTACGTATTTCAGGACTATTTGCTCTTTCCTCATATGACGATATGGAAAAACGTGCTGTATGGCTGCAGGGGAAAGAAACAGGCATGTTGGGATAAGGCACAGAAAGTGCTTGAGATGGTAGGGATTGCCCATTTAAAAGACAGGTTTCCCGGTCAAATTTCTGGGGGTGAGAAGCAGCGGGCAGCACTGGCCAGGGCGCTCATGGCCGAGCCGGAAATACTCCTGTTGGATGAACCGCTGTCGGCCCTGGACCCGCTGACCAGGTACAGGCTGCAGAAAGAACTTATTGACCTGCACGAGAAGATGAACATTCCCTTTATCCTGGTAACACACGATGTGCGGGAAGCACATCTCCTGGGGCACAGGGTTATTACTTTAGAAAAAGGTAGGATTACGGACATAAGGCCGGGAAGAGGTATGTCTGTTGTAAAACCCGTAGAAAAAAGACCGGGCTGCTTTCAAGTCTCCATCAAAGAAGTTCAGGAGCAGCGTCTTGGACTAACAGCCCAGCAAGTTTTAATACCGTTCTTAGACCGGGGCCATTTTGCTTCATTAGAAATAACCTGCCACCACGTTCCACCCTGGTTAAAAAACGAACTGGCAGAAAGGAAGCTGTCCTGCCAAGTTGATCGGATTGATGAGGAAAGAATGAAAATATTGATTATCAGGGAGCAACTACTATGTGGAGAAGACTAAGAAATTAGAGCCGGGCAACTGCTCCGGTTCTTTTCTTAGGGTCCGGTAGAAACCCTTGCTAAAATTGCCTCTGCCAAGCTTTTGAAATTTTGCTATAATAATAGAGCGGAAAGTTTATTTGCTTGCATGTCTCGGGTTGAACCTTTAACAGGTTGGCAACGGATATTTGACTATTAGGGGGGTAGTCAGCTTTTAGCTGTCTGCCCTCCTTTAGTTTTAAACAATGGGGAAGGTTTTAATGAGAAAGAAGGATTGTTACAGATTTTTTAAAAGAGCAATATTTCTAACCATAGGATCATTAATATATGGTGGGTCTCACTGGACGGGACCGAAATCACAGCCCTGATCTTCAGCCCCCGGTTTTGTTTTTCCGTGGGTGAAGTGGTGATGTTCTTTAACATCTTTATCCTTGGGCAGCGCCGGCTTTTTTTGGCTGGGAAAGGGCTATGTATTCCCTTATCGCTTAACTTCGTAGCCTATAAAACCATCGACCTGGTCCTAGAGGGTTTTGACGAGTCCAAGTCGGTCATGATTATCTCCGACCAGGCACAGGAGATATCCGATGCTATTTTACACCCCTGGGCAGAGGGGTAACACACTTCTATGCCAAGGGAGGGTACACGCAGGAGGATAAAGAAGTTCTTTATTGTGTGGTCACAAGGCTGGAAATATCCAAACTAAGAAGCATTGTGTACGACTTTGATCCCGAAGCCTTCATGGCAATTGAAGAGGTGCATAAGTATTTAAACTTTTATTGGTTCCGATAATGTATATTATGTTAACTTCTAAGAGAAAAGGGCTTCAGGATTGCTTCTACCTGCACCTGCCCACCGGCCTGTCCTTGAAGGGTATACCAGTTATTTTGTAAGGTTGTGGTTTATACTTGGTGGGTACTTCTTTGCCAGTAAGTGCTGGTTTCATCGTGTATCCCATCAAGGATTTGCTGCGCCAGGCCGGGCTTATGGCTATTCGCTTTAAGCATTCAGTTTAGTATTCTATGTAGGTTTGGCTGCCAGGATTAAGGCTTGTATATCCAATTATTCTTAAAGGATCTTTCAGCCATCTATAAAAGCGACTGGTACCAGGATTAAGGCTTTCAAATATATATTGTTGTATCACTAGCGTTGCATAAAACTTTCGCATAAATTAAAAGGTAATAATCGGAAGATATAATTGTATAATTTTGTAATTATTTGGGTGTATACACCAATTAACCCATTTTACTTTATGCTAAAGGAACAA
>JBFMCH010000056.1:0-13373 GCA_040754595.1 Bacillota bacterium
ACCTCAATTATAAGGAGATTTTAATCATTTTTACAGGATATTGCTGGAAAAACAATGATTTATTGGTTTTTTTCTAGAATTTTAGATATTGACATTTTGGAAATTTATTTATGCAACGCTAGTGATCTTGTATATAAGAATCTAAAATTCTTTCTTTAAAATTAGGATACGCCTTTTTAATAGCATCTAGGTCACCCAATAACCATGACTCCATTTCTTCAATTGCAATGCGGAATAGTGTACGTGGTTTGGGATCACAATCATCGAGTATGTTAACAAGTTCCTCTTTAAAAGAAGTACAGACCTTTTTATCTAAATCTACTACAACCATAACTGCGGCATTATAATATTTTAGACTACGCCCATAACCTCGAAGAATTCTAGGTAATTGGTCAAGGAGGATGCGTTTCTTTGGGTCGGTTTCACCCTTTAAATTTTTCGGTATACGTCCTATACCTTTGTATTGGTGTATCTTATAAGTATGCTCCTGTCCGTTTGAGCCTAGAATTTTTTCCAAAAAGCTTTCTAACATGATAGCTCCTGAGGCGTCTTCAACAAGCACTTCAAAATGCATAGAATCACCTCTAATCTAAGTAGTCGCTATACCAAAGACCTCCTAAAGGCAACCCTTCAGAAACCATATTTTTTACTATGGGATCTTCACTTGCCCGCCTAACGGTAGAAAACCCGTCAGCGTCCTTTTCCAGTATCCAAGTCTCCTCTGGTAACAAAGCATCTACAAAATAGGGCTGATGCGTGGTAACAAAAATCTGGGCAGAATTCTTTTTACCCGTTGCATGTGCCCTAAACTCCATCGCCAACGAATCCAATAACTTATGGTATAAGCCGTTTTCAGGTTCCTCAATACAAATGAACGGTGGTGGTTCAGGATCTTCAAGAAGCAACATATATGCAAAAAGCTTTAAAGTCCCGTCGGACATTTGTTGTGCAAGAAAGGGATCCTTAAACCCTTTATCGTTAAACCGCAAAAGTAGTCTACCGTCCTCGGTTTTTTTCGTATCAATTTTATAAATTCCTGGAATTTTGCGGGCAATTCTATCTAAAATTGCCTGGAACTTCTCTTTATAATCTCTTTCCATAAACTGAACAACATTGCCGAGATTATCCCCATGTATATTTAAGTGCTTTTGCGGTCCCGCCATTGGAAGGCTTCTTGCAGCATCAGGCGTAAAGTAGCTTAGGTACCAGTTTTCCAAAAAACTACGGAATCTGGCAATTCTCGGGTGTTCTTTTAGTACGCCAAGAGTAGCAATACCCAGTTTTCGAGAGTCAGTAAGCTCCACGGGAACACGCGACGCATTTTCACCCTCAAAACTTTCTTCACCAGCCCAAGCCTCTCCCTTTCCTCCACGAAGGATAAGGAACGAGTAAGGTTGCCCAGTCTGCTTTTGCCCTTTTCTTCGTTGACGCAAACGCTCCTCTTCTACAAAGGGACGACCTTTAGAGTCGAGAGATATAGACAGTTCATAGGTTATTGGACGCTCATTAGGACTTTCTCTGTAGTAAATTTCAAATCGTATAGGCTCTTTACTTCCAAATGAACGTAAACGATTGAATCCACCTCGCTGCTTTAAGTCACAAGCTTCTTCTACACCTACACGAAGGGCATCTGCTAAAAAACCAAACGCATCAAAAAGAGTACTTTTACCCACACCATTTTTCCCAATTACTGCAACTAAAGGCGTTAGAGGTCGTTTGTTTTGCTGATTCCACAATCTTCCCAAGGTAACATCCTTTAAAGACCGGTAATTCTGTACACGGAAGCCCTCTATAATTGCTATGATGATCACCTCCGACCAATTGACTAAAATAAATAATCATAGTTTACTTCTAAATTCCAAAGTATTTAATATTATTTTAACCAAAAATATGATACAACAAAAGTTGTTTTTACCTAGTTACTCAATCAACAGTTAAATTACATTGCTGACAAACGTTAGATCTCTCGTAGGTTACAGTCCAATAAGTTAAAAAACCATAGCCGACAGTACAACTTATCTTTTGTATGGAGATTGGGTCCGCCCTTAAGTTTATCGGTGGCAGTTCTATGCTTTATCAATTCTGACGGAAAGAGCGGGATTCGAACCCTGCTCTTTTTACCTATTACGGACCTAATGGCGATTTTGGTCGGCTTCACCGTCAGCTGCAATGCTTTATGGATATAAAAAAAGATTAAGGAGCTACCGTCTAAAAACAGTAACTCCTTGGTTTGCAAGTATTTGGCGGAGAGTTAGGGATTCGAACCCTAGAGACCGCTCATCACAGTCTACTCGATTTCGAGTCGAGCGCCTTCGACCAGCTCGGCCAACTCTCCGGATTATTTTTTTCTTAGTTCCCGAAAAAATTTCTGCAGTATTTCCCGGCATTCGTCTTCCAGGATGCCGGAGATCACTTCCACCCGGTGGTTAAACCGGGTTTGGTGAACGATGTCCAGGATGGTGTCCACGGAACCGGATTTGGCGTTGGGGGCACCATAAACCAGACGTTTAATTCGGAACTGAACGATGGCGCCGGCGCACATGGCGCAGGGTTCCACCGTGACGTAGAGGGTGGCGTTGTTTAACCGCCAGTCTCCCAGGTGTTTGGCCGCTTCCCGCATGGCCAGAATTTCGGCGTGGGCGGAAGCGTCGCAAATGCTCTCCCGCAGGTCGTGTCCCCGGCCGATGATTTTGCCGTCCACAACAACAACGGCACCAATAGGTACCTCGCCCTTTTCAGCCGCTTTTCGGGCCTCTGACAGTGCTTCACGCATATAGGAAGCATGTGACAACTGTAAAACCCCTTAAAATAAAAAAAGAATGGTGCGCCCGGGAGGACTCGAACCACCGGCACGCGGTTTAGGAAACCGCTGCTCTATCCACCTGAGCTACGGGCGCATATAAAGAAGTTGTTAGCCCCAAATTTTCACTTAGAACTAACAACGCATTTACAATGGCGTGCCTGAAGGGACTCGAACCCCTAACCTTCTGATCCGTAGTCAGATGCTCTATCCAATTGAGCTACAGGCACGTATTAAAACAAAATGAATAATAACACAATTTTAACAAGATGTCAAGTAAGATGGCGTGCCCGAAGGGACTCGAACCCCTAACCTTCTGATCCGTAGTCAGATGCTCTATCCAATTGAGCCACGGGCACGTATTTTTTTTACTCAACATATGCTAATAGAAACAAACTGTGACTAACCGGTTGTCCTTGCCGCAAAACTTATTATATAACAAGTTAAAAAGAAAAATCAACTGTAATTATATGACAGACGCCATGTTTTTTTATAAACCTGTGTGCGCATCCTTTTCGCCGGGAGGGTTTATCTTGAATGATAAACGAATAGAAACCATGCTCAAGTTTCTGTCGGTACTAGGTCTTTTAATTTTTCTTTACTCGATCTTTTCTACCATCAGCAGCCTGCCCTTCTATAATTTATCAGGTCTGTCGGGTCAGTCCCCGGCCATGTTTGAAAACATTCTACAGTTAATCAAAGCTTTTAACGACTCTATGCTAAAAATGTTTGTCAGCGTGGTTGCTTTTTCGGCCATTGTCATTATCATTTTGTTTGGCTCTAATTTTAGGATGCAATTTAATAAGGACGAAATGCAAATCGATATCGGCATACAGGAAAATGATTTTACCCCGGGCATGGACGGACTAAAAAAGGTGGTTGACGATCAAGGGAACATTCACTTGCATAATTATGAAGTTTACCGTCAACTTACGGAGGATTATATTATATCAGAAGTAAAGGAAGACGGCAGACCTGCCGGTTTTATTACCATGGAATCCTATTTACGAGGACTTAAGGAACTTTGCGAAACCGTTGACCGCCAAACACACAACATCACCCCACAGAATATAAAAAAAGATACTGTTTACACAGTTAGTGAACACGTTCATATAGGGGAATCCATTTTTTCCGTAGCAGACAAAATGGTGAAGAATGGGGTTTCCGCGCTGCCGGTTGTGGATAAAAACGGCGTTATGAAGGGTTCCATCAACCATCTTCAGGTGTTAAAAATATTGAGCGATGAACTGGCTAAACAAACAAAAAGCCGTTAGTGCTAACACTAACAGCTTTTTCTATAGTGGCGGAGAGCGAGGGATTCGAACCCTCGATACAGGTTTAAGCCCGTATACTCGCTTAGCAGGCGAGCGCCTTCAGCCGACTCGGCCAGCTCTCCGTAGTTCTATCTTACTGGCGGAGGGAGTGGGATTCGAACCCACGGAACCCGCAAGAGTTCAACGGTTTTCAAGACCGCCTCCTTAAACCGCTCGGACACCCCTCCGAACTCGGAGGTGAATCCTCCAAAACAGCTCGAAACCCCAAGCAAGATAGAGTATAACATAGGCAAAACATGTTGTCAATTTAATTGTTAAGAGTTATTAATGGTTTTACAGGTTAATCTTTTCAATGCCACCCATATAAGGTACAAGCACCGGTGGTACAGTAATGCTGCCGTCTGCTTCCTGATAGTTTTCCAGTATGGCGGATAAAGCTCGTCCGACGGCAACGCCGGAACCGTTCAGGGTGTGTACAAATTCCGGTTTGGCCTTTGGTGCCGGCCGGTACTTTATATTAGCACGTCTGGCCTGGAAGTCAAGGAAATTGCTGCAGGAGGATATTTCCTTATAAGCATTGTAGCTGGGCAGCCACACCTCAATGTCGTAGGTTTTGGCAGAGGAAAAGCCCATATCGCCGCTGCAGAGCAGGATTACCCGGTAGGGCAGGCCCAGCGCCTGCAGAACCTTTTCGGCATTTTCCGTTAAACGTTCCAGTTCATCAAAGGATTCTTCGGGTCTGCTGAATTTTACCAGTTCTACTTTGTTAAACTGGTGCTGGCGGATTAAGCCTCTGGTATCACGACCGGCTGCACCGGCTTCTGCCCGGAAGCAGGCGCTGTAGGCACAGTGATAAATGGGCAGTTGGTCGCCGGGCAGGATTTCTTCCCGGTAAAGGTTGGTCACCGGCACCTCGGCGGTGGGGATCAGGTAATAGTTTAAGCCTTCCAGTTTAAACATATCCTCGGCGAATTTAGGCAGCTGGCCGGTGCCCACCATGCTGTCGGCATTTACGATAAAGGGTGGGAAAAGCTCGGTATAGCCGTGTTCCCGGGTATGTAAATCCAGCATAAAGTTGATTAAAGCACGCTCCAGGCGAGCTCCCAAACCCTTGTAGAAAGAGAACCTGGCCCCGGTCACTTTGCCGCCCCGTTCAAAGTCCAAAATGTTCAGGGCTTCGCCCAGATCCCAGTGGGGCTTGGGAGTAAAGTCAAACTCCCGGGGTTTCCCCCAGCGGCGGACTTCCGGGTTATCCTGCTCATCCTTGCCCACAGGTACGGATTCATGAGGAATATTCGGAATGGACAGTAAGATGTCCTGCAGTCTTTCTTCAATGGTTCTTATTTCGTCATCGATGTCCTTAATTTGCTGGGACACCCTGCGCATTTCTTGTTGCTTTGACATGGCGTCCTGGCCGGCTTTTTTCAGCTTGCCGATTTCCTGGGAAACAACATTACGGGTGTTTTTTAGCTGCTCCACAACCACCAGCTTCTCACGGCGGGTGGCATCCAGCTTTAAAAACTCCTGCAAAGAAATATCAGAGCCGCGTTTTGCCAGCCCTTCCAATACCAGTTCCGGATTGTTGCGTACAAATTTGATATCTAACATAAAATACAACCCCCAAGTGTGGTAGGAAATTTAGTCTCCTAGTGAAACATTGCCGCAAATCTACAAAATTTTCCTTATGTATTATACTACAACCCTACCTCTTTGTAAAACAAAGGGTTTTCTCGTTATTCATATTGATAAGGAAAATAAAAGGTTAGGGGAAGCATCGGGAATTCCCTGTCTTCACCGCTAACCTTTCTATTTTTAGATTATAGGCTTACCATTTTAACTTCCAACACACCGTCGATCTTGGCCAGTTCTTCCAGGGCGTCCTGGGGTACAATGTTATCCACCATCATCACCATAATGGCCTTGCCACCCAGCTCGACGCGTCCCACCTGCATGCCGCCGATGTTGATTTGCTTATCCCCGACGATGGTGCCGACCTTACCCACAATACCCGGTTTGTCGATGTGCGGCGCCACCAGCATGTGCCCGGTGGTGGCGGCGTTGATGCGGAACCCGTCGATGTTGACGATCCTTGGGTCATTGCCCTGGAACAGGGTGCCGGCCAGCAGCCTCCTGCCTTTGTCGGTATAAACATGAACGGTGATCAGGTTGTGATAGTCTTCGCCGTTTTCTTTGGTGGTCTGGACAACCGAAATGCCCCGGTTGCGTGCCACCAGTGTGGCGTTGACAAAGTTAACATTTTCCTGCAGGATGGGGTCCAGTAAACCCTTCAGTAAAATCGTGGTGATGGGGTTTACATCGTATTTAGCTAACTCGCCGCTGTAAATAACCTCTACCTTTTCGATGCGGCCATTCAGCATCTGGGCCTGGAACATGCCCAACTTTTCGGCCAGTTCCAGGAAGGGGCGGATTTTGGCCAGCAGCTTGGGGCTCATGGACGGCATGTTGACGGCATTTTTCACCAGGTCTCCCCGCAGGGCAGCCACAATCTCTTCCGCCACGTCCACCGCCACGTTGATCTGGGCTTCCTGGGTGGAGGCTCCCAGGTGGGGGGTGGCGATAAAGTTATCCAACTGCAGTAACGGGCTTTCGGTGCAGGGCTCGGTCTCAAAAACGTCCAGGGCAGCTCCCGCCACTTTGCCGGCCACCATGTATTCGTACAGGGCAGCTTCATCCACAATGCCGCCCCGGGCGCAGTTGATAATCCGCACGCCGTCTTTCATTTGCTCCAGGGCTTCTTTGTTAATCATGTGGTAGGTTTCTTTGGTTTTGGGCATATGAACGGTGATAAAATCCGCCCGCTTAAAGAGTTCATTAAGGGTGACGATTTCGATGGCCATCTTTTTCGCATGATCCTCGGAAATGTAAGGATCGTAGGCGATAATATGCATTTCCATGGCCTGGGCCCGCTTGGCTACGGCGGAACCGATGCGGCCGAGGCCGATAACCCCCAGGGTTTTGCCCCGCAGCTCCACACCCAGGAAGGCCTTTTTATCCCAGCAGCCGTTCTTGAGCTTGCCGCAGGCCGCCGGCACCTTACGGGCCAGGGCCAGCATCATAGCCATTGTGTGCTCGGCGGCGGCGATGGTGTTGCCGTCCGGGGCGTTCACCACCACAATGCCCTTGTTGGTGGCGGCGTTGCGGTCGATGTTATCCACACCCACGCCGGCCCGGCCGATGACTTTTAATTTATTGGCTGCCTCAATCACCCTGGGAGTTACCTTGGTGGCGCTGCGGACAATTAACGCGTCGTACTCACCAATCACTTCTACCAGTTGATCTTCGGTCATTTTTTCCCCGATCACCACTTCGATATTTGTTTGCTGGCGTAAAGGCACCAGACCCTGTTCCGATACGCCGTCCATTACCAGTACTTTCATCATGCGTGTTCCCCTCCTACAAATACCATTTGCGCTTCTCTTACACCGGCGCCCAATTCAGCTTTATAGCCACACTTGCCCAGGGCCATTTCCAGGGCAGCGATTGCAATGATCACATCCATTTTATCGGCATAGCCCATGTGGGCGATACGGAAAATCTTACCCTTCATGGCATCCTGACCGCCGGCAAAGGTGACCCCGTATTCTTTCAGCAGCACCTTGCGCAGGGTATCGGCATCCACCACCATGGGGGACTGCACAGCGGTGACGGCCTGGGAGGCGCATTCGTCCGGGGCCAGCAGTTCCAGACCCAGACCCTGAACGGCGGCCCGGGTAGCTTTGGCCAGCAGTTTGTGGCGGGCAAAAACGTTATCCAAACCTTCTTCCAGGATCATATCCAGGGCTGCTTCCAGGCCGTAAACCATGGACACCGGGGTTGTGTAGGCGGTATTCCACTTGGCAATGGATTTCCGGGCCTTTAACAGGTCAAAATAATATTTGGGAGAGGTGCTTTGCTCCATCTTCTGCCAGGCTTTGTCACTGACACTGATGAAGGCCAGACCCGGCGGCAGCATAAAGGCCTTTTGGGAACCGCTGACCACCACGTCTACATGCCACTCATCGGTTTTTAAATCAATGGCGGCCAGACCACTGACAGCGTCTACCGCCAGTACGGCATCATACTGGGCCACCAGTTTGCCCAGACCCTCAATATCGTTTTGCACACCGGTGGAAGTTTCGTTCTGGGTGGCCAGCACCACTTTAATGGCCGGATCAGCCTCCAGTTTCTTCTTTACGACATTCAGGTCAATATCATAACCCCAGCCGAAATCCACAAAATCCACTTCACCGCCGTAAATTCTGGCCAGTTCCGCAAAACGTTCCCCAAACTTGCCACAGGATAAAGCCAGCACCTTATCACCGGGGTTCACCAGATTGGCCACGGCGGCCTCCAGGGCACCGGTCCCGGAACTGCCCTGGATAAATACGTGGTTTTCGGTTTGGAACACTTTCTTCAGTTTACCCGTAACCCTTTCCATCACGACCTGGAACTCCGCACTGCGGTGTCCAATGATGGGCCGGGACATGGCTTCTACCACCCGGGGGGGAACTGGAGTCGGTCCCGGAATCAAGAGATACTTTTTGTCCTGCATCATCAACAATCCCTCCAGAAAAATTTTTCTTACCCGCCGGGGGGGAAATATAAAAACCTCCCGCCCCTAACGGATGATCAGTCCATTAGGGACGAGAGGTAATTCTCCCGCGTTGCCACCCTTGTTGGCCGGAAAAAAATTCCGACCCACTCGATTGTTATAACGGGTATCATCCCGTATCCACCTACTGTGCAGCTCTTTTGTGTATCTCGCTGTGTTTCGGCGGATCCCCTCCGGGGAGGAATTCACTTAAACCCTCTACCGGTTCGCACCACCCACCGGCTCTCTGAAAGACCAGGCCTAAATTACTTTTCCCCTTCTCCGGGTTTCTCGAAGTCCTTTGTCATGTACTTGATTTTACACAGGAGACTTTTGTTTGTCAAGAATGGATTTGTTAAAAATTTTTAACGGGGCTTTCTCCTACCCTCCTTTTCACGGCCCCCTGTTGTTTGTTTTCGGTAGTGAACTTAGAATAATGGCCATGCTGATGGCTGTGCCAATTTTAAGGGCATCGTAGGTTCTTTCTGCTTCTTTGTAATAGGCATCAAACCTTTCTTTAATTTTGTTGCCTGCGGGTACTATGACTGTGTTTACGTTTTCAACGGCATTCTGTAAATTCTGCACCACTTGCAATCTGTTCTCTAGCAGGGTGCCAAACAGAAAGGAGAATAATACCGCCAACGTAACGAGCCAGGTACCCAGTTTGTTCAGGTTGACAAACTTCATAGCAGTTCACCTCCTGAACGCCGCCAAGTTAGCGTCAATGATAGTTTACCACAGTCCACCAAATTCCATTTAATTCCATTTAGGTTCTGTTTAGTTCAGTAGGGCTTGTATAGTAAATTCTTTATTTCCTTTGTTAACTTTGCATTATTTTCCATTTATTTCCTTTGTATTTCTTCGTACAAGCCCAGCACATTGCCGTCCGGGTCCTGAAAAAAGGCACAATAACCACAATCTCCTGCGGTCTCATGGGCCACCATGACCTTGCCGCCCAGTTTTTCTACTAATTCGGTGTAGCTCGTCAGGTTGTCACCCTCTAAAAAGGGAGTAATACCCCCGAAGTGGATCTCCTTTACCCGGCGAAAACCGCCACCTGAAAATTTGGCGTAGTGGTTGCCAGGCGAGATTTCGATCTGCCAGCCAAATAATTTTTCATAAAAATTCTTGGCCCGGGCCAAATCCTTTACCGGAATTTCGATATGACAGAACAAATTTATCCTTTCACCCCGCAGTAAAAATAAGAGGCTTGCGCCTCTTATTTTTTACTGAATCATATCTAAGAAATACCGGTGAAGTCTTACATCTCTAGTTAGTTCCGGGTGGAACGCCGCAGCCAGGTAATTGTCCTGGCGGGCCAGAACGATTTTATCGACAAATGTGGCCATTACGTGAACATGGTTCTCCGTGCTTTTAATATAGGGTGCCCGGATAAAGACAGCCCGCAGGGGTTCCTCTCCCAGGTCCGGTACCGCTAAATCGGTTTCAAAACTTTCTACCTGCCTGCCAAAGGCGTTTCTCTCCACTGCTATATCCATTAAAGCCAAACGGGGCTGGTCAGAACCGGCGATCTCTTTGGCCAGCATAATCATCCCGGCACAGGTGCCGAAGATGGGCACCCCTTGCCGCCCCAGCTCTCTGATGGGTTCAAATAGTTCAAACTGGTGCATCAGTTTTCCCATGGTGGTGCTTTCCCCGCCGGGTATAATCAGCCCCTGAATGCCTGGGAGTTGTTCCGGCTTGCGAACTTGAATACTTTCTACACCACAGGCAGCCAGGGATTTTTGGTGTTCGATAAAGGCCCCCTGTAAGGCCAATACGCCTACAATCATTTTATCTTCTACCATCCTCTATCCTGCATGCGGTGTTCGGCGGCAATGGTAGCAATTTCAAGACCGGGCATGGCTTCTCCCAGGTCCTTGGAAATCTCTGCCAAAATTTTGGGATCATTGAAGTGGGTGGTGGCCGCTACAATGGCCTTGGCCCGGGATGCGGGGTCTTTGGATTTAAAAATACCGGAGCCCACAAAGATGCCGTCGCAGCCAAGCTGCATCATCAATGCAGCATCCGCCGGGGTGGCGATGCCGCCGGCTGCAAAGTTCACCACCGGCAGGCGTCCCAATTCATGAACCTGCACCACCAGGTCGTAAGGAGCGCCCATTTCTTTGGCCGCAGTCATCAGTTCATCCTTGGGCATATGCTGTACCATGCGAATTTCGCTCATCACCTGTCTCATGTGGCGCACAGCCTCCACCACATTGCCGGTGCCGGGTTCCCCTTTGGTGCGGATCATGGCAGCGCCTTCACCGATGCGGCGCAGGGCCTCCCCAAGGTTTCTGGCCCCGCATACAAAGGGTACCTTAAATTCATGTTTATTGATATGAAAGACTTCATCCGCGGGTGTCAGTACTTCGCTTTCGTCGATATAATCTGCACCCAGGGCCTCTAAAATCTGTGCTTCTACAAAATGCCCGATGCGTGCTTTGGCCATCACCGGAATGGTGACAGCATCCATAATGCGCAGAATGACATTGGGATCTGCCATTCTGGCTACACCGCCGGCAGCCCGGATGTCTGCAGGAACTCTTTCCAGGGCCATTACTGCACAAGCGCCGGCCTCCTCGGCAATTTTCGCCTGCTCAGGTGTAGTAACATCCATTATAACTCCGCCTTTAAGCATTTCTGCCAGGCCTTTCTTAACGGTCCATGTACCCTTTTCAGCCACGTTAATTCCCTCCAAAATCAATGTTTTACTCACTGATTATTTATTTTAATTTATTCTCCCTCATCTGACAAGTTTTACTTATCATCTTCAATTTGTAATAATACCATCCTATATCTTTAAATGCTAACACATTTCAAAGAAAACTACCCTATTTTCTGGAAAAATTTTTATTTGTGATATCTTGAACAAATACCTTTTCTTGTATACAATATACTTAATACAAAACGGCGTATTGAAGGGAGGACTTTCTATGTTGTATTTGCTCTTCGGCGGGGCCGTTGCCTATCTGGCGATCTACGGTCGCTTTGTTTATAAGAACTTCCTTTCTTTCGAACCTTCTAAAAAAGAATTTCCGGTTCCCACCTGGATGTATTAATGCCTATAGAAAAACCCCGCAGGCTACACTGCGGGGTTTTTTGCAGTAAGATAACCCTCTGCTTAACAGGTTTTCTCGGCGGAGGGTTCATTATTCATAAAATCGCCTTGCCCGGCCAGTAATGCTTCTTCATAGTCAGTTAGTAAAAATAACGTTAAATCCTCATCAATGGCTCCGGACCTGGCCTGGTTCCCTAAAATTTTTATCACCAGTTCCTTTTCCATGGCTTTGCGGTAAGGTCTGTCTTCCGTAAGGGCAGTAAAAATGTCCGCCACCGCCACAATTCTGGCCCCGGTTTTTATATCCGAACCATCCAGTTTAAAGGGATATCCCCTGCCACTCAGGGTCTCATGATGACAGGAAGCGTAGTGATTAATGGTTTCAAAACCATCCACCATTTTTAAAATGTGGTAGGTATAATAGGTATGTCGCTTCATAACATCAAACTCCCCGGGCGTAAGTTTTCCCGGTTTATCTAAAATGGCATCCGGGATGCCCAGTTTACCCAGATCGTGCAGCAGCCCCGCAATCTTTACGATATCGCAATGGTTCTCGGAAAAGCCGACTTTGCCAGCCAGCAGGCGGGATACCCTGGCCACTCCCCCGGAATGTCTCCTGGTAAAGGGGCTTTTGAAGTCTATAACCTTTGACATGGTTTCCGCAACGGCGGTTACTTCAGAAAGTCCTAATTTCTTTGTGACCACCGGGCAATGGTGAGCCAGGATATCGGTGATAAATTCCGAATGCAGGTCCAGCCAGAAACATTCTCTTTCACTGAGATCGTTAAAGGCATCCACCAATTGTGGATCAAAAAGCCTGCGGCTCTCCTCATTGATCCCCCGGCAGATGGGTTTCTTCTGTTCCAGTATGTAAATATCCTCCCGTATCAAAACATCGATCCTGTCCGCCAGGTGGATGATCCGGCTCTCGATAGGAATCTGCTCTCCCTTTAAGCCGGAAGCGTTTTTAAAGCCGTCCCAGCGATCGTGGTGGTACAAAATGATATCGGCAATAGACCGGAACAAAGGGTGATCCTTAAAGAGAAGATATCCTTTTTTACAGTGATTCAGAGTTCCGGTAATAAAAAAATCAGTCAGTTGATTTTTTTCCTCCCAGGTGCTGGAACCTGCATCATGCAAAATGGCTGCGGTAAAAAGCCTTTCCAGTTGGTTTGGGTTTAGGCCATATAATTTCCCTATCTGCAAAGCTATCAGCGCGACCCTTTGATGGTGCCGCATAACGCCTCGGGAGCTAAAGTCCATGGCCAGACTCAGGGAACTTAGTAATTTGAAATAATTCGTGATAAACTGGTCCATACGCAACCCCTATGAATTTTTTGGCCTTACTATGATTCTAGCTTTTACGACAAAAACCTGTCTTAGAATCGTTAATTTTTCCTTTTGTTAAATTAATTTTTCTACCAGGGAGATAACAATTTCCAGCGCGATTAGTATAATGATCATCCATTCGAGTCTCGTACCCCTCTGGGCGTGGACTAAAATCGTAAACACCTCGGTGATATCCATGATGTTTTCAGTTTTATGGCGTAAATTCTCGAACCTTTCCTGAAGATCAAAAAGGTCTGCCAGTCGGAGAAATAAGTCGTCCGCACCTTCCCGGTACCAGGTGATGTCCGGTTTATCCAG
>JBFMCH010000057.1:0-29922 GCA_040754595.1 Bacillota bacterium
TGACTATGTATTCTGCAGCCTCTGCAATGTTTTTGTATTCATAGTTGAGCAACTATTGAAAAGTTGCTCTTGTAAATGGTCTTTGTTTTCCCGGAACATCTGAGATCCCCCTAATATAGAATTATATCTTTCAATCGTCTAATTTCTTCTTATCTCTTACCAATCATAAATTATTATCTTCATGAAGGAATTTTTTATAAGTGTAAAGAGTTAATAAATCAGAAAAAAAATTTGTAAAATTTTTAGGATTAACAGGTTTTTAGGGGTGCTTGTCGTATTTTGTTATTTCAAGATCAATTTTACAAGGCAGGAAATTTTATACGCACCGGTACAAAGTTAGATCCGGAATTGTTAAAGTCGCGGCAAGAATATTAACCGTATGAGTAGAATATGTTATGTTTTATGAGGTAAGTAACAGTTACAGATTAATTAAACAAAAGTAAATAAAAAACAATAATCCATTGACATCGAACAAATGTTCTAATTAAAATAATGGTACGAGGTGGTGTCAATGGAAAAGATGCTAACATCTCATCAGGTAGCAAAGCTATTAAACGTATGGCCTCACACGTTGCGCCGCTGGGAAAGAGAAGGGAAATTAAAACCACTGCGCACACCCGGCGGTCACAGGCGTTATAAAGAATCGCAGATAATGACTTTGATTGGTGAAGAGATAACTGAAAGAAGAACAAAGCAATGCGCTGTTTATGCCCGTGTATCCACTGCAAAACAAGCCGAAGCCGGAAATTTACAGCGGCAAAAAGAGCGGTTAATAACTTATGCGGTAGAAAACGGGAAACGTGGCGGCAGAGTGGACAAAAAGCTGGTGCAGGTCATTGAAAGCGAGGTGGTTGCCGGTGAAAATGACGGCGATGGGAGTAATCCTTGAACTCACCGAAACCCAACAAACCTACCTCGATAATCTCATGGCCCGTTACTGTGCGGCAGTCAGGTGGAGCTTTAAAAGATTGCTGGAAGGCAAAGGAGTCCAGGACATCCGTCAAAGCGTACAGGTCAAGTTTAACTTCAACTCCCGCCAGGCCAACGATGCAGTATACGATGCCCAAAGCACCATCAAAAGCCAACATGAATTGGTAAAGTTACACTGCGAAAATGCCCGGGCCAAAGTAGAGTTTACCCAAAAGCGAATAGCCAAAGCCAAATCGTCCAAAAAAAAAGCCAACCTGCAAAAACGGCTGGAGAAAGAACAAAGAAAGCTGTCTTATTGGCAAAAACACCTGGAGGGCAAGACCTTTCCGGCAGTTGTTTTCGGTGGAAAGAAACTTTTTCAGGAAAGGTGTAAAGGCAATATCACCCGGGAAGAGTGGCAGGAAGCCAGAAGTAACCGTTACCTGTCCCGGGGAGACAAGACCAAGGGCGGCAACCTGAACACACGCCTGTACGAGATGAACGGACAAATCTACCTGGATATAGCCGCCGAGCCAACTGGAACAGGCCGCTATAAGCGTATCACCGTTCCGGTTTACCTGGCCCATATAAAATCAAAAAAGACAGGTAAAATCAACGGTCGAAACTACCGGCAGATGGTTTTGGATTACCTCAAAACAGGTACCGCCTACCAAGTAGAAATAATCCGTAAGGACGTCAGGTACTATATCCATATCACCATCGAAGAAGATGTTCCGGTTCCCTATCATGCCTATGGCGCTGTTGGGGTAGATACCAACCCTGACGGTTTAGGAATTACACTAACAGACTACTTGGGACAGTACCGTGGCAGTCAGTGGTTAGGCCGGGGTGAATGGACTTATGCCGGAAGCAACCGCAGGAATAACCTTATTGGTGAAACGGCAAAGAAGGTAGTAACTCTGGCAAAAGAAACAGGCAGCACCCTGGCAGTAGAGGATTTGAAATTTAAAAACGACAAGTCCGTGACGGCTAAGTTTAACCGTATGAGCCATGGTTTTGTCTGGTCAAAGTTTCTGGCATATATTGACCGGTATGCTGCCCGTGAGGGTGTGCCGGTGATCAAGGTAAAACCGGCCTTTACATCGGTCATAGGCATTCTAAAGTACCAGCACATGTACGGCATATCTAATCACGAATCAGCAGGTTATGTTATAGCAAGACGTAGTTTGGGCTTCACACATGAGAAAATACCCAAAGTATTGCTTGATAAACTGATCAAAAAAAAATCTGAATTCAAGCAAATGGCTAATTGGAAACAATGGTCAGCAGTTAAAAAGGTTGTATTGGCTAAGATTAACAAACTAACGAAAAGGAAGGTGAGAAGCCTGGTTTCATGGCAGGTTCACCGGGAAAATGTGCTGGGGGTTAAAACCTTGAGCCTTTAGATTTTGCGGGTGGCACGGTACACGTTGTGAAAGGCCGTTGTCACAAGTCAGAACCCAGGTGGAGGCAACACCTTCTCCGGGCAGTACGTTTGCTTTAGGCAGCGGCGGGGAACCCTGCGGGGTGATCCACCCGGAACATAAGTGAGAGCTTATGGCCCAGCAGTTGAATCCTGTGATACTGCCTCTCGTTAGTCGGCGGGAGAGAAACCTAAATAAATCTAGATTATCCTGTATAAATCAGATATGTTTAGCTTTCAGAAACCAGGGTAAGATGGAAAAATCTACTTTCATTGGATTGTTTCTCGGAGTTTTTGCCATTGGACTGGGTATGGTCTTTAAAGGGGCAAGCCTTACGGCTTTATGGAATCCCGCTGCCTTTCTCATTATTTTTGTAGGTACTGCGGCATCCCTTTGTATGGCATTTCCTATGGCTGAACTGAAAAAATTTCCCAAGCTGATAAAAATTGTGATGAAAGAACAAAAATTAATTCCTAAACGTGAATTAGTGAATATATTCGCCAATCTGGCTATGGTGGCCAGGAGGGAAGGACTGTTGTCCCTGGAAAGCCAGTTGGAAAGTATCGATGACCCTTTTCTGAGAAACGGTATGCAAATGATTATTGATGGAAGTGATCCTGAATTTGTGCGGTCTGTCATGACGGAAGAGATTTATGCCATTGAAGAACGGCACAGGGCCGGGGCCTTAATTTTTAGTCAGGCCGGCTCATATGCTCCGACTCTCGGGGTGCTGGGAGCGGTTATTGGGTTAGTTGCGGCCCTGGGCAACTTGAGTGATATTGAAAAGCTTGGCCATTCCATAGCGGCGGCTTTTGTGGCCACCCTGTTGGGTATTTTTACCGGTTATGTTCTCTGGCATCCCATTGCGAATAAATTAAAAAGACTTTCCAAAAAGGAAATTGAGCTTAAACAAATGATTGTGGAAGGTGTGCTGGCCATACAGGAGGGCAGGTCGCCCATGATTCTTGAACAAAAGTTGCTTGTTTACTTGTCCCAAACGGAAAGAGCCAAGCAAAATCAACCTGAAAGCGTTACTTCCCAAAAGGAGCTAGCAGCCGATGTCAAGTAAACGCAGGGAACAACACGAAGAACATATGGATGAGACCTGGCTTATCCCCTATGCCGACCTTTTAACCTTGCTTCTGGCTTTGTTTATTGTACTGTTTGCTTCCAGTACAATTGATGCCCAGAAATTTAACTCCTTGAAAGAGTCTTTAAATGCGGCCTTTCACAGCGGCACGGGCATTATGGAGTCACAGTCCGTCACCGACCAGTTAATTGAGAAAACTCAGGTTCAAACAGAGACCCTGGTGGATTTGCAGCGTTTAAAAAAGCAAATGGACCAGTACATCCATGAGAATAACCTGTCTTCGGAATTAAAAACATCTATAATAAAAGACAGTCTGATTATTACCATCCGGGATCACGCTTTATTTGATTCCGGCAGTGCTGCTGTTAAACCGCAAGCAAGAAAGATCATCCTTTCGATGGCGGATATCCTGATCCGGTATCCCCAATATGAGGTTCTTGTAGCAGGACATACCGATAATCAACCGATTCATACAAAAGAATTTGAATCAAACTGGGATCTCAGTTCAGAACGGGCATTAAACTGTATGAAAATCCTTTTGTCAACCTCCCGTTTAGACCCCAGGAGGTTTAGTGCTATTGGTTACGGCGAATACAGGCCCATCGCATCAAATGAGACAGAAGAGGGCCGGGCTAAAAATCGCCGTGTGGAGGTAACCATCAAGCAAAAAATTGTTCCCTAAAGAATTATAGAACTTGCAGACAATCAATATCCAGGTATGCTAACACCCGCTGTGTTTTTATCCGTTCTTGTTAATTACAGGAAAGTAGATTAAACAGTTGCTGTAAGCCGTTTTTACTGGTGGCCACGAAAGAAATAACCGGTAATCCCAGCATCCACCACGTTGACCACCAGATCAGGTCTTCTGTATCCCTTGTGCTTACAAAGGACGGTTCCGGTATTGGTGCTGCTATCGCTGCAGCCATATGTGTAAGTAAACAGTAGGTTTACTGCAAGTCTTGCAATAGCAAATTATTTCATTAACGTTGCATAAATAAATTTTTGTTTTGTAAACCTGAGGAGGTTTTTGTTATTTTGTACTTTTAAAGACAGAGTTTCACACCTGAGAGTTTTGCAGATCACACTTTTGAGTCGGTCCCTCTTGACCAGGTCAAGTTAAGTCAGTATAATTGTATAACATAAGTTTACGGAAAATAATGGAGCCATTTTTAAATTACTTATTTAACCAAATTTTTTAGGCTCAGGCTATTTCAGTCGGAAGCAGAGCCAGTAGTGAAAAGTACCTTGACATGTATAATTACATGCAACTGCAATGGCAAGAAGAACAGAAGTAGATCCGTGTCCTTTTAAGGTAACGCCAATTCGCTAGTTGTCTTCTTGTTATTAAATTTAACGATTGAAGGTGTTAGAATGAATACTTTAAAAGTCCTGTTCCACGTTAACGAATCTACCAGATGGCAAATGGTTCTCGTGAACATCACTAATTTTTTGAATGATGTTGGACAAGGCAGTGCCGATATCGAAGTATTGGCCAACGGCGAGGCGGTTTCTGTTTTGGGGAATAGGTGTCTCCTGGCGGAAGATGGCGGTCAGAAGGCAAGCTGTGGGATAGGTAATGGATCGTTGTTGGACCAAATGAAAAAGTTATCGGAGGCGGGAGCAAACTTTGTAGTCTGTCGGAACGCTCTCAAAAGTCATTCTATCGTCGAGGAAAATCTCCCAGACTTTATAACAGTTGTGCCGGCTGGCATAACGGAAATCGTCAGAAAACAAACTCAAGGTTATGCCTACATCAAGCCCTAATGCCAGACTGTAGGAAGTTCTTGTTCGAAGACGGGCAACCTCTTCTTATCGTTAATGGTAATGTCATCCCACTTAAACCTAAAACTTTATCCCGTTCAGCATGGGGCGGTAGCCGAACTCCGCCCCGTTCACTTTCAAAATCATCTTCTATGCTCACTAGTAAAGAAGGTAAATCCATTAAGGAAGTTACCATTAGCCAAATTTCATCCTTCTGGTGGTGCTGCGTTAGCGGCATGTGTTGTCTAGATGTAAACTTCTCAATTAGTTTGCCGACTCTTCTGGGCAAATCCGTATAGAACCTGATAAGTTATATAAACCCCTTTTCCCTCACGATACCGGGAATTTAAAAAAACAGCCAATTTAAAAATATCTCCTCCCTTTAGGCAAAAACCCCGGGCACTAAAACAATGACTTTGGGCACCGATTTTTTTGATTCCAACCAGTAATTCCCTGGCTGACGCGTGATAATCTTTTAAAAGCTGCTCCTCAACTGTCCACTTGGCAAATCCGCAGGTTTTTAAAATTTGCCCCAATTCCCCGGCATTTATTAAGGCTTCTTTGGGAGATTCCAATCCCAGGAAAGAAAGAGCCTGACCAAGCTCCCTGAAGGTCTGCTCCCCAAGGGTACTAAAAATAAAGCAACCATCTTCTTTGAGGTTTTTATGATAAAGGGCAAAGGGTTGAAAATAATTATTAAACCATTGGAAAACCGCATTGGAGACAATCAAGTCAAAGGAACCATTAATACGTAGATTTTCGCCGTCCTCTACCAGGTAAGTTATGTTAGAGTACGATGATAATTTTTTTTTGGCCACCTTAATCATCCGGGGGGATATATCTAAGGCTAGAATATTGGCTCGAGGGAATTCCCTGGCCAAAAGTTCGGTCAGAAAACCAGTCCCGCAACCTATTTCTAAGATTTCCCTAAATTCTTTTCCCACTGCCGTTATTTTATTGCTGAGTTCCTGGGCCATTTTTTTCTGAACTTTGGCGTATTGGTCATAGGTTGACGCACCCCTGCAAAAATTCTTCCTAATTTGTTCTTTTTCAATGAAGGTCATCAAGCCACCTCCTAACTATTTCATTGAAAACCTCTGCCTTGCTTAAGAATGGTACATGGCCACATCCCGGCAACATTTGAAGTTGGGAGTTCTTTAGTTGAGCATGGAGGTAGCAAGCCGCTGCAGGAGGACAAATCTCATCTCTATCTCCGTGAATAATCAAGGACGGCACCTTAATTTTCCCGAGCTTCTCCCGGAGATCCTGATTAATCAAAAAATCAAGACCCGCTGCCAATTCTTTTTCTGACCAGTTTTGTCCCGGGGACAAATATCCTTTTTGAAATTGTTCCATAATCCCTTCCTCCCGCTCTTGGGAGGTAAACATCAAAGAAAAGAACTTCTCCAAAGTCTGACCGGGATTTCTGGTCAGGCTTTTTTTCATCCTTTCCACCAAGACCCTTGGCAAACCGCCATGGTAATCCGGAGCCTGAGTAAACCTGCTGGTTCCCCCTATTAGAACGAGGCCTTTTATTTTTTCAGGCATTAGCAGAGCCAATTCCAGAGCAACCAAAGCCCCCAATGACCATCCTGTTAATACCATTGGGTCTTCGGTTTCCCGGTTTATTGCTTTTAAGGCATTAAGCCCATATAAAGATGGTCCTTGGCCATCCCTGGAAGCTTCCTCAACCCCTGAGTGGTAGCTGACCATGATAGCCCTATCTGCAGAAAAATACTTTTCCTGTAAAAACCAAACTCCCGGCCCCAAAGCCCATCCGGACAAAAAAATTACAGCAGGTTTTCTTTTCATAAATGTCTCCCTTAAATAATCCTTAATTGACGACCTACCTGCACCAGTTTTGTTAAGGCCATTTCCAGGTCATCATCCCGTACAGTAGCCATGAGGGTAACCCGCAACCTCGCTGTATTAACGGGTACAGTAGGAGGTCTGATGGCGGATACCAGCAGGTTTTCTTCATAAAGCCGGTGGCTGAATTCCAGAGTTTTTTGAACTGGCCCGATTAGTATAGGTATAATTTGGCTTTGGCTGTCCAGTGTATTGAAACCCTTCTCCTTTAGCGCTTTTCGGAGGATGGCAGCTTTGGTCAGGACCCTCTCCCGCCTCCACGGTTCATCCCGGATAATCCTTAATGCTGCCAAAAGGCCGCCAATAACTGCAGGGGGCAGGGCGGTAGTATAAATCAAAGTCCTGCTTTTATTCCTTAAATAATCAATGAGCACCCGACTACCCGCTACATAGGCCCCGGCTCCGCCAAAGGCCTTACTGAGGGTACCCATGTTAATATCTATAGCTTCCGATACTCCGGCTGCTTCTGCCAAACCCCTTCCTGAAGAACCAAAAACACCACCTCCATGGGCCTCATCCACCATCAACAGGGCTCCATATTGCTCTTTCAGTTGGACTATTTCTTTAAGGGGGGCTAGGTCACCGTCCATACTAAATACCGTATCGGTAATGATCAGTTTCCTACGATACATACCACAGTTTTTTAGAATATTCTCTAAGGAAACTAAATCCCTGTGTTTATATCTCCGGTGTTCTGCCCTGCTCAGAATAATACCGTCAACAATACTGGCATGGTTGAGCTTATCACTGATGACTATGTCTTCCCGTCCCACTAGGACTGGGATTACACCCAGGTTGGCAGCATAACCGCTATTGAAAACTAGAGCCCCTTCTGTTCCTTTAAATAGAGCGATTTCTTTTTCCAATTGATCATAAAGTTCATAGTTACCCACTATAAGCCTTGACGCGGTAGCACCAAAACCATATACTTCCAAGGCAGCTGCAGCTGCCTCTTTGACCCTGGGATCATTGGCCAGGCCTAAGTAGTTGTTAGAGCAAAGGTTCAACAGTTTATTGCCCCCCAGGGTAATCCATTCTCCGGAGTGGGATTGAATAGTTTTAAATTGGCGAAAGAGTCCTTTTTCCTGGATTTCCAGTAATTCCTCCGCTAAAAAATTTATATTGGAATTGCCCATACTGGTTCATCACCAACCATAACTTCAATTATTTCAGATGCACTGTAAGTACAGTTGTGTTAACGTTTTATAGTTCTTTCTCCCGACTCCCCTATGTAATAATGGTACTTAAAATCACTCCGTTAAGCGGATTTAAATTTACCCTGTAACAAGACCTTTTCCTACAATATCTGCACAAACAGCTTTAATGGAAGTATAAGTTATATCCAAAACTTCCGTTAATTCTTCTTCGCTCATTGAAAGAATGGGCATCAAAACTATGACGTTCCCCAATGGCCTGGTAATAAGTCCTCTTTTTCTGGCTTCCAGGGTCACCCGGTGTCCGATATTCAGGGCAAAAGGGAATGGTTCTTTGGTAGCCTTGTTTTGTACCAGCTCTATCCCTATCATCATACCCTTCTGCCGAATTTCTCCTACCCAGGGTAAAGCATAAAAAGTTGCCAGCCCTTTGGTTAATAATTCAATTTTGGGCTGAAGGCCCGTAATGACTTGTTTTTTATCAAAAATTTCCAAATTGGCTAGAGCAGCAGCACCGGCTAAAGGATTGCCAGTATATGTATGTCCGTGATAAAAAGTCTTTTGCTCCTCGTGGGAGCCCAAAAAGGCCTCAAAAATTTCATCGGTGGTGAGGGTTGCTCCCAAAGGTAGGTATCCCCCAGTTATTCCTTTGGCCAGGCACATGATATCCGGAGCCACTCCTTCTTCTTCACAGGCAAACATTTTACCGGTGCGACCAAAGCCAACAGCTACCTCGTCAGCAATCATCAAAACATTATAGCTGGTACATATCTCTCTGACCCTTTTTAAGTAACCTGGTGGACTGGTAATCATGCCTGCTGCCCCCTGGACCAGTGGCTCGATAATGAGGGAAGCAATTTCCCTTCCCCTGGCGGCTAAAAGTTCTTCCAGTGGCTCCAGGCAGGCCATACCGCAAGAGCCCTTCTCCTTACCCATGGGACAGCGGTAACAATAGGGTGAAGGAACTTTATAACCATCAAAAAGAAGTGGTTTATATAAGCGATGAAAAAGATCAATACCTCCCACACTGACAGAACCAACGGTGTCGCCATGGTAAGAATTATCCAGATAGACAAATTTCTGTTTTTCCTTATTTCCCCCCCCCCTGGCCTGGCACCAGTACTGGAATGCTATCTTGAGGGCGATTTCCACGGCTGTCGCCCCCGAATCGGAATAGAACACCTTGGTTAAACCTTGCGGCGTAATTTCCACCAGTTTCTTGGCCAACAGGATAGAGGGGACATTGGCTAAACCCAGTAGGGTAGAGTGGCTGATTTTATTCAGCTGGGCCTGGATTGCTTCGTTGATTTCCCGGCAACAGTGGCCGTGGGTAGTGACCCATAAAGAAGATATGCCGTCAAGGTATTTCCGTCCTTTAGTATCAAAGAGATAGCTCCCTTCTCCCCTTTCAATAATGGGCGTCTCTTCATTACGATATTGTTGCATCTGAGTAAAGGGGTGCCATACATATTCCTTATCCCAAATCTCCAAATTTTCCAAAGATTGCTTCCTCCAATCCATTGAAATTTAAAGAATCTTCCATGAGCTCAACCAGGTTACCAATCTTTCTTTTATCCACATCGATGGAGGGGGAGAAAGGGACTACCCCAAACAAAGGAACACCAGAAAGTTCTTTGATAACCCAAGGATTGAGATTCCCCACCTGGTCAGTTCCAGGACTTAGGCCATTAATAATTACCCCCAGAACAGGAATTCCCTGGGTCTGGGCATACCGGACAGTCAGGAGGGTATGATTAATGGTCCCTAGGGAACCACGCGCGACTACCAGTACCGGACAACCCAGCTCCCGGGCCAAGTCAGCCATAAAAAAATCCTTTAGGATGGGTACGCATAAACCTCCGGCCCCCTCCAAAATAACCAGGTCATAGCGAGGCAAGACCTCTGCAACTGCCTGGTATACCTTGGACAGTTCTATGGGGGTATATGTAAGGATGGAAGCCACGAAGGGCGCAGCAGGAGGTTCCAGGGCAACGGGATTTAAAACTTCCAGAGGCTCATCCTGCAATCCGATTTCTCTATAAAACATAGCATCTGGGGAAAAAAGAATTCCTTCACGCCTGGTGGCTCCCGTTTGAAAAGGCTTGATGGCCAAGGTCATATAACCTTTTTTCCTGAAAACAGCTAAAAGTCCGGCAGTGATCACGGTTTTTCCCACCCCCGTATCAGTGCCGGTGACAAAGATTAGCCTTTTCATAGGACGATTTCCCTTCAAAATTTCACCCCCCCTTATTGTTAACCTGTATTTGTTCTATGGTTAACACTATTATACGGGGGGGAGTTGTATATTTTCAACCTATTTTTGGCACTATGTGATGAGGCCAATAAACTTGCTTGTACGGCTCGGAGGTAAAAATATAAGCTTGTTATAATTTATCCTAATTGAGGAATGATTCTACTGCAAAAACCCCCGAAATTTCTGGAAACCCCACCCCCAAAAGTAGGAACTAAAGGCATGAATATCGAATTATATTAAAGAGATAAGAAGAAAATAGGGTCTAACCAAACACTTTTTGCAGTGGAATCTTATTTGAATAGGACTATTGTCTTATTTCATATTTGCTGCCGTATTCCCGGCAGAGCTACCCTACCATGTTAAATTTAAAGCAAGTAAAAAAGGGTGGCTTGCGGGCCACCCTTCCGGTTATTTCTTTGATTTTTTCTTGTTCTTCCTTGCCCTGTCCTCGCTTTTGACATCGATAACATCCCGCTGCCTGCCTGCTGTTTGGGAGGTTTCACCCTTTTTGGCAGCTACCAGCATGGTCCCACTCTTAAACAATAAATACAATACCCCCAACCAGGAAACAATGGGCAGAATGGCCAGCATACTGACAAACCAGGTGGTTTGTTTTTTTATGCCGATGGCGTAGCCAAACCACAGGGAAAGGGCCGCGATGGATAATCTCCACCCCAGAACAATATACTGCTGGGCCTGTTCCGTCAGCTTACCCTCACCCATCCAGGTAATGAGCCCATAGACTGCCGTGAAGGCCACAAAAATCAGGGTAAATGTAATCCGTTTTTTTCGAAGTTCTCCGGCTGTGATATCCAAGGGGCATTCACTCCAAACAGCATAGTTTTAGATTATTTTACCATTATAGCATACAACCTGCTCACCCGCCTCAATAATCTAACGATTATCCAGCCCTGTATCTAAGTTTTTCCTCATTTCCGAACGGGTCAAGTTCTGGTTCTCGTGAATAATATTCAGGTATTCCTTGGCTGCGCGGTTGGCGAATTTCAGGTTGTTGGCCACCACCGCCAGAAACATCAGGGCGTGCATGTAGTAGGCCCCGGTCAGTTTGGTATGCCACAAATCGATAAACTCACTCATTTCCTGCCAGTAGGCGTCATCCACCGGATAATGTTTGGCCGGCGCCCCTTCGAACAAAGCTTGCCGCAGTTCCCTGTTCAGCCGTTCAAAATCCCTGTTGGCATGCTGCAACATGGCCAGGATGGCCTGAAATTCCGGACCGATGGGTGGGTCTCCCAGCTGTTTCCGCCAGGCGATGCGGGCTACGGTGGTATCGTAAGTATCTTTGCACTTGTGGTAAAGGTTGGAGTTAAAGTCAATGTACCTTTCTAATAGCTGGTCCTGCCAGGGATAGGGAGTTTTATTCTCACCCAGCTGTTCTTTCCACAGTTCCAGATAAAGGCGGCTCTCATTTAATAGGTTTTTAACTTCATGCCGCCTTTGCCGGTACTCCTCATCGGGCATTAATCGTAATTGGATAAATCCGTCCGCCAGATTGCAGAAAAACTCCGCCGTTACATCATTCAACCGCTGTAAACCGGTGATCAAACGGTCCCGGTAACGAGGTGGAGCGACCAGGGCATTCACCATCAGCCCGACGCCCAATCCAAGGAAAATGACCAGGCTCCGGTAAAGTGCTTCGGAAAGAAAGGCTTCCTCCGGTGAGCTTAAAATGATCACCATGGGCACCAGGGCCATCACCACATCGCCAAAGCCCAGTTTCAATACCGTCCAAATCACCAGCGGCGTTGCCAACCCCATGGCCAGGGGACCGGGGGCCCAAAGATGACCGATTACCAGCGCTACGGCAACTCCCAGGATATGCACGTTAATTTGTTCGATAGCATTCCGCAGGGACCTGCTTAAGGAGGGCTGCACATTAATAATGGCTGTTACCGCCCCCACCACTGCGTTCAAGTTAAACACCTGGGCCAGGTAGACGGACAACATCACCGCCACGGCGGTCTTCATCATGCGGGCCCCAAAGGGCATCTTTAACCTTAATCTTTTTAGTCTGGGCATTCATCTCTCCTTTGATTGTCAACAACTCTAAACATACTCGTTCGAATAATTCACGGCAGTCTAACCTCAACATCCTTCCTTCTCACATCTTACTTTCTCACACCTCACTTCTCAATAGTGGCTGCGCTTTCTCCCGCCACGTAGCCGGAGGACCAGGCCCACTGGAGGTTGTAGCCGCCACAGTCGCCGTCAATGTCCAGGATCTCCCCGGCAAAGAACAATCCCGGCACGATTTTGGATTCCATGGTCTGCGGGTTGATATCCCGCACATCAATGCCGCCGGCGGTCACCTGGGCAGCGGACCAGGGGTTGGTGCCCGTCACTCCAAAACGCCAGTCCTGTAAAATGTCAATAATCTTTTCCCGCTCCCGGGCGGTCACTTCGGCCACTTTTTTATGGATATCCTGGATGCCGGCCTGTTTTAGCAGCACCGGTACCAGCTGCTTGTTAATGAAACCCACAAAACTAAAGGCCAGGGTTTTGCCGGGATTGTCTTGAAAACGTTTCGTTACATAGGCTGCCAGTTCATCCCTGGAGTAGTGATTGATCATAATCACCCTGAGCCAGACCCTTTCTTTTTTCTGCAGCCAGTGAGCAGCGGTTCTGCTGAGATCAAAAATGGGCGGGCCGGATATGCCGTACTCGGTAAAAAGAATCTCTCCCCGGGCCCGGGCTACAGTCTTATCCTTGACAAGAATCTCTGCATCACCGTCGAACTTAATGCCTTTGATTGATTTCAAGAAGGGTTCCGCCAGTTTTAACTGCACCAGGGCCGGAAAGGGCTCCACCAGCCGGTGGCCCAGTTTTTGAGCAAGTTCATAGCCGCTGCCAGTGGACCCCAGGTTGGGAGCTGCTTTCCCACCGGTGGCCAGAATAACCCGCTGGCCAGAATACTGCCGGCCGCCTTTGACCAGGATTTCAAAACCCCTTGGGCCTTTCTTAATTTCCTTGACCTCCGCTTCGACGACGGTTTCCACTCCTAATTCCTCCAGCTCATGCCTGAGAACATCCAGTACACTGGAGGCCTGGTTGGAAAAGGGAAACACCTTTCCCCTCTCTTCAACTTTGTGGGAAATCCCCAGCCGCTCAAAAAATTCAATGGTCTGGCAATTATCAAATTTATTCAGGGCAGGATAAGCAAATTTGGGATGCGAGCCATGAAAATGGGACAGCTGCATATCGGTGTTGGTCAGGTTGCACCGGCCGTTGCCGGTGGCGAGAATTTTTTTGCCAACCCGCTGGTTTCTCTCCAAAAGGGTGACTTGCGCCCCGTGCCGCCTGGCCACGATGGCCGCCAGCAAACCTGCTGCCCCGCCGCCCACAACAATTACATCAGGTCCCTTTGCCTTAGACATAAGTTCCATCTCCCAGCGGTTTATACTTCGCAGCCACAGCCTCCGCCACCCGGATGCCGTCCACAGCCGCTGAAACGATCCCCCCGGCATATCCCGCCCCTTCACCGGCAGGGTAAAGGCCGGCAATGTTGGACTCCCGCTGCTCGTTTCGTTCAATGCGGACGGGAGAGGAACTCCTGGTTTCCACCCCGGTCAGCACGGCATCCGGCAGGGCAAAACCCTTTAGCTTTTTATCAAATTCCAGGATGGCTTCCTTTAGTGTTTCCACCACGTACCGGGGCAGGCAGTGTTTGAGCTCCGCCAGGGTGACCGCTTTACGGTAGGACGGTTGGACCTGGCCGATGGTCCGGGAAGGCCTGTCTGCGAGAAAATCACCCACCAACTGCGCCGGGGCGTGATAATTGCTGCCAGCCAGTTCATAGGCCTGCCTCTCCCATCGCCGCTGGAACTCAACGCCGGCCAGCGGGTGTTCACTGCCGAAATCAGCGGGAGTCACCCCCACCAGCAGGGCGCTGTTGGCATTGGCGGCATCCCGAGCATGCTCGCTCATCCCGTTGGTAACCACCCCGCCCTCTTCGGATGCTGCCGCCACCACCACACCACCGGGGCACATGCAAAAGGTGTAGGCGGACCGGCCGCTGGGTGAGTGGTACGATAATTTGTATTCAGCGGGCCCCAGCCTGGCATGACAGGCAAACTGCTTATACTGGGCCCGGTCGATGACAGACTGGGGATGCTCAATTCTTACACCGATGGAAAAGGCCTTAGGAGATAGTTTAACACCTCTGTCATAGAGCATTTTAAAGGTATCCCGGGCACTGTGACCAATGGCCAAAATCACCGCTTCAGTATCAATCTTTTCCTGGTCATTCACCACAACTCCGGTAACCGCCCCCTGCTCCAGTAAAATCTCCGTCACCTTGCTGTTAAAGCAAACTTCTCCTCCCAGGCTGATGATGTGCTGGCGGATGTTTTTCACCACATGCCGCAAAATGTCCGTTCCCACGTGGGGCTTGTGGGAATACAAGATTTCCGCCGGGGCGCCCGCCGCCACCATTTCTTCCAGCACTTTGCGGCACCTGAGGTCGCGGATCAGTGTAGTAAGTTTGCCGTCTGAAAAGGTGCCCGCTCCCCCTTCCCCAAACTGGACGTTGCACTCGGTATCCAGCCTGCCGGTGGCCCAGAAGGTTTTTACCGCCTCGGTTCTCCGGACCACATCGGCCCCACGTTCCAACAACAGGGGCCGGTATCCCATGACGGCTAAGATTAAACCGGCAAACAAACCGGCAGGGCCTGTGCCGATAATCACAGGCCGGTTCTTTAACGGCACCGCACCGGGTGTAATATACTCATAGGTAAGGTTGGGCGTGGGGGTAACATCTTTGTCTCCGGCAAATTTGCATAAAATTTTATCTTCATTGACCAAAACGGCATCCACCGTGTACACAAAACAAATCTTGTCTTTTTTTCTGGCATCAATGGAGCGTTTAAAAATGTTATATTCAATTAAATCCCTTTCTTTAATCCTCAGTTTTGCCAGTAAACCCTTCCTAATGTCCGCCTCGTCCTGATCCAGGGACAATTTGATTCCTGAGACTCTAATCATGCTGCCAATTCCTTTCCATAGAGCATCTACCATAATTTTACACCAAACAGGCAAATACAATTCTCCAATGATAGTACTATTTTTCTAGGCTTCCCGGATTGTTCCTGCTAAATCTTAACAAACCTTTAAAACTCGGGATATCTGTAAATGAATTAGGATCTTTGCTATTATTTTTAGCATTAATAATCTATTTATCTAGAATGATCTTACAACTATGTTGTATTATAGTTAATTTTTGAATATAATTCATATATAGTTAGTTAATTAAGGAGGTGACTTAGGTGGAAAAGTTCTGTGAGAAAATTAACGAAGACATTACGATCGAACCGAAAATGGACTATGAGACCGGGCAAACGCAAGTTGGGTGGTTGTTCTTCAGCTGTTACAACTTCTATAGAAAGTGTAAAGGCGCCTGCCCTCAACAGGAGCACCTGATTAAAGATAGAAAATAAGTTTTTGCTGGTATTTTATTTAAGTTTCACGATAAAAACCAGGGTCACCGGCAGTCTCCCGCCAGACCCTGGTTTTTGTTTTCAATGTCTTAACAGCTTTAAAAAGGGTAATCGTCATTTATTGTACTAAATATACCCGGGCAGCTTACGATTTGGTAAAATCATACCATGACATGTTTCAGGAAAGGAGCGACCCCTGCTTGGTTGAGTCCCATTTAAATCCCGCTCATCAATATGTGGTCTACATGCTGGAATGCTCCGACGGGTGTCTTTATACCGGCATCACCAATCGGTTGGAGCGCCGGCTGGAAATGCACCGGCAGGGTAAGGCCAGCAAATTTACCCGGGGAAGGTTGCCGGTAAAGCTGGTCTATATGGAGGAAGGATATTCCAAGGGCCAGGCCCTGTCCCGGGAGAAGGAAATCAAAGGGATGCACAGGTCAGGTAAGCTGTTGTTAATTGAGAATTTTAAACCACAAACATAGGAGCCGCCCGGCAGGGCGGCTCTACCTCAAATGGTTAGCGTATTCCCCACATTGTTCAACACAAACCCATCCCCAAAGGCCTCTTGCAGCTTCATTTGAGCATGGAAACCCGTGCAATGGGAGACCGCCAGCTTCTCCACCTGCATCTCCTTTAATGCCTGAATGGTTACGTGCAGCCGCTCATCATTGGCCGCCACCAGATGGGTACCGCCCACCACCGCATAAATCGACGGGCTGCCCGTGACCTGTTGGGCGTACCGCAGAATATTGATCAGGCCCGAATGACTGCAGCCCACCACCACGACAATTCCCCTGGGGGTCCGAATAAAGAGGGCCTGGTCATCCAGCAACGGGTCGATGGCGACCTCTTCCCCTTTCTTTATCGCAAAGTGCGGGTTTAAACCCTCAAAATCCGTCACCCTGGGCACCTGGCCGCAGAGAATAATCTCTTTGCTTAAATGTACCGGCCCGCTTTCTAAACGGAATTCCGCCCCCAGGGCGGCCAGTTCCTCTCTGGTGAAGGGAATCCCGTTGAGGCTTCGCTCCCCTGCCGGGTTCACCGAATATTTCTCATCAAAAATTCCCGGGTGTCCATAGACCGGTTTGGGTCCACTGAGGGCCAGAACTTTTTTCAGCCCGCCGGTATGGTCGTTATGCCCGTGGCTCAGGGCGATGGCGTTAATTTGAGTTAGGTCAACCTTTAAGGCTTTTACGTTATGATCAATGGCCAGCCCCTGACCCGTATCAAAGAGCAGCTTAAAACCGCCGCATTCAACCAATAACGATAACCCGTGTTCCGCCAGCAGGTGTCTTTTAGGGACCGTATTCTCGGTGATCACCGTAATTTTCAGGTTAGCGTCCATAGCGACCCCCCTTTTCTCTGCCTCCCTTTACCAGATAGGCAGCGTTGCTAAGTTCTGTCAATTCCAGACCGGCAAAGCCCTGTTTTTCCATTTCCTGCAGTAATACTTCCGGCTTTAACCGGTGATCCAAAGGCGGCCCTATTTCCGTAAAGGTCTGATTCCATTCGACGATGCCAACTCTGCCGCCCGGGCGCAGAACCCGGCGGCATTCTTTCAGCATGCCCCCCAGGTCGGGGATTTCATGGGCCACCATAACCATCGTCAGACAGTCTACACTTTCTGCAGGCAAACTGATTCGGTCGGGCGGCGTCAAAACCCAGGCGATATTGTACAAGTTGTTTTGCCTGCTCCTGGCTAAAGCCTCCACCAGCATCGCCTCCTGAATATCCAAACCGAAAACAAAACCGCCGGAACCCACTCTTTGAGCTGCCGGCAAAGTGAGGTAACCAATACCGCAGCCCAGGTCTGAAACGATCTCTCCCTCTTGTATTTGCAGGAGTTCCATGATTTTACCGGGGGAAATAAACTCTTTTCTGCGCGGGTCATCTAATTTTGCCATTTTCCTGGCATCAAAAATATGTGCCACCGGGTCACCGCCCTTTCGTATTACTTGTAAAACTCTAAATATTTTTCTTGTTTTTTTAGGAACAAAGAATGCCGGAAATGGCTGCTCGGAAAGGACAAAACCTCTCCTCGGGTCCTTCGTCTTACACACGAAGCGCTTGTATTAAGCTGTATCTACTATAATAGCTCTTTTTTAGAGGCTTGTCATTATTTGTTAAAAAAGTTATTTGACGTCAGAAAGATGACATTATAATGTCTCCCCAATGACTTTTTTGTAATTTTCAAAACAGTAATATTATTTTAACAAGTTTCCAAGGAGGTTTCGCATATGAGATACCTGGCGGTTGTTAACCCACTGACCATGATGTTTGTGTACTTTGTGGTGGCCCCTGCTGTGAAAGGCTACAAAAAAGTAAAGTGCGCCATTAACCCCAACGCTCCGGAATGTGCATTGAACTCATAAAATAAGCGCTTCTTCACCGGAACCGCTGGCAAAATGCCAGCGGTTCCGGTTTTCTGTTTTAAAAACTGCCACCTCTTGTCCCTTTAAATAATCCCATTTTCCGCTCACTCCGGCAGCCATGGCCCCCAGTTCCAGGTGCATCATGGCAATGCCGCAGTCCAATCGTTTCGGGATATGATAGGAATCCTGCAGGGAATCCACGCTAACCGTAATTTGGTCCGGTTCAATCCTGAAGCGCCAGGGTTGTCGGTTGACCGCCGAAGGGGCTAGGCGGGCCGCCTGCAAGGCCGTTCTGACCCATCCGGGCCACTCACCGGGTGGTAATCCCCCGGTCAGTTCGGACAGTTCTTTCCTTTGCCTGCTCCTGGCCATGCCGGACAGCAATTTTTCTTCCAGAGTATAGCCCTGCTTGCTATATCCCAGCGGGGTTACTGCCAACACCTTCTCTCCGGGATCGATATGAATCCGCCGGGCCACTGCCTCAGGCCGGAAAAAGCCTCCCACCCAGCAGGTGGAAAGTCCCAAGAGGGTGGCCTCCAAAATAAATCCTTCTCCCAGGTAGCCAACCTTTTCCTTATAATTGGGAAAACCGATATCCCCGATAAAGGCGAGATAAGCCGGGGCCCCCTTAATCTTCCCGTAGGGACCGATGGCCCCCTTGAAGATGGCCCCCGATGCATCCAGCACCAGTTCGGCTCTGGCCTCCGTAAATCTGAACTGCAGGCATAACCGGTCCAGCCTGGCAATTACGTCATCGGAAATAGGATCGGCTTTGAAACTCCTGCGGGAAACCCTGCCCTGAATTGCTTGATACCACTCCGGTTTCGGAAACAAGTGAATCACCCCATTAAAACAAAATCGCTGCTAGTTTGAGGACTGCTTTACTGCCGTATACTCCCCGGCATCCTTCAGATAAAACAGGATCAGGGGGATGACCATAATAAAACTGCAGGTGAGATACATATAAGACAGTCCCACCTGTTTGGAGAGAACCCCCAGGAAGATGGAACCCAGCCCGATTCCCAGGTCAAAGGCGCTGAAAATAGTGCCGTTGGCGGCTCCCCGGCGGAAGGGTTCCACCCGGTTGATGGCCATGGCCATGGCCGTGGGGTGAACAATGCCAAAACCCACACCCATGGCCACCGCGGATGCGGTAAACAAAGTATCTCCCCGGGCCATATACAGCAGAACAAAGGCCAGGGATATCGCCAGAAATCCAGCCCCCATCATCTTCCCGGGGCCGTTCTTATCAAAGCTTTTACCTGCCCAGGGCCGTATCACAAGCAGTGTCAGGGCATAAACAAGAAAATAAATGCCGGGGTTGGCAATGCCAATTTTCTGCTCGTACAGAGTGATAAAGGAGACAATGCCCCCGTAGACCAGAGCGGTAAAAAACATAATAACGGAAAGGGAATACACCCTGGGCTCAAAAAAGCTGTTAAAGGTAAGTTTTCCCTTTATTTTCTCTCTAACTTCCTGCTGGTAAGAAATGCCCAGCGTCGCCATTAAAGCCGCCACGGCGATGACAAAGCCGGCCATAAAAAGGGTGCTGAAATCCGTCTCATGTAAAATAATCAATCCCAGGCTGGGTCCCACGGCCATGGCCAGGGTATTGGACAACCCGTAGTAGCCCATCCCCTCTCCCCTTCTGGCCGGAGGCACAATATCCGAAGCAACCGTGCCGGCTCCGGTGGTGGTAAAGCCCCAGGACAGGCCATGCAAAAAGCGTAACAGGAACAACAAAGTTAAGCTGGTGACAAAGGTGTAGGCCCCCATGGCCAGGCAGAAGGCAGCCAAGGCAGCAAACAACACTTTTTTACGGCCCACGGCATCCAGCATGTAGCCGGAAAGGGGGCGCACCATGACCGCTGTCAGGGAGAGCACACCGATGATGTAGCCCACATTGCTTTCATCCCCCCGCAGCACATCTGTCACAAATACCGGCAGGGTGGGCAGCAAAAAATAAAAACTGGTAAAGATCAGCAAATTGGCCAGGCAAATTAGAATAAAATCCTTCGTCCAGAGAGGTACTTTTTGCGTCATATTTATCTCTCCCTTTCAAATCCCAAAACTGTCTGCCTTTTAAAACATTTATCATCCGGATGCTTTACAAACTTCCTCCGCAGGCCCGGTGGGTATCTTTCTTAGGCTCTGTAAATATCTGGTGATGAGTATGGCAATGATCAAACAAACAGATGTCCCGGCTACAACCCCCTGCCACCCCCGGTGTACCCACAGGGGTCCAAGGAGCGCACCGCCCACCCCTCCACCGATATAATACATAACTAAGTATAACCCCGATGCCCCGCATTTAGCTCCCCTGGCATTTATACTTACCCAGGAACTTGCCGCAGAATGACCGGCGAAGAAACCAAAGCAAAAGATGGTTAAACCGGTGATAAAAATGGTGATGTTGTCACTGAACGTCATGAAAAGCCCTACCATGGAAATCATTGCACTGGCCGCAATGGTGATAGGATTCCCCCACCGGCTGGACAGCGCGCCGGATAAGGTGGAACTGACGGTACCCGCTAAATAAGTAATAAAGATTAAACCGATGGCCTGGGTGGAAAGAGAATAGGGCGGTGCCGCCAGTAAAAAGCCAACATAATTGTAAACCCCCACAAAGCTGAACATAAGAAAAAAACCTATCAAATAACTGCCCCGCAAGGCAGGATTTCTCAAGTGGCCCATCATATCCCCGAGGCCGCGCCGGAGGCAAAAGGGGTGGGGTTGAAAATTCTTGGAAGGCGGCAGCAACGCCCAGAGTAACAGGCCCGCCACAAGATTACAGAACCCAAAGACCCAAAAGACCTCATGCCAGGAAAAATGATGGGCAATGGCGCCGCTGATGATCCTACCGAGCATTCCCCCAATGGAGTTGCCGCTGATGTAAAGTCCCATGGCCAGGGTCAACCTTTTCTTATCGATTTCCTCCCCGATATAAGCCATTGCCACCGACTGCAATCCACCCAGCAGCAACCCCTGGATAAACCTCATCAGTAAGATAAAGTAAAAATTTTCGGCAAAACCCGCAGCAAAGGTGGGAAGGGATGCAGCGATCAAGACGGCGGCCATTAAATTTTTGCGTCCCACGGCATCTGAAAGAGGTCCGTAATAAAATAACGACAGGGCGATGGCAAGGACAACCAGGGAGACGGACAAACTGGACACCGTGGGAGAAACACCGAAGTGCCGGGTAAAGGTCGGCAGCAGCGGCTGCGTGGCATAAATATCGGCAAAGGTCGCACAGGAACTGATAAACAGGGCAAATAAGGCCCTGGTAAAATGACTCATTGGCTCACCCCGTTATTCTCCTCCAACCGGACTTCTTTTCCTTGTATCAACACGCCACTTGGGGTACACTGGGATATTGGAGGAGTTCATTATGATTTTACTACAGACCGCCAACATTTCTAAATACTTTGGCGCAAAACAAATATTGAAAGATGTAAATTTAACCATTCAGTCCGGTGAAAAGGCTGGTCTGGTGGGGGTGAACGGGGCAGGTAAATCCACCCTGCTGAAAATAATAACCGGTCAGTTAACCCCTGATACCGGAGGAGTGTTTGTGGCCAACGGGTTAACCGTCGGCTATTTATCCCAGGACACCGGCCTGGAATCCCGGAGAACCATTTACGAGGAAATGCTCTCGGTTTTCCAGCAGTTGATCGATCAGGAAGAGCAGTTGAGAAAATTGGAAGAAATGATGGGCATGGATGAAGTGAAGGCGGATGAGGCCCGCTACCGCCGCATCATGAACCAGTACGCCCAGCTTTCGGATACCTTTCGGGACCAGGGGGGCTATCGTTACCGGTCATTGATCAGAGGCGTTTTACAGGGGCTGGATTTCCCGGAGTTGGATGACCACTCCCCCGTCTCGCTGCTCAGCGGGGGGCAAAAAACCCGCCTGGCCCTGGCCAAAAACCTTTTAATCAAGCCGGATTTACTGATTTTGGACGAGCCCACCAACTACCTGGATATCCGCTCCCTGTCCTGGTTGGAGCAGCACCTGCAGTCCTACCCCGGGGCAGTTCTGGTGGTTTCCCACGACCGCTACTTTTTAGACAAAGTTGTCAGCAAAATTATTGAACTGGAGTTTGGTGCCGCCACCACCTACAAAACCAATTATTCCGGTTTTATTGACCTGAAGGCTCAGCAGCAGGAAACCCTGCTTAAACAATATGAGCAGCAGCAGGAAGAAATAGCACGGGCCAGGGATTTTGTTCAACGCAACATCGTTCGGGCTTCCACCACCAAGAGGGCCCAGAGCCGGTTGAAGGCGCTGGAAAAAATGGAACCGTTGGAAGCCCCGGCAGTCACACAAAAGAAGGTTCATTTTTCCTTTGCCATAAAGCGGCCCAGCGGTAAGGAAGTTTTACAGGCAGCAGGTTTGCAAATCGGGTACCCGGGCGTGCAGTTGGCCGGCAATATTACCTTTCTCATTGAGAGAGGGGAAAGTGTTGCCCTGCTGGGACCCAACGGCATTGGCAAGTCGACCCTGTTGAAGACACTGATCGGTCAGTTGGACCCCCTTGGGGGTACAATACGAAAAGGGTCCAACGTCAGCATCGGTTACTATGCCCAGCAGCAGGAAAAGTTAAACCCTGATAAAACGGTACTGGATGAACTATGGGACGATTACCGTTTAATGGATGAAAAAGACGTTCGGACCGTGCTGGGGAACTTCCTGTTCCGGGGTGATGAAGTCTATAAAAAAGTGAGGGATTTGAGCGGCGGTGAGAAAGCCCGGCTTTCCCTGGCCAAATTGATGCTGGAAAAAGCCAACCTGTTAATCCTGGATGAACCCACCAACCACCTGGATATTTTAAGCCGGGAAGTTTTGGAGAGCTCTTTGATGGATTATTCTGGAACCATTTTGTTTGTTTCCCACGACCGGTACTTCTTAAACAAAATGGCCACCCGGGTCATGGAACTCACCCCCTCCGGCATCCGGAACTACCCGGGCGACTATGACTACTACCTGGAAAAGCAGTCCGGTCAACAAACGGAAATCCAAGAGACCAAGGAACCGCCAAAGCCTCAGCCAGGGAAACAAAATTATCTTGAAAGTAAAGAGCAGCAAAGGCTGGAGAGAAAACGACAGAAGAGAATTGAGGAATTGGAACGGTTAGTCAGCCAAACCGAAGAGGCTATCCGCCGGCTGGAAGAGGAACTGGAAAAACCTGAAGTTGCTCAGGACTACGCAGCTTGTTTGAAACTGAGTGAGGAATTAAACCAAAGGAAATCCGACCTGGATCTTTATTTGGAGGAGTGGGTAACTTTAACGGAAGAATAAAAGTCCGTCAATTCCCCCATACGTTACCGATGCCCCATAGCGTTAAATACGGGAAAAGCCGCCCCTACGGGTGGCTTTTACTTGGTTAATACTATTCTTCGGTGTTATTTTTCATTTTTTCAATGGCCTGCTGGTTGGAATGCACCATTTGTGCAATGTCCCTGGCAGACTGAGAAGATCTTTCGGCCAGCTTTCTTACTTCCTGGGCCACCACGGCAAAGGTGCGGCCATGATCCCCCGCCCTGGCTGCCTCAATGGAAGCGTTCAGGGAAAGCATATTAGTCTGCTCGGCAATGTCGTCAATGATCTCAGCCACCGAGCCAATGTCCTGCTGAAAGGAAATTAACTGCTGCAGCTGATCCAGAATATAGTTCTCGATGGCCAGTTGCATATCCAAGTTCAGCCTTTTTAAAAAGGCCACCAAAGCCTCGGCATAGGCTTCGGTACAACTGCCGTGATGTTTGGCCAGGATTTGTTGGATTTCGGCATTGTAGATTTGGTAGGACCCCAAATACCATTTGGGGTACAGGCCGATTTGCTGGTGTTTCTTGCCAATGGCCAGCCTTCTGTCAATGTACGATTCGTCAATGGGATCACACAGGGAAATAAAATACTGCTTTTGGGTCTCCTTTAAACGGTCCACCGTACTGTATTTACCAATCAGTTCTTTAAGGTAGGGAAAATTTAGTATGTATTTATAAAAATTCTCTACCAGCCGGTCAGCTTCCCTGGTAAACAGATCCTTATGGGCGGTCATGACCTCAACTTCCCGGTCGGTAATATCCAGGTAGGCCAGTTGGGCCTGCCGCTTGGCCAATTTAACTGCCTGGTTCGTTAATTCGTTCAACCCGTCATCCCCCTTCAGGTTGTAATTCCAGTGTGTAATAATTCTCCATATAAACCAATTATTCCTTCGACATTTTTAGAGAGATTATTTTTTTATGTGATTTTCCTTTCCTTGATCGCTTGGCCTGTAGTAGGTTACCCCCTGCAGGGAATCCGGCAGATATTGCTGCTCTACGTAATGACCCGGGTAGTTATGGGGGTACTTGTAGCCGGTGTGGCCCAATTCTTTGGCGCCCCTGTAATGGGTGTCTCTCAAATGGGGGGGCACCCTGCCGATGGGTTTATTTCGAATGTCTGCCATGGCTTCATCAATGGCGCAGATGACACTGTTGCTTTTGGGCGCGGTGGCCAGGTAGATAATGCACTGGGCAATGGGAATACGGGCTTCGGGCATGCCAACGGTTTCCAGGGCGTTCCAGGCTGCATGGGCCATCAGCATGGCCTGGGGGTCGGCCAACCCGATGTCTTCGGAGGCATGGACAATTAACCGGCGAACAATGAAACGCTGGTCTTCCCCTGCCGCTGTCATGCGGGCGTAATAATGGAGCGCTGCGTCTGGGTCTGAGCCCCGGATGCTTTTAATAAAAGCAGATATGACGTCGTAATGATTGTCACCTGTTTTATCATAACGAATCACCCTTTGCTGGGTGGAGTCCTCCGCCACTTCCGGGGTAATATGACGGTACCCGTCCTGGGCCGAAGCGGTGGACAATACAGCTAGTTCCAGGGCGTTTAAAACATTTCTGGCATCCCCTCCGGAAATGTCAATCAAATGCTGCACGGCGGCCTCATCCAGCTTCACTTTGTACATTCCCAAACCATGTTCCTCATCTGCCAGGGCGCGCTCAATAAGGCGGCGCAGGTCCTCCTCACGGTGCTCCGCCAGTTGGAAAATACGCGACCGGCTTAACAGTGCCCCGTTCAGCTCAAAATAGGGGTTTTCCGTGGTGGCCCCAATGAGCGTGACTTCACCTTTCTCCACCGCTTCCAACAGGCAGTCCTGCTGGGCCCCTCGTTTTAAGGAATGAATTTCATCGATAAAAAAGATGGTCCTTTTGCCATAGTAATTCAAATTATCCCTGGCCTTTTTGATTTCCGCCCTGATCTCTACCACCCCGGCAGAGACGGCATTTATCTTAACAAAATTGGCAGCGGTCATTTCCGATATGATGGTGGCCAGCGTGGTTTTGCCGCTGCCCGGGGGGCCATAAAGGATGATGGAACCCAGCTTGTCTGCTTCAATGGCCCGGCGAAGGAGTTTGCCCCGGCCCACGATGTGCTCCTGCCCGATAAAGTCATCCAGGTTCCGGGGGCGCATCCTTTCGGCCAGGGGCGCCGCCTGCAGACCCATTCTGGATGAACTGAATAAATCCATACATTCACCTCAAAGACATAATATAGGAAATCAGTTTCATCATATCAAATCCCGCCGGCGCTGTAAATTTTACCCTTTGTTTAAATAACTTAATATCTTAGGTACCAGGTACCACAGACAAAAAAACACCCCGGCAGAGAGGGGTGTTTTATCATACACTTTTTAAGCTTCAGACTTTTTAGCCGCCTTGGTCATGGTAATGCCGAGACCTACGCAGATGTAGTAGATGGCGAAACCATACCAGAGGGTGTAGAACATGTAGAAGACCAGCATGAAGGTCATCAGACCTTTATTGTCTTTTACAAACTTGGTCTCAACGCCGTAGTAGTTATAAGCCGGCTCAATGACTTTTTTCTGGTAGTTTTGCAGGTAAACGGACTGTTTAAACTGCTGCTTCTTTTCTAGATCCTTGCCAATGGCCTTGATGATGCTGTACCACCGGTTGGTGGCATCCCTGGGATCGGTATTATATTTAGCCTGCACCACATCGCCTTTATTCTCGAACATGGACTTGCAGTCTTCTGAAACGTTGGCCAGCAATTTGCCAAAGTCGGTCTTGAGGACAATTTTCTCCTTGTCGACCTTTACTTCAGCGCCGTCCACCTTTTGCAGGGCGGCGGACCATCTCTTGGCCTGGGATTCGTCCTTGCACTTCAGGTTCACTTCAATGGCAGTGCCGTTCCACTTTTCAGCTTTCTTGATCTCCCCTAAAATAACTGCCTGGGCGGAACCCTTGGAAATGGAGTTGAACATGTCATCGGCCCAATCCAGCCCGTTTCTGCCGTTACCGAAAGAGGGGCTCATCATATACAGGTAGATGCCGCAGAAGGCAATCATCATGATGATGCCCATCCAGAATGCTTTACTGTCTCTTATCATTAGTGGCTCACTCCTTTCCCGCTGCCGGCAACGGCTTTGGCGCTTTCAGCCCGTAAGGTGGGAATGCCGCGGATAAAACTCATGATAATCCAACCGGCAAAGATTACGACTAATCCGAAGAAGATCCAGGCACCGATATCCGCCAGCAATTTGCCTGTTTCGGGAGTCATTTTTATATAACCCATTTGAGTCATTTTTTCAGGCATTGCAAAGGCTCTGTTGACGAAACCCGCCAGGATAGCCACAGCATAAAAGGCTCTGATGTAGATACCCGGTACTACCTTGGTGGTGGCTGCGCCGATCTGAATGCCCAACAGGGAGCCTACCAGCATGCCCATGGCCAGGGTGTAGAAGATGTAGCCGTAGATGGCGTACTGGGCGATGGAGCTGTAACCGGCGGTAAAGATAATCTGCAGAATGTCGGTACCAACGGTGGTGAAGGAGGATACACCCAGACCGTAAACGAACATCGGGAAGGTCAGGAAGCCGCCGCCCACGCCCATGATGGCTGCCGCAAAACCTACAATGGCACCGCAGATTGCCACAAACCAGCCGGAAATCTGACGACCACCGGGGGTGATATCTTCGTCAAACTTAACCATGGGAGCAAGCTTAATGCTCTGAAGCTTAACCGCCAGTCCGGTCATACCGACGGGACCGCCGTGTGCATCGCCTTTTTTGACTTGCCCTTTGGTTTTGATAAAGTCGTACATGGAGTAGATGCCCAGGAAACCAAGCATGAAAACATAGACCGCACTGATGACGAAGTCACTGAAAACAGGGTTCATGTTAAACAGCGCCCGGTTCAGGGTACCGCCGGCGGTAACACCAAGTCCGGAACCGCACAGGAACGCAATGGCCAGAGGAATGTTTACGTTACCCAGTTTCTTGTGAATTACAGTACCCATAATGGCCTTGGCAAAAATATGGAACTGGTCAGTACCAACAGCCAGGATACCTTTTACACCCAGGCTCATCAAGGCGGGAGTGATAATAAAGCCGCCGCCGGCACCGATGCAGCCGGTAATCAGACCTGCGCAGACACCTACAGCCATCGAACCGTAAAACATCGTCGGGTTATAGTGCGACGGTCCAAAGGAACTTTTGCCACCAAGGAAGGCCGGTAAATCAGCCGCTTGGCCAATGGCCGGAATAATCAAGGGCAGCATCATTATGAATAAAATGAGCAAGTGTTTTCTACTTTTGATAATGTTGTTGGACATTTCCAGTTCCCATCTGGCATGGGCCCTGGAGGCGCTCATTAGCGCTTCATACAATCCCCTCATGCGGACAACCCCCTTCAATCAGTTTTAGGAAAAAAAGGTGCTTTTGTTTAAAAAAACAACCATCGTGATGACAATAAACTTAATGAATTCTCAACAATGCTTATTGATTATTGCTTAGTACGGTGTTAGAATAACTATGAAAAGAAGAAATTTGTATTGACAAAATTAAAGTTTTTCTTGGTCTCACCCCCTTGCTGTGGTATTTTGGTTACCATGGCTATTTGTTTTTTAATAATCTCCAGGCTAACATGACCTGAGATTATTTCCGCTGAGTAATGAAAATCTGCAAACATGTTGACGGGTGGAATATTCAACTGATCGGTTATAACATGAAACCGGTCAGTTTTTATATTGACATTGTTTATCAGCTGAACCTGTTTTAGCTTTTCCCCGGCAAGGGTCCAGGTCGTTTTTACTGTGGACTGTGTTTTTTTTTTCAGGATCTCCTCTTTAATCTGGTAGACAAAGGTTTGGCCGGCTTCATTAAACTGGTAGGCTACCAGGTCCTGACAATTGTTGGCTTTTATGACTGCATCTGCTCTTTTTCGTACCTGTGCCTCTTTGTTTAGTTTCCCAAGCAGGATGTCTGCCCGGATATTTTCCAGGCCCGCGGAGACCTTGGCCAGGTTGGCTTTAATTTCTTTAATCTCTGCCTCATTTTTTTGTTCTAACTTGATGGTATTAAAGAAAACCTTACCTTCATAAACGGCCCGACCCTGTGACAATAATAATAGGGCTGCTTCTTTTGGTATCTCCCGGGTGTGGTACGCCACCGGGTATGGAACGGAACTTTCATCCAGGCTGTCTTTCCCGTCCAGTATGATAACATCTCCTGTCAAATAATGGGTTAGACGGTTCACCAGTTGTTTTATCTTTGCTGACAACTCGTTGTTGTCTTTGACAATCTCAAAATCAAAAGGATTGTTGTCTTCATCACAAGCCAGCAGAAGTGTAAATTTTTTCCTGTAGTTCTGGGGTGAATAAAGGCTACCGGCAACATCAACGTGAAAGGAATTTCCTTGAAGAACACTGTTTACCATATGAATGTAGACGGGTTTGTGAATAATCCCACTTTCTTGGGCATCCGGCAATCTGGCTTTTATGAAGGCAATTCTGGCTGACTCCTCTCCCAATCTTCTTAGTGCGTTGTAGAATTGGATGCTGTTGGCCTCTGCCAAACCCATTTGCCTGCAGACCTCATGGATGGGGGTCTTCACTTCCGGGGCCACCATTGACTTGATAATCAGCGCATCTAAAATTTGAACCACCGGTTCCTGGACAATGACATTGCGCAGTTCCTGCATAATTCTTGTTTTGCTTAAGAGTTCCTTTAGACTGGGGATTTGAGATGTTAATTCATTGAAGTCAAAGTTTTTCTGATCCTGGGCTTCAACTTCTTTATACAGCTTTTTTAAGCTAAGAATTAAACCGTTAATTCGGTTCGGCGAAAGGTTCTCGATGCTGCCGAAGTTCGCCACTACACGCTGTTTCACCTTACCGTTGGCCCGGTAATTTTCGATCAGCTTGATGTAGACATATTCTTTACCGTTTTTCCTGGTAGTGATTTTACGAAAAAACACACCTTCACTCCCAATCTTCTTGGTAAATATACCCCAATACTTAATATTATTTTTTTCATTTCATCATTTTAAGTAGCCTATTTTTTGTCTCTTAACTTTGTGCAAATAGTAGCAAAGAGGTTTTATAAATGCAAGCACTTTTTTGCACAAAAATAAAAAAATACCAGGCGCACTGGTATTTAACCCTATAAAAATAAGCATGAATCCATAATTCTATTGGCCTGACATAATTTATTTGTCAACACTAGCGTTGCATAAATAAATTTCCAAAATGTCAATATCTAAAATTCTAGAAAAAAACCAATAAATCATTGTTTTTCCAGCAATATCCTGTAAAAATGATTAAAATCTCCTTATAATTGAGGTAT
>JBFMCH010000058.1:0-47309 GCA_040754595.1 Bacillota bacterium
ACTTTTTCAAATTGTGGCGGCATCCGCTCCAAACCCCGGTTAATTTTTAATACCTGATATATGACAACACTGGAGAAAAACAGGACAATCACCAGTATGCCGAAGAATTGAAGGATGTATGTGTTCTTTAAAAAAGACATGACAACCTCCGCTGATTAATTTTAGTAAACTGCAGCACTTCTAAAAACACATGCACCACTTTATGGTCGAATTGGATGCCTGCATTCCTTCACAGCTCCGCTACCGCCTTTTCTGCCGGCAGATTCAGCCGGTAGGACCTGTCCGAGGTCATGGCGTCAAAGGCGTCTGCTACGCGGATAATCCGGGCACCCAGGCAGATCTCGCCCCCTTTGAGCCCGTCGGGATAGCCGCCTCCGCCGAAATTTTCGTGATGATGGCGCACCGCTGCAATTACACTCTGTAGGGAATTGGCCCCTGGTGTATATGTCCTTTGCATCCACGGCCGCGGCTATGGCGCGGATGGTGGTCAGGTAGTATCCCCGCAGGTTTTCGTCGAGCCAGGCGTTTTCGACGGCTCTGGCCGCCTGCCTGGCGATGGTGGAGACGATCTCTATTTCCCACTGGGTAAATATATGTGGCTTGCTCAAATAGGCCGCCAGTGTTCCGATTGTCCTGCCGTGCACGGTCAGCGGCACCACCAGGGCCGCCCGCGTGTCTTCATCGAGGTAAATAAAACGGCGAAACTCGTGGTTCTCGCGGATGTCCGGCACGGCCAGCGGTTCCCCGCCCTGCAGCAGGCGCTCAATTACTGTGTCTGCCACCGGTACGGCGGTGGCCATGGTACAAATATCTTCCGGCAGGCCCTGGGCGGCCCTGATCACCAGTTCCTGCCTTTCTTCGTCCAGGAGCCTCAGGATGCAGTATCTGGTCCGAAGTATCTCCGCTACGGCATTTACCGTCTGCCGGCTTATCGTTTCAATGTCGAGGGATGAGGCAATCCGCCTGTTCATGGCGATTATTTGTTGAAGTTGGTAGCGATCGTAAAATAGTTGTGAGATTATATTTGATACGGATGAAAATAACCTTATTGTTTCGTTCAGTTGCTCCCGGGACCAGACGGGTACTTCTGCGGCGGCAGTCCACAGTTCGTCTGGGTCCAGCCCCAGTTCCCCGGCCAGGCGGCGGACATCTTCTTTTTGCGGCGGCGCGATGGCGATGTTCCCGCCCAGGAGCGCTCCCACCGGCAGTCCGTGCACGGTAATGGGTACGGCGATATGCACCAGTCCGGTATGGCATGAGCAGTGCTTATGCTGTGATGTCCCCAGAACCGACAGCGTGTTCCGGACCCGGGTAATGGTGCACCGCCTTTGTCCCTCGGTATTGAGGTTGATTAGGTTGCAAAAGCGGCTGGGGTTACTGATCCCGGTCACGGGATCCCCCGTCGCGTCGGTGATCAAGTACGCCAGCCCGAGGCTTTTCGCCAGGTGGTCGATGACCTGCTGCAGCACCGTCAGGTCCAGGAAATCGGCGAGCCTTATTTTTTGCCATTCCACGTGATTATTTTCCAGTCTGTCCGGCTTCCTTTCCGGTCCGGCGGTGGCTCCGGCAGGTTCCTGGTGCCCACCTTTAAGTGACGCAAAAGCTTCCGCCGGTGAGGTCCGGAGTCTTTGGCCCGGTTCTGCGGGGGCCATCGCCGCAGGCCTCTTTCCCTGGTTACTGGACGGATTGCTGGCCTGTCCGGTGGCGGCCCTTTGCAGACCGGCGCTACTGGTGGTTAACAAATTGTGAACTGCGGCGGCATTAAAAAGCTCCTCCACGGGTTTTTGGAGTATGCTGGCTATCTTAATCGCATGTTCTACCGAAACGCCGCGTTGACCATTTTCGATCATGCTATACTGGCTTTTCGACTTGTAGCCGAGCATTTTCGCCATTTGCTTCTGGGTGTAGCCCATTGATCTTCTCGCGGCCTGGAGCTTTTCCCGCATATTGTCACCATCCATTATCCCCGGATCTAAGCTCTACTGACATTATTGTAGTTTGCATAGCGTTAACAGTCAATGAAAAAATTGCATTTTGTTAACGTTCCGGGGAGCCATAGCGCTGGTTCACAAATTGTGATATAATTAGGCTTGTAGAAATAAAGTATCTAAATCATCAAGTTATTAAATAAATAATTAAAAGGTCTCTGGCAAGTCATACGATAAAAGGAAATCACCAATATAATATAGCATAAAAATAACTTATACTTATAAGTAGTGACAAATTTTTATGGAATGGTAGCCAGGAGTGATAATTAATGGTGGGAAAGCGTCTGCGTTTGTTGCGGACCAACCGTGATATTACTCAAAAAGAGCTTGGAAAAATGCTGGGAGTCGGAAAAGCAACAATTTCACAATACGAAAGCGAAACACGCAAGCCTGACACAGACATGCTTAGACGAATTGCGGATTATTTTGGAACCTCCATTGATTATCTGGTGGGGAGGACGGATTACCCGAGGATGGCGGCCGTCGGGGAAATACAGGGTTATTATTTGACGGTACCGGGAAAGGACGATCGCCTGCGCAACATCCTGGAGGACCCCAGAATACTCGACCTCCTCCTCTACGTACCCGACCTGAATGAAGAGGAAAAGGAGCTTTTGACCGAACACTGGCAAATAGTTTTATGTGCCATTAAGAAGAAGTGTATACAATGCAGGAAAAATGGCGAGCCCCGGCAAAGGGAAAACATCTGCCTGGTTAAAGTGTAAATTATTACTATATTTCTCCCAAAGCACCCGTAGTTTTCTCACATTGAATAATCTGAGAAAGCCCGGGGTGCTTTTTTAATGTGATAAAAAATATCACTTTATTCCAGCAATCTAAAAAGCTACAATGATTTTGGAATGAAGTGGTAATTGCTATGCAAATAGTATTTAATACGCTTATGGCTATTTAAAACTGACCTACTGCTTGCGGAAAAAATTCAACCTGATCATTAACAAGAAGAAAGTATTTCGCCTTTGTAAAGAACTGCAGGTGCTACGGCCGCAGCGAAAGGTCAAAACCAAGCACCCCAGGAGGTTGGCATGTAACCGGGTCATTACAGGTCCCAACCAGTTATGGGAAGTACAGATGTAAAATATGGCTATATCACCGGCGAAAACATGTTCTTCTTTATCCTTTTAAAGCGCCAGCTGTACGAATCGGAAGAATTTCCGGTAATCAGGTCCGATAACGGCCCGCAGTTCATCAGCAACCTTTTTGAAGGGACCTGTGTAGAGCTGAATATTGAGCACGAGAGGATACCATTCAAGACACCCAATGATATCGGAGCGTTCTGAGAGAGCCAGCATTATTTTGACAGCCAATCTGGAGTTTTCAAGCTGGACCGACCTTTTTGAAAATGAAATTATGGTCGCCGCCTTGATTGACAGGGTTACCTTCCGCTCGCATATGCTCCATATGAATGTCAAGGATTCCTATCGATTGGAACAGACGATATTAAACGGAAAAAGGGGCTGAAAATTATGAATAGAGTTATTGTTACTGACGAACCGATATATGACGACGCATGCTGGCATCTATCAAGGAGCTGGAAGCCTATGAGCTCATCGGAGCTCTTCTGGGTTACACCAAAAATCTTGAGGCTATGGTACTTGAACTGAGGCAGGAGGTAAATGCCCTTATCCCTCCACTTAAGCACAAGCCATATGAAAACATTCACAGCGATATTTACGAGGTGTTTGACGATTATCCGGCATGCCAAAAATTCAAGCAATTATTCGAGAAGGTAATATCTGTCTGTCTCCCCAAAGTTGTCTGGCCAACTGCCACGCACCTAACAAATGGTCCTTTAGTTCCTGATCCGGATGGCTTTTTAAAGGTGGCAATATTCCACTCACCCCCTTAATAAAGGGGCCCCACCTCTGTTTAATTTCAGGTGGGGCTTTTATTAAATTAGGATAATTCGTTCCTGGGGGCTCTCCCAATAACCTTTTAATTTTACGTTGAGCTCCTGTCCTTGTGTCTCGGTTAAAAGGTCGCCGTAGTTTAAAACTTCTCTGTCATCATTCATTTGCAAAGGAACCTTTTCTTTTAAATAGTTCACTAAGTCCAAAGCTTATCGTGTAATAGCATTTATGCTCATAGACCATTTGACTTAACTGATGAAACAATTGTCTATTTTCCATGGTTACATATAAGGATTATTTTTAAAAATAAATATTGTGTATAAATAATAGGTTCGGAAAGAACCTCTATCGAAATTTATAAAAAAAATTCTTAAACTAAACCCATTTTATCAAATCATTAGGTCAAAAAAGCGGAAAGTATGTCGAATAGGGAAATAAAATATCAAAGCATCTCGACTTTGAAAAATTTTTCACCAAAACTAAAGCCGTAATCCTTTTTCATAGGGATTACGGCTTTCTACTTTTTATTTGAAATAACATCTATAGTCTATTTAGTGCTTTTCCAATAGACTTCAGCAATTACAAAAAATTTTTGGCGGACAGGTCCCATTAGCCTCTCTTTGGGAAAGTATATTCTTAGTCGTTTGATACTCTAAATTTTTTCAACCCTCACCGCACATACTTTATATTCTGGAATCTTTGATTTAGGGCAGCGGGCACTGTTTGTCAGTTTATTAACAGCAACCTCCGGGAAATGGAAAGAGGCAAACACCATGCCCTCGGGCACAGTATCCGAGAGATTGACGGTTACTCTAACTTCTCCTCGCCTCGAAACGACCTTTACTTGGTCCCCCTGGCAGAGGTTAAGCCCTTCTGCATCATAGATATTCATTTCCAGTTGCTCCACAGGGCAAACTTCCACTAAATCGGTACGCAATGTCATGCTGCCGGTATGGTAATGGAACAGCCGCCGGCCGGTGTTTAATACCAGCGGGTATCGCTGGTCCGGTAATTCGTCGGGCGGAAGATACCCTGCGGCATGGAACTTCCCTTTGCCCCGGACGAACTGTCCCTTATGCAGGAATTGGGTGCCCGGGTGGTCTGATTGCGGGCAGGGCCACTGGATGCCCTCCTTTTCCAATCGGTCATAACGAATCCCGGCATAGGAGGGGGTCAGGGCAGCCATTTCATTGAAAATTTCCTCCGGTTTCTGGTAGCTCATAGGCGTGCCGAGGGCCTGGGACAGGGCACAAATGATTTGCCAGTCGGCTTTGCTGTTACCCATCGGTTGGACGGCCTGCCGCACCCGCTGCACCCTGCGCTCGGTGTTGGTGAAGGTGCCGTCCTTTTCGGCAAAGCTGGCCGCAGGCAGCACCACGTCTGCCAATTTGGCTGTTTCCGTAAGGAAGATATCCTGCACCACCAGGAAGTCCAGGTTGTTTAAGGCCTTTTCCACATGATTGGCATCGGCGTCGGAGATGAGCGGGTTTTCCCCCACGATATACATGCCCTTAATGCTGCCTTCCAAGGCGGCTTGCAGCATTTCCCCGACGGTGTATCCCGGTTGATCAGGGAGGGGTCCGCCCCAGGCTTCACTGAATTTCTGCCGGCAGGCCTCGTCCGCCACCAGCTGGTAGCCGGTCAGAAACTGGGGCAGTGCCCCCATGTCGCAGGCGCCCTGGACATTGTTTTGCCCCCGCAGGGGATTGATGCCTGTGGATTCTCTTCCGATCTGACCGCAGAGCATGACCAGGTTGGCAGCCGCCAGGACGTTGTCGGTGCCGCAGACATGCTGGGTCAGTCCCATGGTGTATAAAAGGGCGGCCTTACCGGCAGTGGCGTAGGCCCGGGCCACCTGCCGGATGGTGTCTGCCGGGATTCCCGTCACTTCCCCGGCATATTCCGGGGTATAGGCCTGCACAGCCTCCACCAGTTCCTCAAAACCCTCGCACCGGCGTTCTACAAACTCTTTGTTCCAGAGGTTTTCATCTAAGATAACCTTGGCCAGGCTGTTCAGCAAAGCAATGTCCGATCCCGGTTTAATTTGCAGGTGTATTTGGGCCAATTCCGCCAGTTCGGTTTTCCTGGGATCCACCACCACCAGCATGGCCCCCCGTTGGATGGCCTTGCGTATGCGCAGGGAAATGACCGGGTGGGCCTCGGTGGTGTTGGTGCCGATGGCCAGGATCAGGTCAGCCCCGGCAATTTCCTCGATTGAGTTGGTCATGGCCCCGCTCCCCGTGGCAGCCGCCAGACCGGCGACTGTGGGGGCGTGTCAGAGGCGGGCACAGTGGTCAATATGATTGGTTCCCAGGACCGATCTGGCTAATTTGTTCAGCAAATAGTTTTCCTCATTGGTGATACGGGCGGAGGCCAGTATCCCGATGGCCTGGCCGCCATGGTCCTGCTTGATCCGGTCAAAGCGCCGGGCCACCGCTTCCATTGCCTCTTCCCAGGTTGCTTCTTGCAGTTCTCCGTTTTTTCTCACCAGCGGGTTGACCAGACGTTCGGGATGGTGAATAAACCCGTGGCCGTACCGCCCTTTTACACACAGGTGGCGCCCGTTAACCCCTTTGCCTGCGGCGTTCGCCCCCAGAACCCTGCCGTCTTTCACCAGCAAGTTGATCTGGCAGCCCACACCGCAGTAGGGACAGGTGGTGGGTATAGAGCTTGTTTCCCATGGACGCCCTTTACCGGTCCTTTGTTTTTCGGAAAGTGCCCCAACGGGGCAGACTTCCACACAGGAACCGCAGAATACACAGCCTGCGTTTCTTAAACCGCTGTCCATGGGGGTGGCAACTTTGGCGTTAAAGCCCCGGAAGCTGAAATCAATAACACTGCGTCCCACCACCTCGGCGCAGACCCGTACACACTTGCCGCACAAGATGCATTTATTCATATCCCGGACGATGAACGGGTTATCACTTTCCAAGGGGTAGGTACGGCCGGCTCCCAAAAAGGCCCCTTTGCGGACGCCGTAGCGGTAGGCATATGTTTGAAGCAGGCAGTCTCCGGCCTTCTCGCAGGTTAAACAGTCGTCCGGGTGATTGGCCAGCAGCAATTCCAGGATGGTGCGCCTAGCTTCCAGAACCTTTTCAGATTCGGTATAAACTTCCATGCCTTCCCGGACCTCGGTGACACAGGAAGCGGGCAGTTTTCCCCAGTCCTTCACCTCTACCACACAAATGCGGCAGCCACCGTAGCGGGTCAACTCCGGGTCGTGGCAAAAGGTAGGGATATGGATGCCCAGCCGTGCCGCAGCTGCCAAAAGGGTGGTTCCCCCGGGAACAGTCACTGGCTTATCGTTAATGGTTAATGTTATATCTGACACGGATTATCACCTCCTTAGGCCCGTACAACAGCCTTAAACTTGCATTTGTTCAGGCAGACGCCGCATTTAATACATAGACGATCGTTGATGGTGTGAGGCTGCTTCTTTTCACCCTGAATGGCCTGAACCGGGCAGTTCTTGAGGCACAGGCCGCAGCCCCGGCAAAGGCTGCCGTCAATGCGATAATGAACCAGTGCAGAACATACTCCGGCAGGACAGCGTTTTTCAATAATATGTGCCATATATTCATCCCGAAAATAGTTCAGGGTGGACAGAACAGGATTGGGGCAGGCCTGTCCCAGTCCGCAGAGGGAAGTGTTTTTAACCACCCGGCAAAGCCTTTCCAGGTCATCCAGATCTTTCATGCTTGCCTTGCCCTGGCACATGCGTTGCAGGATCTCCAGCATGCGTTTGGTGCCTTCCCGGCAGGGACTGCATTTACCACAGGATTCGGCCTGGGTAAAGGCAAGGAAGAAACGGGCCACATCCACCATGCAGGTGTTCTCATCCATAACGACCATGCCCCCGGAACCAATGGTGGCTCCCGCCGATAACAGGGAATCAAAGTCCACCGGGAGATCCAGGTGCTGTTCCGTCAAACAGCCGCCGGAGTGTCCCCCCAGTTGAACGGCCTTAAAGCCCTGACCGTCGCGAATTCCTCCGCCGGTGCCAAATATAATTTCCCTCAAGGTTTGCCCCATAGGCGCCTCAACCAGGCCGGCATTGGTCACCGCCCCGCTTAAGGCAAATATTTTGGTCCCCGGGGATTTCTCGGTACCCCTTTTTCTGTATTCTGCCGCACCGTGTCGGATAATGAAAGGCACGTTGACCAGGGTTTCCACGTTGTTCAATACCGTGGGTTTCTCCCAGAGTCCCTTTTCGGTGGAACAGGGAGGCTTCACCCTGGGCATACCCCTTAGTCCTTCAATGGAAGCCTGCAGGGCGGTTCCCTCACCACAGACAAAGGCCCCTGCCCCCTCCTTTAAATAGACATCGAAGTCAAAACCGGAGTTTAAAATGTTGCTGCCCAGCAGACCGTATTGCCTGGCTTGCTCAATGGCGGTTTTAAGTCTCTTGATGGCCAGGGGATACTCCGCTCGGCAGTAAATATAACCCACCTTTGCCCCCACTGCATAACCGGCAATCAGCATCCCTTCCAGTACCGCGTGAGGGTCTCCCTCCAGCACCGAGCGGTCTATAAAAGCCCCCGGATCCCCTTCGTCGGCATTGCAGATAATATATTTGATGTCTCCTGCCGCCCGGCGGGCGGAGGCCCATTTTTTGCCTGTAGGAAAACCGGCTCCACCCCGGCCCCTGAGTCCGGACCGCTGGATCTCCTCTATGACCTGTTCCGGTGACATCTGTTGCAATACCTTAACCAGGCCCTGGTAACCGCCAGTGGCCACATACTCAGAAATTTGCTCGGGGTCCACGTGCCCGCAGTTGGCCAGTAAAACTCGAGTTTGCCGGGCATAAAAGGGGATTTGGCCGAAATGGGGATAAGGTGTTCCGGCAGGATCATGAAAAACCAACCGCTCCACGATTTCTCCGTTCATTAAATGACGGGTCACAATATCCTTAATGTCAGTTGGTTTAACCTTGACATAAACCACGTCTTCCGGTTGAACCTGTACAATGGGACCGTTTTCGCAAAAACCCAGGCAGCCGGTCCTTTTAACCCTTACCCTTTCAGTCAGACCTGTACAGTCTAGTTCCTGTTTGAGCTGATCTGCCAGCTGGACGGAGCCTGAGGATATACAGCCTGTACCGCTGCAGACGATGATTTGTCGTAATTCTCCCCCGGCGGGTACCCTGACATTGTTGACATAATGCTGCCGTTTATCCTGACAGCCCTTATCATCGTGACAGAAAGGCCCCCGGGTACGACAGGTGATATAGTCTGAACAGGGCGCCGATGAGGTATGGACACACTTGGGACAGCAGTTGTCCATCAAATTCAACATTTTTTTACTTCCCCCTATTCACAGCCTGCGATTCTTTTTACCGCTTTGTCAGGGGTTAACTGCCCCTCGGTTTCTTCGTTTACCGTTATTACAGGGGCCAGCCCACAGGCTCCCAGGCAGGCGACTGTTTCTAAGGTAAATCGCAAATCCTCGGACGTTTCCCCGGTTTCTACCCCCATGTAACTCTTTATGGCCTCCAGCACCTTACTGCCGCCCCTGACATGACAGGCAGTTCCCTGGCACACTTTGATGATGTTGCGTCCCCTGGGTTTTAAATGGAATTGGGAGTAAAAGGTGGCCACGCCATAGGTCCTGGAAAGCGGTATTTTAAAACCGGCGGAGATTTGCCGCAGAAGTTCCGGCGACAGATAGCCGAACATTTCCTGGGCCTGCTGCAGCACCGGAATCAAGGCTCCGGGCATATCTTTATAGTGTAAAAGCAATTCCGCCAGCTTGTTTTCCTTGCTCAAACAATGGCTTTCCTTCACCGATACACACCTCCCGATGTCATTTCACAGTGACTATTGTACTATTTTTATGAACAAAGTTCTATCGTCAATGTACCTTCCTGTCGAAAAAAGAGTAAGATTGACGAGCCAGGGCTTATTTCACAAAGTTTGCCCCCTTGTTTTTAATACAAATTAAAAGGCCGGCAAAAAACCGACCTTTCGTGGCTGTTATTAGCTTTAATCGTTACTTTCCGTACCGGTAACGTTATTTTCTTCCTGAACCTCTTCGGCTTGCTCTTCCTCTGCTTTCTTTTTGGCCCTTCGCTTTTTAAGCCAATCCACTATTTTAACGATGGAAACGCTGAGCTCAAACAGCAGGTACATGGGTGCGGCCATCATCAAGGGCGTAATAATATCCGGGGATGGAACCAGAACGGCGCCCGCCACAACGGAAATGAGGATGGCCATTTTCCGTTTTTTCACCATCCACTCGTAATTGATGACCCCCAATTGGGCTAAAATGAATACCGCCAGGGGAAGTTCAAAAATAATCCCAAAGGGCAAGATAAACATCATGGCAAAGGATACATAATTACCAATGGTGAGCATGGGCAAAAGCTCTTCACCGCCAAAGTGAAGCAGAAACTTTACCCCCATGCTGAACACCGTATAAAAAGAAAACAAAATGCCGCCAATAAAAAACACGTAGGACACTACCACAAAAAGGGTGAAATAAACCCTTTCCACCTTGCGCAGTGCCGGCATAATAAAGGACCAAAATTGCCACAGAATCACAGGCAGGGCTGCCAGGAAGCCCAGAAAAAAGGAGAGCTTGATTTTGGTCATCAGGGCTTCCATGATGCCAATATAATGCATCTTATTGCCGGTGGCAAGGACCGGCTGGAGAATGATTTCCAGTATACGGTCGCTAAAAAACCAGCATACACCGGCCATAATGACGGTGGCCACCAAAGAGATGATCAGCACCCGGCGGAGTTCCTCCAGGTGCTCCATCATTGTCTGGTCTTGATCTTCTAACAAGACGGATACCCCCTTCTGCTCTGCAAGTTACCCCTGTTATACCTGCTGTCTCCTGTCACCCCGCCGGTATCCCTCAGCCTGGGCCAACTGATCCAATTCAACAGTGGCTAAGTCCTCACAAAACAGATCCACTTCCCCGCACACCCGCTCATCTATGGTTTTGAGATAACTTTTGCATCGTTCGCAAAGATATATACGGTATTGTTTACTGTCCTCCATGGTAATAAACGAAGCCTGGGAAGCATTTTCATCCTTACAATAGGGGCAGCCGAGTCTTCTGTAACGCCATTCGGTTTCACACCGCCCGCAGTACAGCTTGCGGTAGCCCTCCTTGCCGGCCAGCTTGGCCATGGTGGGCTGATCGCCGCAAACAGGACAATGACCCTGCATCCAATCATTTAATTGAACTTGTTCTAAAACAGCCTCTCCGTAGGTTTTGAAAAACGGTTTAAAGGTCACCCGGGCAATAAAGTCCAGGAGGTCAACCGGGACCTCCAGTTGTTTGGCCCACTTAACCAGTTGACCGTCCACCTTAAAGAGTGAGGTGATGAACGCCTTTCTCTGGGATTCATCCACTTCCTCCAGGGCCTTTAAAAAAGCATCAGAAACAGGCTGTGGGCCGGCCTGCCATTTCTGGCAAAACCGGGCCACAGAACAAAAACGTTCATATACCTTTTCCCAGGGAAGTTCCGGTGGAACCAGCGCTAGGGCTGCTTCCCCCTCTTCCCACTGCTTTAGTTGTTGAGGATCCAAAACCACTTTCCACTCTAATGCCTCTGTGTCATTTTCCAGTTCCATTACTTCCAAATAAAAGTTCGCCAGCTTTTCCATGTTGTTCTTCATCTCCATTAGAGCAGCTCCTTTGAGTTCCTTTTAGGCTGTTGCCTTGTGATGGTGTTCCTCATGTTCTAAAATATTAAAGTTTTCTGCGATAAAGCAGTACGCCAGGCAGCCGATGGCCACCAGACCGATACTGAAGGCCCATTCCATAACGGAGGGGAAGTACCAACCGCCAAGGGCTGCAGACATCCCGGTAAACACAACATTCATGCGGTTGAAAATGACCCCGCCGCTGACCAGCACACCAAACGTTATGAGGCCCTTGCGGGTGTTGCTCATGCCGCTGAAGGCGATAAAGATCGGGATGATGACGCCAAGGACGATTTCCAGTAAGAACATGTTGCCTTCCAGATTGCCCTTAAACATAAGGCCAATGACTCCACGATTGGCCAGGTCGTAAAACTTCAGTGCCAGGTAAAGAATCATAAAGACCCCGGCAATCCGAACCAGTCCCCGTAAAACATGAATGGGAACTTCATGCTTGAAGGCCTTCCCGGCTAGGGCGGTTTCAATGCAGGTCATGGCGGGTCCTACAAAGAAGGAAGACATCAGGAAAAGCAAACCGATGTAAGGTGACCACCACAGCGGGTAAAGTTTATCCACCATAATCAGGTACAGCGCACCCAGAGAGGACTGGTGCAGGGTGGGGAAAATAATACCCACGATTAACAACACAGGCAAAGCCTTCTTAAATATGTTGTGGTATTTGGTACCGACCTTTTCGGTTACAATTTCACCAAATTCCAGCACCTGAACGGTGGTGTAGCAGGACACGCACCAAAACACTTCAAACAGTACGGAGGCGTGACCCCAGGATACAAAGGGGCGCCAGAAGTTAAACCACTGGCCGATGTCCATAAACAGCCCGGCCATGACTAACAGGTAACCCAACATTGAAGTTAGCATAGCACTACGGGCAATGGCATGATATTGGTTTCTGTGCAGTACGTGTACGATAATGGCCGTACCGTAACCACCGCCGGCCAGGGCCACACCGGTCAGTACGTCGAAGCCGATCCAAAGGCCCCAGGGCCACTTGTCATTTAAGTTGGTTGCTGTTCCCAATCCTGTGGCCAGGCGGTAGACCGCCACGACGATGGCAAGGCCGGCCAGCAGGAGTAATACTTTGCGGGCGGGAGTCATGGTAAACTTCCACTTGTATTCCGCAATTTCCTTTAGCAATCCTTTATTTGCCGACATTATTTTTCCCCCCAATAACCTCTTTTTTTCCGCTGCCTACATGTGAACATCTTTGCCGCTCTCGGAGGCAATCTGTTCACGACGTTTGGTATAGTGGTACAGGACCGTCAATAAGGTACCCCAACCCACTGCGATAATCGGTGTCCACTTGAGGAAGTTGTGGGAGTACTCCGGCAACGGTCTGGTACCCAGATTGCGACGGAAGCCAAAGGTTTCAAAGGGCACGTCGGAAATATACAGCCAGGAGGTACCACCGGCTTCTTTCTCACCCATTACGTGTTTGATATAGTTCGGGTTGCTGTTGATCCGGCCCCAGGCCTCTTTGAGCAGTTCATCCCGCTCGCCGAACTTCAATGCTCCGGTAGGACAGGTATCCACACAGGCCGGAGTTAAACCATAGCCAAGGCGGTCATACTTGCCGTTGGGATCAAAGCAGAACTGGCACTTTGCCACCAGCGGAAACACTTTATCCCACTCGTATTTCGGAACATCAAAGGGACAAGCCAGCATGCAGTAGCGGCAGCCCACACAGAGGTGTGGATAGTAAACAACCGCACCGGTTTTGGCATCCCTTTGCAGTGCCTTGGCAAAACAAGCCGAGGCGCAGGCCGGATGGTCGCAGTGCATACACTGGCGCTTGGCAGATCTTATTGTGTAGTCATTGTCTTTCTCTTTCTTAACAACTTCAATCCGGACGGTGGTATAGGTATAGCCGTCCATCTCCGGCGGGCTGGTAAGGCCGTCTTTAAACACCGGGTTGCTGGACGGCAGGTCGTTCCACTGTTTGCAGGCCACCTGGCATGCCTTGCAACCCATACATCTGGTTATATCAACTAATACACCTTTTGCCACTTTTTACACCCCCATTAGCACTGCTCTTATTAATGTTTGCCGGCTTTCTTGATGTTGCACAAGAAGGCCTTGTACTCCGGAATATGGGTATTCGGGTCGCCTACACTGGGTGTCAGGTCGTTGGCAGTGGCACCGGTGGCAATACCTTGATAACCAAAGCACCAGGGCATACCAATTACTTCAATTTCCTTGCCATCCACTGTCATGGGCACACAGACACCGGACACAGCAACTTTGCAGGTGATGGAACCACGAATGGTTTCAATCACCACATCATCACCGGTTTTAACACCGATTTTCTGGGCCAGTTTCGGCGAGATGTTGGCAAACATATGAGCAGAAATTTCTGCTAAGGTCGGGCAGTTACGGGTGACAGCGCCACTCTGGTAATGCTCGATTACCCTGTGAGTGGTACCTACATAGGGATACTGGGTAGTGGCGGTTTCAGCCACTTTACTGAAATCGCCTTTATATTTGGAGGCCAAAGGCATGTTTTGCTGCTTGGACAGGATATTTTGGATCGGGCTTTCAATTGGTTCATAATGCTCCGGCAAAGGTCCGTCCACGACACCCTTAACAGCAAACAGTCTTGCACGACCCTCTTCCAACATGAAATATGGAGTGGTTTTGTCCGGAGGAACAGGGGTCGGTTTGGCATTGGGATCTTTGGGATCCTTGGGCGGTTCGGCCGCCTTAAAGTCCGGTACATCCGCAGTGACCCATTTGCCTGCCGCAGCATCCCACTTCACAAGGGATTTATTCGGATTCCAGGGGTTGCCGGCAGGGTCTGCGGAGCAGCGGTTATAAACAATACGGCGGTTGGCCGGCCAGGCAAAGGCAAACTGCGGGAATAAGCCCAAGCCGGACTTGTCTTTGAGCAGTTTCCGCTTGGCAGCAACGGTGCCTGCCTCTTTATCCATCGCCCAGTAACCGCTGTGAATCCAGCAGCCACAGGCTGTGGAACCATCGTCCTTAAGTTTGGCAAAGCCGGGCAGGACTTCTTTGGTGGCTACATCGTAACCGTTAATCTCAATGGCCACCTGTTCAATGTTGGGTTCATCTTCGCCCGGTATGTCATAGTTCCAGACCATGTTCAAAATGGGATCCGGGAACTTGCCACCGCTCTGGTATTCTTTCTTGACAGCCTTGAACATCCTGTCGGCAATCCAGAGGTCACTCTTGGCCTCGCCCGGCGGGTTAACAGCCTTGTAACGGAACTGCAGCCAGCGACCGCTGTTAATGACGGTACCTTCTTTTTCATAGGACATGGCGGCGGGCAGCATGAATACTTCGGTCTTGATCTTGGCAGGATCAGCTTCGGGACGGTGCCAGAAAGCGGCAGTTTCAGTCTCGAACAGGTCCACTGCGATCAACCAATCCAAATTTTCCATGGCCTTGCGTCCCTGGAAGGAGGAGGGTCCGCCAACGGCGGGGTTTTGACCCCAGGCAATCATACCCTTAATCTTACCCTGGGACATTTGTTCAAAAATACCCATGTGGCTGCGGTTCTTGCCGTCATGCTTGGGCACCCAGTCAAAACGAAAATCGTTTTCTTTGGTGGCCTTGTCACCGTACCAGGCCTTTAACATGCTGATGAGGAATTTGCCCCGGTTGGACCAGTAACTGGTCTTGGGTACGTCCTTATCGAGATAATCCTGCAACTTGCTGTGCTTGCTGGCATAAATCATCGGGTTGTAACCGGGCAGCAGGTGGTTCAGCATGGCAAAGTCGGTGGAACCCTGCACGTTGGACTCACCGCGCTGGGCATTCAGACCACCGCCGGCAATACCAATGTTACCAAGCATCAACTGTAAAACAGAGAGTGCCCGGCAGTTCTGGGAACCATAGGTATGCTGGGTGATACCCATGGCATAGATTACGTTACCGGCTTTATCCGGTCTGCCGGTGGAGCCATATAAGTCGTAGACTTTTTTCAAATTTTCCTCGGAAGTACCGGTAATCCGGCTAACTGTCTTCAGGTCATAACGGCTTACGTGTTTCTTCAGGATTTGGAAAGCACAGTTAGGATCCTGTAATGTAGGATCCTTCTTAATTGCTTCTTCCCGGATGCCGTCCTTCACCGGGTCGCCGTCCATCTGGTACTGCCAGGTCTTGGTATCGTAGGTCTTCTTACCGTCTTTTTCGGCAAGGCCTGAAAAGACACCGTCTTCAAATTTATATTCGGGATTTACTAAGAAGCTTGCGTTGGTGTAATTAACTACATAATCTTTAAAGTAAAGATTGTTTTCAATTATATAGTTAATCATTCCGTTAATGAACGCCATGTCGGTACCGGGACGCAAACGTACGAAAAGATCTGCCAGCCCTGCGGATTTGGTAAGTCTGGGATCCACAACAATCAGCTTGGCTCCCTTGTCCTTGGCCTTCATAACCCACTTCATGGACTGCGGGTGGTTTTCGGCCGAGTTGGAACCAATCATCAGGAAAACATTGGTGTTGATAAAATCAATAAAGTGGTTGGTCATTACACCCCGTCCGAAAGAAGCAGCCAGACCGGCTACTGTGGAGGAGTGTCAGAGGCGGGCGTGGTGCTCGATATTCAGGAGCCCCCACGATCTAAACATTTTGTGAAGCAGGTAGTTTTCTTCATTATCCAGGGATGCGCTGCCAAAGGTGGCAATGGCGGTGGTTCTGTTGACCGTTACACCCTTGTCATCTGTCTCTTCAAATGAAGCATCCCTTGTCTTCTTAATACGCTTGGCAATCTCAGAAAGGGCCCAATCCCAGCTCTTTTCTTCCCATTTGGTACTGCCGGGGGCCCTGTAAAGAGGTTTGGTTACCCGCAGTTTATTAATAACGCGGTTCCCACCCTTTTCAATTGTGTTATAGGTATCGATAATGGCATTACCTTTGGAGCAGATGGATCCTTCATTGATCGGGTGATCGGGATCTCCTTCGCAGTAGACAATTTTGTTGTCGTTGTTGCTATACAGAATAATACCGCAGCCGCAGCCGCAGAAGGCACAGATGGTGAAGGTTTCCTTAACTTTTCTGATTTTGGAGGGTAATTTCTCTCCGGTAATTTTTTCGTGGGACTCGGAAGCCAGAGCGGGGCTCGCCACTAAGGTCAGTCCCGCTGTCCCCAGTCCAAGATTTTTTAAAAAATCGCGCCTGCTTATTTTTCTCATGTAACCTTTAACCCCCTCGGTTTAACCGGGATTCTTTAGTATGGGTTGACTATTTGTCTGATTCTTCTTTAGCCTGAGCTTTTTCTTTATCTTTTTCTTTTTTCTCTTCCTGCTCAAAGCTGGCCGATGTGGCCCTTCTGAATTCGCTTACAGTCTTGCCCATGGCTTTACCCACTTCAGGCAGCTTACCGGGTCCGAAGATAATCAGGACCACAATTAAGATAAGAATGAGGTGAGTTGGTTGAAAAAGTCCCTCGAAGAAGATGTTCACTCCCCTTTCCAATGGTTGTATTTTGGGCATAGACAAGGTAACAACCCCTGTCAGACGCCACCCCATATTAAATTATGCCTGTATCCATTATGCCAACAATCAAGGTGCTTGGCAACATGAATATAAATTACTGTCTGAAAATTTAATAAACTTGTAAGTTATTGGGTATCCAGTGAACAATCTCCTGTCAGGAAAGCCCTCTACTTAACAGACCCTCCTTTCCAAAATATGATTATACAAGTATAATAATAACATATTTTTCGAACAATTTAAAAATACTGGTTTATCTACGGACAGGTGCATGCGTTAAATTTTTAACATTTGTTAAGGTTGTTCTTCTATTATCTTAATCTTTATACTATTGTAGATTTTTTTACGAATAAAATTTTTAGTTAATTGTTTCTTTATTAAACTTACAAATAATATTTAGAAAGATGTGGTAATCATTGGACAACAAAAGCCCCTTCTCTGCAATAATCCTGGCAGGTGGCAGCAGCAGTCGTATGAAAACGAACAAAGCGATGCTTGAAATAAGCGGTAAGACCATCATACAGATTATTATTGACCGTCTGGTTTCTCATTTTAAAGAAATGCTAATTATCAGCAATCAACCCGAACAGTATTCTCATTTCGGCCTGCCCATTTATGGTGATATTTTTCTCAATCAGGGGCCCCTGGCAGGGATTCACAGCGGACTTACACACATCTCCTCCCGTGGGGCTTTTTTTGTGGCCTGTGACATGCCCTTCGTCAACCTCGGTTTGGCCAGGGAACTGACGGCCAACCTGGATGCTTATCAAGCTGTGGTGCCCCGGCTGGGCCACTATTTACAGCCTCTCCACGCCGCCTACCGAAAAGATTGCCTGCCTGCGGTGGAAGATGCTTTGCAAAGGGAACGGCCGAAAATCATGTCTTTCTATGAACGGGTTAACATAAGTTATTTTGATTTTGACAAACACCCGCAATACCATTGGGATAAAGTTTTTTTTAATGTTAATACGCCGGAGGATTACGAACAGGCTCTAAAGATGAAGATGTAAAACTCTTGAAAAGTTCTGCAGCCGAATTGTGCAGGACTTTTTTGTTTTGAATCTAAAAACTTTTTCTTTTGTTTGTTCGTATTTTGCCTTTTAGTCCGCGGCAATACCAGATTTTTATTTCTCCCGCCCTTTCCTGCCGTTTTCCGGTTTGCGCGCGGGTTCCGGTGTAGCCTGCCGCATCACATCTTGGGGGCGGAGGATAGCCGGTCGGGTATTCCTGACAGATACCGGCGGGCGGACCAGTACCGCCAACATTTCCTTGGCGTTGAAGGGGATTAACGGCCACATATAAGGAATACCCATGGATTTGGTGCGAACCAAATAAGCCAGCACCAGCAGGGTTGCAATGATCAAACCAGGCAGCCGGAAGGCAGCGGTAGTCAGTAAAAGGAACAACCGGACAATTCTGACAGCCCAGCTCATCTCATAACTGGGAATCATAAAGGATGCTACGGCGGCAATGGCGGTATACATAATCACCTCCGCATTGAACAGGCCTACCGTAATGGCTACGTCGCCGATTAAAATAGCCGCGATAATACCGGTGGAAGTGGCCAGCGGGGACGGGGTATGTATCGTGGCCAACCGGATCATGTCGATGGCCAGTTCGGCCAACAGGAACTGCACGATGAGAGGAACTCTCCCCGTTTCATTGGGACCGATAAACCTTAGGGCCGGCGGAAGCAGTTCCGGCTGTACCGCAAACAGGAACCACAGGGGCAGCAAGAACAGAGATATCAGGATACCAATATATCTGACCCACCGAATGTATACCCCAACCGGCGGACCCTGCCGGTATTCCTCCGCGGCCTGCAGGTGATCCCATAACGTACAGGGTGTAATGATGATGCTGGGGGAAGTGTCCACCATCACCAGAATTCGCCCTTCCAGCAGGTGCGAAACAGCCACATCCGGGCGCTCGGTAAAGCGGACCTTGGGAAACAGGTGCCCGTATTTGCCCGGTTCAATCAGCTCCTCAATGGCCTTTTCCGCCATGGGAATGCCGTCAATCTTTACCTTTTGCAGTTTTTCTTTGACTCTTTTCACCAGTTCCGGGTTGGCAATATCTTCAATGTAAGATATACAAACATCTGTTTTAGAACGGGTTCCTACCTGCATTATTTCGTTGCGCAGCCGGGGGTCCCTTAACCGTCGCCTGATCAGAAGCGTGTTTATCAACACGGTTTCCACGAACCCGTCCCTGGGTCCTCGCACAACTTTTTCCAAATCCGGCTCCTGGGGTGCACGGGAAGGATACACCCGCAAATCAATGATTAACGCCTGCTCCTCCCCTTCGATCAGCAACGCCAGAGGACCGCTCAATACCTGGTCAATGACCTTTTCCAGGTCATCAACCACCTCCGCCTGGATATGATTGATGTGCTCGTTGAACAGCTTCTTCAAGCTGTTGGGACTCACTTCACCCCTTTTTAGCTCATCCAAATTGCGTAAAATCAGTGCCATTACTTCATCTTTTACAAACCCGTTGACAAAGTAAATAGCAATTTCTTTACCGGCAACGTTAAAGCGCCTTAATACGATGTCAAAACTTTTGCCATAGCCCAGGGTACTGTTTAAGTAAGCAATGTTTCTCTCCAGGTTGGCAGATACCTTTGGAGCTTCTTTCTCTACTGTTGCTGTTCCCACCGAAAACCACTCCTTTCTATGATTGCCTGCAAAGCCTGGGTGGTTACAGGGGCCCCGTAATGATAATCATCCGCCCCGTTCATCTTGCCGATGTCTCCGATGCCCACCACCGGAACCTCTAGGTCGTTAATAATCTCCACCGTATCCCCCCGGAGTTCATGGCTCCTGGTTGTTTTGCCGTCCTTATTCACCGGTCTTTTCACAATGGCACCGGCATCGGTTACCGACAGGTCCACCCTGGCCCCGTCCATGCAGTTTGTATTTGACGCCACAGCCAGTACTCCCAGGATATTGATGTCCGGGCTGTTGTAAACCTCCAGCATGGCCCTTTCGCCCTTGCCCTGGCCTGCCGATCCTTTGTCATCAAACATCACGATGACTGGGTCATGGGCTGCGGCCTTGATTAACTCCACCAATTGCTGACCGTTCATGCGGGACGGGTTCGCCGCTGACATGGAGATGCACCTGGCTCCGATGTTTCTGGCGGCCACCTCCAGGGTCCGGCGGGCGATCTGGTCCCCGTCCGTTACAATAATAACGTTTCTTTTTTGGGTCATCTAACCACCTACCCCTTTGGTTTAAATGCCAGGGCCGCCAGGTAACCAAATACCACCGCCGCTGTAATGCCGCCGGCTGCAGCACTTAATGCTCCCTTGAAGACCCCTAAAATGCCGGCTCTGCGGGCTTCTTCGATGGCGCCCTGGGCCAGCAGGTGACCAAAACCGGTCAGGGGCACAGTGGCTCCGGCGCCGGCAAAGTCCACCAGGGGCTGGTAATAGCCCAGGGAACTGATCACGACCCCGGCGGTGACAAAACCAACCAGGATATGCCCGGGGGTGATTTTATGGCTGGTTAAATCCATAAGAAGCTGCCCGATTAAACAGATGGTCCCCCCTACCAGGAAGGCCTTCAACAGCATCCTTTCCCCTCCTTAGCCTGCTTCCATGGCAACAGCATGTCCAATGCCGGGAATGGACTCCCCTTGCTGGCAGCTGCAGGGAGACAGCAGCGCTCCTGTGCCGACGCCCAGAAACCTTTTGATCCTTCCCTGATTGATTTGATCCAGTATATGACCGCAGGTGACCACCGCCGAGCAGCCACAGCCACTGCCCCCGGCATGGGTGTCCTGGCTTTCATCAAAGATCAACACTCCGCAGTCGGTGTAACGGTCGGAAAGGGCCGGCGCCTGCTGCTCAGTTAGCTTAATCACCAACTGCCGGCCGTATTTTCCCAGGTCCCCGGTGGCAATCAGGTCATAATCCCCGGGGGATCTACCCGTATCCCTGAAATGCTGCAGTAGGGTGTCTGCGGCAGCAGGGGCCATGGCTGCCCCCATATCACTGGCGTCGCCTTCACCAAAGTCAACGACCCTGCCAACGGTGGCATGGGTGATTCTCGTCCCCTGGCCCTCCGATCCCAGTACAATGGCGCCGGAGCCGGTTACAGTCCATTGTGCCGACATGGCTCTTTGAACCCCCTGTTCGGTAGGGAACCGAAACTGCCTTTCAGCTGTGGCATAGTGACTGGAGGCTCCCACCAGAACATACCGGGCAAATCCCCCGTCAATCAACATGCTGCCCAGGGCCAGCCCTTCGTACATGGTGGAACACGCCCCGTAAAGACCGATAAAGGGAATGGCCAGGCTCCTGGCAGTAAAATTGGCGGCGATGATTTGATTGGTCAGGTCACCGGCCAGCATAAAATCAATATCACCGGTTTTAAGATTTGCTTTTTCCAGGGCCAGTTCCATGGTTTCCTGAAAGATCCTTTGTTCAGCCTTTTCCCAGGTCTTTTCGCCGTAGTATATGTCCTCCAGGACTTTATCAAAAGAGTCTTTCAGCGGACCCTTGCCTTCCTTGGGCCCCGCTATACAGGCGGCAGCGATAATAACCGGGGGGTTGGTAAAAGCAATGGTCTGCTGTCCGATTTTTTTCACTGCTTTGATGCCTGAAACCCCCTTTGTTAACGTGAAATGATATAGGCAACCAGTCCCGCCAACCAGGCAGAGACAATACCAAAGACCAGCACCGGACCGGCGATGGTAAATAACCGGGCTCCCACCCCGAAGACCATTCCTTCACTGCGAAACTCCATGGCCGGCGCAACCATCGAGTTGGCGAATCCCGTGATAGGAACAATGGTACCCGCCCCGGCGTATTTGGCGATTTCATCATAAATGCCCAACCCCGTAAAAAAAGCTGCCAGAAAAACCAGAACAGCAGAGGTGGCCAACCCGGCGTCCTGAGTTGCCAATCCCTGGACCTTAAAATAATTTGTTAAAAGCTGCCCGGCGGCACAGATGGCTCCACCCACCAGAAAGGCCATAATGCCGTTTTTCAACACCGTGGGTTTGGGCTTTACTTGTTGGACCAGTTTTTTATATTCCTTTTTCTGCCGCTCGAAAGGATCGGGGGATTTCATTTTTCAGTCATTCCACACCACCTTTTAATAGTTTTTAGGGGCACCTGTGCCGGTGTCCCTGGTTTTAAATTACAAACCTAACGGTATTATGTGTCTTATGCCGGGATTTATGCTTTAGGCCTGTGAATTCAACCAGAGTCTATTAACCAAACTAAAAGGCCCTTAAGAATCCCTAAGGGCTTCTCAAGGGTCTTTCAATGATGGGCTTAATAATCGTTGTTACATGAGCTTCTTCATAACCGTCGCCTGGCCGTCCAGCACAACCACACCGTCCTGCCGGGTTGAAATCACCGGTCACACCGGCACATCGTATTCGGAAATGGTTTGGATAGGGAAGCCTGGTCACCCACTTGAATGTCAGAGAACTTAATATCGGGGTGTTTTTTCCTTCATCAGATCCAGGATCTTTTCAGGCACTTTGGCGGTCATATCGGTGACAATGAATCCGGGGGCCACGGCATTGACATAGAAACAAATTTTGGTATTCTACTTTACCAGAACAGATTGGGCCATTATTCGACCGATAAGCCTTTTAATTATCGTTTTTGTCGAACTCTGAAAGTCTATGTATACTTCCGGAAACAAAAAATCCGGTCACTGTGACCGAATTCCTTGTTCAACTGCCGGTTTGCAGCATTAATTCTTTTAGTTTTCTCAGGGCCTGACGCTCCAGCCGGGACACTTGCACCTGGGAAAGTCCCAGGCGGAGGGCCACTTCAGACTGGGTTTTGTCTTCAAAAAATCGCCAGAGCAGGATTTGTCGGTCCCGTTCGGGAAGTTCAATCAGCAGCTGCTTGACTGCCAGTTTCTCCAGCCAGGGGGAGTCCCCGTCCTCGTCGCCGCTTAACTGGTCCAAAATATAAATGGGGTCCCCGTCATCCTGATGCAGTGTTTCGTAGATGGAGGTGGGCGTTTGGGCCGCTTCCAGGGCATTGACCACTTCTTCCCGGCTAAAGCTCAGTTCATCGGCGATTTCATTGATGGAAGGTTCCCGTCCCAACCTGGCTGTCAGCCGGTCCCGGGTCTGTTGAATTTTGTAGGCCGTTTCCTTCAGGGAGCGGCTTACTTTTACCGGGCTGTCATCCCTCAGAAAACGTCGTATTTCACCCACAATCATGGGCACCGCATAGGTGGAAAACTTTACGTCATAGGACAAGTCAAATTTGTCAATGGCCTTCATTAAACCGATACAGCCGATTTGAAACAGGTCCTCCAGCTCGTAACCCCGGTTGTTAAACCTCTGTACCAGGTTGAAGACCAGTTTTAAATTACAGTTTACCAATCTTTCCCGGGCATCCGTATCTCCGGCCTGGGCCTTTTTCAGCAAATCCCTCATTTCCTTATCCCCAAGCAGGGGGAAGCGGGGAAGGTTCATTTCTAAAAGCCTGGTTGAGCTCATGGGCAACCCCGCCTTTTCTTAATTTGCCCGTGCCTTGGCGCCACGCAGCCCGATTTGTTTAAACATGGTCACCGTGGTACCCTGCCCCGGAGACGAATCCACCTGCAGGCGGTCGCTGAAGGATTGCATAAAAACAAACCCCAGGCCCATTCGTTCAGGGTCGGTGGAATAGGCCGGCTGCATGGCCAGGTCGATATCGGCGATGCCGGTACCACAGTCTTCCACCCTGATTTCCAAACCCTCTTTGTAAATGGTGACGATGACACGCACCGTTTTATCCGGTTTATTGCGGTAGCCGTGAATGATGGCATTGCCCACCGCTTCGGAAACCGCCACTTTAATTTCTTCCAATTCCGGTAAGGTGCAGTCCAACTGTGAGGCGAAGGCTGCCACAGCTACCCGGGCAAAGGCCACATTTTCCGGAATGCTGGCAAACTCTATGGTACACCGGTTGATAATCTTCACCATGACCACTCCTTTTAAACGATCTTGCTGAGGGCTTTGTTTTCGTCCGGGCAATCTTCCATGATTTGCAGGAGACCTGAGAGCTCCAAGATTCTTTTTACCTGCGGCTGTGCCCCCACCAGAATGACTTTACCCCCGGAATGGACCAGGCGCTTGTAACGACCCAGGATGACGCCTAATCCGGAACTGTCAATAAAGGTAACCCGAGATAAGTTTAAGATTAAATATTTGGTTTTCTTTTCCGCCAGTTGACTATCTAAAGCTTTGCGCAATTTATCCGCCACGCCCAGGTCCAGTTCCCCTCCCAGGCGGACTAGCAAGGTATCCTGTTGATACTCCATGTCCACGTGCATCCCGCCAGTCTCTCCTTCCCCAAAATCTTGTTACCAGTGTCAAGTTTCTACTTTTGCGGGAGAAAATCCTGCTAAATTTTTCCAAAATGAATGTCGAAAAAGCAGCCGTATGGTTACGGCTGCTTTTTCGAATTAATCCAGGCTGTAAACTCTGTCCAGCATATCATTTAACAACTGCAGGGGCGAGGCTTTCTTGACATCCCGGGCAGCCACCAGATCCACCTTCAAGATTTCCTGACCGTCTTTGGTCAAGACGTAGTTACCGATGATCTGTCCCTTTTTAACCGGGGCGTCCAGCATGTCCGGCAGGTTGATTTTACCCTGTACGGTTTTCTCTTGTCCTTTGGGGACAACCAGGCCAACCGGGTCTTTGGTAATGACTTTTACTTTATCAATTTCCCCTTTGCCTACCTCAATTTCCCTGACCACCTGTCCCGCTTCGGCCAGGTTCACTGCTTTGTACCGGGCAAAGCCGTAGTTAAACAGCTTGATGGTTTCCTGGAAATGAGTACGCGGCATGGGGCAGCCCAGTACCACCGAGATAAGACGCAAACCATCCCGTTTGGCCGATGCAGCCAAACAATAACTGGCTTCGTTGGTCCAACCGGTTTTGCCGGCATCTGCTCCGGGATACCATTTCAAGAGCTTGTTGGTGTTCCACAGCTTGAATTCCCCGCCCCGCAGGTCATATTCATAAATGGCGGAGACTTCCCGAAATAAAGGATACCGCAAACATTCACGCAGGATTTGGGCCATATCATAAGCAGATGTATAGTGATTGTCCGCCGGCAAACCGGTGGGATTGGCAAAATGCGTATTTTTTAAGCCCAGTTCTTTAACCTTGTCATTCATCATCGCCACAAAGGCTTCTTCCGAACCGGCAACCTGCTCGGCCATGGCAACGCTGGCATCATTGGCGGAACCGGTAGCAATGGAAATCAGCATTTCTTTGGCTGTCATTTCTTCGCCGGGCTCCAGGAAAATTTGCGAACCGCCCATGCCAGCGGCATGCTCGCTGGCCACCACTTTATCGGTCATTTTAATTTTGCCCTGGGCCTCTGCCTCGCAGATCAGCAGCATGGTCATCAACTTGGTGACGCTGGCCATAGGCCGGGACTGGTGCATGTTTTTGTCAAATAAAATTTGCCCGGAACTGTAATCCATCAAAACAGCAGTTTCTGCAGTGGTTTCCAGTTGGGCCGAAGAGGACGACTTATCTCCTGCACCGGCTTTGGGAACCGGCTTTGGCCCCTGGTTCCTCTCGCTTTGCCGGGTTTCCGCCGGGTTTTGAGCTGCCGGCACTGCCAGAGCAGCAGATAAACAAAGGGTTAAGGATAAAAGCAGGCATACTAATGTAATTAGGATTGTTTTGGACTTCCGTTTCATTGATTTTCCCCCTCCAAGGTTCTCTTTTCATCTGCTCCCTATTATTGTTATCTTTTGGCGGTGTTATATGCTGTAAAAGGGGGAGGGAGTTTTTGGAAAAATTCCTGTTCTAACTAACAACTCTGGGGTGCAACTCCGGGGTCAGGCCCAATTTATTGACTTATTAAGCACATAAGTCAATAAATTGGGCCTGACCCCAGGGTTGACTTATTTATGGGCTAGGACTGGTCATGCTCACCTTTTTTATTGTTCAACCCTAAAAAAAAAGACCCTGATAATAGATCAAGGTCTTCGATTCTAATGAATATCAATTTCTAAAAGGAGTCAGATCAAACATTTATACCCCTCCATAATTTTTATGAATAGTATTGGCAATATAAATCGTTTTTATTGATTAAACAAACAGGGGACAATTCAAATCGGGGACGGTTCTTGACTTGAATTCAATCTTGTAAATTCAAGTCAAGAACCGTCCCCGATTTGAATTGGTTTAGCCTTGGTATTTGAATACCTCTTCTTTTGTTACTTTCCCCAGTATAAGATTTCCCCGGGCCGGCAATTCCTTGCCGATGCTGTAAGCTTGCCGGATGATCTCCTCTGCCCGGGCAGCACTTTCTTTATTTTTAGCGTATATTTCAAACAACGGGCCACCGGTTTCAACTCTGTCTCCGATTTTTTTATTAAGCACCACGCCAACGGACAAATCAATGACCGAGTCTTTGGTGGCACGTCCGGCGCCCAGGGACATGGCTGCCAGGCCCACCTGTTCAGCCTGAATTCCTGTCACGTAGCCACCAGCGTCGGCAGTAACGGTAACAGCAACGGGAGCAAGGGGCAACCGGTCATACCGCTCGATAGCCTCGGGATTACCGCCCTGGGCCGTGATGAACTCCCTGAACTTTTCCAGGGCCAAGCCGCTGTCAAGCACCTGCTCCAGACGGCTGCGGGCAGCTGCCAGGTTCTTTTCAATACCGGCCAGCAGGATCATTTCAGTACCTAACGTAAGACATAGCTCGCGCAAGTCCCGGGGACCTTCACCCTTGAGTGTATCAATGGCCTCCCTGACTTCCAGCGCATTGCCGACGGCGTAACCCAGGGGCTGGTCCATGTCGGTGACCAGGGCGACGGTTTGCCGCCCCACCCGGGTTCCGATGTCCACCATGGTCCCGGCCAGGGTAAAGGCCTCCTCGGGGTATTTCATAAAGGCCCCACTGCCCACCTTCACATCCAGCACAATGGCATCCGCCCCGGCAGCAATTTTTTTGCTCATGACCGAAGCTGCAATGAAAGGAATGCTGTCCACCGTAGCGGTGACATCGCGCAGGGCATAAAGTTTTTTATCCGCCGGGGCCAGGTGCCCGGTTTGGGCTACCACCGCCAGCTTTACCCTGTTTACCTGTGCCAAAAAGCTCCTGTTGTCCATGGCCACCTGAAAGCCCGGGATAGACTCCAGCTTATCAATGGTGCCGCCGGTATGGCCCAGCCCCCGGCCGGACATTTTTGCCACCGGGACGCCTGCGGCTGCCACCAGCGGTCCCAGTACCAGTGTGGTTTTATCGCCCACCCCGCCTGTAGAATGTTTGTCCACTTTAATGCCCGGTATGGCAGACAAATCTGCCTGGTCCCCGGAACGGGCCATGGCCATGGTTAAATCCCCGGTTTCCCGGGGGGTTAAGCCCTGAAAAAAGGCCGCCATCAGGAAGGCAGCGGCCTGGTAATCCGGTATGTTTTCCCTGGTATAACCCTCGATAAAGAAGTTTATTTCTTCTGTGCTCAGTTCTTGTCCCCGTCTTTTCTTAAGAATGATATCCACCATGCGCATAGAATAAATCCCTCTCTTCTACCTTCCTTTAAAGTAATACTTCGGCAGCAAAGCTTGACCCGACCTTAAAGGGCAGGCCGAAGAAATCCGCCAGGGTGGCCGCCACATCACTGAAAGACGCCCGGACACCCAGGTCAACGCCGCACTTCACCGGTTTGCCGTACACCAGCAGGGGAACATATTCCCGGCTGTGGTCGGTGCTGTCGGTGGTGGGATCGCAGCCGTGATCGGCTGTAAGAATTAATACCTCGTCCGGCAGCATGGCCTGCATAATTTGAGGCAGCCTTTGATCAAATTCCTCCAGCGCCCTGGCGTAACCCACCGGATCGTTGCGGTGCCCGTAAACCGAATCATATTCCACCAGGTTGGCAAAAATCAGGCCCTGCCGGGAGTTTTGCATTAATTTAATGGTTTGGTCCACACCGTCCATGTTGTCTTTGGCTTTAACAGACTCGGAAATGCCGACTCCGGCAAAAATGTCGTAAATTTTGCCCACACCCATGGTCTTAATGCCGGCCTCCTGGAGGACCGTAAGAATATTGGGAGTTGGCGGGGGCACCGCATAGTCATGCCGGTTGGCGGTCCGCTTGAAGGAACCGGGCTGTCCCACAAAGGGGCGGGCAATGACCCGGCCCACCCGGTGCTCACCGTCCAGCAGTTCCCGGGCAATTTGACAAATCCGGTACAATTCCTCCAGGGGAATAATTTCTTCATGGGCCGCCACCTGGAACACACTGTCTGCCGAGGTGTACACAATGGGAAAACCGGTGGCCATATGTTCCTTTCCCAATTCCTCAATGATTTGGGTGCCGGAAGCCACCACATTGCCCAGCGACTTGCGGTCAATTCTTTTTTCAAATTCCGCAATAATTTCCGGGGGAAATCCCTGGGGATAGGTGGGAAAGGGGTTTTCCAGGATAATGCCGGCCAGTTCCCAGTGCCCTGTGGTGGTGTCTTTGCCCTTGGATTTTTCAGCCATTTTGCCATAGGCTCCCAGGGGCTCGGCAGCCGGCGGGACTCCCTCAATGGGATGGATATTGCCCAGTCCTAACCGGCCCAGGTTGGGAAGCTTTAATTCCTTTACTGTCTTGGCTACGTTGGCCAGTGTGTTGCACCCTTGATCCCCGTAATCACAGGCGTCCGGTAATTCTCCGATTCCCACACTGTCTAAGACGATCAATGTTACTCTGTTCACTTTTCTTTGACTCAACAGGATCACCCCTTATGCAATGGTCTCTCAAGCTCTCGGGTGGGCGTTGGTGTAAACCTCTCTCAGCCGGATTTTCGTCAGGTGAGTATAAATCTGGGTGGTGGAAATATCCGCATGGCCCAACATTTCCTGCACCGCCCGTAGGTCTGCTCCGTTTTCCAACAGGTGAGTGGCAAAGGAGTGCCTTAACGTATGAGGTGTGATCGGTTTATCGATTTTCCCTTCCCGGGCATATTTTTTGATAATCTTCCAAAAACCCTGCCGGGTCAATCTTTTCCCCTGCACATTGACAAAGAGTGCCGGGTGTTCGGTTTTTCCTTTGGTTAGTTTGACCCTCGATCTGGACAGGTATTCCCGCACATAGCGCACCGCCACCGAACCAAAAGGGATGATGCGTTCCTTGGACCCCTTGCCGAAGCAGCGAATGTACCCCATATCCAGCTCTACATCCTGCAGGTTCAGGGATACCAATTCAGAAACCCGGATGCCGGTGGCATAAATTAGTTCCAGCATTGCTTTATCCCTGATCCCGACAGGATCCGCCAACTGCGGTTGGCTTAGCAGGGTTTCCACTTCAGTGGTTGAGAGCACCTGGGGAAGCCGCTGGGCCAGCTTAGGAGATTCCAGGCTGGTGGTATGATCTTCCGAAATCACCCCGTCGGCCAGCAAAAAACGATAGAAATGCTTGAGAGCTGCCAGATGCCGGGAGATGGTGGCAGGTGCCTTCCCCTCCTTTTGTATTTTATAAAGATGCGACAAAATCTGGTTCCGGTCTGTCTGTGACAGGGAAGTAATCCCTTGTTTTCGTAGGTGCATCAGATACTGGCTGAGGTCTATTCGGTAGGAGGCTAAGGTATTTTGGGCCAGACCCCTCTCAACTGCCAGGTAATGGATGAATTCTTCCAACCAGCGTTCCATTCTCCTCCTCCTTAACATAAAAAGTAGTCCAAAATTTTAGGACTACTTCAACAAAATCCATAGATTTCCTTTTTTTATTTTTCTCCCTGCTTATATTTTAGTAATTGTTCTATTAATTTTTCCAAAATTCCGTGTTCCCTTTCATGGTCACAGGCCTCGACAACCGGTGCACTCACTTTCATGGGGTTGCCGCTGGGTATCTTCTCCTGTGTGGAAAACCCGGACGTCTTCAACAAACTGGCCAGTTGCACCAGCAAAATGGCCAGTATGGTCAGGACCAGGGCAAACCGTAATCCCTTTAGTACTTTATGTTTTATCCTGGTAACAAAGACGACCAGCACGTATTTCCCTCCTTTTATTACAGGGATAAAAATGACTCGCTGTCGGGCTATCTTCAAAACTATGCTAATACGCCGGTTTTTAGACCAAACAAAAATTAGGACTATCACAAAACTAGAAATGTACCCATATCCTGACAGTAAGGATACAATATTACCGGAGGTGTTCCCCAGTGAATCAAAACCTTTTACGTACCCTGGACGGTCAGAGTCCCTTTACTCTTTTTTTAATTTTAATTTTATTAATATTAGGTACCGAGCAGGAAGTAGAACGCTACCTCGAAAATGCAAAAACCTTTGTTTTGGAAACCAAGCGTTCCCTGGAAAGCATTCGGGGAGGTTTTGAAAACATGCAGGCCAATATGTTGTCCTTTCATACTCATCTGATGGAGTTACAACAAAAAAAATAGTATTCTGCCGGGCCCTCAATGCAGGGCCTTTTTTTTTGGCATATTGTTTTCTTGAATCAGCATAGGATGAGTTGAGGGTGGTGGAAGTTGGGAGGTGAGCGGTTGCAAAAGGGGAATATTTTCTTGCTGATTTTATTATTGATGGGCTTTGCTGCTGACTCCACTTTGCTGGCCACTGCTGCCTGTATCTTGTTAATCTTGAAATTAAGCAAGCTGCACCGGTTTATTGGCATTTTAGAACGACGGGGTCTTGAGGTGGGGCTGATCTTTTTAATGTTATCTGTTCTGGTGCCGTTGGCCCATGACAATGTTATTTATATGGACTTGCTTAAAAATACCATTTCCCCCCAGGGCATCCTGGCATTTATTGGGGGAGCGCTGGCCACCCATATGAACGGTGAAGGTCTTAAACTGCTGAAGCTGGACCCCCAGTTGATTTTTGGCATGGTTATCGGTTCAATTATAGGGATTGTTTTTCTGGGCGGCATCCCCATCGGCCCTTTAATGGCGGCGGGTTTAACGGCGTTATTTTTGGAAGTCATTTACTGGTTTAAATAAAATAGGCTCCCGCCTGTGTGATTTGGCCGGAGCCTATTTTTTATTCCTTTAAAAGATACCTGTTTTTATAATGCCAGGCCAGCACAGCCTCGGCAAAGGCAACCATTTTTTTGGTCATACCGCCCCCGACCTGGCCGTTGCGCCGGCTTGGCAGTTCTCCTTTATCGATTTGTGCATAATCGGGCATACCCAACTCAGCAGCCATTTCGTTGCGAAATTCTTCCAGGGCGGGTTTTACATAGGGAACTAATTCCACCGGCACCAATCCTGAAAAGGCTGTTGCTTTAATAAGATCATAGGGCAAATCTAGCGGGATCAACTCTTTTGACATGCTGTTTTCCCTCCTAGAAAGATTTGCTTTAAGGTAAGAAATTAGCTTTCCCTTTGTTTGATAGTATTATGCCCTTAAAAAACAGAAATTATGTAGGAACTTTTTACAATTGTTTGCATTAAATTCCTCTATTTAATCAAAATATTCACGGCTGCTTTGATTAAGTCCGGCGTGATAAAAGCTTCCACCAGGCCTGCCGCCGCAGCGATACAGCAAACAACCAGGATCAGGAGGTGGTACCCGATCAGGCCCGGCAGCACAGGATTTCTGGAATTAAGAAACCTTCTGATCAGCAGCCAGGAAAAGGACAAAGCCGCCACACCGGCCATAAAAACAGCCGGCATGAGCAGGATATTCTGCGGCAGCACCGAGGTTAAGGCAATGACCACTCCTTCACCGGCCCTTTCCTTGGTCAGAAAACCCACCGTAAATCCCAGGGAAAACCCTCTGGCAAACAACAGGGCCAGGATGGCCGGTGTTCCAATGACGGTGAGTCCCAGGAAATAAATAAGACCGATAAAGAAAAGGTTATTGGTAATGGTGCTTTTCACCACCTGGGAACGGTCCACCGCAACAGTGCCTACCTGGTTGACAAAGCTGTCCAGAACCACCGAAAGCTGTCCGGCCTGCCCGCTGTCGAGGTTGTGGGCTCCCCAGTTGCCAAAGCAAATGCCGGCTGTGAGAGTTACCAGGGCTAACAAATAAATGGGCCAGCTCTCACGCAGGGAGGATTTCCACATTTTTTTGAAACTATTTGCCAAGCCATCACCCCGCCATGTCCAAGAACTGTTGACAACTCCTGTACATATCTATGCGGGGAGATTGGTCAAATAGTACCCAAGGTTAAAGAAAGCCCCGTACCGCTTGGTCGGGTGCTAAGTATTAACAAAGTGCCTTGAACTTGCAGGGGTGGGTTCTGTTATCCTTAGCGAACGACTTGGCGGAGCACCGGAAACAGTCTTGTGCCCGGAGCGAGCCGTAGTGCTGTCGGTGCGGAGCATTGGAGAGAGCGGGGATAACAGAACCCACCCCGCCCCCCGGGTATGCATACTCTGTGATTATCGTTTGGTCAGGAGCCATTTATTTGCCAGCCAAGAAACCTTCTTCGATAATCGCCTTCATAATGTATTCCGCCGCCAGCAGGTCTTCCAGGGAGTTGGCGCTGGCCGCCACCACGCAAATGCCGGTATTGTACTGATGGGCCGCTTCGATGGCTCTCCGGGCGGCGGCCCTGGCCGGGGCGGCAGCTTTTTTTCTCAGGGTTCTGGCCACCGTGCCGGTGGTCACTGCCGGAGCGCCGGCGGTAAAGGCGGCATCATAGGCAACACCCCCGGTTCCGGTGGCAGCCACCACAACTTTGCCCGACAGGTCACAGATTTTGGATGTTTCAGCCCCCAGGTTGGGAATAATGGCGGTTACTTCTGCGCCACCCTGGCGCACCCCCGCCAGCAGCCTGGATGCATTTTCGGCCCTTTCCCGGTCGGTCCCCACCCGGGGTTCCGTCACCAGGACCACACTACTGCCCGCCGCCAGGGCGATTTCCGCTGCCCGCCTGCCAACGGCTTCAGGGTTCAGCTCCACCGGCGGGGAAGCGCCGTCCGGACTGGCTCCCAAAACGGCCAGTGCCCCGGCATCCAGGGCAGATTCCAGGGTGGTGGACATATCAATGACGTCCACCACCACTACCACCAACCCCTCCCGGGCAGCCCGGGCGGCCCCGCTGGCATTGGCCGTCAGGGTAACAAATTTCATCCTGCTAACTCCTTTCCAAAGATTGTGCATTGTACTAAGAAATCTAAAATTAAAACGGTGCCTGGTACCTAAGATATTAAGTTATTTGTGACATAGATGCCGGCGGCTCCGGCAGCCAGGAAAAATTCCCGGTCCTGCTCCACAGTCCGGCCCATGGTGGTGACTTTGATGTTGTATTCTTGCAGGGCCTCCAGGGACGGTTGGGCGTCAACAACGGCGATATCATGTTTCTGACTGATGCCGCTCTCTGCAGCCTGCTGCAGCAGCAGTTCCAGCTTCGCCGGCTCCAGCTTCGGTAGGGCCACCGTGGCTTTGGTTAAGGCGATCTTCCCCAGGGCGGTACGGGTATGGTGGCTGATGCCCCGGTGCCTTTCCCGGACATCCGCAAAGCTGATGCGGGGGATGGCAACGGGTTTGCCGCCCAGAACAGTGACGGCATTGATAATCTCGCCCTGCTCCACCCCGGTAAAGCCGTAGCGGGAACCACTGCCCACAATGCCCGGTCCCATGGCCGCAATGATAACATCCGCTCCGGCCACGGCCTTACAGGCCAGCAAACCCGTATAGATGTTGATGGCCTCCAGATCGCCCCCAAAGGCATGGCCGCAGGTGACGGCTTGGTGAAGGAGGCCCTTTTCTTTGAGTTCAAAAACCATTCTGGACAGGGCCATGGGAAGGGCTGCACCGTCGGTCATTAGGTAGGCTACCTTCAGCTTGCCGCCACCCAGTTTTTTAATGGCGGCTGCCACCGGGGCAAGCATGCTGTGGAGAGTGCCAATAATCACAGGGGTCCCCTCCAGGGAATCCGTTTGCTGCATGATCTCCGCATAGGGACTGTCCGGTTCCTCCACCGCCAGGACCTTTACCTGACAGGGGCTGTAACGCAGTTTCATAATATGTCCTTCTTCGGAAACATCTTTTTCCGGGCTGGACAGGTTTCCCATAACAAAATGAGCACCTCCGGTGCCCAACTTTTTATAAACGGCGGTGGTATTTAAAATCACCTTATCCCCCGGCTGCACGGGTCCTGTGAGATCATCATAGTTAACAGCCCGCTGGGTCTCGCCCTGCATTTCTACCAGGCATTCCGTAATACCCTTTCTGTTGCCGGTGATTTCTTTTACGACCCCCAAACGAGTACGAATCAAAAAAAGACCTCCTTGATTTTAAGGTTGGTTATAACTCAATAGTATGGTCGTGGAATTTTATGTAAACTAAAACCAGTTCTACCTAATGCAATTATTTACATAATATCTTCTCTCTAAACTTTTGTTTAGTTGTCTAACTTTTATCCAACTTTTTCTCAATCTCACCCAGACGGGTTCTTATTTCACGCAACTCCTCCTCTATTTTCCCGAAATGATTCTTAGAGGTACGGCCTGTTAATAGAACACAAGCCATACGACCCAACACTACCATAATCACCACAAGAACAATAAAATTGAAAAGCTGGGCTAGCAAGGTCGCGTTAAAACCTAAACTTTCCATGGCACTACTCCTTTATTGCCTGGGCCACCTTGATGATCTCAACCATGAGTTGCGCGTTTGCCACCAGGTTTTCTTCGGTAATAAATTCCTCCGTGGTATGGACCTTGGACATGCCAATACCCAGATTGGCGCAGGCGATGCCCTGGCCGTTGAAAATATTGGCGTCACTGCCACCGCCGGTTTGCCCCAGGAACGGCTTGACCCCGATGTTTTCCGCTGCCTGCATGGCAATGCGGACCGGCAGGGCCTCCGGCGCCAGATTGATCGGGTCGTATTCTTTTTCCACCTTAATCACCGCTGTGGCTCCGAATTTCTCCGCTGCTTTGTTTATTTCATCCACCATGTGATCGATTTGGTCCTTTGCTTTGGCAGGGTTAATGCTGCGGGCTTCACCTTTGATGGTGGTTTGTTCCGGCACAATATTGGTGGCCACCCCGCCGGCAATCACGCCGATATTGGAAGTGGTTTCTTCATCAATGCGGCCTACCTTCATGCCGGCAATGGCGTGGGATGCCACCACGATGGCGTTAATGCCCTGTTCCGGGGCAATTCCGGCATGGGCTGCTTTTCCTTTAATGGTGGCAGTCAAGCTGTACTGGGTAGGGGCTTGGATAATGATTTCCCCCGGGGGACCCCCGCTGTCAAGAACAAAACCAATCTTGGCCTGAATACAGTTGTAGTCCAAATTTTTGGCGCCCACCAGGCCGATTTCCTCTGCTACGGTAAAGACCACCTGAATGCCGCCGTGGGCGATATTCTTTTCCTTAACCACCCGCAGGCACTCCAGTATGGCCACGATGCCTGCTTTGTCATCCGAGCCTAAAACGGTGTCGCCGGCGGAGGTGATGACACCGTTTTCCCGCCTGGGTCTGACTCCTTTGCCCGGTTTTACGGTATCCATATGGGCGGAGAGCAGCATGGGTCCTTTTCCCCCGTTCCCTGGCAGGGTGGCAATGACATTGCCGGTTCCCCGGCCTACCTCTACATGATCACCGGCATTATCCTCAATCACTTCAAGACCCATGGCCGCCAGTCTCTCCTTGAGCAGGTCGGCCAGCTGCCGTTCTGCACCGGATTCACTGTCCACCTGGACCAGTTCCATAAATTCCTGAACTACCCTTTCTGCGTTAACCAAAGGGGTCACCTCCAGAATTTTCTACCTGCTGTCCACCAACTTAATACATGGTTAAAAGAAAGTCAAGCCGGAAGCATACATTTCATTCTATGCCACCGGCTTGACTGATTTTGGATTCTTTTTACTTTTTCATCTCCCTGACCAACTGCACACCCTTCTCCAGGGCCTGCTGGTTAACCGGAATCATGTTGTGACGCCTGGCAGGCAGCACCTTCTTTAAAGATTCCACCACAGACTCAATAGAGACAATGCCGGTTAATTCAATTAAAGCGCCAAGAATAACGTTGTTGGCAACTTTTGTATTGCCTAACTCTTCGGCAATCTGGTTGGCCGGAATTTCCATTACCTGAACGTCATCCCGTTTTACCTTCTGGTCAACCAGTGAGGAATTGATCAGAATGTATCCCCCGGGCACCACGGCCTTTTCAAACTTATCTAGGGAGGGGCGGTTCATCACAATCAGTGTGGTGGGTTCGGTGACCAGGGGCGAACTGATGGGATCGTCGGAAATCGTGACACCACAGTTGGCGGTACCGCCGCGCATTTCCGGACCATAGGAAGGAATCCAGGCCACCTGTTTATTTTCAATCATTCCTGCGTAGGCTAGCAATTGACCGGTGGAGAGAACCCCCTGGCCGCCAAAGCCTGCAATCAAAATTTCCTGCAGCATTTACTTCACCTCCGCCGGTTCTTTATATACACCGAGAGGATAGTACGGAAGCATGTTGTCCGCCAGCCACTTGAGAGACTCTTTGGGTGACAGGCCCCAGTTGGTAGGACAGGTGGAAAGAACTTCCACCAGGGCAAAGCCCAGCCCGGCCTGTTGAACTTCAAAGGCCTTCCGGATGGCCTTCTTGGCCTGCATGATATGCTTGGGATCATGTACCGAAACACGGGCAATATAAGCCGCCCCGTCCAGGGTGGACAGCATTTCAGAAACCTTCACCGGCAGGCCGGCAGCATCCTTTTCCCTTCCCTTCGGGGTGGTGGTTGTCTTCTGGCCCGGCAGGGTAGTGGGTGCCATTTGACCGCCGGTCATGCCATAAACGGCGTTATTAACAAATATAGTAGTAATTTTCTCGCCACGGGCAGCGGCGTGAACAATTTCGGCGGTTCCGATGGAGGCCAGGTCGCCGTCCCCCTGGTAGGTGAACACCATCCGGTCAGGCAGTGTGCGCTTGATCCCGGTAGCCACGGCGGGAGCACGACCATGGGCAGCCTGGAACATGTCGATGTTAAAATAATCATAGGCAAACACAGAACAGCCAACGGGGCAAACACCCACGGTGTTATCCCGGATTCCCATCTCGTCAATCACTTCGGCCACCAGGCGGTGGATAATGCCGTGGGTGCAGCCGGGGCAATAGTGGAACTGCTTATCCGTCAGGGTTTCCGGACGCTTAAACATAACCTTATCTATTATTCAGCACCCCCTGCCATGATTTTCTTAACCTCTGCCAAAACATCCTTGGCCAGGGGCACCATACCGCCGCTGCGGCCATAGAAGCAGACAGGCTTTTTGCCGTTGACAGCCAGCCTTACATCTTCAACCATTTGGCCCATGTTCATCTCAACACATAAAAACTTTTCAGTGTGCTCCGCAGCTCTGGCGTAAACCTCGGACGGGAAAGGCCACAGGGTAATGGGCCGAATCAAACCGGCCTTAATGCCTTCCGCCCGGGCTTTATCCACCACGGACTTGGCGATACGGGCCGCGGTGCCAAATCCCGTTAAGACAATTTCCGCATCGTCCAGCTGGTATTCCTCCCAGCGGGTTTCCTCGGCGGCAATCACTTCATACTTGGCATACAGTTTTTTATTCAGTTCTTCACAGACCTCAGGCACAATGTATAAGGAATTGATAATATTGGGTTTTCCTCTGCCCTTTAAACCGCCGGCAGCCCAGGGCTTGGCAGGAATCTCAGGCACTGTGACCTCATCGGCCAGTTCCACCGGTTCCATCATTTGCCCGAGGATACCGTCCCCAACCAGCATCACCGGTGTCCTGTACTTATCGCTTACGTCAAAGGCCACCTGCATCAAATCGATAATTTCCTGTACGGACGCAGGGGCCAGTACAACCAGCTTATAATCGCCGTGGCCACCGCCTTTGACAGCCTGGAAATAGTCGGACTGGGCCGGGGCAATGTTGCCAAGGCCGGGACCCCCCCGCATAACGTTCACAATCACACAGGGCAGCTCAGCCCCAACCAGGTAGGAAATCCCTTCCTGCATGAGACTTAACCCGGGGCTGGAGGATGAAGTCAGTACTCTGAAACCGGCACCGGCAGCTCCGTATGCCATGTTAATGGAAGAGGTTTCACTTTCCGCCTGTAAAAAAACGCCTCCTACCTCAGGCATACGTTTTGCCAGGTAGTGAGGTAACTCACTCTGGGGGGTAATGGGATAACCAAAGAAATGACGGCAGCCGGCCCGAATGGCTCCCTCGCCGATGGCCTCGTTCCCTTTCATCAGCACCTTGCTCAAGCCTGTTTCTCCTCTTTTACGACTTCAATTACCACGTCCGGACACATGCGGGCACACATGGCACAGCCCTTGCATTTATCCATCTCTACCACCGTTGCCGGGTGAAAACCCATGGCATTAAAGTGTTCTGCCCGGACAATGATCTTTTCTGGGCAAACCGTGATGCATAGTTCGCAGCCTTTGCAGCGCTCTTCCCGGAATGATACTGTGGCCAAGTTCTATTCCCTCCTTGATTCGTTAATTGATCTATGGTAAAAATTAGCTGGCGTTGCGCCAATGATTCGACAATTTTTACTGGGGTCTGACCCCGTTAGCCTTCGCCGAAAGCTTCCTCCCAGGGGGTTTTCATATAAAACTCCAAGGGCAGAATGGGAACCCCCGGTAACTTTGCTTCAACTTCCTTTCCAGCGGCCCGGGGGATGCCAGAAAGGCCACCGGCAGGCCAAGTCTTGCGGCCATCTCCGAGACTTTACCGTAACCTTCCACCATCACCTGAGCGTCGGTGTGATGGCTCAGATTGGTATTGCTGACAAGGCCCGTCACTGATAATATCCAGGTCCACCAGGGAGACCTTCTCTCCCCGTTGGTGCAGCATGCGGGCAAAGTTAATGAAAATCTCCGTTTTGCCGCTGCCAAGATTGGCGGTAAAAATTGTAACTGGTTTTATGTTAATTTGCATTGAACAAAACCTCCGCTGTTTACTAAATATTTCGTCTAATCTCACAAAAAACCTTCCCCGGCGGGCGTAAAAAATGACCGGTTGAGGCACTTTGGTTAATTCCGCCCCAACTGGTCCAGGTAATTCAGCATTTTGTTTTTCTCAATGACCTTGGTAAGACTGTATTTCTCGGTAAACAGGTGAAAAACAATTAAAAAAACCAGGTAACCGATTTTAACCGCCTCCGGCAAAACCAGCACCGAAGTGATCCCGATGGTTGCTCCCAGGGCGTTGGAGCCGGTGTCCCCCATCATGGCCCCGGCCCGCAGGTCCGTAGGTAAATAGGCCAACAGGGCCCCTGCGGTTATGACAGCCCAAATCAAATCGCCGGCGGGCCAACCCCCAAGGAATAACAGCATGACCCCCAGCAAAAATCCTTTGCCGGCCCTGCCCGGACGGAGGTCCAGCAAATTAATGGCGTTTACCGACAGGGCGATGACCAGGGTGTTGATGATGACTTGCTGCCAGCCATGGCTGATGGCGACGGCCACCGCCAGGGACATCAAGCCTCCCGCCGCCAGTTTCAGTCCCCCGGTGGTTAATTCTCCTCGCAGCATTTTTTTGATGTGCCCCTTCAGCCCGCTGTCCGCCCGGGAACCAAAGACATCATCGGCCATGCCGAGCAAGGTCATAGAACCAAGGACAAAGAGATAAATGAACCCTGTTGTGCGATAATGTTCCGGTTGGATGAATAAAAGCAGGCCGGTGGGCAAAAGGGCGCTGAGAAAAAATAAAAAACCCGCCCCTACAGGGATGCTGTCGCCCCGAAAGTTAGGCCTGACGAATCCTGCCTCGCTAATTAACTTTAACACGCTGGGCAGGAGAAACTTTGCCACTCCATAGGCCACAAGTGCGGCCGGAAACATGGTCCAGTAAGCATTTTGGAACATAGGAACACCTCGAAAATCGGACGTCGGTCGTCAGTCGTCGGACGCCGGAAATATCAGCCATCAGCCATCAGCCATCAGCCATCAGCCATCAGCCAATTTTAGGACAGATGAAAAAGTAAGTCAAGAGGATATCTTGTTATTCCCGTTCACGGCATGAAGTTGGCTAACTTAACATATATTTTATGTAAACCTTATTCGCGTAGGCTAGTTTTCCATATATGTAAAACTACGCATACCTATTATTGCCAAAATTTAGGGATATTTTACTTTTTAAATCTGTAAGGTGCCAGGCCCTTCATTGATCCTCTGAAGTGAAGTGGCCTGGCACCTTATTGATCGGTTTTTTATTATCAACCGTTTATTACTGGTTCCGTACCCGCGTAAAGCCGTATTTCATAAAGCAGCCTGCGAGGACTCTGGCTACGTGGACAAATTGTTTGCCCCTGTGCAGGAAGCCTTTCAGGTCCCTGCCGGTCTCGGCGTGAGACATTTGAGTGGGAACCTCCAGCACCCGAAAACCTGCCCGGGCCACTTTAATGGTAAGGGCTACCTCTACACCGTAACCGGAAGCAAAGGGAACCACCTTTTCCAGAACCCTGCGGGTCATCACCCTTTGGCCGGATAAAGGGGCATTGCTTTCCAAACCGGCGAAACGACGGATACCCGCCCGGGCCAGATTTTTTACCAGGCCAAAGCCGCCTTTCTTTTTGGCCCGGGGAAACTGCGCAATGGTCATGTCGGCGGTGTTATGCAGAACCGGCAAAATGAGCGCCCTGGCCTCCAGGGAGCTGCTGCCCAGGTCACCGTCCAAAAGGGCCACGATATCACCGGTGGCCTTGGCCACTCCGGTATTGAGGGCCCCGCCCTTTCCCATATTATTCGGCAGTGAAATAACCGTGGCCCCTGCCTGCCTGGCCAGTTCCGCAGTTTCATCCGAAGATGCGTCATCCACTACAATAATTTCCGATACTTCGGGAATCGCCAGGACTCCTTTCACGGTATCGATAATGCGTGCCGCTTCATTATGTGCGGGAATTACCACTGACACTTTGGCCAGGTTTGACATTACCCACACCTCCAGTGGCGGTATCAATGGGTGGCAGCAACTGTTTGGCAGTGGGTTTTACCCCGTAATGCCCGGGTTTTCCGGCAATGGCAAGCACCAACGCCAGTTGACCGGGAGGTGTTTCCACATTATCCACCGTGCTGACCCGTTTCTTTTGATAGTCCTTCATATAGGAATACGTTACGTCTGTCTCTTCAACCCCAAAAACCGGCAGTTTCTGTTGCAAGAAATAATCAATCATAGGATAATCCAGAATTTCCGTCTTGACCAATGATCGGTCCTGACTGCCGCCAATGAATATTACCCCGTCAACCGGCACACCATAATCACCGGATAACTTAAGCAGTTCTGCCTGGGCCAATGTATTCAACAACGCTTGCTTCTCACCGGTTAAAATGCCTCTGGCGGTTTCCGCGGCCAGCTGCTTAACAAGGGCATTGTCATCCGCTTCCTTGAGGTTTAACTCACTGACCAGCCTGTCCTTGCGCCCGGTCAAATCAAACCCGTCAAGGACGGTGGTAACGGACTGGACGGTGGCCCCGGCCATGGTTAACGTATTGACCAGGTCATCCCGGAACCCGTAACTGTTGGTCTCCACAATGGCCAACCGTTTGCCGGTCAGCTTTCCGGCAACCAGCGGCGGTAAAACCTGCTTTTCAAACTGTTTCTGAATGTTATTGTCAATTTCCAGGTTGTTGGCCCTGGCTTGTACAGCTTCATTTTTTTGGCGCAATTCTTCCAATTGAATTTCCAGCCTGTCGGCCAACTGCTGCTGCCTTTTTACAATAACCTCATTTCCCAGTACTGCACTACCAACTAAAATGCCTATGCCCAGGGCGATAAAAACAGCCACCAAAGAGGCAATATGGTAGCGATAATCAATTATCACTCAGAACTTCCTCCTAAACACCAAAGATTAATCTTACGTTCAAAACCAGCAACCTGAACAATTCCCTGGTGGGTGGCGCCATGGCAATCACCACTGCAAGCGGCACCAGGCCGGCAAGCAATATCTGACCCACATATTTCATTTTGACACGGTTTTTATAAAGCTGACTGACACCTTTGGCATCCACCAGGATGTCTCCAACCTTCAGGCGGACCAGGAATGTACTGGCCATCCCCTTGCGGCCCTTTTCCAAAAAGTCCAACATATTGGAGTGGGTACCTACTGCTACGATCAGCTCGGTACCCTTTTCATAGGCTAACATCATGGCAATGTCTTCACTTGTGCCGGGGGCCGGAAAGACCTTCGCGTTTAAACCAAGGGCCTTGATTCTTTCCATGCCCGGCGCCCTGCCGTCGGGATAGGCGTGAACCACCAGTTCCGCACCACTGCAAAGGGCTTTGTCGGTGGTGCTGTCCATATCACCGATAATCAGATCCGGGGTATAACCAAATTCCAACAAGGCGTCGGCTCCCCCGTCCACCCCGATAAGTATGGGTTGAACCTCATCAATATAAGATTTAATGGCATTCAGGTCCTTTTTATAATTATGACCTCTTACCACAATTAGGGTATGCCTGCCCTTAAAAGAAGTGTTTACCTCCGGTATGTTCAGTCCCCCACAAACAAAATCCACTTCGTTGCGGGCGTAGTCCAGTGTATTGTGAATAAACCGGGATAACACCCGGTCCATACGGCTGCGGGATTGCTCCATGTGTTCTTTAACCTGTTTCAAGGTCAAGGGGGTTCCTGTTGCCAGGGTCTCGCCATTTCGTAAAACAACGTTGTCCCGTATTTCCAGTTCATCCCCCTCAATTACTTTCTCCATAATGTCTTTACCGACATTATCAAGGATGGGAATACCAGCCTTCAACAGAGTAATGGGGCCCTGGTTGGGATAATCGTCGCTTAGTGAAGGCGCAGCGTTTATAACAGCCTTTACCTTCGCGGCAATCAGCGAATCAGCGGCAACTTTATCAAGCTCATGATGACAGATTACAGCAATCTCATTGGTGTGTATTCTTTTGGCTAAATCTTTCGTTCTTTTATCAACTCGGGCGATTGCTTTACAATTCACTACACAAATCACCACCTTACCAACTTTCATTCTAATGTTATAAATACGTTAAGTCAAGTATACCCATAGGAGTTTCATGCTATTATTTTCCCTAAAAGGTAGAAATTTCAAAAACCTTTGCCAATCCCACAGATAAATTTTTCTTAACATTGATTGACATTTGTCTGTATTATGTTATGCTTTTTTCTATATTCATTTTTAAATGGGTGACAGAGGTGATGCTTTGTGTCCTGTGAAAACTGCAAGTTTCAGAGAAAAATTATCCTAAACAAACAGGTTTACCCGTCCTGTATTTTAGCCATACCGGAAGTGACAAAAAAATGTACCTACGTCAGTGGATTTGAACTGGTAAATAAGTACGGTAGGGAAAAGATAGAGAGTCTGTTAAATAAGTCCATTCCCGATTGCCAGGATTTTGTCCTTCGAGAACCTGAATGCTAAAGTAAAAAACACGTCCTTTAGGCGCATTTCCATAGGGACATTTTATGAACCATGGATATTGTGTGAGGCAGACAGCAGATTAAGCTGTCTGCCTTTGCCGTTGTTCGGCTATCTTTTCGGCTTCTTCAGCGAAAGCACCGACAACGCCAATGTCACGGTAGTGAATTATGATTTCCTGCTCTGCAGTTCTGGAGTACCTTTCCGCTCGTTCGCCGATCTCGATCTTCTCGATAAATACGTTCAGCAGTTCACCGCTTAGCTCGTTTATCTCGGTATACCGTTTCGCCTTATCGATAAACCTGGTGACATTGGAGATGGAGTCCTGTAGTTCTTCGATCCGCTCCGCAATCTGAGGGATTCGCTCCTTCAGGCTTTTTTGTTCTGCGTTGTAATCTCCGGACAGCATCCTGAACTGCTCGTTGGTCACCTTGCCAAGCACATTATCCTCATATAACCGTTTAAACAAAGTACTGAGCTCTGTGTCCCTTCGGCGCATCAATTCCAGTTCTCTCTGGAGCCGCTCAATCTCACGTCGAGTTTCGGCATTGTTTTTCCGGTTAATGTACTGGATGAATAGCGCCTCCCGCTGCCTTGCGAAGTGAGTAACTCTCAGCAAATCATCCAGGACGATTGCCGCCAGATGGACTTCCCGAAGGTAATGTGCACTGCACTTTTCCTTACCGCGTTTTCTGTAGGTAGAGCACATGAAGTTGTTTTTTACGGCAGCCATTGTATGCGCCCGATGGAGTACCATCTTTTCACCACAGTCGATGCACCGAACCAGACCAGAGAACATATCCTGTTCAGCCATGTTCGCCCTGCGCCTTCTGCGCTTACGGATATCCTGCACGATGTCCCATGTTTCCTTTGTAATTAACGGTTCATGCGTGTTTTCAAACCTCAGATGCTCTGACTTGGGACGGTCAATCCGCTTCTTATTTTTATAGGACAGCGTTGTATACTGCAGGCTGATGGTGTGACCGATATAAACCTCATCTTCCAGAATTTTGGCTACCATGGTGTTGTTCCAGGTGTATGGTCTTGTTACATCTACATTGGTCAGAAGGACGCCGGTCTTGCTGTAGTAATAATAACCGGGAGAGAATACCTGCTCTTTGTTAAGCTGTTTTGCAATCTGAGTAGGGCCTTTCCCTCCGACACAGAGACTGAATATCCTCTGAACAACTGGTGTAGCATCCTCATCGGGAACAATCTTGCTTTTGGGATTGTTCTCATCCTTCTTGTAACCATAGGGTGCCCTGGTTGCCACACGCTCGCCCCGTTCCGCCTTGGATTTCACGACTGCGCGGATTTTCCTGCTGGTGTCTTTGGCGTAGAAATCATTGAACAGATTAACGAACGGGGTAAAATCGTTATCACCATAGAGGCTGTCCACGTTGTTGTTGACGGCGATGAAGCGGACTCCGTAGCTGGGGAATATCATCTCAGTATACTGCCCAACCAGTAAATAATCTCTGCCGAGACGGGACATATCCTTAACGATAATCGTAGCCACTTCGTCGTTTTCCACCATCTTCATCAGCTCTTTCCACGCAGGGCGGTTGAAGTTTGTGCCGCTGTAGCCATCATCAGAAAGGAAGAGAATGTTCTCAAAGCCGTTGTCGGCGGCGTATTTCTCTAGCATCAGCCTTTGATTCTGGATGCTGTTGGATTCGCCCTCACGCTCGTCCTCCTGGCTCAGCCTGCCATAGAGTATTGTGTATTTTTGGTTTGCCCGTTTCATAAATACCTCCTTTTCGTCTGGCAAACCGATACGGAATGTTGGGACTGCGGATTGCTCCGCAATCCCAAGCATACCGAAGAGTTTGCCAGAAGTCTACTGAATTTTCAGAAAGATTTTCGCTCTTTTTCCAGCTCCTTATCGATCAGGGAGAGGAGCTTATCTGTGGGTAATGAGGCGGCGGCTTTGGGGAACACAGAGCTTACGGCGAACTTTTTCCCGCCCACAATCATGTGGCGTTCGAGACATATACTGTCGGACTGCTCCTTTAATTCCGTATCCCCAAACAGCGGAATAGGTTTACCATCAAGCGTTCTGTCCTTGATTCCCACCGTTTCGTAGCTACCCCAGACGCCGGTTTCGATGTAGTGTTGGGATTCTATTTTGGTTTTCCTGCCCCATAGCCGGTGCTTCCGTATGCCCATCTCTTTAAACAGTTCCTCGATTTTTGGTCTGCTCGGATGCCCATTCGGGAGCAAAAAAATGTACTCAGGAAAAACATAAGCGGTGATACATTCCTGTTGTGGTTTCATGATTTCATTCTTCCTTTCTGTTTTCATGCTGAAAATTATAGATCTCTTCGAAGGTCGGCAGGCTTTCGAGCTTCCTTACTTCATCTGAACAAATATGGCGCAGCCTGCGCATCGTATCGTCCGACACCTTCATTTGTGAGGCAAGCAGGTGGCTGAAAATCGAAAGCTCAACGGCAATTTTGTACTGTCCTGTGCCGAAGGTTTTTCCGATTTGCTCCACCCTTTGCTGTACTTTTGTGGCAAATATGTCATCAAAGAATTTAGGATTTTGCTCCGCGTTTAGGTATCCGGAGTAGAATTCGATGGCCTTTTCTACGAAGGTATTGCGTGAATCGGCATGCGCTTTGCGGCGGTTTTCATCGCAGAGAGAAAGATGTTTCTGCGTTAAAGCCAGCCCTGTTTTTACTCTTTGATCCATATATGGTTTTCTCCTTTCCGTTTGTAATTTTGATAAGGTACCACTAAATGTACACCTACGACTCCATGCCAAATGCCGTAATGAGGCGGATTATTCTAATAGAGCCTTTTCTTACAACCACCTTTTAAGGTACCAAGAGGCGATTAACGACCACCTAAGAGGTACGGTCCCCGACCCGCATTGCGGGGCGGTGTTTCCGGCGCGGGGAACCTCTTACAGCACCTCGCCTTTAACCTGCATGGTTTTCGACCCCATGGTTCACCCCCAATTCGGCGTTTTTATGCCACTGCAGAGTATCGGTTCTGTCCATCAGCCATATTCTCGCGACACACGCTCTGACCGAGAAAGTGAGCCATGATGGATTGCTTTTTCGCTGATATGATACTGGCGGCATATAAAGTGAGCCAACATGGTTACTTTTCTGTTCAGGTATTCTCGGGAAGGGTGCAAGGGTGCAAAGTATATAATACATTGCACCCTTACATCCTTGAATCAGATTTCCGCCAGTACCAACGGTTTCCGACCTTATACGAATCCACTCCGACATTTTTCTTTGCAATGTTGACTGTCCGTTCGGAGATACCCAGCTCTGCTGCACGGCGAAGCACATCGTCCGCTGGAACAGGCTTGGCAAGCATCCTTCTGAGTTCATCCTCCATCTGCGCTGTCTTGGTTTGCACCGAACCTACGCCGGAGAGAACATCGTCCACCGATACATCGCAATAACCAATCCACTGAAAGCCGTTCTCAGCATCCAGAGAGAAAGCGATGGATTTACCCTCCGGCGCCAGACTGCTTTTATCATGAGCAACGACACGAACAGCGGGATCGCTTTTCAGTCTGCCGACCAGAAGCACACTCCTTGCCGCCGCTCGAAAGTCGATGGAGCCAAGTCCACGGTAGGATGATTTCAATCCCTGCGCCTTGTTCATGTGTCCGATGAGTATAATGGCACAGCCTGTCCGGTCAGCCATGGCGCACAGACGCTTGAACACAGGACGCACTTCATTGGCTCGGTGCATATCCACGTTATCGCCGAGATACGCCTGCAGCGGATCAAGGACAATCAGCTTTGCGCCCGTTTCCCGCACAGCCTGCTCCAGCCGTTCATCGCATAATGTCAGCTCCTTGTCAGTTTCATCAATGACCAGTACATGGGAACAGTCAGCGCCGGATGCCTCCAGCCTCGGCTTAATGGTATCCGCCAGACCATCCTCCGCCGACTGGTAGATGACTCTGTAAAGAACAGATTGGCTACAGAATTAGCTAAGGAATGCAAAAGCATGGATGATGTCCATAACATGCTGAGGGATCTTTTTAAGGACACCATTCAAAAAATTCTCGAGGCGGAAATGGATGCCCACC
>JBFMCH010000059.1:0-28512 GCA_040754595.1 Bacillota bacterium
AAGGCATTAAAACAGATAAAAAAATCCTTAGAAAATACATTGTAGTCCCAAAAATATTATTGGCGTATGGCTTCAGCCCTTGCTACGCCTGGTACTGGAAAATTTTTACGCCAAACTTCGGTGATAATAACGAATTATTCGCCTGTTTTTTTGCAATTTGCGATATTTCTTTAACCAAGCGTAATTTCGGCTGTCATTTGCTCATCCTGTTTATCTAAATCAACGTAAGGAACTCAAACAGTATAACGTATAACTGTACAGTTTTGAGGCAATGCTATATACTGGAAAGTGAGGTGGTTATTAAATGGGGATATGACGCTTTACAAAATAGGAGAATTGGCGGAACTGGCCGGGGTAAGCAGAAGAACGATCGATTACTATACTAACCTTGGCCTGTTAAAACCCGCGCGGTGGGAGAGCAAATACCGTTATTATTCACAGGATTCTCTGCTGCGGCTTAAACTCATTGAAAGCATGAAAAACCAGAGGCTTACCTTGGATGAGATTAAAGAAAGGATTGAGGCGCTGGACTATGCATTGTCCAGAGGTACCAAGCAAAGCCAGCGGAGAAGTCTGGACATTGACTATTTAAAAGGCCAGTTCAAACAACTGGAAACCCAGCTTGCCCAGCTGCAGCCAATGGTGAGTAATATGGATGCCAATCAGGCGGCAGTTGCAACCAAACAGGTATTAATGCAAAGCATGACGGTGATCCAGTCCTTGCTTTTATACATTAACGAAGTTTCACCTTTTATCTAAAAAATATTTAAAGAAGGAGTGTTCCGAGTTTTATGTTTAAGAAACTGATGGCCAGTTTTGGAGTGGGGGCAGCAAAGGTAAATCTGGTGCTGGAGAATGAACAGTGCCGCATTGGTGAGTCCGTCACCGGGAAGGTGATCGTAGAGGGTGGCAATGTGGCCCAGGGGGTTCACACCCTGGATGTGGATGTTGTGATGAAGGTTAACATCCGGGGGAAGGAAATTAACAAGGTGGTGGATACCGTCAAGGTTGCCCGGGATTTCCGGATAGAGGCCCGGGAAACCAGGGAGCTTCCCTTTGAACACCGTATCCCCAACCACTACCCCATTTCCAGGGGTTCTGTAGCCTATTCACTTGTAACCAAGACGGATATTGCCCAGGCCGTTGATACTGGCGACCACGACAGGTTGGTAGTGCTTCCCAGCAGGCAAATGGCCCTGGTTTTTGATGCCTTACAAACCCTGGGTTTTAAAGAAAAAATCGGCTCCGGGAAGATCGAAAGGTACGGCCAGGAGTTTGAGTTTTATCCTCCGGAACATTTTTCCGACCAATTAAGAGAATTGGAACTTAAATTTTACTCCCAGGGTGATGACTTTAAGTTGTTTTTAGAAATGGAAATGGCCGGCGGCTATATGCGCAGCGGTGTAGAGCACCATACGGAATTACACGTTCCAGTGGAATTGTTAAGGAGTGGCTCTAGCCGGGAACTGGCAAATTATATCCGGGAGTTTCTGGAGAACGAGCTCAGCCAAGTTTATATTCAGGGACCCCGCATGTCTCCCAGTTATCACAGTCACCAACATGCTTCTCACGGTTCCCCATTTGGTGGGTTCATGGGTGGCATGCTGACTGGTATGCTCGGCGGTGCCTTACTGGGTGAACTCTTTGACGGCGATGAAAACGAAGATGCCGGGGATACCGAAGAAATGTCCGGAGGTGGAGAAGAGGGAGACGGCGGCTTTGACTTTGGCGACGAAGAGTTTTAGACTGGCGTGCGTCGGTTGCAAAGCTCTTCAGCACCCACCCATACAGGAGAGGGTATCACCAAAATGGCCCATTTGGTGCGGGCTTATTTCAAGCTGGACGGCCACCATATTCAGTTTAACGTGGTGGATGCCGCCACCCTGCGGGCCGCCCAGCAGTATAGTAAATAAAAGTATACTTGGTAAGTATACTTTACATACTGGAAAGAGGTTGTCCAATGAAGCTAAATCAAGCCACAGATTACGCCTTCCGAGCGGTCTTATTTTTATCCCAGCTTCCCAAGGGACAATTGGCCTAAGCAAAGCTGATTGCGGAACAGGAGAAAATCCCCATCCGGTTTCTGCTAAAAATTCTCCGGCTGCTGACTGCGGCGGGTATTGTGGAATCCTTAAATAATGAATGAGTAAAGAACACTTTGGCACAAGTATTACCCGGAAGGTATCCTTACTCAAATGGACGTGGTTACCAAAAAGCCGGTGATTTCCATTGCTATGCCGGTCAATGACGATCAGGGACAATTTGCGGGTGTCCTGGGCATTGACGTATCCCTGAAAAATATTAATAGGAGTATCTATAAATTAAAGGGAAAAGGAGCAGCATGATTGACTGCTCCTTTTGTGTTTAACGTTTTTGGGGCGGTAAGGAACAAAGTTTTTTCTGTACCTCCCGAATGGCCCCGGTGGAACCCTTGGAAGGGGCATATACATAAGGCTTTTTATGGCGCCGGCACATGGCCTCCACATCCGGCAAGCGGTGCGACATCATCTCGGTAACGATCACCACGATGTCTGTGCCTCTTACCTTGGACTCAATGTTTTTGCCCAGGCCGCCCTGGAATCCTGACTCCCAGATAAGACATGCCCCGCGTCGTTCAAACATACGCCGGAAAGATTCCTTGTATAAATCTGCGCCTACCACCAAAACCCTGCGGCCTGATAACAGGGGGTCCGCCACATCCACAGTAGGACGAGGCTTCTCGGCTTGTCTTGTTTTGGCTTCCGCCCGTTCCTCCAGGGTTTGTTCCTCAAACTTCCAGGCGATTCTGGCCCTGGCGATATCTCCCTCCAGATAAGCGACCTCAATCAGATCCCCTTCCTGCAGGCCCAACGAGCGGACTTCCCGGGGATTTAAGGTCAGGGTCGTTTGCTCTTCTTCACTGAAGACCATCCACTCGCCGGCATGATAAAGGAGGGGGGCGATAATGGCCACCCGCTTGCACTTATCTTTTTGATTGTGCCGTTCCAGCACGGTAAACTCGTACAGCATACTGTCATGAAGAGTTCCCAGGGGGTCGGCGGCCAGCCAGTCGCCCTGCTCCACCCCCAGTTTGCGCACCCAAATCTCCGGCATAAATACCTCAGCGTCTTCGCCGTAAATGACGCCGCCCTTGGCCAAACGACTAAAGGGACCGGTAACCCGACCTTCCGGTTCTTCTTCATCGTCCGGGATCAGGACAGTCTCCGGCAGGGGTCGTTCAAACAGCGGTCGGCACTGCTCCAGGGATTTCTCCAGGGTGGATAGGCTTACTAATTCTTCCGGACTAAGCTGACCGTGAAATTTTTCCCGGGTTTGTTTAATTAACTCCATCACTTGGTTTACTGGTTCAATGGAAGGCATAGGCGGCAACCCCCTGTAGATTTTGCTTAGAGTATAAAAAAACGGTGTAATAAAGTAAACAGTTGTTTGTATTTTTAGCAAACAATAAGATATAAAGCTTAATAAAACAAATATGGTTTAAGTATGCCCTTAAGGAAACCCCTGTAAAAAGACGATCTATTTCGTTAAAGGACTATTTAATCATTTGTGGAAATAAAAATTTATCAAAAGGTGAAGGAGTTTACCCATGTCTTTCTGGCGAGCGGTGATCTGCTGCGGTATTCGATTTTTGCCCCTGGCCTATATGGCTTTCATCTGGTTTTTATCAAGCCAGCCCAGGCATTCCGTCATAGACCTCGGCTTTTATGATTCTTTGATCAAGGAAAGCCTGCATCTGGTGGAATTTGCCATCCTGTACGGGCTGCTGGTCCTGGCCCTGCTGACGCGGGGTGAATTGACCCGCCGGAAACAAGCTGGCGGTGACACTATCGGTGGTCTATGCCTTTTTGGACGAGTTCCACCAGTCCTTTATCCCCTTCAGGTCCGCCTCGGTAACGGATTTAATCAAAGATATGACAGGCATTGCCCTGGTATGGGCTGCAATCAAACAGACCTATTACCGACAAAACAATTCAAAGATAGCCTGTTTCCTGTTCTGGATTACCCGTACATTTGCGCCGGCAGGGGAACAACAGGAGAAAAAGGCGGGACAAAGGCATCCCCGTCTGGTGCGGCGGCATGCTGGAAGACGGCGTAGGCCGGGCCCATAATGTAGCCGTCACCACCCTGCCCGGAGACACCGCCGCCTCCAGTCGGTACTGGGAGCAGGACATCATCCAACCGGAAGTGACGGTGGAAAACGGCCTGATTCAGGTGCCGTCCCAGCCGGGCATCGGCTATGAGCCGGTGCGGGAGATCATTGATCAGTTTACCCTGTACAGTGAGACATTTCGGCGTTAAGAAAGACATAACCTAAGAGGGGGTAGATTTAACTGCACTTTTGAGTACTGATTGAGGCGACCCAATTTCACCCGGAGCGAGTCGTAGTGCTGTCGGTGTGGAGCATTGGAATGAGCGGGGATAACGGAACTCCCTCCCCATGTTTGTGGACAATCTAACGCCAGAAGGCTTACTTACCCTTTTGTTTTGTGTAGGTTGGTATAATTTGCCGCCCCGATCAATAAGGATTAGAGAGATTGTCCTGTTAAGGGGTGACATAATGGAGACCTTTGAACATAAAGTAATCCTGATCTTCTTTACGGCCCTGGGCATTATGATCGGGTCGGTGCTGATCGGTTCCCTGGCAGCGGTGCTGGTCAAAGAACCTTCCCTGGGAGTGATGCTGAAGCTGGCCCGGGATATGAAGATTTGGGCCATTGCCGCCGCCATCGGGGGGACCTTTTCCACCTTTGAGGTCTTTGAGAGCGGCCTGTTTAACGGGGAAATTCGGGCAGTAGCCAAGCAAATCTTTTATATCGTCAGCGCTCTGGCAGGAACCCAGGCCGGGTATTATTTGATCCTGGCCCTGTGCGGGGGGAGTTCCGAATGAAGGCCGGCCTTTTCAGGGGCATTGCCTTCCTGCTGCTGGGGATTATATTGGGGGCTGCCGGAACCAATGCATTAATCGGGCAGCAGGTGGATCATCTGACATTGGTTAACATAACCCTCCAGGACCAATTGGAGGATGCCCAAAACGAATTAGAGAAGCTGAAGGAAAGCTCCAAAAAGAAAAAGAAGCAAACCATCACTGCCATTGAGACCTACTTGATCCTGACTTCCCGGGAAGGCTTGACGGAATATGACGAGTTAAGAGTTAAACTGGAGGCCGCCGAGAAGGTAAAGAACTGGCTGAGCCCCCTGTTGGGACAGGATGTGGCCGGCCTGGATACCCTTTGGATTCCCAGTATCGTGGACAACCGGGAGATCGAGGCCAACGGCAATAAATACCGTCTGAGAACTCACCTGGTGATCATCAACGAAAAGCTCACCGTATATTTGAAAGCGACCCTGGTAAAAGGGGAAGCAAGGCAATAAAAAGGCTGCGGCACCCGGATAGGGGGTGCCGCTTGCAGTAAAAGTAAGTACCTCTATTATACGGGTATACGGGGTGAACTTATGCCTGTTTTCTATGCGAAATACCTCAGTGATGAAGAAATCTGGCGCAAAATCGACAAAATCGTTGAAGAGAGGGATGAGGTGCAACAGCTGCTGGCTGAGCCGGAGGTCAGCACCGATCCCCAAAGGATACCCGAGTTAGCTAGAAAACTGCATGATTTAAACCAAAAATGCCTGCTTTTTGATGAATTAAAAAGCCTTGTAAAAGATCTTGATGAGTTGGCAGGGATGATCGGCGGGGAGGAGCTTGACGAAGAACATGAGCTGGCGCCGCTTCACAAGGAATACACAGACCTTTGCAGGGATAAAGCCGGGCAGGTTTACCGGACACTCATGGACATGGGGTTGCTGTCCGAGGAGATAGAAGACGAGACAGATCTGGCTATCCTCAAGTTTATCGATTACGCCGGGCCGGAATATGCCTGGCGGCTGGGGATCAATATCGGCCTTGATGTGGAGGAGTCCCGCCGGCGTTTGGAGGCCCTATTGGAAAAAGGCCTGCTGGAAAAGGTTCCCGGCAACATGCTGGAGGGCTACCACCGGCAAAAGGACTGGACCAAGCACATGAACCACACCTATTACCGAATAACCCGGGAAGGCAGACACTACCTCAGAAAACTGCGCCGGGGGCTGGACGATTTATCGGAAGGCTAAAGCCGTGGTAAGCAAATAACTGCTTCCGTGAAAGGATAGACTTCGCAGTATTCTTTCCAACGACAGCGGTGATCTTCACCCTTGAGGAAATGCTAGTTACTGAAGCCATTTATTAAAAACAAAAATTGTAATAATATAAATACGGGCACCTTTGTGCCCGTATTTATATATCCATCATCATTTAACCACAATGGAAAGCCTGTCGGCCCTTTAGACCAATTTCTTCACCGCTGCCAGGGCGCTGTCGTAATCCGCTTCTTTGGTAATCTCCTTTACGTACTCCACGTACTGAACGGTATTGTTTTGATCCAGCACCACAATGCCCCGGCTCAGGAGACGCAGTTCCTTAATGACAAAGACGTAGGCCAGGCCAAAGGAAAGGTCCTTATGGTCGGACAGGGTTTTCACCTTGTCGATTCTCTGGGCGGCACAGTAGCGTCCCAGGGCAAAGGGGAGGTCCACGCTGAGGGTAAGGATCTGTACACCGTTTAACCAAGCGGCTTCGTGATTAAAGCGGCTGGTTTGCAAATTACAGACCTGGATATCAATTGTGTCATAAACATCATCCTTTTCGGTTTTGTTACTCCAAAAGAGCAGTTAAAATAAACAGGCTTATCCGGTTAGAGGACCTCATAAGTTCACGTTTTTTAGAGACCCTATTGTGAAAGGGGATAATAAATTGTCCTGGTTATTATTAATATTCATGGTCGAACGCATGGGTTTTATTGTTGCCATTGCTTTTTTATTTACCCGCTGGTCTCGTTTTCGCGCTTTACTGGAAAACAAGCCCGTACTAAAGAATAAGTTTCTTTTGGCCTTGATCTTTGGCCTTTTTGGCATTATTGGCACCTACACCGGCATTACCGTGAGTCCGGGTCAGGTACAGCATCAATTTCCCGGTTCACTTTCCTATGAGGATGCCATCGCCAACTCCCGGGCCATCGGGGTCATGGTGGCAGGTCTTTTAGGCGGTCCTCTGACCGGGCTGGGAGCCGGGCTGCTGGCGGGTATCCACAGAATGTCCCTGGGCGGCTTTACCGATGTGGCCTGCGGCATTTCCACCGTTTATGAAGGGCTGCTGGCGGGAGTGGTTTACTGGAAATTACGGCAGCAGGCCGTAATTTCCCCGGGAGTGGCCCTGGCGACCGGGATTGCCGGAGAAATCGGCCAAATGGCCATTATTTTAATGGTGGCCGAACCCTTTCATAAGGCCCTGGCTCTGGTAAAAATTATCGCCGTTCCGATGATCGTGGCCAACAGTTTAGGCATTGCCCTGTTTATCGCCATTGTCCGTACAGTGGTGGAGCATGAACGAACCGTTGGCGCCGTCCAAGCCCAAAAGGCGCTGGCCATTGCCGATAAAACGCTATCCCATTTAAGAACCGGATTAAACTTTGACTCTGCCCTGGCCACTGCCCGCATTATCTATGAGAAATCAGGGGCAGGGGCGGTTGCCATTACGGACCACCGGTTCATATTAGCCCATGTAGGGGAAGGGGCGGACCACCATTTGCCGGGAGCCCCCATTTTAACGGAAGTTACCAGGCAGGTCCTGGAACGGGGTGAGTTGAAAGTTGCTACCAGCCCTTCGGAAATTCTTTGTAAGAACCGGGAGTGTCCTCTGCAGTCGGCCATTGTCGTACCGCTGCACAGTGGAAAAAAGGTTATCGGCACCCTCAAATTATATTTTGTTAAGCGCCGCAAACCGGATAGAATAATGGTGGAATTGGCCCGGGGTCTGGCCCAGCTTTTTTCTACACAGCTGGAATTGGGGGAAGCGGAAAGACAGGCCCGGCTGCTGCAGGATGCCGAGATTAAGGCCCTGCAGGCCCAGATTAACCCGCACTTTTTGTTTAATGCTTTAAATACGGTGGTCTCCTTAATACGAACAAGCCCGGATGACGCCAGAGGAGTGCTGATCCAGTTAGGCAATTACATCAGGCAAAATTTAAAAAGTTCCTTAAATAAGTGGACCAGCCTGGAAACAGAATTAAAACATGTACAGGCTTACCTGGCAGTGGTGCAGGCACGGTTTTCCAACCGGTTAAACGTGACCGTTGACGTACCCGCAAGGTTCTACGGGATTGCCCTGCCGCCCTTAACCCTACAGCCCCTGGTAGAAAACGCTATCCAGCACGGGTTTGCCAAAATCACAGAGGAATCTGCGGTTTGTATCGGGGCTATCGAGCATGACGGTGACCTGGTGATAACTGTCAAAGACAACGGCACGGGAATCAAGCCTGAAAAACTGAAGAATTTATTAAATGAGGAAAAATCACAGGGCAGCGAGGGAATTGGCCTGATGAATGTTCATAGCAGGTTAAAAGGGGTATTCGGTCCTGAATACGGTCTTTCCATTGAAAGTACCCCCAATAAAGGGACAACCGTTCAGTTCAAGATACCTTTAACTGCAAAGAAAGAGGTGTGACGCTTGCGGGTAGTGGTGGTGGACGATGAAGTTCCGGCCCGGGATGAGCTCATGTACCTGTTAAAACAACATTCCGACCTGGAAGTGGTGGCAGAGGCGGACGATGCCCAATCCGCCCTGCAGGCATTGCGGAAAGAGCGTCCGGACGCTGTGTTTTTAGATATATCCATGCCAGGCAGGGACGGCATGGAAGTGGCCAGGCAACTATCCCGTCTAACGGACCCTCCCCTGGTGGTCTTTGCCACGGCTTATGACCAGCATGCAGTGGAAGCCTTTGAGGTTAACGCGGTGGACTACCTGTTAAAACCCTTTTCCCAAGAGCGAGTGGCAGAGACTATAGAGAAACTGCGGCGTCTGGTGAACCAAAGAAAAACCAATCAGCACATTCTACAGAACAAAATTGCCGTCAGTCATGACGACTTGATAAAGCTGCTGGACCCGGAAGAAATTGTCTACGCCGGCCGCCAGGGCAGAGAGGTACTTATTAAAACCGAAGACAATTCCTATACTGTCAGTTACACGTTACAGGGCCTGGAACAGCGGCTGGCAAAGGGGGCGTTCTTTCGACCCCACCACGGCTTTTTGGTCAATGTTAACAGAATTGAAAAAATTGAACCGGCCTTTCAAGGCTACCAACTGGTGATGAAAGATAATGAATCCTCCCGGGTCCCGGTAAGCCGTAACGGCATGAAAGAGATTAAACGGCTGCTGGGAATATAACGTCTGACGCATGCATTTTATGCTTGCATTTTGACCGTCTGTGCCTGTGTTTTGACCAGTTATACATGATATAAACATATGGTTTTCCTCCTGTATTACAATTTAGTCAATCAGTTATCATTATGGAGGGAAGCACATGATTACCTTTATTGCAGCTGTTCTTTTACTTATTGCCGGGTACTTTACCTACGGTAAGTTCGTAGAAAAAGTATTTGGGGTTAACGAACAAAATGAATGTCCCGCCTACACCAAGCAGGACGGTGTAGACTTCGTTCCCATGGAGTGGAAGCGGGCCGGTCTCATTCAGTTGTTAAACATTGCCGGTTTAGGTCCCATCTTCGGACCCATCATGGGTGCCCTGTGGGGTCCCGTGGCCTTTTTATGGATCGTGTTGGGATCGATCTTTGCCGGCGCGGTGCACGATTACTTCTCCGGCATGCTTTCCGTAAGAAACGGTGGTGCCGGCCTGCCGGATATGGTAGGGAAATACCTGGGCAAAGGCATGAAGGCCTTTACCAACTTTTTTGCGCTGATTCTTCTGGTCCTGGTGGGTACCGTATTTATGACCGGTCCGGCCAAGCTGCTGGCAAACCTGACACCGGGGTGGATGACATTAGGCGTTTGGGTTGGTATCATATTAGTTTACTACATTCTTGCCACCCTGCTGCCCGTTGACAAGATCATTGGCCGGGTGTACCCGTTCTTTGGCGCACTGCTGCTGGTTATGGCCTTTGGTGTGGGCGGCGCGATGATCCTTCAGGGTTACCAGATTCCTGAGCTGACCCTGGCCAATATGCACCCGAAAGGCGCTCCCCTTTGGCCGCTGCTGTTTATCACCATTGCCTGCGGCGCTGTTTCCGGTTTCCATGCCACCCAGTCTCCGATTATTGCACGCTGCACGCAAAATGAAAAATATGGCCGTAAAATCTTCTACGGTATGATGATTGCTGAAGGAATCATTGCCTTGATTTGGGCTGCTGCCGGTATGTCCTTCTATGGCAGCTACGAAGGCCTGGCCGCTGTGCTGGCACCCGGTGGCGCCGGTCCTGCCGGTGTGGTTAAGGAAGTGGCTACCACCATGCTGGGTGCAGTGGGTGGTACCCTGGCAGTGCTGGGCGTGATCGTACTGCCTATTACCTCCGGTGATACCGCCTTCCGCGGTGCCCGAATGCTGGTTGCCGACTTCCTGAAAATGAACCAAAAACCCTTCAGTAAACGGCTGGTCATTGCCATCCCGCTGTTCACCGTGGGTTACCTGCTCACACTGATCGACTTTAACTTCCTGTGGCGGTACTTTGCCTGGGCCAACCAGACCACTGCCATGATCATGCTGTGGACAGCCGCTGTTTACCTGGTACAAAATAAAAAGTTCCACTGGGTTGCCTCTGTTCCCGCTGCCTTCATGACAGTGGTGACTTTCACCTACATCCTGATGGCTCCCGAAGGATTTAAGCTGGCCACCGGAATCGCCTACCCCCTGGGCTTTGCCCTGGCTCTGATCCCCATCGGGCTGTTTGTTAAGAAAGTCCTGGGTATGCAAAACGGGCAGCTGACTGTTTCCCCGGCCAAAAAGCCGGTGTAATAAATCCTGTCCCCCCCTTGGAAGAAACGAATATATCTGTTTCATTCAGGTGATGAGAGTCTATAAACTCTTGTCACCTATTTTATTTCTATGGGGCCCCGGTTCAAGGAACAAACCATTCCCTGTCTTAAAAACTTTGCTTCAGGACAATTCATCCGGAGATTATAGAGAAATGAGGGGAAACGGCTGTTATGGAGAGAGAATAAATGTATGATGATAATCCATAATCCTTAAATAAATAGACTCAAAGCCGGGGCTGCCACTTTCCGGGCAACCCCGGTGCGCTGAGCCATCTCCTCCACAGCCCGGGCCACCGAGGGGGCCACCTCTTTATTAAAGACAGAGGGGATGATGTTCTCGGCTGTCAGCTGCTTATCGGTAATGATGCCGGCCAGGGCGTGGGCGGCGGCAAGGCACATCTCGTCATTGATGGTGCGGGCATGGCAGTTGAGGGCTCCCCGGAAAACACCGGGGAAAGCCAGGGCGTTGTTAATCTGGTTGGCATAATCGGACCGCCCGGTGGCGATAACTCCTGCAATATCATAAATTTCCTCCGGCTGGACTTCCGGGTCGGGGTTCGCCAGGGCAAAGACCACCGGCTTTTCGGACATTTTCAGGATATCTTCCCGGTTCAGCAGGCCCGGCGCGGAGACGCCGACGAACACGTCAGCCCCGGCAATGACTTCCTTCAAACTGCCTTGCAGCCCTGCGGGGTTGGTATGTTCCGCAAGCCAGGCCTTAGAAGGATCTTTGGGCAGATTGTTCTGTGAGATGGCGCCCTTTCTGTCACAGACAATCAAATTATGAACACCGGCGCGGAGCAGTATTTTGGCAATGGCCACCCCGGCAGCGCCGGCTCCGCTCATCACCAATTTAATGCCGTCCATGGTTTTGCCTACCACTTTCAAGGCATTAATCAAACCGGCCACCGTAACAATGGCAGTGCCGTGCTGATCATCGTGAAAAACAGGTATATCTAAAAGTTGGTTTAACCTTTCTTCAATTTCAAAGCACTTAGGGGCGGCAATGTCCTCCAGGTTAATTCCTCCAAAGGCCGGTGCCAGGGCCAGCACAGCATCGATGATCTGTTGAGGTTCATGGACATCCAGGCAAATGGGTACTGCGTCCACATTGGCAAACTGCTTGAACAGAACAGCCTTGCCTTCCATCACCGGCAGCGCCCCGGTGGGCCCCAAATTCCCCAAACCCAGCACCGCCGAGCCGTCGGTTACAATGGCTACGGTATTTCCTTTCATGGTTAATTTATAGGCCATTTCCGGCTCCTGGGCCAGGGTTTCGGAGATCACCGCCACACCGGGCGTATAGACCAGCGACAGGTCCTCCCAGTTTTCGATCCGTCTCTTGGGGATTATTTCAATTTTACCGCCCAGGTGACGGGTGAAGACCCGGTCCGCCACATGAATGACCTGGACATCCGGCATGTTTTGCAATGCCTGAACCAGCTCTTCCAGATGCCCCCTCTCCCGTAAACGAATCATCAAATCCCTGGTTATGTACGACGGGGTGGCAGTAACCAAATCAATGGCCCCAAGGCTGCCCCCTTCCCGGGCAATGACATTGAGTACCCTGGCCAGGGTACCGGGACGGTTTGCAAGCCTTAGTCGGATCGTTATATTCAAAGACATAACCATTAGAAAAATCATCCCTCTTCATAAAAAGTGAAATATTTTTTGGTGGAACAACGTCTTATTTAATAAGTATTATTTACACTTTCATAAACACTGACAACCTATATATTTCATTATTTTATTATCCTGCAAGTTGTTTGAACTTTCAATATTTTAATCATTAATAATAATTAACTTGACGTCAACCGGTATTACTGGGTTTCGCCAAAGGTTTTGCTTTGTTAGCCCGCCTGCTGTTTATTTAGAATAAAGGGCCGGGGGCAACTTAACGAATCCCCGGCTATTTTTATGTCAATTACGTCCCGGAGCAGGTATTTTGTATTTGAAGTTGAAAACTAATTGTCAATCAAGCGGTAAGAAAATTAAGGGAGGTTTAAAATGCAATCCTTAAAACTGAGTGTTCTTCCTGAAAAATATGCTGTCTGGAGACTTTCGCCTGAAGAGCCGGTTCCCGGCCCGGTTTTACAAGGGGCAGGCTTTCTGTCTATAACCAAAACCAATAAGGAATTATCCATTGTATGCAGGGAAGAGCTTGTACCGGAGCATTCGGTTACAGAGTCCGGTTGGCGAATCCTGAAGGTGGCAGGACCATTGGATTTCTCACTAACCGGCATACTTGCCGGATTGGGCCAACCGCTGGCCCGCCAGGGAATCAGTATCTTTGCCCTCTCAACTTATAATACGGATTATCTTTTGGTAAAGGAAGAAAAACTGGATGCTACCATTGCTGTGTTAAAGGGAGAAGGACATCAATTTTTATAGGATAGGTGGCTCCCCCGGAAAACTCTATGGCCTCCTGGGTGCACTTCCGCTGACATTGCCTGCACACGGTGCATTTTTCGCGGTTATAAAGAATTTCTTTATGGAAGCTCTGGCTTTCCGGGTTGTGGCACCAGAGGCAATTCAGGGGGCATCCTTTAAAGAATGTGGTAAGTTAGAAGAGAGACTGTATAGAGCGATAGTTGACTTTTTTCGTCAAATGCGATTATAGTAATAAAAAGTATACTTTGCAAATATACTTTGTTCGACAGAAAAGAGGTATACTTCATGAGGCTAAACCAGGCAACCGATTATGCTTTCCGAGCTGTTTTATATCTATCCCAGCTTCCCAAGGGGCAGTTGGCCGAGGCAAAGGTCATTGCCGAGCAGGAGAAAATCCCGATCCGGTTTCTGCTAAAGATTCTTCGCTCCATGGCAACCGCTGGTATTGTAGAGTCCTTCCGGGGGGTAAGCGGGGGCTATGCCCTGGCCAGGGATCCCAAAGATATTACTATGAAGGATGTTGTGGAAGCGGTGGAGGGCCCCCTGGAAGTGAACCGGTGCTTAGTGGCTCCGGAAGAATGCAACAAACATTTCACTGCCTGGTGTCCATTACACAAAGCCCTTTTTTCCATCCAACAAACCCTGAACAAAGAGTTGGCCGGTTACAATTTTGCAGAACTAAGCAAATGTAAAAACTAGAGGCCTTTTGCATTGGTTAAAGGACTATTGGCGAATCTGTGGAAATTAAAGAATATAAAGCATGCAAGGGGATTTGATGCGATGTCTTTAGGACTATGGGTTACCCGCTCTATTATCCGAGTTTTACCGTTGTCCTATATGATCTTTATCTGGTTTTTATCAAGCCAGCCCAGTCATTCAGTGATTGATCTGGGTTTTTATGATTCTTTGATCAAAGAAAGCCTGCATCTGGTGGAATTTGCCATCCTGTACGGGTTACTGGTTCTGGCTTTTCTTACAGGGGGACCACTAAGTCCGAGAGAAAACAAAATAGCCATCATCATATCAGTGGCCTATGCTTTTGTAGATGAGTTTCACCAATCTTTCATTCCCTCAAGATCGGCCTCTGTGATTGATTTAATAAAGGACACAGCGGGAGTTGCCCTGGTATGGTTTTTTATTAAACAGACTTACTTCCGTAAGGAACAGTCAAAAATAGGGAGGTTTTTGTCTGCAATTACTGATAGGCTGGCCCCTGAGGCAGGGCAACATGGAAGCAAATAATTCTGTATAGAGGCCAAAGGGATAAAGGCCGACAAGCATATTTACCGGGACGCCGGTTACTACGAGGCCAGAGAAGTCCTGGCCAGAAACAAGGATTTCTACAACGTGCACTTCCTGAAACCAAAACACAGGTTCCTGGGACCGGTTATTTCCATTACCGAAGACGGGCGGTAAACCAGAGATTAACGCGATACGTTTAAGTAAATCCCTCAAAAGTACGGGGTGAGCCATGTCTGTTTTCAATACCAAATACCTCAGGGATGAAGAAATATGGTCGGATTTAATTCCGGCCTCTTCTATTTAGAAAAGGTGAAAAAAGTGCCATTCAACTGTCAGATGGCAGTACTTCCCCATCAAAGCCGGCGGATACTACTTTCCTGGCAACGCCGGTTTGTTCGGCGACCTCCTCGACGGCTCGGGCTACTGCGGGGGCCACCTCTTCATTAAAAACAGAGGGGATGATGTTTTCGGCCGTCAACTGCCGGTCGGAAATGATACCGGCCAGAGCATGGGCGGCCGCCAGGCACATCTCGTCATTGATGGTACGGGCATGACAGTTGAGAGCTCCCCGGAAAACGCCTGGGAAGGCCAGGGCATTATTAATCTGGTTGGCATAATCGGACCGGCCGGTGGCAATCACCCCTGCAATATCATAAATTTCTTCCGGCTGGATTTCCGGGTCGGGGTTTGCCAGGGCAAAGACCACAGGCTTCTCGGACATTCTAAGAATATCTTCCCGGTTTAACAGCCCGGGGGCGGAGACACCCACAAACACGTCAGCCCCGGTGATCACTTCTTTCAAACTGCCTTGAATACCTTCCGGATTGATATGCTCCGCAATCCAGGCCTTGGAATGATCTTTAGGCGGATTGTTGCGGGAGATGGCTCCCTGGCGGTCGCAGACAATCAAATTACGAACAACGGCGCGGAGCAGTATTTTGGCAATGGCCACCCCGGCAGCGCCGGCCCCGCTCATCACCAATTTAATGCCGTCCATGGTTTTGCCTACCACTTTCAAGGCATTAATCAAACCGGCCACCGAATGGCAGTGCCGTGCTGATCATCGTGAAAAACAGGTATATCTAAAAGTTGGTTTAACCTTTCTTCAATTTCAAAGCATTTAGGGGCGGCAATGTCCTCCAGGTTAATTCCTCCAAATTCCCCAAACCCAGCACCGCCGAGCCGTCGGTTACAATGGCTACGGTATTTCCTTTCATGGTTAATTTATAGGCCATTTCCGGCTCCTGGGCCAGGGTTTCGGAGATCACCGCCACGCCGGGAGTGTACACCAGCGATAGGTCCTCCCAGTTTTCGATCCGTCTCCGGGGGGTCATTTCAATTTTACCGCCCAGGTGACGGGTGAAGACCCGGTCCGCCACATGAATGACCTGGACATCCGGCATGTTTTGCAATGCCTGAACCAGCTCTTCCAGATGCCCCCTCTCCCGTAAACGAATCATCAAATCCCTGGTTATGTACGACGGGGTAACACTGACAACCTATATATTTTATTATTTTTTATTATCCTGCAAGTTGTTTGAACTTTCAATATTTTAATCATTAATAATAACTAACTTGACGTTAACCGGTATTACTGGTAACGTTACACTTAGAAACTGAGGGAACTGCATTGGTTTCCGAAGGGGGGTTTGATTTTTGAGAGACAAAATTATTCAGGCAGCTATGGAGCAAATTAAAAAATTTGGTTTTAGGAAGTTCACCATTGATGACATTGCCGCAGACCTGGGTATCAGCAAAAAGACTGTCTATAAGTATTTTGACAGTAAAAATCAAATTATCAGCGCGGCGGTAGACGCACACATGGAAATGGAAAAGGCCCGCACAATCGAGGCCATGCAAACTGAAGGAGGCTGGATTGATAAATTTAAAGAGGTTGTATTTTGTGATAACCACGAAAAAGTACCGGACTGGCTGCTGGAGGAACTACAGCGTTTTTTCCCGGAAGAATGGGCCAAGGCCGATGCCATCGGCGAGTTTAAGTGTGAACATGTAAAAAAATTGCTGGCTATTGGCAAAGAAAAGGGCGATATCAGGGATGATCTTCACCCGGCTATTATTGGATTAACCCTGGATAAAACCATCGATGCCCTGTTTGATTATAAATTTTTAAACCAACATGGCCTGACAATAAGCCAGGCCATGGAACAGGTTAAAAATATCATTCTGTACGGTATTTTAAAAAGAGAATAAGTGGTAAAGGGGAAGCGAGAATGAAGAGGAAATGGAAACTGTGGCTAATTCCGGTGGTAGCGGTATTAGCCTTCGGTGTTATTAAAGGAGACAGTCTGTGGGGTAAAAGTGAAACCAGGCAGGATTTACCCGTGCAGACTGTTGCCACCCGGGCGGTGGCCAAAGTAAAGGTCGAAAATGCCCTGGCCCTTACCGGCAGCATTGAAGCCTATCATCAAGCAGTAATCAGTGCCAAGGTTTCCGGCCGGGTCAGTAAAGTGACGGTGGAAAACGGGGATCAGGTGGCCGCCGGTCAACCGCTTGTTCTCCTGGAGACCCAGGATTTTGTCAATACACTGGCCATGCATCAGGCTGCCCTGAAAAAGGCGGAAACCGGCCTCACCACCGCCCGGGCGGATTTTCAAAGATATCAAGAACTACATAAGCAGGGGGCCATTTCTCAAAAGGAATTTGAAGGGGCGGAAGCTGCCCTGAAAATAGCGGAAGCGGATGCCAGTTCAGCTGCGGCTGCCGTAGCTTCAGCCCAGGAAGCCTTGCAAAATGCCACTATCAGTTCACCCATCAGCGGACTGGTGGCAAACCGTAATGTTACCACAGGCCAAATGGTCTCTCCCCAGGGGCAGACCCTGATGACCATTGAGGACATTTCAGTCGTTTACGTAGTTGTCAACATTGAACAGAAGGACCTGGCCAAAGTTAAGCCCGGTTTAAAAGCAGATGTAACGGTTGATGCCTATGGCGACAAAAAATTCAACGGGGTTGTGGAAGTCATCAACCCGGTGGCCAACAAGGGAGCCCGGGTTTTTGAGACCAAGATTAAAGTTGACAACCCGCAAAAACTTTTAAAACCCGGTATGTTTGCCAAAGTACAGGTAAAAACCGGGGAGGCGGTGGACACCTTAACCGTTCCCCAGGCCGCCCTGACCACCAAGCAGGGGATGTATTTTGTCTTTGTACCGGAAGGCAATAAAGTGAAGCGTGTTCAGGTAGAGATCGGACAAATCATTGATCAATCAGTTGAAATCAAGAAAGGTCTCACCGAGGGTCAACAGGTGGTCATTACCAATGTCAACAAATTAAAAGACCAGGATCTGGTAAAGATCGCCAACTAACAGGAGGGTAAAATATGTTTCTCACCAACCTCAGTTTAAAAAGGCCGGTTTTTGCTACGGTAACGATCCTGGCGCTGTTGGCCGTGGGTATCATTAGCTATATTGGCCTGAATATTAACGACTATCCCGAAGTTGAATTTCCCTATGTGGTAGTTACCGTCGTGCAGCCCGGGGCCTCACCGGAACAGGTAGAAACAAAAATTATTACCAAATTGGAGGAGGCCATCGGGCAGATTTCCGGGGTAAAGCATATTTATTCCACCGCCCGGGAAGGAGTTGCCACTGTCTTTGCCGAGTTTTCCCTGGAGACATCTCCTGAAGTGGCTGCCCAGGACGTGCGGGATAAGATCGGTACCATTCGGGGGGATTTACCCCGGGATATTGAGGAACCGGTCATTGCCAGGTTTGACCCTTCGGCTATGCCCATTGCCTCTCTGGCGGTAACCGGGAACATCTCCATGCGTGAGATGACCACGATGGTGGAGGATTTAATTAAAAGAAGGATTGAAACCGTCAATGGCGTGGGGTCCATCGATATTTACGGCGATGTAAAACGGGAGATCCACATCAAACTGGACAAAGACAAGTTGGCAGCCTACGGGCTGACCACTGGCGAGGTCATCAACAGTCTGAAGAGTGAGAACATGGAAGTTCCCGGCGGTAAGGTCGGCAGCGGCGACCGGGAGATGACTCTCCGAACGGTGGGCAACATCGACAGGGTCAATGAGTTTGCCAACCTGCCTGTGGCGCAGCGGGAAGGGGTCCAGTTATACGTCAAAGACATCGCCACCGTGGTTGACGGTGTGGAGGAACAGGACAGTATCTCCCGTTACCAGGGCAAACCGGCTATTGGCATTGATATCATTAAACAATCCGGTGCCAACACCGTGGAAGTAGGAAACGAGGTTAAGAGAGTCATCGAAGAGGTTAAGAAGGAACTGCCGCCGGGCGTTCAACTGGAGCTGGTTCGAGACAACTCCGTTTATATTAGGGATGCGGTAAACGACGTACGGAATACCCTGATTGAGGGCAGTGTGCTGGCTGTTCTGACCGTTTTCCTTTTCCTCAGAGACTGGCGCAGTACTTTAATCAGTGCCTTGGCGATTCCCACATCCATTATTGCCACATTCTTTGCCATGAAGATGCTGGGTTTCACCTTAAACTTCATGTCCCTGATGGCCCTTTCCCTGGCGGTGGGCCTGCTGATTGACGACGCCATCGTGGTAATTGAGAATATTGTGCGTCACCTGCGGATGGGAAAATCCCCCCTGGATGCAGCCCGGGACGGTACAACCGAAATCGGCCTGGCGGTTACCGCCACCACCCTGACCGTTGTGGCTGTATTTCTGCCGGTGGGCATGATGACGGGTATTGTGGGTCAATTTTTTAAACAGTTTGGGATTACCGTAGTCTTCAGTGTACTGGTATCCCTGTTTGTGGCCTTTACCCTGGTACCCATGCTGGCATCCCGCTATCTGAAAGATGAGGAACATCTGCCCAGGGGTCCCTTTGGTAAATTTATCAAATGGTTTAACCGTGGATTTGACAAGATAACACAGAAATATGCCGATTTTCTCCAGGTGGTCTTGCGAAATCGCTTGAAAACCATCGGTGTTGCAATATTACTGTTCATTGGCAGTCTCATGTTGATCCCCTTGCTGGGCTCCACCTTTGTACCGGGAGGAGACATCGGCGAACTGTACGTGGTGGCAGACCTGGATGCCGGTTTAAGTACGGCAGCTGCCGGCAAGACCACCGAGAAAATGGAAAAGGTTCTGCAAAGCTACCCGGAAGTAACCAAAGTTTATTCCACCGTGACTGCAGAACAGACCAATATTTTTGTTAAACTGGTCGACAAGCATGAACGGAACAAAACCATTGATGAACTGGCCATGGATATGAGGCATAAGCTGAATACCATTCCCGGGGTCAAGGTGACCATTAACCAGCAGGCCGGCATGAGCGACGGTGCAGCGGTTCAATTCAGGTTGCTGGGGGATGACCTGGACCAGCTTCAGGTCTATGCGGAACAGGCCCAAAAAATCATGGAAAGCATCCCCGGTGCAGTGGACGTCTCCAGCAGTTTCAAGCCCGGTAAACCGGAAGCACAAATTCAAATTAAACAGGATGTGGCTGCCGACCTGGGTGTAAGCACCGCCACGGTGGCCGATACCCTGCGCACCTTGTTCAACGGGGTGGTGGTGAGCCAGTACGAGGACGGCGAAGACCGTTTTGATGTTCGGGTTCGCCTGGACGAAAGCCACCGTACAAACCTGGCCGACCTGAGTAACATTTACCTGTCCAGCACGCACGGGCCTGCGATGATTCCTTTAAGCCAGGTGACAGAAACGGTGTTTTCCACCTCTCCCAGTCAGATCAATCGTTTTGACAGAACCAAAGAAATCGTGTTATCCTGTAACACGGACGGCAGCATTTCTCTGGGTGAATTCAACAAGGCCTTTCAGGAACGGGTGGCAAAGGAGATGAAGCTACCCCCGGGCTACCGCTTCTTTGAGGGCGGCGACTCGGAGCGGATGGGCGAGACCTTTACCGCCATGGTGCTGGCCTTGATTACCGCCGTTCTGTTTATCTTCTTTATCCTGGCTGCCCAGTTTGAGAGTTACATCGATCCCTTCTCCATTATGCTGTCCCTGCCCATGGCCATTATCGGGGCCATTTTGGGACTGCTCATCGTTGGCAGTGACCTTAGTATCATGAGTATGATCGGTATTATCATGCTGATGGGGCTGGTAACTAAAAATGCCATCCTGCTGATTGACTTTACCAAGCAGGAGCGGGCCAAGGGTGTGGAGCGGAACGAAGCCCTACGCAAGGCTGCCTTAACCCGCCTGCGTCCCATTGTGATGACTTCAACGGCCATGATCCTGGGGATGATGCCCCTGGCCCTGGCCCTGGGTCCCGGCGCCGAAGGCCGGGCGCCCATGGCGCATGCCATCATCGGCGGTCTGATCACATCTACCCTGTTGACCCTGGTGGTGGTGCCGGTTATTTATACCCTCCTGGATGATTTTAGAGCCAAAAGTCATAAGCTGAAACAAAGGTTGGCTTTTGGTTCCAAACGTTCCTCTGCTGTAAATACCAATTCCAGCCAGGTCACGGGTCCTAATGGCTAGTGGAAAGGGGCTTTAACAATGAGCAGGGAATTCTTTTACGGTGCTTTGTTAGGACTTTTAATCGCAGGTTGCTACATTTATTGGACCATAAATCAAAAACAATATAAGCAGGTTCAAAAAGTGGTAAATAGTAAATCTATCTTTTTTTGACAAATCCATCCTAACAGGATGGATTTTAACTTTTATTCAGTTTCATAACTTGTTTGAGGAAGGGCACCCTACAAAAGAGAAATCTTTTGTGGGGTGAAACTTTTGCGGGGTAAAATGGTGAGTATGCTTTTATTTATCAGTGTTCTTTTCTTTTTAATAACATCAGGGCCCCCGGTTGGTTTTGCGCAGGTTGTTTTTGATCAGAATGACGTGATTTTTATGGTTGACGAACTTTCACCGGTTGTTGAGGCAGGAAACTTTCAGCAAGGAACAGGACCGGCATTGTCTGCCGCCTCCGCCCTTGTGATGGACGCCAATACCGGACAGGTGCTTTTTGCCAGGAAAGCCCACCAACCCAGGCCCATCGCCAGCACCACCAAAATCATGACCGCCCTGGTGGCCATTGAGTGCGGTAAACTCTACAGACTGACTACCGTCAGTCCCCATGCCGCCGGAGTTGAAGGGAGCAGTATCTATCTAACGGCTGGAGAAAAATTGACCCTGGAAGAACTCATTTATGGCGCATTGATGCACTCGGGAAATGATGCCTGCGTGGCCATTGCCGAAAACGTGGCCGGCCGGGAAGAAGTCTTTGTTAACTTTATGAATTATAAAGCCCACAGGTTGGGGGCCAGGAACACGAATTTCTGCAACACCAACGGCCTCCCCCATGACAGGCACCTGTCATCCGCCTACGACCTGGCCCTGATCACCCGCTACGCCTTGAAGAACCCGGTGTTCAGCAGAATTGTCGCCACTAAAACCCATTCCATTGCCGGAGCCAAAGGGAAACGCATTTTAAGCAATACCAATAAAATGTTATGGAGCTACCAGGGCGCCGACGGGGTAAAGACAGGCACCACCCATGCGGCGGGCAAGTGCCTGGTGTCCTCCGCCACCCGGGACGGTCGCAGGCTGATTGCCGTAGTACTGCACAGTGACGATCGCTGGGGAGAGTCCATTCGGTTGTTGAATTACGGCTTTGAGGAATATGCCAACCGGGTGGTGGCGGGAAAAGGAGAGGCTTTTGCTGCCATAACCATAGAGAATGGCGTAAAAAGGAGCCTGCCCGTTACCGTTGACAGGGATGTGGTGGTGACCGTACCGGTCAATCAAGGGGATAAGATCGAGCAGAATGTGCTGCTGGAAAGAGAGGTGGCTGCACCGATAGTGCCCGGCCAAGAGGTTGGCAAGCTTGAGGTTTTGGTGGAAGGCGAGAGGGTGGCCGCGGCAAAACTCATTACCATGGAAGGAACCGCCGAATTGCCCTACCACAGGCTGCTCTGGCGACAACTCTACAGCAAATTATAAAAGACATGGCCTGCTAGGTGCGGGCCATGTCTTTTACAGTTAAAAATATTTCCCTAAAAACTGGTGCTGTGCGCTGTTACCACAGGTGCAGGAGAGGGTTACGTTGACAATGTCATTGACATACTTAAAACCCGATTGTTCCATCTTGACCTTGACTTGTATATCCTGGCTGCCGCATTGATTACAGGTAAACTTTATCCCCTTGGGTAGCGTGGTAAAATCCTCCACATGGGCTTTAGCTGCCAATTTATAATCCAGTTCGAAATAATGATAAGATAAATTTCTGCATTCTTTGGAAGAACAATAAATCGACAGGCAGATACTATTAATTTCTTTATTATTCAAATATTCGACATCCGGCTGTATTTCCGCCCCGGTGCACCCGCAAAGGGTACATAACTGTTCAAAGTCCCCGGGCAGGCTGAACTCCTCAATTTTTTTCGATGTAAATTTCAAGTTTCTTGTATTATTCAAGAGATTAACCACCTTGTCGACAATCGTTATTATTATATTTTATTTTACAAAAATTGCATTTTTCCTCTAGGTCAAATGTCTTATTTACAACTTCTTTCGTCATAAATATGTGTGAAATAATATTTTCGGTGATAAAATCGTAATAAACCGTTTACAGGGAGACATTTCATCAGGCGGTCCGAGGTGGCGATATAAAGGTGCGGCAGATCAGAATTTGCCGAGGCATTGTTTCCCATCGTTGTTTTCGTTCACCCGGTGGTCATGACGCCACCCATTTTAGTAATTATTCTTTCTTTACTGAGGATTCCCATTTAGAAACATATTGTTGGCCGGGGTATTTTTACAGCAACTGCATAACTCATGACTGAAATTAAAAACCCGAAGATTCGTCCAGCAGTATTTTTATGCAGTTTAAAAAGCAGTGTACTCAATTAAATGGTTAAGTTTAATTTAATATAATTATAGCCGTCGGTTTTTACAGCTGGGGGCCTCTTTTTGTCCTTTGGCCGGTATACCAGTTTGGGAAAATATTATTGATTCAGGTAATTTTTTTATTAAGCGGTTGGGCCGGTTAATATGGTTGTTGACCGGAGCTTTATTTACTGAACACTGGCATTCTTTTATACTCGGTTTATCAAATAATAAAGGGGGGCAATTTATGAAAAGGTTGCTTGTGGCAATAGACGGCTGTGCACCTTCTTTTGGTGCGGCAAAAAAGGCCATAGAATTAGCTGAAAGGTATGGAGCTGAAGTAATCGTCCTGTATGTGGAAGAAAAAACGCCAATGCTACCAGCAGAAAAAAACATCGAATCGTCAATGATGAAAGAAAAAGTATCTGATCACCCGCTGGAGCTTATGGCCGAGTATGGTAAGCAGGTAAAGGTCAATTTGCAGTTGGTAAAAACCCAGGGGAAGATAACAGGAAAAATACTCAGTGTGGCCAACGAGTATATGGTAGATATGATCGTCATTGGTGATACTGCCCGTAAAGGTCTGGAAAAACTGCACTTTGGTAGTGTAGCCGAAAGTGTTTTGAAAAATTCCCCGCTGCCGGTTCTGGTGGTAAAACGGGGAGGTGTAGATATTTCTGATATAAAGAGTTTAGCAGAAGATTTAAATGCCAGGTTGCCGGGTGATGAGGTTGAATCACACATCTTTTACCCGTATCAGGAATCATTCCGAAACAATCGTATTATCTCCTTTAGTTTTTTTGGTCTTTTTGCTCTGGTTTACTTTAGTGCCGCTATTATTAATTCAACGACATATCAAAGTGTAGCTGCGGTACCGGTGACAGGTATTCCGCTAGGCGTGCTGGTAGGTTTTTCGGTTTTTCCCATAGCGCTGGCATTATGTGGAGTGTATCTTAAAACGGGAGGTAAACAATAATAATGCAGAATCCAATTGCTTTGATAATAGTTGTTATCAGTTTATTTTTTACTTTATTTGTGGCCTGGTATAGCAGAAGGTGGACAAGAACCACCGATGAGTTTTTTGTGGCAGGCGGAAAAATTTCCTGGGCATCCAACGGTCTGGCCTTGATTGGGGATTATTTAAGTGCAGCAAGTTTTCTGGGGGTGGCCGGAGCAGTTGCTATTTTTGGCATCGACAGGTTTTGGGATGCCCTTGGTTTCTTTGCCGGTTATATGACTGTTTTATTTATTATCGCCTCGGCTTTAAGAAATACCGGCAAGTTTACTGTTGCCGACGTGTTAATGGCCAGGTTTGATTGGAAATATATCCGGATAGTTTCGGCTGTAACAACCCTCGTGATCTGTACCTTCTATCTTGTTCCTCAGATCATTGGTGCCGGAGGTTTGTTTCACCTTCTTTTAGGATGGGACTACATGTTTACCATGGTGCTGGTTGGTTCTATGATGGCTATCTATGTTATACTCGGGGGAATGCGTGGTACAACATATAATCAAATTATCCAGGGGGTTCTACTCTGGTCGGTAATGCTACTTATTTTTATATTAGTAACTGTAAAGTATTTTGATGGCAATCCCATGAAAATAATACATTCAGCCCATTCTACCATACCGCCGCAGATATCTCAAACGGTGGCTGCGGAATTGCTTACCGGAGACTCCGGCGGTAACAGCAAAGAGGTAATAATGTCCGTTAATAACCTGCTGGTGGGCAAGGAGTCCGCTTTAACACCGGGCGTGTTCTCTAAGAGTTTACCAGATCAGATTAGCTTTGTACTGGCTCTATTCCTTGGGGTGGCCGGATTACCCCATATTTTAACTCGGCTGTATACTGTTCCTGACGCCACAGAAGCTAAAAAAAGTCTTGCACTTACCCTGGCGGGACTGTCCATCTTTTATATTGCCACTTGTTTTGTTGGTTTAGCAGCAATGATTGTGCTTTATCCTGACTTGCTGGCCTTACTTGTGCAGGGAAAAAGCGGGGTAGCCACCAATATGGTAGTGCCCCTGTTAAGTCGGATGATCGGCGGAGAGTTTTTAATGGGTCTGGCCGCAGCAGGCGCCATTGCGGCGATGCTCAGTACCGCAGCTGGATTAATGATTTCGGCCACCACTTGCCTGGCCCACGATATATATGCAAAGTTATTGCGCCCCGGTGCCAGCCAGGCTGAACAGTTAAGATTTGCTAAAGCCGGTGCAGCAGTATTGTCCATTATTGCTATAACCCTGGCGATAGTATTAAAGGATCAAGGAATTTCTTTCCTGGTTGCCATCTCCTTTGGTATTGGTGCCAGCACCTTTGCTCCGGCCCTGATATTAGCCATTTGGTGGAAAAAACTTACCAAAGAAGGTGTACTTGCCGGCATGTGTGCCGGGCTTGCGGTGTCCATCTTGTTTACTGTTGCCATGTTTATGAATAGTAAAAATATTTTTGGCCTCCCCGTTTTAGTAAATCCGGCTGTCTATAGTGTTACCGCAGCTTTTGTGGTAACAGTTGTTGTTAGCAAATTAACTACTGACTATGGCAAAGTTGATAAATTTATGTCCCTGGCCCATAACCCGTCTGTTCAATCCAAAATGTCTTCATAAGAACAAATTCGCCCTATCGGGCGACTAAAAAATTAAAACCGAGGATAGTGCTTCATCTATCCTCGGTTTCCCCTGTATAGGCCATATCTCCCTCACATTTTGGGCAGACGGTCTCTGGCATAACCATGGTTCTTCCTCATCCCATGCAAACTCATCTATATATCCACGCAGGAATCCATTCACTATACCCACATCTGACAACGATAATTGTGATGGGATCTGTCCTCTGGACCATCTTAAAAAGGCACATCGTCCCATATTATTTCGTCTGGATAAAAAAATACCCAATAACAGGTCTGTTTTCGTGGGTGTTTCTCTGATAAAATATTATCAGGTAGGTGTTGACCCGGCGAAACCATTCCCACGAAGTCCAACGTAAAATAGAAAAGTGTTCAGAAGGATTACGTGAATACATCGAAGGACTCCAAAACGAACGGGTTTGCCTTGAACAAGAAAACACTCCATGAAAAGCCGGCCAAGAACCTTCCCGTGAAAAAAGTACAGGATAAAAGGAGGGGGCTCCATGAAAATATCGCATAAAATATGGGCCGGGTTTATATCTTTATTGATTTTGATGTCTGTTATGGTGGTCTATAATTACTATCAATTAAAACAGGTACGCGAAAATATAGATGATTTGACAGAATATAGGCTGCTCAACCTGAATGCTGCCCACTCATTTGCTTTGAATGTGGCCCGTCAAGGGGCAGCAGTTCGTGGTTATCTGGCCACGGGAGATGAAAAGTTTATCGGTGACTATAATGAAGCCAAAAAAACAGCGGATGAGCAGCTTGCTTTTTTGGATAAGCATGCAAAAAATCGGGAAGTATTTGACCCGTTGAAACAAGCGGCGAGAGAATACGAACCGTTTCCCCCGACGATAATCCAACTCTATAAGGAACAAGGGCAACAGACCGCTGCCTCTTATATGTCAAATGTGGCGGCTCCTGCCAATGCCAAAGTTCTTACTCAAACAAACAAATATCTTGAATACCATAAAAAGTCCCTTGACACAGCTATGCAGAGTCTGGCTGACGCGGGGGAAAGGAAAGAGAAGCTTTCTCTGATATTGCTGGCAATTGGTATCCTTACCGGGTCATTGCTTGCCTATTTGATAACCAAACCAATCACCAGGGCCCTCAGCCAGGTTGGTAAAGTATCCTCGCAATATGCCGACGGAGATTTCAGGGAGACTGTTGATATAAAGTCATCCGATGAATTGGGCCGGCTGGCAACGGCGCTGAACAAGATGCGGGAGAGCTTCCAAGATGTGCTGGAAAAACTAACAAAAGCTGCCGGTCAGCTAAATGATTCATCCAGACAGCTGGCTGCCCAGGCACAGCAGACCTCTGCCGGTGCCACTGAAACAGCAGCCACCGTCACCGAAGTTGCTGCCAGTGTCCAAGAAGTTGCCGACAACGCAAAACATGTAGCCGATCTGTCAGGACAAGCCGCCAGGGAAGCAGAACTTGGGGCGCAAGGAGCAGAACAGGTAACCGGGCAAATGGAGTTAATAAAGGCAACCAGCGACGAGGCCTCCAAAGTTGTTGACTCGCTTTCAAATACTCTCATGAAGGTTAATCAAATTGTTGATCTGATAACCGCCATCGCCGAACAGACAAACTTGCTTGCCCTCAACGCAGCCATTGAAGCGGCAAGGGCCGGAGAACAGGGGCGCGGTTTTGCGGTGGTTGCCGAGGAAGTCAGAAAACTGGCTGAACAATCCGGTAATGCTGCAAAGGAAATCAACCACCTCATCGGCCAGGTCCAGGTCGAGTCAAAGAGGGCTGTCCTGGCTATGCAGAACGGCAACAAGCAAGCAAACGACGGAGCTGTTGTTGTCCGGGAGGTTGGCAATAAATTCAGCGGTATACTTGGTTCGGTTGAGGAGCTGGCCAGGCAGGTGCAAAGCGTGGCCATGGCCGCTGAACAAATCTCTGAAGGTGTGCAAAATGTAGCCGCAACCGCCGAGGAACAAACCGCGGCCATTGAAGAAGTTACGGCGGCCACTGAACAACTTTCAAAGATGGCCGATGACTTAAACGGGTTGGTTCATAAGTTTAAATTTTAAAAATGAGAGAAAAAATAACAATATCACAGAACAGTTATAAGGTGACATTATCACAGAACAACAACACTTTTTGAAAAAAGGTCTTGCATAATTCTTTAACAAGTGTTAACATAATAAATGTCGCCGATGAGGCGGTGTAAAAATTGCCAAAAACTTTCACTTGAAATGTAAGTGAGGGTTATGGTAAACTAAGATTCCGGTCGTGAGGCCGGGCTAAAAAATGGTCTTTGAAAACTAAACAGCAGATGATGGATGCAAAACGGTCAAGTCAAAAGTCAGCGCAAGCTGAAACTGTGACGACCACATTTGAATCCTCGTCAAGCGTTAAATAACGCTAGCGAGTAATTCCTGAACAAGTAATAAAGAGCTAAATCAACTCTTCACCCTAACGGGTACGCGAAAACATTATATAATTTATGGAGAGTTTGATCCTGGCTCAGGACGAACGCTGGCGGCGTGCTTAACACATGCAAGTCGAACGGAGATTAGAAGGAAGCTTGCGAATTCTAAACTTAGTGGCGCACGGGTGAGTAACGCGTG
>JBFMCH010000060.1:0-55853 GCA_040754595.1 Bacillota bacterium
TCAATTATAAGGAGATTTTAATCATTTTTACAGGATATTGCTGGAAAAACAATGATTTATTGGTTTTTTTCTAGAATTTTAGATATTGACATTTTGGAAATTTATTTATGCAACGCTAGTGATTTTAATCTTCCATATCCAGTTTTTGGGGCATCATGATGACGCCAAAGGTCTTCGGGTCCGTGATCAGGGTGGACGCATCCTTCAGGGGGTAAATCAATTCCGGGCTGGTGGCAGTGCCCACCACCGTATGGTTTTGCCGCGACCAAAAAAGACCTGATGACTGGTAAATTCCGGCCACCGGGTCTTCAGGGGCCATTGCTGGGAGAAAAACAATAATTCTTTCTTGTACGAAAAATTATAAGTTCTTGTTTGTTATTTAATAATATAACTGCATCATGTACTGGATTTGATGTCAGGTGTGCACAAATAAAACATATTCTGGCCTTATTACAGTGACAAATTCCTTGTAAAGTTTATTTAGGAATGTAAATAGTTTGCCCCACTTCCAACCGATCGGGGTCAGCCAGAGGATTGGCCGCCAGCAGGGCATCCAAAGAGACGTTATATTCCCTGGCGATTTTCCAGAGGGTGTCGCCGGGCCGCACCACATGCACCGTGTGGTCCAGCGGGGGGCCGCTCCCCGGGGCGGGTTTGGGTGCGGCGCCCCCCTTCTGGTTATAACCGGGCACAGCAGCAATGCGAACCGGTGTCCCCACCGGGACCTGGGGGAATAGTTCTTCCGCATTCTGGTTGTGCATACGAATACACCCCAGCGAAACCAGTTTGCCGATGGAAGACGGGTTATTGGTGCCATGAATGCCATAATTGCCTCCGGGGATATTTAACCCCATCCAGCGGCTGCCCAGCACGCCGCCGGGGTTGGTTACTTTATTGACCACTTTATAGTCACCCGCAGGCGTGGGAGTTGAGGATTTTCCCACCCCCACCGGATAAGTTTTTGATAATTGACCCCCCACATAAACACTCAGCTGCCGGGTTTGAGGGTTGATAAACAGCTCAATACCGGCACGGTACATTTTAGCATCGGTCATCTTGCCGCCTCCTTTCAGGTCCGTTACTTCCATACTATGAAAACCCGCCTGCATGGGGGCCAGCGTACCGCCAGTATTTTTTATCCTTGGGTAGTAAATAATAGGAAGTAAAAGCTTAAGGGCATTTCTTACGGGTCTAGCTGTCAGCCATCAGCCATCAGGGTCAAAGGCTGAATGCTGATAGCTGAAGGCTGACGGCAGGACCCCAAAGAAATACCTATGAGCAAAAGAAGGTTTTTCCACCGGACGTGGGGAATAGCAGTTTATTATTGCTTAGGGGGGAGAACATGGGACTGAGGCTGAATGCCCATGCCAAGATAAATCTAACGCTGGATGTCCTGTCCCGGCGTCCCGACGGGTACCACGAAGTGGAAATGATCATGCAGAGCATCGCACTGCATGACACCTTGGAAATGGAGTTTGAACCAAAGGAAATCGTTCTTACCGTGTCGGGGGTTCGTGTAACTGCCGGCCAGGACAATCTGGTTCTGAGGGCCGCCCGCTTGCTGCAGCAGCAGGCCGGGCCGGAGGCCGGGGCGAGAATTCACCTGCACAAGGAAATACCGGTGGCTGCCGGCCTGGCCGGCGGCTCCACCGATGCGGCTGCCGCCCTGCGGGGACTCAACCGGCTGTGGAACCTGGGGCTTGGTAATGAACAACTGGTGAAACTGGCCGCCCAATTGGGGGCGGATGTATCCTTTTGCCTGACGGGCGGCACCGCCGTTGCCAGGGGCATAGGGGAAATCCTTACACCGCTGCCTCCGGCGCCCGCCTTTGGCGTAGTCCTGGTGAAACCGGCTTTTGGGGTCAGCACCGCAGCGGTTTACAGGGGACTGGACCTGGCGGACCTGGGCCGCAGGCCCGACACTCCGGCCATGGTCGGTGCCCTGCAGAAGGGGGACCTGGACCTGGTTGCCCGAAACCTGTGCAACGTGCTGGAGAGTGTCACCTTAAAGCTGCACCCGGAACTGCAGACCATTAAAGAACGGCTGCAAGAGGCGGGGTGCAGGGGCGTATTAATGTCCGGCAGCGGGCCCACCGTGTTTGGCTTAACCGCCGATCAAAAAACAGCCGGTGAAATTGCCCGTCGAATCAACCTGCCGGAATGTCGGGTTTTGGCGGCCTTTATGGTATAATGTGGTATATAAATGAAAGCAATCCTTTACGAAGGAAAAAAGTAGCTGCTGACTAGGTTGGGGACCAAGAATGATTAAGGGGGCGGAGAGAATGAGTGAACCAAGATTAGTACCGATTAAATTGGATGCTTACAAGCCTTTGCGGGAGATTGTTTTTGAGACCCTGCGGGAGGCCATCCTGTCCGGCAAACTGGAGCCCGGAGAACGATTGATGGAAATTCAGCTGGCCGAAGAAATGGGTGTCAGCCGCACCCCTGTCAGAGAAGCCATCCGCAAGCTGGAACTGGAGGGTTTCGTGGTCATGATTCCCCGCAAGGGAGCCTATGTGGCGGGCATTTCCTTAAAGGATGTAACCGATGTTTTCGAGGTACGGGCCGCGCTGGAGGCGCTGGCCGCGGGGCTGGCCGCCGAACGGGCCACCGAGGAAGAGATTGAACAACTGCAGAGATCCCTTTTGGCTTATTCCGAGCAGACCAACCGGCAGGACATCAACGGCATTGTGGAAACGGACACCGATTTTCACGATCTGCTTTACAAGGCCAGCCGCAACGAGCGGCTGCAGCTCATTATCACCCACCTGCGGGAAGTGATCCAGCGGGTGAGGACGGTATCCCTCTCCCAGCCGGGCAGAAGCAAAGATGCCGTGGAAGAACACCGGCAGATTGTGGACGCCATCGCGGACCGCAATGTAGAGCTAAGCCAGACGTTAGCCAGAGAGCATATCTATAATGCGGAAAACAGCATGTTAAATTCCCTTAAGGGGGCACAAAAGAGGAATGATTGATGCGCTGGTTTTGGCCGGCAGTCCAAACAACGGAGCATTAAAAAACACAAGCAGGGAAAAATATGAAGCCCTGATTAAAATTGGGCCATGCAGCATGGTCACCTATGTGGTGAATGCCCTGAAAAATTCGGGGCAGATCGGCAGAATTCTGGTGGTGGCCCCCCCGGCCGTGAAGAAGGTGCTGTCACCGGAGGTCCATTGGGCAGCATCCGGCCAAACTATGATGGAAAATCTCCAGCGGGGTTGTGCTCTGATGGAGCGCCCCTTTTTGCTGGCCACTTGCGACATCCCGCTGCTGACTCCAGGGGCGGTAACAGGATTTTTGGGCCTTTGCGGGGACAACCGTGACGATCTTTATTTCCCGCTGGTTCCCAGGGAAGCGGTGGAGGGAAAATACCCCGGGGCCAAACGGACATATGTGAAATTTAAGGAAGGGGTTTTCACTGGGGGGAACCTGTTTTTGGTCAACCCCCGGGTGGTTAAACATTGTCTGGGCATCGGCCGGGAGTTGATCCATTTACGTAAAAACCCCCTGGCCCTGGCGCGCCGGGTAGGAATCTCCCTGCTCTTTAAACTGCTGCTGCGGGTTCTGACACTAAAGGAAGTGGAAGAGAGGGCTTCCCGGCTGTTGGGCATCAAGGGCCGGTCGGTCATTTGCCCTTACCCGGAGGTGGGGATGGATGTGGATAAACCGGCGGACCTGCAATTGGCGCGCCGGGTGCTGGGATTTGAAGAGCGGCAGGTGTCCGCCAAGGAACTGTGCAGGGTGCCATAAAAGATTTCGTATTAAAACGGCCCGGGATTATCCTTTAACTCAGACCATAAGGAGCAGGCAGAATGGCCAACAGGTTTGTAACCCTCAACGACATTTTTGAAGCCAGGGAACGGCTGAAGGGCATCAGCAGGCATACCCCGCTGGAACCCTCTGAATTTTTCAGTCAAATGACCGGCTCCAACGTATTTTTAAAGCTGGAGAACCTGCAAAAAACCGGTTCCTTTAAACTAAGGGGCGCCTACAATAAAATAGCTGCCCTGGGGAAGGACGCCGGTAAAGGTGTGGTAGCGGCTTCGGCGGGCAACCACGCCCAGGGAGTGGCCCTGGCCTCCAGCCAGGCATCCATTCCGGCCACCATCGTCATGCCCGAGGGGGCGCCCATTACCAAGGTGGAAAGAACCCGCTCCTACGGTGCCCATGTGGTGCTGGCGGGGCAGGGCTACGACGATGCCTTCCGCCGGGCCCGGGAGATCCGGCAGGAAACCGGGGCGGTCTTTGTGCATGCCTTTGATGACCCGCTGGTGATCGCCGGGCAGGGTACCGTCGGGCTGGAACTGCTGGAAGACCTGCCCGATGTGGAGGCGGTTTTGGTTCCCATCGGCGGCGGGGGGTTAATTTCCGGCATCGCCTGCGCCATCAAGGAACAAAGACCGGAGGTGCGAATCATCGGGGTGGAAGCCTCGGATGCACCCTGCATGCTGCAGGCCTGCCGCATTGGCAAAGTCCATGAATTAACGTCCGCCCAAACCATTGCCGACGGCATCGCCGTACGCCGGCCGGGAGACCTTACCTTTGAAATGGTACAGCATTATGTGGACCAAATTGTCACAGTGGATGACGAGGAAATCGCCTGGGCCATTTTGATGCTGCTGGAAAGCTCCAAGCTGGTGGTGGAAGGTGCCGGGGCGGTGGGGATCTCCGCCTTGCTGCATAAAAAATGCGACCTCTGCGGCAAAAAAGTGGCGGTTATCCTGAGCGGCGGCAATATTGATGTGAACGTTATCTCTATCATTATTGAGCGCGGACTGGTAAAGGCAGGCCGATATCTAAGGCTGCGCACCATTGTCACCGACAAACCGGGTTCCCTGCAAAAACTTTTGTCTGCCCTGGCGGCCAGCGGGGCCAACGTGATTTCCATAGCCCACGACCGCATTAAGCCCAACGTACCCTTAAAGCAGGCGGAGGTGGAAATCTCCCTGGAGACCCGCAATGCCGACCACATTGCAGCAATTGTCGAATCCTTAGAAAAAAAGGGGTATGTGTTGGATATCTTGAAATAATACGAAAAAACCGCTAGAGAAATTAAAAGAAAGTTTTGAAATAAGCAGGAATTTCCTTTCCACTGCAGAATTAACTAGCCCAACAGAAGTTGACGCAGCGGAAGGTGGTGAAAAATCTTGCATGTAACCGATGTGCGGGTACGAAAGGTACTCATGGAGGGCAAAATGAAAGCCATTGTGTCCGTCACTCTGAATGACGCCTTTGTGATCCACGATGTCAAGGTTGTTGAGGGTCAAAACGGTTTGTTCGTGGCAATGCCCAGCAGAAAAACTCCGGACGGCGAGTTTCGTGATATCGCTCACCCCATTAATTCTTCAGCCAGAGAAATCATCCAAAATGCCGTACTGCAAGCCTACCAGGAAGCCATTTAACTCTATGGCCAAAAATATTCTCAGGGAGCATACAAGCTCCCTTTTATTTTTCTAAATATTCTTTGTATTATTGGTTTTTGTCATTATAAAAAGGAAATCATGCTTTTTTGTGGTAAAATTACGGTTGGTAGAAAAACTTGCGCCTGATAAGGATATGATATAGTAAGAAAGAAAAAGGGGGGCACCGGATGGAACTTGCTGCGGTAATCCTGGCAGCCGGCAAAGGAACCAGAATGAAATCGGATTTACCAAAAGTGTTGCACAGGGTAGGCGGCCGGCCAATGTTGGGGCATGTGTTACATTCCGTGATTGGTGCCGGAGCTACCAAAACTGTGGTGGTGGCCGGCTTTGGAGCCCAACAGGTGACGGATTTTCTGGGAGACAGTGCCAGGGTGGTGCTGCAGGAAGAACAGTTGGGAACAGCCCATGCTTTGCTGCAGACAGAAGGTGAATTTGCCCGGTGCACCGGTGACCTGCTGGTTGTTTGCGGGGATACGCCCCTTTTGCGGGCGAGTACCCTGGCGACACTGGCCCGAACCCACCGGGAATCCGGAGCGGTGGCTACGTTGCTCACCGCAGAGATGGCTGACCCAACGGGATATGGCCGGGTGATTCGGACGACCGCCGGGAGCGTGTCCCGCATTGTCGAGCAAAAGGACGCCTCACCGGAAGAACTCATGGTCAAAGAAATCAACACAGGGGTCTATTGTTTTAGCGTGCCCGGACTGTTTGACGCGCTCAAGGAAATATCCCCTGCCAATGCCCAGGGGGAATATTACCTTACGGATATTATTCAAATTTTTGTAAACAGGGGACTCACCGTGCAGGCAGTAACCCTGGAGGATGCCCGGGAGGTGCAGGGAATTAATGACCGCATTCAGCTCTCCCAGGCAGAAACGGTCCTCCGCCGGCGGGTGCTGGAGGAACTGATGGTCCAGGGTGTTACCGTTATGGATCCTGACAACACCTATATCGACCCGGACGTCAAGATCGGACGGGATACCGTGGTCCTACCCTTTACCTTTCTGCAGGGGAAAACCGAAATCGGCAGCCATTGCACCATCGGCCCCGGCAGTAAGATTACCGACTGTGTGATTGGAGATCAGGTGGAAATCCAATATTCGGTCCTGCTGGAGAGCCGTATCGGCAGCCATACCGTGATCGGCCCCTATGCCTATATTCGTCCGGGAACCGTCATCGGGGAGCACGCCAAGGTGGGAGACTTTGTGGAAATTAAAAAATCCACCATCGGCAACGGCAGCAAAATACCCCATTTGAGTTATGTGGGGGACGCCACCATCGGGGAAAAGGTCAATGTGGGGGCAGGCACCATTACCTGCAACTACGACGGGAAAAACAAGTACCAGACCATCCTTGAGGACGGGGCCTTTATCGGCAGCAATACCAACCTGGTGGCCCCGGTAAAGGTGGGCCGCAACGCGGTGGTTGCAGCGGGTTCCACCATTACCAAGGATGTGCCGGAGCACGCCCTGGGAGTGGCCAGGGAGCGCCAAACCAATCTGGCCGATTGGGCGAAGAAAAGAAAAGAGTAGTCTTTAGGGTTTTGCTTCCAGCCTTTAGCCGCCAGCTCTCAGCCTTTACGTTTTTCTGTGGGTTAGCCTACGGTCTTGACAAATGTATGTCAATAACCCACCATTGACTGATGGCGGGTATAAACTTTATTTTTGGAGGTTAATCAATGTCTTCCGGTAGCAAACGATTAAAAATATTTGCGGGGAACGCCAACCCGGAATTAGCCAAGGAAATTTGCCAGTACCTTGGCGTCGCCATGGGAAGGTCCCAAGTAATCCGTTTCAGTGATGGGGAGATCCGGGTGAAAGTGGATGAAAGCGTGCGGGGCTCGGATGCCTTTATCATTCAGCCCACCTCCACACCGGTCAATGAGCATTTAATGGAAATGTTAATCATGGCCGATGCCCTGCGCCGGGCCTCCGCCCGCCGCATTACAGCGGTAATCCCCTATTACGGGTATGCCCGGCAGGACCGTAAAACCCGGGCCAGGGATCCCATTACCGCCAAACTGGTGGCCAACATCCTGACGGCCAGCGGCTGCCGCAGGATGATCACCATGGACCTGCACGCCGGCCAGATTCAGGGCTTTTTTGACATTCCGGTGGACCACCTGCCGGCGGTCCCTATTTTGGCGGAGTACTTCCAGCAAAACCTGAAGGATGATGTGGTGGTGGTGTCGCCGGACATCGGAGGGGTGACCCGGGCCAGGGACCTGGCAGAGCGCATCGGCGCGCCCCTGGCCATTATCGATAAACGGCGCCCGGAACCCAACGTGGCCGAGGTTACCAATATCATCGGCAGCATTAAGGGCAAAGCGGTCATCATGATTGATGACATTATCGACACCGCCGGTACCATTACCAAAGGAGCCGCTGCCCTGATGGAACGGGGGGCCAAGGAAATTTACGTCTGCGGCACCCATGCGGTTCTTTCCGGCCCGGCCATTCAACGGTTGGAGGAATCAGTTATTAAAGAGGTGGTTATCACCAACACCATTCCCCTGCCGCCAGAAAAAATGATTGATAAAATTAAGGTATTGTCTGTGGCGCCTCTGCTGGGTGAAGCTATTATTCGCATACATGAAGATCTTTCCGTCAGCAAATTGTTCTCATAAAGGATACAACCCCGGTGTATTTAACACAGCCGGGGTTTTTGCTTTTCTTATCGGTTTCACTTTCCCGGCAGAAGGGGTCGGACTTTCCGGATGGGCAGATAAACTTTAATCTTACATTTTCCTGTCAATTGTCCACCTCCACACAACCTCCATAGGACCCTATGCTATAATTTTTCTATATTTCACCGGAGGTGACGGAGACATGGCCCGCGTAAATCAATGGGTGTAATTCCCTTTGAACCCGAGAGAAAATTTGCCGCCAAGTATTTCCGCAAGGAATTCCGGGTACGGGTGGTGGTAAAGGGGGCACTGGAAGTCGTTTTGCCCCGTTGCAAAACCATGTGGTCGGAGAACGGCGTGGTGGATGTGGATGCGAAAAAGCTGCAGGAAGAGGCGCACCTGCTGGCGGCAGCCTGTATCATTGCAATTGTCATGGAGATTTTTAAATGGGTGACCAAACCCTCCGTAACGAAACCAGACCTCTAAAGCATTCCCAAATGACCCGAAGCCCCGGTCCTTAGAAAAGAATTAAAAATTATAAAGAAGTTTTTTGCCAACAAAAAGCCCGTGATCAGTTGATCTACGGGCTTTAAACTTAAGATAAAGCGGACGAAATAGGACTATAGTCCCAGGAGCATAGGACTTAAGTTCTAAATCTTTTTTTCTATCTTGCGCGGGGAAACAGTTGGGGTATAAACTAATTAGGAACCCCATCTACCAGTGGGCGGACCAGTTGTGGTAAAAATCAATGTTCATTTCACCCTCAGGCTCTTCCGGTGAATAGGACCAACTGCTGACGCCTGTTTCCAGCATATCGGGCCGGGATTCTTCCTGGCAAGTCATTACCATCACCCCCTGTTCATGATTAGGGTTTGACAAAAGAAAGCTGGTTATGCACGGCAGCAAGCAAGACCGGTTACCATAAGTAGAAAGCATTTTCTTTATGACATAATTAAATACGGAGGTACAGCATCTATATGCAGCAAAATATCAGTTATTTACAAAATAACGGGCTGGAAGTTACCGATATGAAAAACCAGGAAGTTTTTTGGGTAAAATTCCCTACAGGGTACCGGATCATCATGGATCGCATGGAATTAACAGGATTGGTGCAATTTTTTAAACTTCATGAAGACAAGGGACCCGGGGTTATTGAGATGTTGTACCGGGTTAAGAAAAATTAAGTTGACAAATTGATCGGTTGATTGCTAAACTTACAATAATAATAATCAAATTCATACTGTGCTCTTATCCTGAGAGGTGGAGGGACTGGCCCAATGAAACCCGGCAACCATCCGGCACGAACCGGACAGGTGCTAATTCCTGCAGAAGATTTTCTTCTGGCAGATAAGAGGTGTGCTGCGACTGCGATAATCAAAACCTCTTCTGTTGAGAAGAGGTTTATTTCATGTCGGGGGCAGAGAGCACGAAGGGAGGACAAAAAATGGGTGTTGAGCGTACCTACGCGGAAATTAATGCCCGCATCAAGGCGGGCAAAGCGGTGGTTCTCACCGCTGAAGAAGTCATAGGAAAAGTGAAGGAACAGGGGTTGACCAAAACCACTGCGGAGGTCGACGTGGTTACCACAGGAACCTTTGGTCCCATGTGTTCTTCGGGTGCTTTTTTAAACTTTGGTCACTCGGCGCCCCGCATGCGGATGAGCAAGGTCTGGCTCAACGGGGTCCCGGCCTATACCGGCATCGCTGCGGTGGATGCTTACATCGGCGCCACCGAGATTGCGGAGGATGACCCTGCCAATAACAATTATCCCGGTGAGTTCCATTACGGCGGAGGACATATCATTGAAGACCTGGTGGCAGGGAAACCTTTAAAGCTGGAAGCAATTTCCTACGGCACCGATTGCTATCCCCGCCGGGAGATTGAAACCACCGTGACCCTCCATGACATCAACGAAGCCATTTTGTTTAACCCGCGCAATGCTTACCAGAATTACAACTGTGCCGTAAACCTCGGGGATAAGACCATTCATACCTATATGGGGACCCTGAAACCCCGGCTGGGCAACGCCAACTACTCTACCTCCGGTCAGCTGAGCCCGCTGATGAAAGACCCCAATTTTGCCACCATCGGCATCGGCACCCGGATTTTCCTGGGCGGGGGCACCGGCTATGTGGTCTGGAACGGCACCCAGCACTTTCCCGGCTGGCTAAAAGACGGTGAGGGAAACATTGTCGGCTCCGCCGGCGGTACCCTCTCGGTGCTGGGAGATCTTAAACAAATGAAGCCCCAGTGGCTGCGGGGCACCAGTTTTCAGGGCTATGGCGTTACCTTGACGGTGGGTCTGGGCATTCCCATTCCCATCCTGAATGAAGAAGTTTTACGGTATGCTGCACTCTCCGATGAAGAACTGCACGCCCCGGTGGTGGACTACAGCGAAGGCTATCCCAACCGTGTGCCCGGTAACCTGGGCCTGGTCAGTTACGCCCAGTTGAAATCCGGCAAGATTACTGTACAGGGAAAAGAAGTGCCCACCGCGCCCCTTTCCAGCTACCCCAAGGCCAGGGAAATTGCCCATACTCTGAAGGAATGGATTCGAAAGGGTGACTTCCTGTTGGGCGAACCCGTACAACTTCTGCCCGGGCCTGCCGCCGGGCTGACCGGTAAGGTTCTGGAATCTAAGTAACGAGCAAAGGAGCGGTTGATATGGCACCTCATAAAATTGTATTACGGTTTAGTCCCACCACTTCAGACCAGCCCATTATCTATCACCTGGTGAAGGACTACGATCTGGTGGTCAATATTATCAAAGCCAAAATTAACCCCCACATGGAAGGTACCATGGTTTTAGATCTGGATGGGGAAAAATACGAAGAGGGAATTCAGTATCTGCGGGACCAGGGGATTACCGTGCATCCCCTGACCCAGGAAGTGGTTCGCAACCACGACCGCTGCACCAGTTGCGGTGCCTGCACCGGGCACTGCCCCGCCGGCGCGCTCTACATGGAGCGCCCTTCCATGGAGGTGCAGTTTAACGGCGACAAGTGCGTGGTTTGCCTGCAGTGTTTGAAGGTTTGCCCGGTCCGGGCCATGGAGGTAAGAATTTAAATTGGATTATACCGAGCGCACCTACCGTTCCCTGCACCGCCAGGGGGATCTCGTCCATTTTCAAGTAGCTGTTCGGGAGACCGATCTGGATATCGGTGTACGGCGGGAACGTTTTTCCCCGGAACTGGTACGCCGGGTGGAAGAATTGGTAAAAAAAGAGCGGTCAGCCCTGGAGGAATACATTAAAAGGGACCCGGTTTTCAAAACCAGCCTGGTCCCCCATGCAACCGGGGACGGCGCCCCTCAAATGGCGGTGGATATGGCCGGGGCAGCCCGGTTGGCCGGGGTGGGGCCCATGGCAGCAGTGGCCGGGGCCTTTGCCCAATGGGTGGGGAAGGCCCTGGCCCGGCACTCCCGGGATGTCATTGTGGAAAACGGGGGCGACATTTTTATTAAGACCGCCCGGCCCAGGAAAGTGGGTATCTTTGCCGGACCGTCTCCCTTTACCCACCGGATTGCCCTGGAAATACAGCCGGGCCAGACCCCGCTGGGGATCTGCACCTCCTCGGGCACCGTGGGACACTCGGTAAGTTTTGGTAAGTCCGATGCCGTTGTCATTTTATCCCCTTCCACCCCGCTGGCGGACGCAGTGGCCACCGCCGCCGGGAATCTGGTGCAAAGCGAAGAGGATGTGCAAAGGGCGGTGGACTTTGCGGCCGCCATCCCGGGGATCGTTGGCGCCCTGGCCATTAAAGGAGAAAAATTGGCCGCCTGGGGACAGATTAAGTTGGTACCCACTGTTTTGAGAGGTGAGAGGTGAGAAGTTAGAAGTGAGAGTAAGAAAAATCTCACCTCTCGCCTCTCGCTTCGTTATGTGGTTGCGCAATCCACAAGAAATCAGTCCATCATTGCCACGTTTGTATAGTATAATGGATAAAAACACAGGGGTGGTGCAAGTCAATGAAAAAACCCGTCTGTCCTATTTGTGATGTTGAAATGGTGATGATTATGTCCGAAGACAGCCTGAACAAAGAACCCCAAATTTTTGCCCTCAACGAACTGGTCCGCAAGCCCGATGGCACCTATGGAATCAATCCGGAGCGGGGACTGCCGGTGCTGATTGCATTGTGTGAGTCCTGCGGCTACATCATGCAGTTTTCTGCCCATAAAATAAATATGGAGTAACCCCTTTATAGTAAAGCAATAAAATTGCAAGACTTTTGTTATGGTAATCATTTAAAAACAGCATTAAAATGAGGATGTGATAAATACTGTCAAGGGGGAACGGGGATGCATCTAACAGTAAATGACATCTTAGATGTTGCCATTAAATCAGAAGAAAGCAGCTGTAAATTTTATAAGGAAATGGTTGGTCAGGCAAAGAATCCGGAGACTGCCAGATTACTGGAGAAACTGGCCCAGGACGAGCAGGATCACCTGGACTACCTGTTATGGTTAAAGTCCGGTGAGCCTATTAATGAAGAGGTCTATTTCGACGGTCTTGAAGAGGCCGGAGAATTAAACCCGGACATGACACCTAAAGAAGTTCTGACGGTTGCCATGCAGCGGGAGGGTGCCGCTGCCAAAATGTACCGCCAGATGGCGGATATTTTTAAAGCGCAGCCAGATAAACACTTCGTCTTTGAACGCATGGCCAGGGATGAAGACCATCACGGCGACGCCATCGCCAGGATGATGGAACAGTTTTAATTTTTGAAGTTTAAACTCCTTTAGAAAAATCCTGAAGGAGTTTTTTTATAGTATTTTTGGGTAATGGAAAAACATTAGTGCACTTACTAATTCTCTTAAATTATGCAAAATTTGCAAAAAATGTCTTTCATGAGCAGGTAATTGCTGTAAAATGTATAAATATATAAGTGGCTCCGGATCTTGTTTCCTTATCAGGGGTGTTCTTATGAAGGAAGAGAATATGAAAAAATACCAGGAACAACTGGAGAACTTGGTCTTAGGACGCACCTATGAGTTGATGGAGACCAATAAAAAGTTACAACAGGAAATCATGGAGCGCAGGAGGGCGGAAGAAACCATCAAGGAACTAAATGACATCCTGCAGCGCAGGGTGCTGGAGTTGGATCATACCAACAAGGAATTGGAATCCTTTAATTTCTCCGTTTCCCACGACCTGCGTAATTACCTCAGAGGCATTGACGGTTTCAGCCTGGCCCTGCTGGAAGATTACTCCGACCAACTGGATGAACGGGGCAAAGAATATCTTCACAATATCCGGCAAGCTGCCAGGTGCATGGAACGGTACATCCAGGATTTAGTAAATTTATCAAAGGGCAACCTCTTCCAGCTGTTCTTTGAAGAAATTGACCTCAGCAACCTGGTGGAAGAGATTGCCAAAGAACTGCAAAGGCTGGAACCAGGACGCAAGGCGCGTTTTATCATTACACCAGGTCTGGCGGCCACGGGGGATAAACAACTCCTGCGGATCGCCCTGGAAAACCTGTTGGACAACGCCTGGAAATTTACCGGCAAGCAACCGGAAACCCTAATTGAATTCGGCATCACCCGGAACAGGAATGTAGAGGCTTTCTTTCTCCGGGACAACGGGGCAGGTTTTGATATGGCGTACCGGGAAAAACTTTTCCAACCCTTTCAACGCATGCATGCTCTGGCGGAGTTTCCCGGTACCGGTATCGGTCTGGCCACCGTTCAGCGCATTATTCGCCGGCATGGGGGGGACATCTGGGCCCAGGGTGGGGTAGGTAAAGGAGCGATGTTTTATTTTACACTGAAATAGTACGTTTTTATTTTGAATAAATGCCACTTTTCGCATCATACCCCGCTTATTTCAGAACAGAGCGCGGGGTTTTTGTTTTTTACAAAACATTGCATTTTACCAAAAATATGGTAGATTAGGGAGGGGTAAATCTTTTTGTATACAATTGGTGACCCAACACAGTCTTTAAACAGGGGGTTTTTTTAGAAGAATGGAAGATAAAATCATTTTACTGGTGGAAGATAATCCCACGGATGTCAGCCTGATTTTGCGCGCCTTTGAAAAAAGCAGAATGTTAAATAAGGTTGTGATAGCCCGGGACGGGGAGGAAGCACTGGATTATCTTTTCGGGACCGGGGTTTATGCCGGGCGGGACGTTACAGATACGCCAATGGTGATTCTGCTGGACTTGAGGCTGCCCAAAATCAGCGGGCTGGAAGTCCTGCAGCGACTGCGGGCCAATGAACACACGCGGCTGGTCCCGGTCGTGGTTCTCACTGCTTCTATGGAAGACAAGGATGTCCTTGACAGCTATCATTTAGGCGCCAACAGCTTTGTCCGTAAACCCCTTGATTTAAATGAATTTGTTGAGGCCATCATTCACCTCGGCTTATACTGGTTGGTAATTAATGAAATCCCCCGCATAACCAATTTCAGCCGGTTTGAGCAAGAAATGGTCCGTATCGACTGGCTCAATCTGGTGGGACAAATGGCCCCGGGCATCGCCCATCAATTACGCAACCGCATGACCGGTGTCAGGGGTTTTTTACAAATGATAAACGAACGGGAGGAGTTTCTGGCACACAGGGACTACATCAAGCTGATGCTGGGGGAATTGGACGCTGCCAATTCAATTATCTCCCAATTTCTCTTTTTAACCAAAAGGAAGGGTGAAGATTTAACATTACAAAATCTCAACACCCTCCTGGAATCCCTTTTGCCGTTGATCAAAGCGGAAGCGGCTGATACCGGTAAAGACATTTTCATCCAGTTGGAGGATGTTCCTGACCTAATGTTGAACGAAAAGGAAATTCAACATTTGACCCTGAACCTGGTCCGTAACGGCCTGGAAGCAATGCCGGAGGGGGGGCACCTTACCCTTAGGACGGCCGGCACAGAAGAATATGTGGTGTTATCGGTGCAGGACCAGGGAACGGGCATTGATCCAAACACCATGAATCAACTGGGCACTCCCTTTTTTACCACCAAACCCGAGGGAACCGGACTTGGTCTGGCCACCTGTTATACCATTGCCAGGAAGCATAACGCCAGGATGATTATCGAAACCGGCCCGGCCGGAACCACCTTTCACGTACGGTTCAAGCGGCCTGATTAGGAGCAACCTGAAAAGCTTAGTAAAAAATGTTCAAGCCAGACCGCTGACGATTAAGCAGGGTCTGGCTTTGTTTAGGCCAAAATTTCTTTGGCTACTTTCAAGGCGTAATCAATATCCCCGGCGGTTAAGTAAAGCACAGCCGTTTATTTTTGAAGCAAACAATCCAAAACAAACCAAATTTTCAGTATTTACTTCCTATTTCAACTTTCCCAAAGGGTAGTGCATAAAATAACCATATTAAACCAGAAAACGTGCAGACCTAACACTGGTGTGCACGTTATGGTTGCCTTAAACTAAATAAACATAATATATTTCATCATTAACCAGAAATGGCTGAAACTCCCGGCCATCACAAAAAGGTGAAATACTTCATGAAAACCAAACCAGCCGGGGACAATGTTCGGCGGCCACTTGGTACCGTAAAAAACCGCTCCTATTGTGTAGAAAAAACCCCCTAATGCCATCCAAATAAGGCCTCCCATGGAAAGGGTTTGAATTAACGGCCAAAAAGCAACGACCACCAGCCAACCCATCACAACATAAAGCAAGGTTGAAAGCCAGCGTGGTGTCTCCATCCAGAAGATTTTAAGCACAATGCCCACAATGGCCAGCGTCCATACACCCACCAGCAGGGAATAGCCCCAACCCCCTTGCAGCGGAATCAGGCAAACCGGCGTATAGGTGCCGGCAATTAAAACAAATATCATCATATGATCAATCCGTCGTAAAACAAGGACCCCCTTCGGGGATAAGGGCAATAAATGATATAAAGCGCTGGCCGTATAAAGCAGAATTAAACTGGCACCAAAAATAGAAAACGAAACCACATGCCGGATGTCTCCGTAGTATACGGCATTATAAACCAGTAAAATCAAACCTATGATGGATAAAAGCGCTCCGGTTAAATGGGTTAGCCCGCTAAAGGGATCTCTTAATTTACCAATCATATTTTCCACCTCGTAGGTCTTAGGATTGACCGATTTTATTTTTTGAGATTTGCCATTTATCAGGATTTTCCTGCCGGCCTTTTTTATTCCTGTCAGAAATAAATCGTTCCATTAGATTATTCCATGAATAAACACGGCTCTAACAGGTTTTTCCTATTAATAATACCCTAATTTTTTAGCGTGTAATCCGTGATTAAATCGTATGAACTATACCAGCGTATTGCATATTTACGAAATAAGCAACAATCTGATCTATGTTTCAAGCGATAGGAAGCAAAACAAACAGCCTCGCGGGAGGCTGTTTAAAGGAGAGAAGTTAACTATTCCTTTTTATTTTCCTTGTCCGGGTTTTCTTCATTTTCTGTATCGGATTCCTTAACGTCACTTTCAGTTACTTCTTCTACAGCTACTTCTTCTACAACGGAATTGTCTTCCTTTGGGTTTTCGGGCTCAGGGGTTCCATCAACGACTTCCTCTTCCCGGGTGAAGGCATCCGGCGGCAGATCCTTGACTTCCACTTGATCTTCAACAGGTGGGGCAGAACGGGTTAAAGGTTCTTCATCCTCTTCACATTTATTCTTTCCTCTTACTTTCTCCAGCAGGCTTTCACCCAGATCTTTCAGACTGCCGAGATCCTTCGTTTTGCTTTCCAGTTCCTCTTTGGTCTTGCTGCTTATTTCCTTGGTTTTACTGCCCAGTTCTTTGGTCTTTTGCAGGGTGCTTTCCCAGATGTGGCTGGTGCTGTCCTTAATTTGCTTGACTGTTTCCTGCAAGCCGCCGTCAATCTTGACGGTATTCTCCATGGCGTCGTTGGAGGCCACCACCAATTCCTTGCCGATGGTTTTAACAAAACCAATGTCCAGGAATGACTTTCCTTTAATAATACTGTTGAGCAAATTGCCGGTAATCTCTAAACCAACAATGCTGCCGGTGGTTTCTTCCACGAAATACTCATCCACCTCGCCCAGGTGGGAGCCGTTTTCCACGATGACCTTGCAGCCGATAATTGTAACTTTATCCTTGTATAGTTTTAAAATATCCGGCAGGCTGGTACCCTTTTCCACCACCGCGCTCCGGTCAATGGTAATGGCATCGGTGCCTACACTGCGCACCTTTCCGTAAGGGGCAAATTTCTGCTCACTGAACCAACCTTTTTGCTCTATAATCAGGGCGGCAACTTTTTGTTGAACAGGATCAATCACCAACCCCTTGACGGTCCCCATCTGCTGGCCTTCGGCAATGCTAATCACAGGCATACCGATAAACTTCTTGCTCTTGCGCATAAGAAAAGGCCCCCTTTAATTCCATACTCTTTACCATCATCTTTATGCCCCGGCATTGTTTGATATGACCATTAATAGGGAATAATAGAAGCAGTGATAAGATTGTTAGGGGGTCAATGTTATGGCAGATGCAGCGTTAGATGCCAATATCAGGGAAGGGCGCACCAAATCCAGTTTAAAGCAAATCAGGGACAGCGGAGCGATTCCCGGTGTGGTTTACGGCAAACAAATGGGAACCATGGCCATTTCCGTAGATGCCAAAGACCTGAAAAAGATTCTTGGTTCGGTAACCGGTCGTAACACACTGATTAGCATGAATGTTAACGGTGGCAAGCAGACCGTGATGGTAAAAAGCCTGCAAATGGATCCTTTACATCACCAGATCCAGCACGTGGATTTCCAACAGGTGACGGAGAATACCAAGGTCCGCACTGTGGTACCGGTGCAGTTGGTGGGAACGGCGAAGGGTGTTGCCCTGGGAGGTGTCGTACAGCATGACCTGCGCAGCGCCGAAGTGGAGTGTTTGCCCAGCCAGATTCCGGATGCCATCAAAGTGGATATCAGCGATCTGGAAATTGGCGATGCCCTGTCGGTCAGTGATTTGAATGTACCGCCGGGAGTGAAAATACTGGATCACCCGCATACCACCGTGGTCGGCGTGGCCGTCATGAAGGCGCCTGAACCCGCCGGCCAGCCGGAAGTACCGCCGGAACCCATGGAAGAGGCCAAAGCTAAGACCACTGAGAAGGAATAAGCATCCAATCGGCCTGCCCTCAAACGGGCAGGCTATTTGGTGCATTTTGCTATTGCCTCCAACTGCTTACTAGGGTACAATACCTTCGGTAAAGGAGGTTGCTTTTATGAAATTGATCGTAGGCCTGGGCAATCCAGGTGCAGAATATGCGCAGACCAGGCATAACATAGGCTTTATGGTTGTGGATAGTCTGGCCGGGGAATTGGGGCTGGATGTAAACAAGAACCAGCATAAAGCCCTGGTGGGACAAGCGCAGATTGGCGGCCAAAAGGTGATTCTGGCCAAACCCCAAACCTACATGAACCTGAGCGGCCAGGCAGTGGTTGCCCTGCTGAACTGGTACAAACTGACGCCCCGGGATGTCCTGGTAATTACGGACGACATGGACCTGCCGCCGGGCTGCCTGCGTATTCGTAAAAACGGCAGCGCCGGGGGACAAAAAGGATTGAAGAACATTATCGAACTGCTTGGCACCCAGGATTTTGCCCGCATGAGGGTGGGGATCGGGCGACCGGAACATGGCGCGGTGGGCCATGTCCTGGGAAAAATCACCGGCACCGAGGCAGAGCTTGTGGGACCCGCCATCGCAGCGGCAGTGGATGCCGTAAAGGTATGGGTGCTTGAGGGCACCGAAAAAGCCATGAACAAGTTTAACCAAAAGCCCAAAAGCCGGAAGGAGAAACCAAAGACGGACGGCCACAAGGAAAACAACGGCCCGGAGGAAGCCCCTGCACAAGAATAACCCATTTAAAACGTTGAGCTTATTAAAGTTTTTTCGGGTTCTAGGGAACCCTATAGCCAAGACGGCCGTCCATTGATGGCTGATGGCTGATGGCTGATGGCTGATGGCTGATGGCTGATGGCTGATGGCTGATGGCCCGGGAGGTGTTCCATGCCTGAATTGATCCAGGCCCCAGATATTCCTTTCGCCCTGGCTGCCACTATTCTGGCCGCCGGCACAGCCTGGGCGGTGAACGGCCGGATACTGCCGGCCACAGGCAACAAAGGCATTACCTACCTGACCCCCCTGGCGGAAGAAGCGGCCAAGACCCTGTGGGCGGTGTTCCTGGGGGCGCCTGTTCTGTGGACCCATGCGGGCTTTGGCATGGTGGAAGCGCTGGTGGAACTGTGGCGTAGGGGTGCCAGGGGAGTGGCGGCAGGCTGGACGGCTTTGGCGGCGCACAGCCTGTTCGGTTTCATCACTGCACGGGTTTACAGCGGCAGCGGTCTTTTACCGGCCCTTTTGGTGGCAACCCTGACCCATACCGCCTGGAACCTGGCGGTGGTTTACTATAGCGGCCGTGCCAAGAGCCGCTTGACGGGACATAAATAACTGGGATATAATTTGCCTGCAAAAGGGCACTAACATAAGAATAGAACCAAAATGCCTGGTGAAGATCATGGGGAAAACCTACCCCGTCATCTTCTGCCAGGCTGAAGCCGTTTACCCCTCTCACTTCTCAAAACACAGGAGAACAAATGAACGGACTATTACGGCCATTAGAGTCAACAATTGAATATCAAAACCTGCTACAGGGGCTGGAGAAAGGTTTTACCCAGCAGATGGTGTTCGGGTTGTCCGGTTCCCAGCGCAGTTACCTGTTCGCCGGGTTGGCGGCTGCCGGCCGGCCGATTTTGGTGGTTACTCCGGGAGAGACCGAAGCAGGCACCCTGGTGGACGACTTGACCTCCCTGCTGCCGGGAATTCAGGTACAGCCCTTCCCGGTGTGGCAGCTGCTGCCCTACCAGGTACTGGCCCACAGCAACGAAGTGCTGGCCCAGCGGCTGAGGGTGCTGGAGAAACTCACGGCGGGCGAGTCCATGGTGGTGGTCACCTCGGTGGAGGCGCTGTTGCGAAGACTGGCGCCGCCCGAAGTATTTCGCCGGGTCAAGCTGGAACTCTCCCTGGGCCAAAGGGTGGACCTGGAAAAATTGCGCCTGGACCTGGTGGAACTGGGTTACGAAAGAGTGGACCTGGTGGAGGGACGGGGGCAATTTTCCAGCCGGGGCGGCATCCTCGATATTTATCCCATGACCGCGGCCAACCCCGTGCGCATTGAGTTCTTTGATGACGAAGTGGATTCTATCCGCCACTTCGATGTGGCCAACCAGCGGTCCCTGGATAAGTTAAAGCAGATTCGCATCACCCCCTGCCGGGAACTGGTGGTAACCCGGGAGGCCTGGCAGCGGTGTGAAGAGAACTATGAACTGGAATATAAAAATCAATTAAAAAAGTTACAACGTTCCGGGTCGGTGGACGCGGTGCACCAGCTTTCCTCCCAGGGCGCCATGGTGCTGGAGCAAATCCGCCGCAGAGTACCCTTTGCGGGGATGGAGCAGCTTCTTTCTTATTTTTATCCCGAGCCGGTCACCCTGCTGGACTATTTCTTTGAACAACCCCTACTGCTGGTGGACGATCCCATCCGTTTTAAGGAAGTGGCGGACACCATCCTCAAAGAAAGAAACGAGATCTACACCGACCTGCTGGGCAAAGGCAAGGTGCTGCCCGGTCACTTCAGCAGCTATTTGGAGTGGCGCCAGCTTTTGGCCCCTATGGAGCGGCGGCAAGGGATCTACTGTTCCTTTTTGCCGCGTAATCCCCAGTATTTCAGACCCCAAAACGTTGTCAACTTTTCGGCCAAGGCCATGCACAGCTTCCTGGGCCACTCGGAAGTGCTGGCGGACGAAATTCGTCACTGGCGGCGGAGAAGCTATGCCGTGGCCCTGCTGGTATCCGCCGAAGAAAGGGCGGCCAACCTGCTGCGGTTGTTAAAGGACGCCAAAATTGATGCCTTCCGGGTCAAACAGCTGGACAACGAAGTGCGGGAAGGCAATGTGGTGATTACCGTGGGCCAGCTGGCCAACGGTTTTGAATTGATTTCCGCCCGCCTAGTGGTCATTACCGATGCGGAAATATTCGGCCAGCGCAAAAAGGCCCGCAAGCACCGGGCCCGGCCGGATGCCAAAATGGAACCCCTGGCGGACTTAAAGGCCGGGGATTACGTGGTTCACGTCAATCATGGCATTGGCCGCTACCTGGGCATGATTACCATGGATATCGGCGGCCTGCAAAAGGATTACCTGCAGCTGCAGTACGCAGGGGAAGACAAACTCTACGTGCCCACCGATCAGGTAGGGATGCTGCAGAAGTACCTGGGAGCGGAAGCCGACCACCCCAAGCTTTCCCGGCTGGGCGGCACCGAATGGTCCAAAGCCAAGGCCAAGGTGCGGGAAGCGGTGCGGGATATGGCCAAAGAGCTGCTGGAGCTCTATGCTTCCCGCCAAACCGTGAAGGGCCATGCATTTTCGGAGGATACGCCCTGGCAGGCAGAATTTGAGGCGCTGTTCCCCTTTGAGGAAACACCGGACCAACTGAGGGCCATTGAGGAAGTAAAACGGGATATGGAAAAAACCAGGCCCATGGACCGGTTGCTTTGCGGCGATGTGGGCTACGGGAAGACCGAGGTGGCCCTGCGGGCAGCCTTCAAAGCGGTCATGGACAACAAGCAGGTGGCGGTACTGGTGCCTACCACCATCCTGGCCCAACAGCATTACAACACCTTCCGGGAGCGGTTTGCCAATTACCCGGTGCGCATCGAGATGCTGTCCCGCTTCCGTACGCCCAAAGAGCAGAGGCAGGTGCTGGCCGGGCTGGCCATCGGGGAAGTGGACATTGTCATCGGCACCCACCGCCTGGTGCAGGACGATATCCTTTTTAAAAACCTGGGCTTTCTGGTGGTGGATGAGGAGCAGCGCTTCGGGGTCAGCCATAAGGAAAGGCTTAAACAGATGCGCAAGAATGTGGACGTATTGACCCTGACGGCCACACCCATCCCCCGTACTCTGCACATGTCACTGGTGGGGGTGCGGGACACCAGCCTGCTGGAGACCCCGCCGGAGGAACGGTTCCCGGTCCAGACCTACGTTTTGGAGGAGGACCCGGTCTTAATCCGGGAGGCCATCCGGCGGGAGCTGAACCGGGGCGGCCAGGTTTACTTTGTGCACAACCGGGTCATGGATTTGGACCGGTTGGCGGGTTGGCTGCAGAGCCTGGTGCCGGAGGCCCGCATCGGGGTGGCCCACGGCCAAATGAAGGAAGATGAACTGGAACAAATGATGCTGGAGTTTATGGACGGTGCTTATGATGTGCTGGTATGCACCACCATCGTGGAAACCGGTCTGGATATTTCCAATGTGAATACCCTGATTGTGAAAGACGCCGATCACTTTGGTTTGTCCCAACTTTACCAGCTGCGAGGCAGGGTGGGGCGGACCAACCGGTTGGCCTACGCCTATTTCCTGTTCCGGCGGGATAAGGTATTGACAGAGGTCAGCGAGCGAAGGCTTTCCGCCATCCGGGAATTTACCGAGCTTGGCTCCGGCTTTAAAATTGCCATGCGGGATTTGGAAATTAGGGGCGCCGGCAATATTCTGGGGGCCCAGCAGCACGGGCACATCGCCGAGGTGGGCTTTGACCTGTACTGCCGCCTGCTGGAAGAAGCGGTCCAGGAGGCCCGGGGTGAAAAGGTGGAGCAGGTGGTGGATACAGCGGTGGAACTTCCGGTGGAAGCCTACATTCCCGACACCTACGTGCCCGACGGCAACCAGAAGGTGGAACTGTACCGCCGCCTGGCCGCCATACAGGACGCCTCGGAAATTTCCGACCTGGAGGAGGAACTGGTGGATCGCTACGGCAACCTGCCCGAGAGCGTCCGCTGCCTGCTGCAAGTCACAAAGCTAAAGATTACAGGCAGGGAGCTGCGCATCAAAAGCATCAGCCGGCAGCAGGGCAATTACAGGCTGTTGTTTGCGCCCGAGGCGCCCCTGGACGGGGAAAAACTGGTGGCTGTCAGTGAGAAGTATAAGAATAATGTTAAGTTTCATACCTCTCCCGAGGGATTTGAAATAAAGCTGCTGACCCGGGACAAGGGTGAAATCGGACTTAGAAAACTGGAACAATTAGACACTTTCCTGGGCCGGCTGAAATAACTTGCCGGTCCATCCTTATCGTTGTATAATGGCGGTATCATGCAAAAGGGGGAACTTGTGTAGTGAAAAGTAAATTTTTTCGTTTAGGCCTGCCGTTGCTGTTTAGCCTGGCCTTATTCTTTACAGGCTGTGCCAATAATAAGGCCAATGTGGTGGCCACCGTGAACGGGAAGGAAATTACCCGGCAGGAACTGGACAAGCGGTTAAATGTAGCAGCCAAACAATTTGGCATGGATTTAAATAGCGAAGCCAATAAGGAAATGAAAGCCCAAATAGAACAAGGGATTTTGGATGAATTGATCGTACAAACCCTGATTGTTCAGGAAGCCGAGAAGCAAAAACTGACCCCCTCCAAAGAGGAAGTCGACAAAGAGTTTAATGAAATCAAAGCCAGTATCGGCAAAGAAGAAGACTTTAAGAAAGCCCTGGAAGAAGCCAAAATGACCGAGCAGGATGTAAGGGACAATATTGTTTTAAAAAATGCTTATACCAAGCTCTATGAAAAGGTAACCGCCGACACCAAGAAACCCACTGAAGAGGAAATTACTAAGTTTTATAATGAACATAAGGATATGGAACCCATTGGTACCCCCGAGCGACTGGAAGTAAAACATATGTTGTTTGCCATTGACAGCAAGCAGGCCAATGCTCCCAAGCGCACCGACAAGGAAGCGCTGGAAGCGGCCAAACTGGCCCTGGCTGAAGTTACCCAGAAGGGCCGTGACTTTGCTTCGGTGGCCAGGGAATTGTCCGATGACCTGGGAACCCGGGAAAACGGCGGCAGCTATACCATTGACAAGGGGACCGGCACCACCGACCCGGACTTTGAAAAGGCTGCAGTGGCACTGAAACCCGGCGAAATTACCCGGGAGCCGGTAAAAAGCGCCTATGGCTATCATATTATTAAGCTGGAAAAGATCTTACCGGCGACCCAGAAGTCCCTGGACGAAGTCAAGGACACCATTGTTGCCCAGTTGGAGGGCGAAGCAAAGCAAGCCAAATTTTCCCAGTACGTTGAGGGTTTGAGAAAAAATGCCAAGGTCGAGAACAAATTAGCCCCAAAAACAGGGGATTCGTCAAAAAAATAGATGAAAAACCAAAACCCGAAAATAAAGTTCTAACGATGGAAAAATATGAATAACACCTTCCCTCCCGTTATATACTATCAATGAAGATTAATCCGCGTAGATTATGCAGAAAAAGGAGGGAAGGAAACTCATATGAAAGCAACGGGTATTGTTCGTCGTATTGACGATTTAGGTCGAGTGGTTATACCAAAAGAGATTAGAAGAACATTGAGGATTCGTGAAGGAGACCCCCTGGAGATTTTTGTGGATAGGGAAGGTGAAGTAATTCTTAAAAAGTACTCACCCATCGGCGAATTAGGCGATTTTGCAAAGGAATATGCCGATTCGTTATATGAAGCCCTGGGTCATATCGCCTGCATTGCTGACCGGGACACCATCATTGCTGTGGCTGGGGCTCCGAAAAAAGAATTTATCAACAAACCCATTGGCCCCAATGTTGAGAAAGTCATGGAAGATCGGAAGGCTGTCGTTATAAACAACCCGGGCAACGATCCTCATTGTAAGGAATGTGGCATCACGGAGGACGGCGAATGCAAATATTCTTCAGAAGTTATTGCTCCGATTATTTCTGAAGGGGACCCAATCGGCGCAGTTATCCTAGCCTCCAAAGATCCGGACGTCAAGATGGGAGAAATGGAACTCAAACTGGCCGAAACTGCCGCCGGTTTCCTGGCTAAACAAATGGAACAATAAATCACGATAAAAGGGCCGAACAGGCCCCTTTTTTTGTGTTCGTGGGTATTCCTTTGGGGTCTGGCCTAACGGGTATTGCTTAGGGGTCCAGTTGAAGGCCTTTTGGGCCATTCTCTAGGGTCCTGTTTTTAGCAAAACAATACTAACAACTGGACCCACCAGGAATACCCGAAAGTCTAAGTACTGGACCTAAAAGAAATACCCTTAAGTCTAATAGCATAAGAGCTGCTCATGGAGAAATACCTTTGGGCTACAAGGAGGAGATTGTAATTGGACAACCTTATCACCATCGTGGGCCTCGGCCCCGGGGACCCGGGGATGATCCCCCTGCGGGTCTGGGAACTCTTAAACTCCGGCAGGCCGGTTTACCTGCGTACTGCAGTTCACCCCACCGTGAAATGGTTAGATCAAAAGGGCCTGTCCTATCGTTCCCTGGATCACCATTACCGGCAGGCGGCTACCTTTGAAGAAGTCTACCTGAACATTGCCGGGGAAGTGGTGGCAGCGGCTCAGGAAGGGCCGGTTATTTATGCCGTGCCAGGTCACCCGATGGTGGCGGAAGAATCTGTCCGCCTGGTCCTGGACCTGGCTGCCCGGCAGGGCATCAACACCCGCGTAATCCCCGCCATGAGCTTCCTGGATGCTCTGTCCGCCACCCTGGGGTTGGACCCCTGCAAAGGTCTACATATTATCGATGCCCTGCAGTTGGACGAACAGCAGCCGGACCCCAGGGTTGGGACGGTGCTAACCCAGGTTTACGACCGCATGACCGCCGGTGATACCAAGCTCAGCCTGATGGAGATATACCCGGACGAGCACCAGGTTACCGTCGTAAGGGCGGCGGGGATTCCGGGAGAAGAAAGGATTGAGCAGGTCCCCCTTTATGAACTGGACCGGTTATCCTGGATTGATCACCTGACCAGCCTTTATATCGGCCCTTTACCGGAAGCAGAGGAAGGCGAGGAGGCCGGGTCTGTTGCCGGGGAACCCTGTGGCGCCGGCGAAGATGCTGTCTACGCCTGTTCCTTCCCATTAGACCCTTTGGTGGAAGTGATGGCGGCACTGAGGGCGGAAAACGGCTGTCCCTGGGACAGGGAACAAACCCACCAAAGTCTGAAACAGTATCTGATTGAAGAAACCTATGAGGTAATTGAGGCCCTGGACGAAGGGCAAATGTATAAAATATGTGAAGAATTGGGAGACTTATTACTACAAATCGTTTTTCATGCACAAATTGCCAGTGAAAACAGGCAGTTTGATATGAACGACGTGGTGCTGTCCATCACAGAAAAGATGCTGAGAAGACACCCCCACGTTTTTGGCACCACCCATGTTAACAACAGCCAGGAGGTACTGATCAACTGGGATAAGATCAAGGCCCAGGAACAGGGAGAACAAACCAAAAAGCCGTCCTACCTGGGGAATATCCCCAGGGCACTGCCCGCTCTGCTGCGGGCTGAAAAGGTGCAAGCCAAAGCCGCCCGGGTAGGTTTTGACTGGCCGGATTACACCGGCGCATTGGACAAGGTCTACGAAGAGCTGAAGGAAGTCCTCCAGGCTCTGGAAAACCGGCAGGCCGCGGCAGTGGCAGAAGAGGTGGGGGATTTGCTCTTTGCCGTGGTGAATTTGGCGAGGCTGCTGCATGTCGAAGCAGAGGGGTCTTTAACCCGCACCACCGACAAGTTTATCAAAAGGTTTCAGTACATCGAACAGCAAGCCCTGCAAAACGGGCAGGAACTCTCGCAGTTGACCCTGGAACAAATGGACCGGTGGTGGGAAGACTCAAAAAAAATCAAAATTTGAATAAAAATAGCAGGAGATTTTGCTTCCTGGGAGGAAAACCCAATAAAATAGCGAATTAGCAAAAATAGTTATTCTGATTTCAAGGAGGGTCCTTATTTGAACAAGGCCGAACTGATTTCTGCTGTAGCAGAAAAAACCGAACTGAGCAAAAAAGATGCTGAAAAGGCAGTCTCCGCAGTATTAAGCAGCATTGAGGACGCGCTGTCCAAAGGAGACAAAATCCAACTGGTAGGTTTTGGCACCTTTGAGTCCAAACCCCGCAAAGCCCGCGAAGGCCGCAACCCCCAAACAGGGGAAGCCATCCAAATCCCTGCCACCAGAGTTCCTGTATTTAAGGCCGGCAAGGTATTAAAGGATGCCGTAGCCAACCTGCCTGTGGAATAAGCTTTAAAATTTTTGGAGGTACTTGTGGTTTGAGACTGGATAAGTTCCTGAAGGTTTCCAGGGTCATCAAACGCCGGACCCTGGCCAAAGAGGTCTGTGACGGCGGTCAGGTGCTGGTGAACAACCGCGTTGCCAAGGCGGGTCTTGAGGTTAAGCCCGGGGACAAGGTTGAGCTGAATTTTGGAGCCAGAAAACTGGTGTTTGAAATTCTGGAAATTAAAGAAACGGTTCCTGCAAAAGAAGCAGCCAGTCTGTATAAGGTTATTGAACATTAAGTATTTGCCAACTTTAGGGCACTTCCCCGGTGGAAGTGTCCTTCTTATTTCCACATATTTTTGGTTAAACATGAAGAAAATAAGACAAACAATGAAAAACGGAGGGGTTTTGCCTTGAGAAAATGTTGTTTGTCTGTTCTTACATTGCTCCTGTTGGTTACCTTTCTTGCTCTGGGGTGCCAGCTGGCCAGGAAACCGGCCGCCCCCGGCCCCAGGCAATACAAGGAAGAGCCCACTATCAGTCTCTTTGTCAATGAGACGGGCGAAAAGAAGCAAATTAAGTTAGAGGAGTACGTGACCGGGGTGGTGGCGGCGGAAATGGAACCCGCCTGGCCGGTGAATGCCCTGGCGGCCCAGGCCATTTTAGCCCGTACCTTCACCATGGAAAACATTGAAGCCGGCCGGGTAAAAAAACTGCACGGTACCGATGTATCCACCAGTGTGGAAGAATCCCAGGCTTATGACCCCTCCCGCATAACGGATAATGTTCGGCAGGCGGTCCAAAAAACCAGGGGAGAGGTCATCACGCATAACGGCAGGTACATCAAGGCCTGGTTTTCTGCCAGCAACGGCGGCAGAACCGCCAGTGCCGCCGAGGGACTGGCCTATCACAAGACACCTACCCCTTATATCAAAGCCAATGCAAACGACCCTGCGTCTGTGCAAAACACGCTGCCGGAAATCCGGCAGTGGACGGCGACAATTCCCGGCACCAAGGTCCGGGAGGCGGTAAAGAGTATCTCCGGCCAGGACCCCGGCCCCTTGACATCCGCCGCCATCGCTAAAAAGGGCCCGTCAGGGCGCACGGTTCAAATGAAGATCAACAATGCGGTGGTGGGAGGTCCCGCCTTCCGCCTGGCAGCGGGCAGCACCGAAATCCGTTCCATGTTTTTAACCAATGTGTCCGTGCAGGGGGGCAACCTGGTACTCACCGGCAAAGGGTTCGGCCACGGTGTGGGCATGTCTCAATGGGGTGCCAAAAACATGGCGGAAAACGGCACTTCCCCCGAGGACATCATCCGCTTCTACTTTAAGGACATTAACATTGAAAAACTGTATAGATAGAAAAGACGGCCTAGCGCCGTCTTTTTGACTTAGGGTATTTCTTTCGGGTCCTGTCTTTAGACTTACGGTATTCCTTACGGGTCTAGTTGTTAGTAGTTTCTGATTTAACAACAGGACCTTATAGAATGACCCCAAAGGCCAGCAACTGGACCCTATAGCATTACTCATAAGGCTAGCAAGCAGACCCCAAAGAAATACCCATAAGGCTAACAGGAATACCCCAGAGCCTGCCAGCATATATTTTACCGTGGAATTTTACCTGGTCGAAGTCCGCTGTGAACGGAGGGGTACTGTGGAACAGTACGGCAAGCATATTTTAAGTATTGAAGGCCGGAAAAAACTAACATTAGAGGGTGTCCATCACGTGGGGAGTTTTGATGAGCAGGAGATCACCCTGGATACCAATATGGGGTTTTTGCAGTTAAAGGGAGAGGGGATGCACATTACCCATCTTAACCTCGACCAGGGCAGTTTGGTGGTGGAAGGAGTTATCAACGGTTTGGAATATGTGGAAGGCCGATCCGCCAAAGGCACCAAAGCCAGGGGCAAAGGCTTTATCAACCGGTTACTTAAGTAACTGAAAGAAGAGATGTACAGGGTTGGTTGTTAGAGTGGGGAATAGGCACTCTCACCTCTAATCTCACCTCTCACCTCTCACCTCTCAAAAAGGTGGTGCAGCAATTGGTTCCCTTGATGGATCAGTTTTATTATTTTGCGTTAACCATTGTTATCGGTATGGTAGCAGGCTTTTGTTACGACCTTTATAAGGTGACCAGGGGGACCTTAAAACTGCGCAGGATCGGCACGGCTCTGGGGGACGTGTTATTTTGGCTTGTGCTGACAGTGGTTGTCTTTGTACTGCTCCTGTTGGGCAACTGGGGTGAAGTCCGGGTATATGTTATGTTGGGCCTGGCCCTGGGAGCCGTTATTTATTTAAATATTTTCAGCCGGCGTACAACCTCAATCATCCAGTGGACCTTTAGAACCCTTCATCAGCTATGGAGATGGTTTATCAAAGCCCTTTCATTTACCTGGCGTATGGTATGCCTTCCTTTCAGGGGGGTTTATTTGCTGGTGGCCATTCCCCTTGGGTTTGTGGTGGGTGTCACGGGGAAAGTCCTGAGGGGAACCAGGACGGTTCTCAATAAGCTGCTGGGTCGACCGGTACGGCGTGTAAAACAAAGTTTCAGAAATCGAATCTCTTCGATATTTCCGATTTTTGAATACAAAGACAAGGACTAACAGGACAAAAGTCCTGTTTTCTCCTTTTTTGGGGGAATACTTCGTATTCTTTTCTTGCAAACAGCTAGGAAAAAAACCAGGCTTGTAGTAATATTGTAGTAATAATGTAATAAATTTGTACACAGCTTGTGAATACTTTGTGGATAACATGTGGATTCCGGTCGGGGGTTGGACAAAGTGCAGGTGGAAATAAGAGGTGCAGAGAAACTCAGCTTCCGAGAACGCCAGGTGGTAACCCTCAAGGAAATGGGTTACTCCACAGAGAAAATTGCCGCCAAGTTAAAGCTTAGTCCCAGTTCCGTGGCCACTTTGTTTAACCGGGCTCGTACCAAGGGATATCAAGTTGTAATTGTGATACCAGGACAGAACCTGGGCTTGTTTGGCCCCGAGGATGAGGAGGAAGTGGGCGAATGATTTCCACAGGAAAAGGCAGGGTTGCAGAACTAAAGCTGCACCGGGAAAATAAAGAACAGATTGGAGCGGTCCGGCGCAAGCGCGGAAAAAGTAAACTGGTGCTGTTTTTTTCGGTTGCCCTTGCAGCGTATTTTGTTTTTTCCCTGGGCAGCCAGTTTAACAAGCTGCATGCCATGCAAAGCAATATGGATTCCCTGCAAAGTCAGGTGGAAGAGTTAAAGAGCAGGAATGCAGCATTAAGGCAGGAAATTAAGCAAATTAAATCGGATTCTTATGTTGAGCAGGTGGCCAGGGAGCAACTGGGACTGGTGAAACCGGGAGAAACCCTGGTGGTGCAGGCCCAGTCTCAGCAGGAAAACAATAAAAAGCCACAGACCACCCCATCAAAGGAAAACAAACCACAGGGGGAGACCTTTAACGTACCCTACAAGAACATCTACGACTGATTGGGCCATCCGTATTGACACCTCTCATGCTGTTACAATATACTTTTACTAAGTAATGTTTGGTTTGCCAATTAAGGAGGCACTTGCAAGTACATGTCGTTGGAACAGGGTAATATCGTAGAGGGTGTCGTTACCGGGATTACGAATTTTGGTGCATTTGTAGAGCTACCGGGCGGCCAGACCGGGCTGGTGCACATTTCCGAAGTTGCCGAAGTGTATGTGAAGGATATTCATGAGTTTCTCAAGGTAAACGACAAGGTGAAAGTCAAGATTATTTCGGTGGATCCCAAAGGAAAGATCGGGCTGTCTCTAAAGCAGGCCAATCCTTCGCCAACTAAGGCTCCCCGCAAACCCAAATTTGAACCTTCCTTTGAAGACAAACTGGCCAAATTCATGAAAGAAAGTGACGAACGGTTGTCTGACCTGAAAAGGCAAACCGATTCCAAAAGGGGCGGCCGCGGCGGCCCCAGGTACTAAGTTCAACTCCGTTATATAAGCATTCTCTGTTTGAGGGAATGCTTATTTGTATGCTATGGGGTATTCCTTTTGGGTCCAGCCATCAGCCCTTGGCCCTCAGCTTTTTTTAAAGGCTGAAGGCTGACGGCCGATGGCCAGAGAATAAGAGTAATGTTTTGCAGAAAGGGTAATGGGGAGAATTGGATTAACATGACGAGTAGGAGGAAATACTGTGCTTCTCGCCAGCATCGATATCGGTACCAACTCAACCAGGTTTTTGTTAGCGGAAGTGAACGGTGGTACGGTTACTGCCTTGAAAAGCGGCCTGATTACCACCCGCCTGGGGCAGGGGATTAACCATGGCCGCCTGCTGCCCGAGGCCATGGAGCGAACCGTTTTAGCCATTGAAGCGTTTTTAAAGGAGATAGGACCCTTTCATCCCCGGGGCATTATTGCCGCTGCTACCAGCGCCGTCAGGGATGCGGCCAACAGGGAGGAATTTCTCCGGCTCACCCGGCAGAGGACCGGGTTGGAAGTGGTTGTCCTGTCCGGAGAGAGGGAAGCGGCTGCCAGCTACCGGGGAGTACTGGCTGGTCTGCCCATTGCTGCGGGTTCCAGCATGGTCCTGGATGTGGGCGGTGGCAGCACCGAGATGATTTGGTTCGGACAGGAGGGGGTCCGTTATGTCAGCCTGCCCGTAGGGGCCGTGCGAATGACTGAAGGAGGCCACACCGAAGAACAGATCCGGGAACTCCTGGCCCCTGCCCTGGGGGAAGTCAAGAACCGGCAGGGGAAAGACCTATCCTTGGTAGCGGTGGGGGGGACTGCCACCACCCTGGGGGCCATGTCTTTGCAGCTGGCGCAATACCGGCCGGAACGGGTTCACGGCTGTTTCCTCCCGTTGCCGGAAATTGAACGCTTGCTGGCCATGCTGGTGGCAGCGGGACCCGAAGGAAGGAAAAAAATCGTTGGCCTGCAGCCGGAGCGGGCCGACATTATTCTGGCCGGTGTAACCATTGTGAAAATTGTCCTGCAAAGCTTGAACCTGAAGGGTTTGACGGTCTCCGAGAGCGATCTCCTGCATGGCCTGGTGTGGGAATTAGCGCAGCAATTGTCGAAACAAAAATTGGAATAACCTACCAATAATGACAGATATTTTCCACCCCCTATACTATAATGGAGCAAAAGCGACAAAGTAAGGGGTGGGATAGGTTGTTTGATCGCATTGATATCTATACATACCACAGGGCCGGACAGGGGTCAAAGACAAAGAAGGAACCTCGTTGCCGTCAGAGTGCACCCACCGTTAAAAAAACACAAACCCGGGAAAGGAAGCTTTCTTTGGCATGGGTTGGACGAGTTTTAGCCAGGGAAAGTCTTCTTCTCTGCTTGGTGGGATTCTTTTTGGGACGGGCGGTGCTACTGGGAGAACTGTCTCCCTTTGGGGTCAGCTTTGTATCTGCCGTGACCTGGACCTTTGGGCCCATGCCGCTGCTGGTAATATCGGTTATCCTTGGTCTTTTCTCGGTTACCGGGGGTGTTCAATTTTGGAGCACAAGCGCCATTGTGATTGCCGGTTTTTTCACCATTCTGTCCGTGAAGCCCCAGATCAACCGGCCCTGGCTGATGATCCCGGGGGTTGTGGCAGTCACAACGCTCACCGTTAAGAGTATTTTTACCAGTGCGCAGGGGCCGGCCCTCTATCCGTATATCACCGCAGGCTTTGAGTCTGTTTTTGCCGGCGTTCTCACCTGTCTGTTTTTACAAGCCCTAACCCCCTTTGTCAGGGGAAGCCTGCACAGGCCTATGTCCGGGGAAACAGCCTTTTGTTTTTTGGTGCTGGTGGCGGGCCTTATCGCCGGCACCGGCGGGCTGGAATATGAAACTGTAACCCTGCGGGGCGTTATCAGCCGGCTCATGATTTTACTGGGCGCCCTGGCCGGGGGCGCCGGTATGGGGGCCGCCACCGGCGCGGTGGTGGGAGTCATTCCCGGCCTCGCCTTTGTGGTGGCTCCGGTCATTGTGGGGGCCTACTCCTTTGCCGGAGTGCTGGCGGGGGCGGTGCGGAATTTTGGCAAACTTGCCGTGGCCGTGGGTTTTTTGCTGGGCAATATTGTTTTATCCATTTATGTTTCCGACTATGGTGACTTAAACGGAGTGCTGGCGGAGACGGCCATTGCCACCCTCCTGTTCCTGCTGTTTCCCGCCGGGCTGCAGGAAAAGATTAAAGAACACCTCCCCAGGTTGAACAAAGAAGCTCCGGCGGCAACACCCATGCAGGATACCCGCCTGAGGGAACTGACGGTGGACCGGATCCGCAACTGGGCCTCTATTTTTACCGAACTGTCGAGGAGTTTTGAACAGGTATCCACCACGGTTCAGCAGAGTCAGGAAGAACATGGCCTGCAGCAGTTGTTTTCCGAGGTGAGTAAAAAGGTCTGCGACGGCTGCGCCCTTTACCGGACCTGCTGGGAAAGGGACTTTTACCGGACCTATCAAAATATGCTGGACATGCTTTCAACGGTGGAACTGCAGGGCAAAATCACCATTGACGATCTTTCCGAAGACCTCAAGAAGCGCTGCGCCAGGCTGAAAGAGATGTCCATCACCATCACCTGCCTGTACGAAACCTACAAGGTGAACAACTACTGGCACCAGCGCCTGCTGGAAAGCAGGGAACTGGTATCCGAGCAGCTCAAGGGTGTTTCTCAAATTATGGAGAACATGTCCAGTGAACTGGAATTTGATGTGGAGCTGGACGGGGAAATTGATGAGGCGCTGCGGCACCAGTTTGACAGGCTGGGCATCCCCGTCGAGGATTTGTATACCTTGCATAAGGAAGACGGCTTAATGGAAGTGGGCGTGGTAAAGCCGGCCTGCCGGGGCGAAATGGAGTGCCGCTTCACCGTTGCTCCGGTGGTGTCGAAGGTGGTGGGCAGGAGTTTCAATGTTGCCAGCACCAACTGCCAGTTAAGGGAAGGCGAAGACAAGTGCTGCTTCAAGCTGTACCCTGCCTTAAAATACAATCTCGATATCGGGGTAGCCAAAATCGGCAAAGACGGCAATTCAATCTCCGGGGACAGCCACTCCATCCTCCAGTTGAAAGAAGGCCGCATGGCCCTGCTGCTGTCCGACGGCATGGGGACGGGTCCCAAGGCAGCCAAGGAAAGCGGCACCATTGTCTCCCTGCTGGAGCATTTGCTGGAGTCCGGCTTTGGTCAGGATTTGGCGGTTAAGACGGTCAATTCTATCATGATGCTGAGGTACACCGAAGAAACCTTCTCCACCGTAGACCTGGCGGTGGTGGATCTCTACACGGGTAACGGCACCTTTTTAAAGATTGGCGCGGTGCCCAGTTACATCGTGCGGGGGCGCCGGGTGGGGATTATTAAAGCCAATACCCTGCCGGTGGGTGTGGTGGAAAACCTGCAGTTCGCATCCGTGAACAGGGTGCTGGAAGAAGGGGACCTGCTGGTGATGGTCAGCGACGGCATCTTAGACGCCTGCCGGGGCACCGATGCGGACCAGGACCAGTGGATGACCGCCATACTGCAAAACCTGGGTAAAATGGGTGCCCAGGAAGCCGCAGACGTCATCCTGGAGTCAGCCCAAAATGCTGCCGGCGGTCGCATACCGGATGACATGACGGTCATCACCGCCCGGCTGCAGACATCCTTGGAATCGTAATAAAGGGGTGAGAGGTGGGAGATTGAAAGGACTCCCGCCTCTCACTTTCTCGTTTTCCGGTTTTATAACCACACTGCAAAAGCATTTCTCCCATGTTAACAGCACCTTACATTTTAAACCCTGAGAATTTATGATGCCAAAAGACAGTTCCCCCGGCTGGCAGGATTTTAAATAACAAAGGAATATTCAGCCCCTTTTGGAAGGAGATTATTGGTAAGCGTTGAATCTATTATTATAGACTGGGGAGGCTGAGGAGATAGCCTATGGAGGTGTTGGCAAGGGTTCGCAAAGAAATTGCCCGGCATAAAATGGTTGAGCCGGGGCAATTGATTATTGTGGGGGTTTCCGGCGGACCGGACTCCGTGGCACTGTTACATATTTTCCGTAGCCTGGCAGGGGAACTGGGAATATCGCTGCACGTCGCTCATCTGAACCACCTGTTCAGAGGAGAGGAAGCAAGAAAAGATGCCTGCTTTGTCAGGGAGTTGTGTTCACGGTGGAAAATTCCCTGTACGGTTGAGGAACGAAATGTCCCTGCTTATGCCCGGGAAAAACGTTTATCGGCCCAGGTAGCAGCCAGAGAAGTACGCTACCAATTTTTTTATGATGTTCTGGAAAAAACCGGGGGAAACAAAATTGCCCTGGCCCACCATGCCAACGACCAGGCGGAGTCGGTTTTAATGAATTTTCTGCGGGGCGCAGGACTCAGCGGGTTGTCCGGCATCCCTCCGGTCAGGGATAATCTTTTTATACGTCCCCTGCTAAGCATCCGGCGGGAGGAGATCTTGCAGTACTGCCAGGACCATGGCATCTCTTTCCGCACAGACAGCTCCAATTTAAAGACCCTTTACCGGAGAAATAAATTGAGGCACCGGCTGATTCCTTTGCTGGAACAAGAATATTCCCCGGGTTTGGTGAATATTTTGAACCGCATGGCAGAACAGGTCCGCAGCGAAGATGAATTTATGGAAGACCTGGCGCGGCATGCTTACAAACAGGTCCTCCTTTCCCAAGAAACCACCGGCCTGGTGCTTGATCGAATCCGGCTGGCCCGCCAGCCCGTCGCCCTGGCCCGGCGAATTATACGGATTGCCTGGGAAAACATCCATGGTTCCAAACAGGACCTGACCTTTGAGCATGTGGAGCACCTGGTTGAACGGTTATGGGGAGGCGGACCGGAAAGGGTCTGGCAACTTCCTGCCGGTATCAACGTCCGGCTGACCTATGACACGCTGGCTTTTCTGGCCCGGGAGCGGCAGGCTCCTATGACGACCTGTGAACTCCCTGTCCCCGGCAGTGTTGTCACGGAAACGGGATTGAAAATTACCAGCCAGGTCATAAGGAGAGAGGAGTTGCCGTGGCATCCCGGGGAACTGCCCGCCCACCAGGCGGTTCTGGACTATGACAGGGTAACCCTCCCGCTGATGGTAAGATTCAGGCAGGAGGGGGATGTTCTGGTTCCCTTCGGATTGGGTAAACGGGTAAAGCTGAAAAAGATGCTGATTGACCGCAAAGTACCCAGGCACCTGCGTGACAAAATTCCTCTGGTGGTGGAGCAAAAAACGGGCAGAATCGTATGGGTTGCCGGCATCCGTTTGGCCGATGACGTGGCAGTCGGCCACTCTACGGAAAAAGTGATTCTACTGAGCCTGGAAAATGGGAATGATAGTAATACGCAAATTGATAACAAATAACTCTTGTGGTAAAATATTGACTATCTTGGGACTCGGGCCTTGCAGGGAGGAGTGACATTTTTGAATAAGGTTCTTAAAAACCTTAGCATTTACCTGTTGATTGTACTGGTTATCATATTCTTGATTCAGTTCACAGGGGACAAAAAGACCACCATTGTTCCGCTGCGTTACGATGAGTTCATCAGCGCCTTGGAACAAAACAAAATTCAGAGTGTGGAAATGACCACCGACAAATCCACCAACATGATCACCGGCAAATTTAAAGACGGCCGGGATTTCCAAACGGATGGTCCCATACTCGACGATACTTTAATTCCCTTACTCAGGGAGAAAAACGTCCAATATAAACAGATTCCCCCTCCGGAACCGTCCTGGTGGGCAGGACTCTTAACCACCATGCTGCCCATCCTTATTTTTGTGCTGCTTTTCTTCTTCATGATGCAGCAGAGCCAGGGTGGCGGCAACCGGGTCATGTCCTTTGGCAAGAGCAAGGCCAAGTTACATACGGATGAAAAAAGAAAAATAACCTTTGAAGATGTGGCCGGGGCGGACGAAGTCAAAGAAGAACTGTCGGAAATCGTAGATTTTTTGAAGAACCCGAAAAAGTTTAACGAAATCGGCGCCAAAATCCCCAAAGGGGTGCTGCTCTTTGGACCCCCCGGCACCGGTAAAACCCTGCTGGCCCGGGCTGTGGCCGGTGAGGCAGGGGTGCCCTTCTTTTCCATATCCGGCTCGGACTTTGTGGAAATGTTTGTGGGTGTGGGTGCCTCCAGGGTCCGCGATTTGTTTGAACAGGCCAAGAAAAACGCCCCTTGTATCGTGTTTATCGACGAAATTGATGCCGTGGGACGCCAGCGGGGCGCCGGTTTGGGCGGTGGCCACGATGAACGTGAGCAAACCCTGAACCAGCTGCTGGTAGAAATGGACGGTTTTAATCCCAACGAAGGCATTATCATCGTGGCTGCCACCAACCGTCCGGATATTCTGGACCCCGCGCTGCTGCGCCCCGGTCGTTTTGACCGGCAGGTGGTGGTGGATCAACCGGATGTTAAAGGCAGAGAAGAAATTCTCAAAGTCCATGCCAAGGGGAAACCCCTGGAAGAGGATGTTAATTTAGAAGTGCTGGCCCGCCGCACCCCGGGCTTTACCGGTGCGGACCTAGCCAACTTGATGAATGAAGCGGCCCTGCTGGCGGCCCGTTTCGGCAAGAAAAAGGTCGGCATGCGTGAGTTGGAAGACTCCATTGAAAGGGTCATTGCCGGTCCGGAAAAGAAATCCAAGGTGATTTCCGAAAAGGAAAAACGTTTGGTATCGTATCACGAAGCCGGCCATGCTCTGGTGGGATACCTGCTGCCCAATACCGACCCGGTGCATAAGGTCTCCATTATTCCCCGGGGCCGGGCAGGCGGTTACACCCTGCTGCTGCCGAAGGAAGACCGCTACTACATGACCAAGTCCATGCTGCTGGACCATGTGGTCATGCTGCTGGGCGGCCGGGTGGCCGAGGATGTGGTGCTGAAGGAAATCAGCACCGGGGCGCAAAACGACCTGGAGCGGGCCACCGGCACCGTACGCCGTATGATTATGGAATACGGTATGAGCGAAGAACTGGGTCCCCTCACCTTAGGTCATAAACAGGATACTCCCTTCCTGGGCAGGGACATCGGCAGAGGCCGTAACTACTCCGAAGAAGTGGCCTATGCCATTGACCGGGAAGTGCGCAAGATGATCGATCAATCCTACAGCAAGGCGAAGGCCTTGCTTACCGAGCACAGAGATACCCTGGACAAAATTGCCATGGTATTAATGGAGAAAGAAACCATCGAAGCAGAGGAATTTGCCGAACTGATGCGGGAAGCCGGGCTGGAAAAGCCGGTTCATGCATAATAGGAAACACCGGTATTAGAAGCGTTGGACACCTGGGACATGACAGAGACGTTTTAAAATAAAGAGTGTGCCATTTAAGGCACACCTCTTTCGTATCAAGAGGAGGAAAACAAATGGAACGTACTTATTTAATGGTCAAGCCTGACGGAGTTCAACGGGGACTTGTGGGGCAAATTATCAGCCGTTTTGAACAGAGAGGCTATAAAATTGTTGGTCTCAAGATGATGCAGATCTCCCGGGAGATCGCTGAAAAACACTATGGGGAGCATGCAGGGAAACCCTTTTTCCAGGGCCTGGTTGAGTTTATTACCTCCGGTCCGGTGGTGGCCATGGTGGTGGAAGGAAAAGATGTGGTGGCCACCGCCCGTGAAATGATGGGCGCCACCAATCCTCTGAAAGCTGCTTCCGGCACCATTCGTGCCACCTTCGGGGTAGACGTGGGACGCAACATCATCCACGGTTCCGATTCCCTGGAAAGTGCCCAGCGTGAAATCGGCATCTTTTTCCGTCCCGAGGAACTGGTGGACTACGGGCGTGCCATTGACACCTGGATTTACGAGTAACTTTCATATCTTTAATTCTCCAGTGAAAAAGCTGGAGAATTTTGTTTTTAGGGTATAATAGAAGATATTGTATATTTATGAAAAAACTACCACAGGAGGGTTATTGGATGGAATTAAAAGTAGGTCTAACGCATGAAACAAGCATCACGGTAGCAGACAGTAATACAGCCATTGCCTACGGCAGCGGCGGGGTCAGGGTTTTTGCCACCCCGGCCATGATCGGGCTGATGGAAAAAGCCGCTCTGGAACTGGCGGATCAATGTTTGACCGAGGGACAAACCACCGTGGGCACCCTGGTCAACGTTAAACATACCGCCGCCACGCCCGTCGGCATGAAGGTGGTGGCCCGGGCTGAGCTAATCGAAATTGATGGCAAGCGCCTGGTCTTTAAGGTGGACGCTGCCGACGAAGCAGGTCCCATTGGCTCCGGCACCCATGAACGTTTCATTATTCACCTGGAGAAATTTTTGCAGAAAGTGGAAAGTAAGCTTACGGGTCAGGCTTAATGGTCGAGTCTTAAGGGGATTTCTATCGGGTCTTGTTGTTAGCCTTATGAGTATTTCTTATGGGTCCAGTTGTTAGTGTTTTATTGCCTTTTACAGGACCCTTAAGCATGATCCCAAAGTCTAACAACAGGACCCCAGAGGAATACCCTAAGGGCCAACAGCAACAGCCAATAGCTGATGGCGTTAAAGCGCTCCCCAAAGTGCAGAGAATTGATTAGAGGAGGTTACACTACATGAAGGTTGTCCCCAGCGACCTGGAGATTGCCCAGGCCCATAAAATGATTCCCATTACCGAGATTGCCGGAAGCATCGGTTTAGGAGAAGATGACATTGACCTTTACGGCAAATACAAGGCGAAAATCAACCTGGATGTCCTGAGAAAATTTAACGACAAACCCCTTGGCAAATTGATCGACATTACTGCCATAACGCCCACGCCCCTGGGAGAAGGGAAAACGGTAACCACCATAGGGTTAACCCAGGGCCTTGGCAAAATTGGCAAACAAGTTATTACCACCCTGAGACAGCCCTCCATGGGACCGGTTTTCGGCATTAAAGGGGGGGCTGCCGGCGGCGGTTACGCCCAGGTGGTTCCCATGGAAGACATCAATATTCACTTCACCGGCGACATTCATGCGGTGGAAGCCGCCAACAACCTGCTGTCAGCCATGATTGACACCTCCATCCTGCTGGGCAATCCCTTAAACATCGACCCCATGACCGTCATGTGGAACCGGGTGCTGGATACCAATGACCGGGCCCTGCGGGATATTGTCATCGGTTTGGGCGGCAAGGAAAACGGCTATCCCCGCCAGACCAGCTTTGACATGGCGGTGGCCTCGGAAGTCATGGCCATCCTGGCATTGGCCGAAAACCTGCACGACCTCCGCCGGCGCCTGGGCCGCATTATTGTTGCCTATACCTACGACGGCAAACCGGTCACCGCAGAAGACCTGAAAGCCGCCGGTGCTATGACCGTAATGATGAAAGAAGCCCTCAAGCCAAACCTGGTGCAGACCTTGGAAGGACAGGCCTGCATCATGCATGCCGGACCCTTTGCCAACATTGCCCACGGCAACAACTCCGTCCTGGCGGACAAAATTGCTCTCCGGCTGGCGGATTACGTGGTAACCGAGAGTGGCTTCGGCTCCGACCTGGGCATGGAGAAATTCATGAATATTAAGTGCCGCCAGTCCGGCCTGCGTCCCAGCTGCGTAGTCATTACCTGCACCATCCGCGCCTTAAAGATGCACGGTGGCCTGGGCAATGTGGTGGCCGGCAAGCCCCTGCCCGAAGAATTAACCCGGGAAAACCTGCCCGCCCTGGCAAAGGGCTGTGCCAACCTGGCGCACCATATTCAAGTGGCCAGCTATTTCGGTGTGCCGGTGGTTGTCTCCATCAACCGCTTCACCCCGGATACCGATGCCGAAGTGGCACTGGTACGGGAAAAAGCCATGGAAGCAGGAGCGCTGGGGGCTTACCCCATCACGGTCTGGGCAGACGGCGGTGAAGGGGCGGTCGAACTGGCCGAGGCCGTTGTGGCTGCGTGCGAAAAGCCCGCGGATTTCCAACTGCTCTATCCGGACAACATCAGCATTAAAGAAAAGATTGAAATTCTGGCCACCAGGGTCTACAATGCGGACGGAGTGGTTTATGAACCCCTGGCAGAGCGCAAGATCAAGCAATTTGAGGACCTTGGCCTGGGGCACCTGCCCATTTGCATGGCCAAAACCCACCTGTCCATCAGCCACGACCCGTCCATGAAGGGACGCCCCGGGAACTATATCTTCCCCATCCGGGACATCCGGGCATCCGTTGGGGCCGGATTCCTTTACCCGCTGGCCGGAGCCATGCGTACCATGCCTGGCCTGGGGTCCAAACCCGCAGCCCATAACGTGGATATCGATGAATACGGGCGTACGGTAGGTTTATTCTAAAAAATGCAATGCGAAGAGACCGACCCTAACTCATCCTCTTTGCGGCATTGAGTTTGCTTTGTAAAAAAAGAACGGTACCCCTGGCAGCAGCCAGGGGTACCGCAGGAGGATGTAGAGAAACTAGGGATCGATGCCGTAGCCAAAGCATCTACCAAAGAACAACAGGATCAGAACCAGGAAAAGAATGAACGAAATGTTGCTGCCAAATAAACCGCCATATGCTGTACCGCCCATGTGCATCCTCCTTTCTTTTTTTACATAATATAGAAACCAATCGTTTGCCGGACCGACCAGCCTGGTGGCGGCTGTTTACAGTGCCTCCCGGGCCGTGCCGGTGGTACTGGAGCAGCTATTAAAGAAAGGTTTTCATAAGGAAGAAATTCTTTGGGCATGGGGAACCTGCCCGCTGCCCCCGCCGGTTGACGACCCCGTGACCCTGGCTGCCAGGAAACATACTGCCCTGCAATATGGCACCGTAACCAGTTACTGGGTGCGGACAGGGGATGAAAAGACTACAGATGCCCCGGCCGCTCGTTGCATCTTCCCACCCTTCGCACCTTAACCAATCCGCTGTTTCGTTTTACTTCTTCCCCGTAGCGTTGAAGGAACTTTGCGGTAAATAAAAACAAGCTAATCCGGGAAACACTAAGTATAAATTTTACCCGGAGGTGACTGCATGACTCTTCACGACAGGAGGCATACATTACAAACAGGTGTGCCCCACGAGCAGATGGTAACCCGTAAAGGGGAGTTGGTAAAAGGGACAACCGAGGACGAAACCAGCCAGAATGAAATGGCTCCCTGGGAGAGGGAGCAAATCAACAACCCCTTTAAAACACCGCCGAATAACCTTACAAATAAAGACGATGAGCATGTTGGAATGGGAGAAAAGGGATAATATCAGATAATACTCTCCAGGCTCTGCAAGTCATGAACCAGATCCTAACAAATTTAAAAAGTTTACTGTTTTAAAAAGGAAAACGTAATTGGCTTATAGAATATTCAAATAAATGAATTTGATATCCGGTTGGGAGTAATTGGAGATAACCCAAAGCAGGCAGTTTCCTGAGAGGTGCCCTTTTTTGTGTTAAATCCTTACTTCTGAAAGAAAAATGAAACGGCCTGTCTGTACATTATTTAAAATGTACCAAAGGCCGTTAATTTTTTTTATTATAGTAAGGAATAATTAGGTTTAGAACAGTTCAGTGTGTTTGTGGAGTGGGAGGGGAGTAGATGGATTTTTTAACAAAAGTATTATCCAATAGAAATGTCGCTGCGGCTATTCGGCGTGTAGAAGACCTGGAAGAAGCCATACGGCATCCCAATATCAACGCCATTTTTCTTTTGGGCGGCGATATTAACTATCTTCCAACTTTGATTAAAAGGGTTCGGGCGGCGGACAAGGTTTTACTGACTCACATAGACCTGGTGGAAGGTATTGGTAAAGATCGGGCAGGGATTCACCTAATCAAGCGAATGGGTGTACAGGGCATTGTTACAACGAAATCAAATTTGGCCAAGTTTGCCAAAGAAGAAGGTCTCTGGGTGGTTCAGCGTTTATTTATCGTGGATTCCGAATCGGTTAAAACTGCCATACGGGTGGCGGATAACATTAAACCCCACGCAGTGGAAGTATTACCGGCTACAATTCCCCAATACGTGATTCAAGAAATGAGAAAATCCCTGAATTTGCCGATTTTGGGGGGAGGACTGTTAAAAACGGAGGAGGATGTAAAAGAAGCACTGGGCAAAGGGATTGATGCTATTACTACCAGTTTGAGGCACCTTTGGAATATAGTTTTATAAGAGGGTAACCGGCGTAAGCAAAAGAGATATTCTAATTTATGCAATAGATATTACAAAAGATTATAAAGTGTCGGGACATCCCTCCAATGGCTGATTTTTTGAGGAATCATTTGGACGGGAGGATGTTGTTTTAAAGGGGAAGTTTAGGTGCGAAAAAAATTAAAAATAATTAACATTTGCAGCAGGAAAACACAAAGGGCTGCAGAATATATTAAATATTGAGAATAATCTAGCACGCACAACTTGATAAATGGTTAGGAGTTTTGGAGATAACCCCTTGTAGGTAGTGTATTTATGTATGCCTATTTGAGGGTTTTTATTTTTACTCCTTCTTGGCCAGGAGAAAAGGAGACGGCCCAGGCAGACATTCTTCCAGAGAATGTCTGCCTGGGCATTATTTTTTCAAGAAGGGAGGGTAATAGTTCGGTGGAAAGACCGGTATAACCGTATTTCCATATGCATTAAATGGAACCACAAATATCCTATAGAATCACAAGGTGCTTTATGATTAAATGGACTAGTATGGTTAGCGGTGTCAGAAAATTCACGAAATGAAGGTTTAACTTTTACAACTAACTAAAAGGGGGAAGTACAATGTCATCATTTATAGGCGAAGTAATTGGGACTATGCTTCTAATCATTTTCGGTGGCGGTGTTGTAGCAGGTTGTGTGTTAAATAAATCGAAGTCACAAAACGGTGGCTGGATCGTTATCACTTGTGGTTGGGGATTTGGGGTTGCGGTTTCGGTTTACGCTGTTGGGTCTATCAGTGGAGCACACCTAAACCCTGCTGTTACCATCGCCCTAGCAACCTTAGGCAGCTTTCCCTGGGCCGATGTTCCCATGTATATCGTTGCCCAGATGTTAGGAGCTTTTCTTGGCGGTGTATTAGTATGGCTTCATTATTTACCCCACTGGGGTGCCACAGAGGATAAGGGTGCTAAATTGGCAGTGTTCAGTACTGGCCCTGCCATCCGCAGTACAGGTGCCAACTTAATCAGCGAAATTATCGGTACCTTTGTGCTGGTATTAGGTATCTTGGCAATCGGTGCAAATAAATTCGCTGACGGTCTTAATCCCTTTATTGTAGGTATTCTGATTGTGGCCATTGGTCTCTCTCTAGGCGGAACAACCGGATATGCGATCAATCCTGCCCGTGACTTAGGACCTCGTATTGCTCATGCAGTGCTTCCGATAGCTGGCAAAGGGGATTCCGATTGGGGATACTCTTGGATTCCTGTAGTTGGTCCCATTATCGGCGGTGTCCTTGCTGCTCTCTTCTATAAGACTTTTTTTGGAGCCTAAGACTTCAGAATTATAGTATAAATCTTCTGAACTTATCATTCCAATAAAGCATAACATTAAGGGGAGTGTTGAAATGGAGAAGAAATATGTTTTAGCGTTGGACCAGGGGACAACCAGTTGCCGAGCCATCTTATTTGATCGGGACAGTAATATTATGGGAGTGGCGCAGAAAGAATTCACCCAGATTTATCCCAAAGCCGGTTGGGTGGAGCATAATGCCGATGAAATTTGGAGCACCCAGTATGGCGTGATTGCTGAGCTGGTGGCCAAGACAGGTATTGACCCTAAGGAAATTGCCTCCATCGGTATAACGAACCAGCGGGAAACCACCGTAGTATGGGATAAAAACACGGGCAAACCGGTGTATAATGCCATTGTCTGGCAGTGCCGCCGTACCACCGGCATTTGCGACGAGTTAAAGGCCAAAGGCCTTGAGCAAGCCTTCCGCACCAAAACCGGCCTGGTGGTGGACGCATATTTCTCAGGCACCAAAGTGAAGTGGATTTTGGACAATGTGGAAGGTGCCCGGGAGAAGGCGGAAAAGGGAGAACTTCTTTTCGGTACCATGGATACCTGGTTAATCTGGAAACTTACCGGCGGCAAGGGGCATGTTACAGACTATTCCAACGCTTCTCGTACCCTTATGTATAACATCCGGGAACTACGTTGGGATGAAGAACTCTTAAAGGAACTGGGCGTGCCGGCCAACATGCTGCCGGAGGTTCGTCCCTCCAGTGAAGTCTATGGTACAACGGCACCTGAACAATTCCTGGGTCACTCGGTGCCCATTGCCGGGGTGGCCGGGGACCAGCAGGCAGCATTATTTGGCCAGGCTTGCTATGAACCCGGCATGGCCAAGAATACCTATGGTACCGGATGCTTTATGCTGATGAATACCGGTGACAAACTCTATGATTCCCAAAACGGTCTGTTAACCACCATTGCCTGGGGTCTTGACGGCAAGGTTGAATATGCCCTGGAAGGTAGTATCTTTATTGCCGGGGCGGCCATCCAGTGGCTGAGAGACGGTTTGAAGATCTTAGAAGAAGCACCGGATTCCGAATACTTTGCCAGCAAGGTAGCGGATCCCGATGGTGTGTACCTGGTGCCTGCCTTCGCCGGATTGGGTGCTCCCTACTGGGATATGCGGGCAAGGGGTGCCATTGTGGGGCTGACCCGCGGCACCACCAAGGAGCATATTATCAGGGCCGCCCTGGATTCCCTGGCCTACCAGACCAAGGATGTACTGGGGGCCATGGAAGCGGACTCCAATATTAAACTGCAGGCCCTGAAAGTAGACGGCGGTGCAGTGGCCAACAACCTGCTCATGCAATTCCAGGCCGATATCCTGGGTGTGCCGGTGGACAGACCGAAGATTATTGAAACCACGGCTTTGGGTGCTGCTTACCTGGCCGGACTTGCCGTTGGCTTCTGGCAGAGTAAAGAGGAACTGGCCAACCGCTGGAAACTGGATCGCCGGTTTGAAAACCAAATGGACGAGGTCAAGAGAAACAAACTTTATAATGGCTGGAAGCGGGCGGTTACCCGCAGTATGGACTGGGCCATCGAAGATTAAGAAGATTAATTTGATAGCGGCTTGAGTTATGGAGAAGCCACACAGTATCGGGAAAAATCCTGCTATTGTGTGGCTCTATTATACCGAGTGATTAGCGGGTGAAGCGATAATAACGGGGGTTTAAAGTATGACAACGGATAAAGCTCAGGTCGTGGTAATCGGTGGTGGGGCTACTGGTACGGGCATCCTGCGTGACCTGGCCCTCAGGGGCATATCCGGGATATTGGTCGAGCAGGGAGACCTGGCCCACGGTACCAGCTCCCGGTTCCACGGACTTTTGCACAGTGGTGCTCGTTATGCTGTAAAAGATAAAGAAGCCGCCCGGGAGTGTCTGGAGGAGAATATGATTTTACGGCGGATTGCACCCAACTGTGTTGAAATCACCGGAGGTCTTTTTGTACAGCTTCCTGGGGACGACCCTGCATATACCAACCAGTGGATTACCGCCTGTGCCGAAGCCGGCATTATTTGTGAAGAAACAGACGTACAGGAAATCCTTAAGAAGAATCCAGTTTTGCATTCAAACATTACCAGGGCTTTCAAAGTCCCTGATTGTGCTGTGGACGGTTTCCGAGTTCTCTGGGGCAACGTCCATGCCGCCCGGCGTCACGGGGCAAGAGTCTTGACGTATCACCGGTTGACCGCCCTTCATCAAAGGAACGGCCGGATCACCGCAGTGGAATTGACTAACCAGTTGAACGGGGAGAAAAAACACATTGAGTGCGAGATGGTCATTAATGCCGCCGGAGCCTGGGCCAGTGAAGTGGCCGCCATGGCAGGCTTAGGGGTTCATGTGATTAAAGATAAAGGTACTCTGGTAGCCTATAATCACAGGTTGATGAATATGGTGGTAAACCGTTTGCGTCCACCTGGCGATGGTGACATTTTTGTACCTCACGGTACCATTACGATTTTTGGCACCACTTCCGTTACTGTAGATGATGCCGGCTGTACCAAACCCGGCCACGATGAAGTCCTTGACCTCATTAAAATCGGTCAGGAAATGGTGCCGGAATTAGAAAGTTACAGACTAATCAGGGCCTTTGCTGGGGTAAGGCCGTTGTATCAAGAGAACAGTGCCGCTGGCGGCAGGTCTGTTACCCGCAACTTTGCCCTGTTGGACCACCAGCGGAGAGACGGGTTAGCCGGCATGGTCAGCATCGTGGGCGGCAAGTTCACCACCTTCCGTCTAATGGCGGAAAAAACCGTTGATTTGGTTGCCAGCAAGATAGGAGTCAATGCCCCTTGCAGGACTGCCCAGGAACCGTTGATGGCTCCGGTGTCAGAGGAACTGCTTAAGCGGGGCAAAAAAGTTTTTGGCGTTCCCGGTGCCAAAAAGGCCGCTGAGAGATTGGGAGACAGCTTTGTCCGGGTGGTGGAGCAGGTAGAAAACAATCCTGACAAAGGCAGGATCCTTTGTGAGTGCGAAGTGGTCAGCCTGGCAGAAATCGAGCAGGCAGCTCACAATGGGGACAGCTTTACCCTGGGAGACATTCGCCGCAAGACCAGAATGGGCATGGGTACCTGCCAGGGCACCTTTTGCAGCTATCGTACCCTGGGCGCTTTAAATGGTTACCCCCAATTCACCGGGAACCACCGGGAGTATTTAACGAAGTTTTTGCAAAAGCGTTGGAAGGGCATGAGACCGGTGTTGTGGGGCCAGCAACTGCGGGAGGCCCAGCTGTCAACCGGAATTTATTGCGCACTATTTGCCATGGAGAGAATGAGATGATGAATAAATATGCGGACGTATTAATAATCGGAGCCGGTCTCTCCGGACTCACGGCCGCTGCCAAAGCTGCCGAGCAGGGTAAAAAAGTGATGCTGGTGGCCAAAGGCATGGGGGCGGTGGGACTTTCCTCCGGTTGTATTGACCTCTGGGGTTATAATCTGAAGGATCCGAACCAGGTGTGTCAGGAGCCTGTGGCTGAAATTGCTGGACTGTGCACTATGAACCCGCAGCATCCCTATGCCAGGGTACAGGATGTGCTGGAGGAAAGTCTTCTCTTTTTCCGGCGGATTTGCCATGAAAACCATAACCCGTACCTGGATAACAGGGGGGGCAACTGGCTGCTTCCCACCGCCCTTGGCACCCTTCGTCCCACATACCTGGTTCCCGCCAGCATGGCCGTAGGTGGTGACCTGCAGCAAGTAAGCTATTTTCTGGTAGTGGGTTTTCGAGAATTAAAAGATTTCTACCCGGACGTGCTCGTAGCCAACCTGAAAAAATCCGGGGCACTACAGGCCCATTGCCGCTTAAATAGCCTGATGGTGAGCGCCGGCGGGGGAGAACTTAGCCCCAACACGCTGGCCCACCGCCTGGAGAACCCCCGGGTGCTGGTTCGTATCGTTGACCAAATTAAGCCCCACCTGCTACCTGGTGCGGTTTTGCTGTTTCCGCCGGTATTGGGGGAACGTTGGGATTCCCGGGTGGCAAAGAACCTGGCTGAGAACCTGGGTCACCCGGTTTACGAGGTGGCCAATATACCCCCGGCATTACCCGGACAAAGGTTGCAGCAAATGCTGCTGCATCACGTTAAGGGACAGGGCGTTGAAGTGGTAATTGGCTGCACCGTCAACGGTGCCCGGGTTGCCGGAAAACGCTGTACGGAAGTGCAGGCAACCGGCGCAGGCAAAAAAATTAGAATATTCGCCAAAACCGTTGTGCTGGCCACCGGTTCTTTTCTCGGGGGAGGCCTGGAGTCCGAACCGGGTAAGGCCTGGGAGAGCATCTTCCGTTTGCCGGTGGAAACCGGCCGTGAAAAGTGGTCTGCCCGGGATTTCCTGGCCATGGAAGGACACCTGTTTAATCAAATGGGCATCAAGGTAAATGAATACTTGCAGCCAGTAGATGACCAGGGACAGGTCATTATAGAAAATGTGTTGATCACCGGGGCCAATCTAGCGGGCTGCAACTACCCCATTGAAAAATGCGGCAACGGGGTGGCGGTTGCTTCGGGATATAAGGCAGGAAAACTGGCAGGGGAGGCGGGAGAATGAGCAGTGATCACCGCTTTGCTTTGGATAACTGTATAAAATGCTCGATCTGCGTATCCCACTGCCCGGTGGCTAGGGTGACAGACAAATTTGCCGGTCCCAAGCAAAACGGGCCCGACCTGGAGCGCTTCCGGTTGGAGGAACCGGCGGCGGTACACTCGTCCATCGGTTATTGCAGCAACTGTAAAGGATGTGATGTGGCCTGTCCCTCCGGCGTTGCGATCTCAGCCATGAACTGCCGGGCCAAGGGAGAGTATGTGTCCCTGCATGGTGCTTCCCTGCGGGATAAGATCCTGGCCAGGGTAGAAGGGATGGGTAAAGCTGCCCGGCTAGCGCCGTCCATTGTTAACCGGTTGGCTGGCTTTCAACCTCTCCGGCTACTGGCGGAAAAAATGCTGGGTGTAAGTGCGGTCATGACATTGCCCCGCTATGCAGAAAAAACCTTCCTGGAATTATATAAGTCTAAAAACATTGACGAAAAAAAGACAAAAGTGCTGTACTATCCGGGATGCTATGTAAACTACAATGCGCCTGAGGTCGGCTTGGCCCTGGCAGAAGTTTTGGCGCATAACAATATTCAGTTGGAAGTGGAGCAATTTAACTGCTGCGGCCTGCCGTTAATTGCCAATGGACTGTTAGACATGGCCAGGGATCAGGCCAAGAACAACCTGGAAAAGTTACAAGGTTATATTAACAGGGGTTATCACATTATCACCACCTGTCCCAGCTGCAATCTCACCTTGCGGCGGGAATACCAGGAACTCTTTCAGTTAAATACCGACTCGTTAAATGAAAAAATGCTGGATGCCTTCGAGTATTTAGGCATGTTGCTTCAGCAAGGGAAAATGGTTGCCCGCTTTGAGGAACTGCCTTTACGAATTGGTTATCACCAGCCCTGTCATCTTAAAGCTGCGGGGTGTGGCGTGCCTTCCCGGGAGATCCTGCAATTGATCCCCGGTTTGCGGGTGGAAGACCTGGATGCCGGCTGCTGCGGCCTTTCGGGCAGCTACGGGTTTAAAAAAGAAAAATACGCCATCAGCCAGGAAATTGGTCGCAATGTTTTTAACGCTGTGAAAGAACTGGGGGTTCATCAGGTCATCAGCGAATGCGGCATGTGCCAGTTACAAATTTATCATCTTACCGGCGCTGCGGTGTACCACCCCCTTCAGGTGCTGGCACAGGCCTGTGGCCCTGGCAGATGGCTTGCTAAGTAAAATGAAATAAAAAACTTGCACGCATCAGCATGCAAGTTTTTTATTTGAGGTAATTTTTAAAAAATGTGCAAATAAACAACTGCACAGGCAGGAATTTGATTATGTGCACAGAATATAATGTTCATATAAACATTAGGGAGGATCATTTGAACATGAGTATACAAGTAACCATCATTACCGCGGGGAGGAACTGCGGATGAGAAAAACAAAAATCATTTGTACCATCGGGCCGGCCAGTGAAAGCGTGGAACAGGTGCAGCGGCTATTGGCAGCCGGAATGGATGTAGCGAGGCTGAATTTTTCCCATGGCACCCACGAAGAACACGGCAAGCGCATCTCAACGCTCCGGGAAGAGGCTGCCAGAATGGGCAAGCATTTGGCCATTATTCTCGATACCAAAGGGCCTGAAATTCGTACGAGAATGGTTCCCGACCAGGGGGTGCATCTCTGTGACGGTGACACCTTTGTACTGGACACCGACTGCGAACCCGGCTCCCGGGAAAGGGTGGGCATTACCTACCGAAACCTTTGGCAAGAGGTAGCCCCGGGAACCCAGATTTTAATTGATGACGGGCAAATTGGACTGGAGGTCACCGCTGTACAGCAGGAGTGGATCACCACCGTGGTGCGCAACGGCGGGCTCCTGAAATCCCAAAAGGGAGTCAACATTCCCGGAGTTTCCATTCAACTGCCTGCCGTTACCGAAAAAGACATCGCGGACATCCGGTTCGGGCTTTCCCAGGGCATTGATTTCATTGCCGCATCCTTTGTCCGCAAGGCGGCCGATATTCTGGCGGTACGTCGGATTGTTGAAGAGGCAGGTGCAAATGCGCATATCATTGCCAAAATTGAGAACAGAGAAGGGCTAGAAAATCTCGATGCCATTTTACAAGTGGCCGATGGGCTGATGGTAGCCCGTGGGGACCTCGGGGTGGAGATTCCCGCTGAGGAAGTGCCCATTGCTCAAAAAGAAATGATCAATAAATGCAATCTTCTGGGTAAGCCGGTGATCGTTGCCACACAAATGCTGGACTCTATGATTCGTCAGCCCCGCCCCACCCGAGCCGAAGCCAGCGACGTGGCCAACGCCATTTTAGACGGAGCCGACGCCATCATGTTGTCCGGCGAAACCGCTGCCGGTAAGTTTCCGGTAGAAGCGGTTAAAATGATGGATAAAATCGCCAGACGTACAGAAACTATACTGTCAGACAAAAGCAGAGAGAGAAACCCCCATGTCAATGTGACGGAAGCAATCAGCCATGCCAGTTGTACTATTGCTGAAGATCTCAATGCAGCGGCCATTTTGACGCCCACTCATTCCGGACTGACTGCCCGGATGATTTCAAAATACCGTCCCCGGTGCCCCATTGTGGCAGCCACCCCCTTTGTAGGGACGGCACGGCGGCTGGCCTTGCAGTGGGGGGTGCAACCGCTGCTGGTTCCGGAAAGCGCGGGTACGGACCAGGTTATGTCGGTTGCAGTGACAGCGGCCCTGCAGCATAACCTGGTTCAAACCGGGGATGTGGTGGTGATTACCGCCGGCGTTCCCGCCGGTCAAGCGGGAACCACCAATATGATCAAGATCCAGGTTGTGGGCAATATTTTGACCAGGGGAGCGGGTATCGGCCGCCAGGCTTACGCGGGGACTGCCCGAAAGGTCACCTCTCCCGAAATGGACACCTTCAACAAAGGAGATGTCCTGGTGGCCGCTACCATTGATGCCGGTTTTATGTCGCTGGTAGCCCGGGCCGGGGCACTGGTTGTTGAGGAGGGTGGTTTAACTTCCCACGCCGCCATTGCGGCTCTGCACTATGGTATTCCGGCGGTGGTAGGCGCGGAAGAGGCTTTGACAAAAATTTCCGAGGGGCAGACTGTTACGGTGGACGCCCTCTCAGGGGTGGTTTACGAAGGTTCTGTAGCCATTCTTTAGAGTAAACATAAGTTCAGGTGGGAGGCAATGGAATGAGTGGCGAGCGCCAAGAGAAGATTCGCTTATTACTCCAGGAACACGGGCATCTGACCGTCTCGGAATTGGCCCAGCGTTTTGATGTATCTGAAATGACCGTTCGACGGGACTTGAAAGCCCTTGCCGCTTTAGGCCTGGTGCAGCGTGAACACGGGCGGGCGCTCTATCCTCAGACCGCCTCCGATGCTCGTTTTTTCATCCGGTTGGGAGAGGCCGAGCGGGAAAAAACTGCCATTGGACGTTTGGCTGCAGAGCTGGTTGCAGAGGGAGAGACGATTATCCTGGACGCGGGGACAACAACCTTGGCTGTTGCGCAATCGATAAACAAACCCTGCGTTGTCATTACCAATTCGCTGCCCATCGCCTCGGTTCTGGCTAACCCCGGGGAGGAAACCACCGTGCTGGTTACCGGGGGGGAAGTGCGGGGAACCACCCACGCACTGGTGGGGCCAATGGCTCGGGCCGGTTTTGCGGGCTTCAACGCTGACAAAGTGTTTCTTGCCGCTACCGGTGTCAGCATCGAACGCGGGTTGTCTGCAAACAATATGTTGGAATCAGAAGTTAAACAGGCCATGTTGGTTGCTGCCAGAGAGGTCATTCTGGTGGCCCACAGTGAAAAGTTTAATCAAGTATACTATCATACCTTTGCCCAGTGGGATAAGATACATACTGTGATTACCGATTCCGGGCTGCCGGAGGAAACCCGTAGGGAACTTGAAAATTTAGGGGTAAAGGTATTGATAGCCCAAATATAATGCCTGGCCAACCACAGGCGTACATTATCCAATCAGTTGATCAAGAAGAATTTAAACAAGGGGGTATTTTAACATGACAATTAAAATTGCCATTAACGGGTTCGGGCGAATCGGAAGAAATGTGCTGAGAGCAATGCTAAAGAAGGATCTCATTCGGGTAGGGTCTCCGGTTGCAATTGTGGCCGTAAACGACCTTACAGACCCGCAAACGCTGGCTCATTTGCTAAAATATGACTCGGTGCACGGTGAGTTGGCCGCAGAGGTAGCGTGCACCGAAAACACCATTCTGGTTAACGATGTGGAGATTAAAGTTTTTGCTGAAACAGACCCTGCCAAACTGCCCTGGGGTCAGTTAGGTGTAGACATTGTCATTGAATCTACCGGGCGTTTTACCAAAGGCCCGGATGCCGCCAAACATATCCAGGCCGGAGCCAAAAAGGTAATTATCTCTGCACCGGGTAAAGAAGTGGATGCCACCATTGTCATAGGAGTTAACGACCATACCTACGACCCGGCCAATCATCATGTTATTTCTAATGCCTCTTGCACCACCAATTGCTTGGCTCCCTTTGCCAAAGTTCTGCATGAGAAATTCGGCATCGTTAAGGGTTTAATGACGACTGTTCACTCCTATACCAATGACCAGCGTATTTTGGACTTACCCCACAAGGACCTGCGTCGGGCCCGGGCTGCTGGACAGTCCATCATTCCCACCACCACCGGGGCCGCCAAGGCTGTGGCCCTGGTACTGCCCGAATTGAAGGGCAAACTGAACGGTTTTGCCATGAGGGTTCCCACTCCCAACGTGTCAGTAGTGGACCTGGTGGCTGAACTGGCTAAACCTACCAACGCAGAGGAGGTTAACGCCACCCTCAAAGAAGCTGCCGAGGGCTCCCTGAAGGGCATTCTTGCTTTCAGCTCCTTACCGCTGGTGTCCAAAGACTTTAACGGTAACCCCCATTCTTCCATTATTGACGGCCTTTCCACCATGGTTATTGAAGGGAATATGGTCAAGGTGGTTTCCTGGTACGACAACGAGTGGGGCTATTCCAACCGTGTACTGGACTTAACCTTGATGGTGGGTAAAAAGGGGTTATAAGAATGGCCAAAAAGACAGTAAAAGACATTGATATCCGGAGCAAAAAGGTTTTGGTGCGGGTGGACTTTAATGTACCCTCTGGGCCGCCCCAAGGGAGAAGTGGTAGAAAAATACCGCCTCACACCGGTGGCCAAACGATTGTCGGACCTGCTAGGTAAAGAAGTGATCAAGGTTAACGAGTCGGTGGGGGAAGAAGTTAAGCAAGCCATTGCCACCATGCAGAACGGAGATGTGCTGCTGCTGGAAAATGTTCGCTTTCATGCCGCAGAAACCAAGAACGATGATGGTTATGCCCGGCAGTTAGCGGAACTGGCAAACATTTATGTAAATGATGCCTTTGGTGCAGCCCACCGGGCCCATGCCTCAACAGCCGGAGTTGCCAAATACCTGCCCGCTGTGGCCGGCTTTTTGATGGAAAAGGAACTGGCAATGCTAGGCCAGGCGGTAACAAGCCCCAAGCGTCCCTTTGTGGCCATTATCGGTGGTGCCAAGGTATCAGATAAGATGGGGGTTATTGACAACCTCTTAAACAAGGTCGATACATTAATTATCGGCGGCGGTATGGCCAACACCTTTATTAAGGCCCAGGGATACGGTACGGGAACATCCTTGATAGAGCCGGAAAAAGTTGAACTGGCCAAAGAGTTAATGCAGCGGGCGGTTTCCCGTAATGTAGAACTCCTGTTACCCACTGATGTGGTGGTGGCGAGGGCCTTTGAACCAACTGCCGAGAACCGGGTGGTGACGGTGACAGAGATTCCAGAGGACTGGATGGTGCTGGACATCGGACCGGTCACTGCTGCTAAGTATGCTGAAGCTGTTAAAAAAGCAGCAACTGTTGTTTGGAACGGGCCTATGGGAGTTTTTGAAATGGAGGCCTTTGCCAGGGGAACCGAAGCAGTAGACAAAGCCCTGGCGGATTCTTCTGCCATTACTATTATAGGTGGCGGTGACTCGGTGGCTGCGGTGAATAAGATTGGCGTAGCGGATAAGATCAGCTATATTTCAACCGGCGGCGGGGCCTCCCTGGAATTCCTCGAAGGCAAAGAGTTGCCGGGGGTAGCGGTGCTTCAGAGTAAATAAAAGCAACAGCGCGGCGGTAAATGTGCCGCCGCCATCTAGATGCATGGTGTTGGAGATACAACGATGCGGCAGTTAATCATCGCCGGAAACTGGAAGATGCATAAAAATGTTTGCGAGGCCCTGGAGTTTTTGACAGAATTACGGGGAAAATTGGGTAGCACACCGGTTGAAGCGGTGGTGTGCCCGCCCTTCACCGTTCTGGCACCGGTGGCTGAGGCTTTAAAGGGAAGCGGTATCGCTCTGGGTGCCCAAAACATGTACTGGGAAAAGCAAGGGGCCTATACCGGAGAAATTTCACCCCTTATGCTAAGGGAGATCGGGTGTAAATATGCAATCTTAGGCCACTCGGAAAGAAGGCAGTATTTTGGTGAAACTGACGAAAGTGTCAATCTATCCGGTGCCCTTTACCTGGTGGGAGATCGCTACCAAGGGGTTAAACTTAAGGAATGCGGCAGCTTGCCGGACATCGCCCCCACCATGCTGGATATTCTCGGTCTGCCCAAACCCCCGGAAATGACGGGAGAAAGCCTCTTGCTTAAGGGATAGGCTTTGGGGTCAGGCCTTTGGCTGTTGGCCATTGGCCTTTAGCCTTTGGTTTTGATTCCTTTAGCCAGTAGCCGATAACCAATAGCCAATGGCTAACGACTAACTGTCAGAGAGAACAGAAGTTTAACACTAAATATAAAATCCACATAGGAGGAATGAACTTTGACAATCATCAGCGACGTATTCGCCCGGGAAATTCTGGATTCCCGGGGCAACCCTACACTGGAAGCGGAAGTCTGGCTGGAGGACGGTACCG
>JBFMCH010000061.1:0-5621 GCA_040754595.1 Bacillota bacterium
AAGACCATTTTTTAGCCCGGCCTCACGACCGGAATCTTAGTTTACCATGACCCTCACTTGCATTTCAAGTGAAAGTTTTTGGTAATTTTTACACCGCCTCATCGGCGACGGAACTTCATCTTACCACCGATAACACGAATTATCAACTGGTAATTTTAAGTACCACCTTGCGGCGACATTTGTTATCATATCACGCCATTCAACGTAACGCAAGTGGAATTTTTTATGTAATCTTTATTCCAGTTTTTAGGCACAGGAATAAAGTTAGCAATGTCTTTTGGGTCTCTCCCCAGAGGCGCGAGCCCCGAGAACCATCGGCCCTGGAAAGTTTAACTGCTGTGTTCGCTTGTGCCCGGATGGGTAGGATGGGAACAGGTGTAACCTCTCCGATATCGCCGCCAGAAAACTTATTGACTTTTTGGTAAACAGTTGTCATTTTTAACCGTCACCTCTCGGCGACAATTGTTATCATACCATGCAGGGTGGCTACATGCAAGTGGAAATTTTTATGTATTATCCCTTTGTAGAAGGGAATATATCTAAGAGTGTCAAAACCATTTATAGAGTCTGATTATTCAACATAGCCAGCGTGATTTTAAAATATTTTGAAGGTGAGAAAATGGATGTTTTCGCTTTACTTGCGGAGAATAAAATTCGTGAGTCCATACAAAACGGTGAATTAAATAACCTGCCCGGCAGTGGAAAACCTTTGGAAATGGAAGATTTATCCCATATTCCTGATGAACTTAGAGCGGGCTACAGACTTTTAAAAAACGCCGGAGTTCTGCCTGAGGAACTTGAGATTAAGAAAGAGATTATTAGCTTACATAAGCTTATTAATTACTGTTATGACGAGGACGAAAAACGTCAATTGACAAAGAAACTAAATGAGAAGATTCTTCGGTTTAATATCCTGATGGAAAAAAGACAAGTAAGCTCCCCGGCTTTAAGCTGTTATAAGGACAAGATTTATACCAAATTCGGCGGGTACTGATGATTTATCAGGCCCCTTTATCCTTTAAAGAGACCTTAAATATACTAAAATGTTTACTTGCTCTTACATTCTGACCCTGTCTCAAAATAATACAATTTCTTTTCCATAAATAAAACCTTAAAGGGTAAGGTGGGAAAAAATTTTTCTCCTTTGCCATATAACCCAGTCTTTCATAATATCTTTGAAGTCCTTGAAATTGAGCCACGATGGCTAATTCGATGTATCTTATGTTCTCTTGTTTTAATTGTTGCTCGGCCTGGCTCATCAATAGCTCGCCATACCCATAACCCCGATACTTTGGCAGAACCGCCAACCGCCGGATGATTCCTTTCTGTAGAGCATGATCTGCCTTATAACTGACGGTTCCCATGGGCTCATCATTTATGAAAGAAATAATGACTTGGTCACCGCTGTTCATTCGTTTTGGAACCCGTTCAACCGTTTCAAAGGCGACAAAATTAAGGTATTTTTCTTGCGTAATAGCAAGGATTTTCGCTTGTTTTTGAAAGGACTCTTTAATAATGTGACAAACCAATTCTAAGTGATTATAACTGGCTGGTTGTAATGTAATCAATGTATCCCACCTCTGGCCAAAACTATCCAGTGCCTCATGGCCGTAATGAAAAAACTCGATTCTACATTAAAATCTGAACAACCTGTCCAGACCCCTGTATTGGATAGCCTCTGCCACATGGTTTATGGAAATTACTTCACTGCCGTCCAAATCGGCGATGGTACGGGCTACTTTTAGGATTCTGTCATGGGACCGGGCGCTCAAAGCCATTCGTTTAAAGGCTTCCTGCAGCAGTTTTGAAGCTGCGGCATCCGGTTTGCAAAACCGTCGCACTTCCCTGGCTCTCATGGTTGCGTTGCAGGAAATAGGTAAATCTTTTAATCTTTCACGTTGGATAAATCTTGCCTGTTCAACTCTTGTTTTTATTTGCAGAGATGATTCCCCCGGGGGAGCATCATTTAATTCAGAGTACGAAATTTTGGGAACTTCCAGGTGAAGATCAATGCGATCCAACAGGGGTCCGGAGATACGATTCATATATCTTTGTACCTGAAAGGGAGTGCAGTTGCATTCCCTTTCTTTATCTAAAAGAAACCCGCAGGGGCAAGGGTTAGCTGCCCCAACGAACATAATGTTGGCGGGAAAGGTAAAGCTGCCGGCCACTCTGGAAACACTGACACAACCATCTTCCAGCGGCTGTCTCAGGGCCTCCAGGCTATCTTTATGAAATTCCGGCAGTTCGTCCATAAAGAGTACTCCCTGGTGTGCCAGGCTAATTTCACCCGGTCTGGGGACTCTTCCGCCGCCCACCAGACTGGCTGTGGAAGAGGTATGGTGGGGCGCCCTGAAGGGGCGTCTTGTTACCAGCGGATTCTTGACAGAAAGTTGACCGGCCAGACTATAGATTTTTGTGACCTCGATGGCTTCCTCGAAGGTGAGGTCGGGTAAAATGGAAGGTAATCTTCTGGCCAGCATGGTTTTGCCACAACCGGGACTACCCAGCATCAAAATGTTGTGGCCTCCTGCCGCTGCCACTTCCAGAGCACGCTTGGCAGCCAACTGTCCCCGAACATCGGCAAAGTCCAGTGCCTTTTCTTCCGGCAGGTTGTTGGCAGCCAGACCTTCTGATTCATAGGGCGGGAAATCCGTTTCGCCCTTTAGGGCAGCAGAAAGTTCTGCTAGGGAAGCTACTCCAAATGCCTGCACATCTTGAACCAAAGCCGCTTCAGGAGCGTTATCCAGTGGCACCACCAATTTGTTGATCCCTAACTCACGGGCTGCCAAAGCCAGCGGCAGCACCCCATGGACCCCCCGAACAGAGCCGTCCAGGGACAGTTCACCGATAAACAGCATACCGGAGAACAATTCCGGATTAATCTGACCGGTGGCTGCTAAGATGCCAACAGCGATCGGCAAATCAAACGCCGGCCCCTCCTTGCGCAGATCTGCCGGCGCCAGGTTGACTGTAATTCTTTGAATCGGAAAGTCCAATCCGGAGTTTTTAATGGCTGTTCGGACTCTGTCCTTGGCTTCCCGTACAGCTGCGTCGGGCAACCCAACGATATCAAGGGCAGGCAAACCGTTCGATACATCAACTTCCACTCTTACTTTTTGTCCATCCAGCCCTAACAAAGCTACGCTATCTATTATAGCTAGCACAATATTCCCCCATTTTAACGATATAATATTTTCAATAATTTCATATAACACCTTGTTACACTTGTGAATTACCAGGAAAATCATAAGCTATGAGCAGCCTATTTTTTACAATATTCGGTAAAGGATTAAGGTTTCCTTCTTAACTGATAACAAAACCCTTGAAAACAGGGGACTAGTACCTTTTTTCTCCGGGATACTCAGTTGATTGTCCCTCCCGGTTAATGATATTTCCTTTTATTTTTATAGAACTCAAAGGCCCCTCTCCCCTAGTGCTTCTATCTCCTTTCAACTACCTTACCTTCTTTGCTTTAATAAATAACAAAAGCACCCCGGTTGAGTGCTTATCCTAAACTCTTCTTCAAATATTTGTCTTGAACTTATGATGCTTTATATTCGTCTAATAGATTAACGACTATTCCTGAGGAGGCAGATAATGAAAAAGCTTATTTCCGTAATTCTAGCAGGCTTTCTTGTTCTCAGTGTTACAGTTACAGCTATTGCTGCTCCAACCAACAATGCCGTATTTTACCTTAACCTGAACAAATACATGGTTAATAAGAGTCAGTATACTATGGACGCAGCACCATTCATTGAAAACAATCGTACCTATGTACCCATTCGTTACCTTGCATATGCATGTGGCGTAACAGATCAAGATATTAAATGGGACAATGCTCTTGAAATAGTAACACTGAAATTAGGTGATACTATACTCCAGATGCAAGTGGGTATTGACCAAGCGATCAAGGGTGATCTTGTAGTAGACCTGGATGTAGCGCCCATCATGAAGAATGGTCGTACCTATCTGCCGGCTCGCTGGATAGCAGAAGCATTTGGTTATGAAGTAAAGTGGGACGAGCAAAGCAAAGCTATCCTAATAAGAACACCCGGCACTACTTAACGATCATCTGCAGTTCCTTATAAATCTAATAATAATACTTGAACATCTCTAATAAATTCTCCCAAAGTAGGCCTACCGGACCAGTATCCGGTGGGTCTATCTTATTAAAATTGATTAACCTTATCATTCCTCCATACATTAACAAATCTTACTGATTAGAAATTTATTGAATTACCCTTACGAGTTTTGCCTCGTTATAAGTATCCGTATGTTTATAACGAATGGTATAATCATCAATCACGATCGTCGCCTCACCCCTGGAGCCAGGCTTTCCAAAAGCCTTCACCGCTTCCTCATAATTGCTGAAAACAAACCAGATAAATCTGTTGTCGTAAACCAACTTGGGCAGAAAGTTTTTCGATTTATTGTCCACCTCGAAAACAATTGACGATCCCAGAAACCCATCGTTGTCATGACAGATATATTTCCCGCTTAACATTGCTTCTCCAGAAAATATGACAAGTGGCCGGGTGATCCTTAATACCCGGGATACTGCCTACCTGAACAGAATCCCGCCAATTGTATCCCCTGCCTTAATTTTTAGGGGGTCGAATAGATTTCCAGCACTCGGTTTCTTGGGAGCAGCACCCTGGGCAAGGTCGTCCCCAACAATCTCAGGCTGTTCTGGTTTTACCTTCACAGGTGGCAGTTCAGGATGCTTAGCCTCCTGGCTTTGTTCATTGGCTTTTTGAGCAGTTGTTTTGTCGGGATTATCACTTGTTTGGGCTGAACATCCGATTAGCATAAGAAAGACAACGAACAAACCAAAGACTTGTTTTTTCATCAGCACTCCCCCCCTACTTTTTACTTGCCCCTTTGAGATTGGTTATCGGAAGTTATGCCCAAAAGTTAACAGTAATTCTATTGCATTACAAATATTACATTTTCATTAATTCTCTTACAACCAACAGTCATATCCTCGCCACTCTCATACCTGGCCGCACATTAACTATGTAGTCAGCAGCAAAGGTACCTTGTTTTTGGCAGGAGAAGAACATTCCCTGGAACCAGGTTCCATCGCTTAGGTTCCCGGTGGGGCGGAGCATCAATTTATGAACAAAGGTGAACAGGAGTTTTCTTTTATTTGCATTGTGCCTGTGGAAGGCGATGTGTAATTTAATATTTTGTAGACTTTAAGCGGCGACACAGAAATAGTCGTCCTTTATTTTTGATCCAACGGTGAATGTTTTTATAGCCTGAACAAATCGTCTATTTTTAGTTAAGTATTTCATAAAAGGAGGTTAAAACAGCTTCCAAAATACTTATGCAAAGATAGTTAATCATAGCCATTATTAACCAAAATATGTTACAATGGTAACAGAGGTGGTTAATAATGAGAAAATATTTAACAGCAAAAGAGGTTAAAAAATTATACAATTTGCACATCAGTACCCTTCACAGATGGTCAAGAGAAGGGATTATACATCCGATAAAAACTGCTGGCGGTCATCGTCGGTATGACGAAAGCGAACTGCTTGCTGTTATGGGTAAAACTGTAGAAATTAAAGGAAATCGTTGTGCTATATATGCCAGAGTTTCTACTAAAAAACAGG
>JBFMCH010000062.1:0-127023 GCA_040754595.1 Bacillota bacterium
AAGCCTGACCCCGATTTCTTTTAATGTCAATTCTAAAGGAAGTGGGTGTCATTTGAAGAATTTATCCTACATTGATATAAGATATAATATAAGATATGAGAATATAAATAATTGTTTTTTTGGTATATGGAAGGTGGTTCTTAATGATCAATGTTATTCAGTTGGATACATCCCTGTTGGGCCCGCAGGAATTGGAAAGAGAACAAGTCTTGCATGCCCAGGATTTTGGACAACCAGAGGCGTCCTATGAACATAAAATCCGAACCGTTACCGGGGAAGCCTGTAAGGCTGCGGAGAACAGGGGGCTTAAATCTCTCTTGCTACCGGTAATTAACTCAAGGTCGCAGGAAATATCGTCGGCTGCTGCCGCCAGGGTGATGGTTTCAGAAGTCAGGAGACATTTATCCCTGGGTTCGGGGATTGAGGAAGTGACATTTGCTTTGCCCGATGAGAAAGGGGTACAGGCATTTCGCAAGGCAGCCGGTCGGCAGAAAATTGTCTGCCTGGGGGACAGTATTACCTACGGCTATCCCGACGGCCCCCAATTTTCCTGGGTAACCGCCGTGGCAGAGGCCACCGGGTATCCTTTTATCAACCGCGGCATCAGCGGCGAAACCACCGGACAAATGCTGGCCCGTTTTGACCAAGATGTAGTAAATGAGGAACCCGCCTATGTCATCTTTGCCGGCGGCCATAACGACGGTTGGATGGGAGTATCCTTGGAGGAAGTACAAGAGAATATCCTCAATGTGGTTAAACAGTCCTTTAACAGCGGCATTTGCCCCATCCTGGTCTTACCCTCGCCGCTCAATATCGAGCAAATGCTGCAGCACTATGAGGGTACCCGGCAAGAGGCCGACCTGTATTTTACCAAGCTGGAGCAAACCCGGCAATGGATCAGGCAATATGCCAACGGGAGGGGTCTGCTCACCCTGGATTTCCACACTCCCCTGCTGGCCGGAAATTCCCATCAAGGAGATCCCCAATATCTATTGGACGGCGGTCATCCAACCCATGAGGGTTACCGCATACTGGGGGATGCTGTAATAAAACAGCTTGCTGGGCGGCTGCATTTCACAAAGCGGGTTCCTGCCTTGGGAAAGCCGGAATCATCCGGGGAAAGCGCAAAATAAGTGTAAGTAATCTCACTAGAAAAATTTAAAAGCTATTACATAAACAAAAACTCTCCTGGCTGCCAGGAGAGTTTTTTCTTATTCCAAACCTAAGACCTGCCGCAGGGCCAATATATGACGGCATTTGAAAGAGGGGTCCCGGCGGGAGCACCAGCGGAAGGTGCAGCAGTCGCAATTGTTCAGGGTGGTGGTTAACTCGAAGCGACAGTCTGCTTCTATAACCGAACCACGATCCGGTCCGGTAACATAGACCACCAGGTCATTAACAGGATAAGGTTCAAAAAATTTTACGGACACGTTCTTGCCAGCCAACGTAGTAATCCACCTTTCTGATCGTTTATCCGGTTCTCTGTTATAGTTTATGCAAGCATCATGAGAATTCCTTCTTGAACAACAAGTTTTCATTTTCTGCCAAACAGGTCATTGACTGGGGCGGTTTCTTGTGTTACTCTAATTGGTAGTTAGCGTAGAGTAGTTTAGTTGAGCTTAGTTAAATAGCAGAGTTGAGACTAGCCGAGAACAGTGAGCGGGATTGTCTGTATATAAACCGGTGCTCTCTTTCGAGCTGCCGGTTTTTTGTTTTTATTTATAAGGAATTAGGTGTTTGCCTGGTGCCAAGGAGTTGCGGCATGTGGGTTTATAGAAAAACAGGAGGTGATTGTTCTGTACCATCCTTCCCTCGAAGATTATTGCTCATTAGCGGAGGAATATAACCTCATCCCGGTTTACCGCGAATACATGGCGGATACCGAAACCCCTGTGTCAGTTTATCGAAAACTGTCTCCCCGGGGGCCCAGCTTCCTGTTGGAGAGCGTTGAAGGGGGGACCACACTGGCACGCTACTCCTTTATAGGTATGGAGTGCTTTCTAAATTATCGTTTTCATAACAACCAGGGGGAATATTGGGGCACATCGGGCAGAGCCAAGCTGCATGGCAGCCCGCTCAAGGCGTTGGCGGGCCTGTTGAGCAGGTTCCAAACCCCTGTGCTGCCGGAAATGCCCCGTTTTACCTCCGGCGGCGTGGGGTATTTTGGCTACGATCTGGTGCGTTCCCTGGAACGCCTGCCGGAACAAAAAAAGGATGATGCGGAACTGCCCCTGTGCCGGTTGATGTTTCCAGGCATCGTGTTGGCCTTTGACCATGTCCGCCGCACCCTTTTGGTGACAGCCAATCTTCCGTTATCCGGCAAGCCGGAGGATACCTATGGGGAGGCTGTAAAAAAGATTGACCGGGTGGCGGAACAAATTTTTGCCTCCCATAGCAATACGGGGCTTTATCCTTTAGGCAGGCCCAACCCCTACCCCAAGGAACATCTTAATGCATATTTGACGGAGCATTCCTCCATGCGCCAAAGCCAATTTGAAGCAGCTGTTCGCCGTTCGTTGGATTATATCCGGGCGGGGGATATTTTTCAGGTGGTAATCTCCCAAAGATTTGGCCTTCCCTTTGCCGGTGCGCCCTTTGACCTCTATCGGAAACTGCGATCCATCAATCCTTCACCCTATCTCTTTTACTTAAATTTTGGAGATCTGGCGGTGGTGGGGGCCTCCCCGGAAATGCTGGTGCGGGTGGAAGGGGATCAAGTATTTACCCGCCCCATTGCCGGCACCCGGCCCCGGGGCAAGGATACCGCCGAGGATCTCCGGCTGGCGGCGGAATTGCTGGAGGACGAAAAGGAACGGGCGGAACACCTGATGCTGGTGGATCTGGGCCGCAACGACCTGGGCAGGGTTTGTGTGCCGGGAACCGTCCGGGTGCCGTATTTTATGCAGGTGGAGCGTTACTCCCATGTCATGCATCTGGTGTCCGAGGTAACGGGCACACTGGAGGCGGGGAAAACCGGCCTGGATGTACTGGGCACCTGTTTTCCGGCGGGTACGGTATCCGGGGCGCCGAAAATCAGGGCCATGGAAATTATTGATGAATTGGAGACCACGCACCGGGGACTGTATGCCGGAGCAGTGGGTTATCTTGATTTTGCCGGCAACATGGACACCGCCATCACCATTCGAACCGCCGTGCTGCAAGGCGGCAAAGCCTATTTGCAGGCAGGGGCGGGCATCGTGGCAGATTCCGACCCCGCCAGGGAATATGAAGAGTCTTTACAAAAGGCCAGGGCCATGGCGGCGGCCGTCCTGGCGGCATCGGAAGAGGAAGGAGGGAATCAGCGTGCTGGCAGTGATCGATAATTATGATTCCTTTACCTATAATCTTGTTCAGTTGGTGAGGGAACTGGGACAGGAGGTCAGGGTTTATCGGAATGATGCCATTACACCGGAAGCATTATTGGCCACGGGTGTGACAGGTTTGATTCTCTCCCCGGGGCCGGGCAGACCGGAACAGGCCGGCATCTGCCTGGCAGCCGTGCGGCTGCTGCAGGATAAAATGCCGATTCTGGGCGTTTGCCTGGGACATCAAACCATTGCCCGGGCTTTGGGGGGCAGGGTCATTGCAGCGGGCCGATTAATGCATGGCAAAACTTCCACCATCCTGCATGACGGCAGCGGGGTTTACCAAGATATTCCCCGGTCCTTCACAGCCACCCGCTACCACTCGCTGGCTGTGGAGGAGGAGACATTGCCCTCTTGCCTTAGGGTAACCGCCAGAACGCCCGAGGGAGAGGTGATGGGAATCCGCCACCTGCAATACCCGGTGGAGGGGGTGCAGTTTCACCCGGAGTCCATTGCCACCACCCAGGGCAAAGCCCTGTTGCGTAATTTTATTAAACAGTGTTCCTAGAGAATTGGTTGAGTTGAGAAGGAGGAGAGCAGAGAGTGATCAGTGAAGCCATTAAGAAAGTGGTAACAGGGGAAGACCTGTCCGAGGCCGAAGCCCGGGAAACCATGAAGGAAATTATGGAAGGCCGGGCCACCCCCGCACAAATTGCCGGTTTGCTGACAGCCTTACATTTGAAGGGGGAAACTGCGGCGGAAATTACCGGCTTTGCCCGCACCATGCGGGATAAGGTGACCCCGGTGAAAACATCCAAAACCAATCTGGTGGATACCTGCGGCACAGGGGGAGACGGCGCCAATACCTTCAACATCTCCACGGCCTGCGCCCTGGTGCTGGCCGGCGCCGGTCTGCCGGTGGCCAAACACGGCAACCGGTCGGTTTCCAGCAAATGCGGCAGCGCCGATGTGCTGGAATGCCTGGGTGTGGCGGTCAATCTGACCCCCGAGGAGGCGGGGCTGTGCCTGGATAAGGTGGGCATTGCCTTTCTCTTTGCCCCGCTGCTGCACGGGGCCATGAAGTATGCCGCGGGACCCAGGAAAGAAATTGGTATTCGCACTGTCTTTAATATTCTGGGGCCCCTGACCAACCCGGCCTTTGCCCAAAGCCAGGTGCTAGGAGTGTATTGTGCGGATCTTGTCCCGGTGATGGCCCAGGTCCTGGCCAATTTGGGCACCAGACGGTCCTTTGTCATCCACGGCTGCGGCGGGTTGGATGAAGTTTCCCTGGCCGGGGAAGCCCTGGTCTGCGAGATAAAGGGCAATGAAGTAAAACAAATGACCCTGGATCCCCTGGAGTTCGGTTTTGCCCGCGCCCCTATCGCGGCCTTGGCCGGTGGGGATGTCAAAAAGAACGCCAGGATGATCCAAAATATTTTACAGGGCGCGCCGGGGCCCCAGAGGGATGTGGTGGTCATCAATGCCGCCCTGGGCCTCATGGCCGGTGGGATGGCCCGGGACATTGCGGCGGGTGTCAAGCTGGCCGAGGAGGTTATTGACTCGGGCAGTGCCCACAAGAAACTAAAACAACTGGTGGAGTTTTCCCAAACTCTGGTCAGGGGAAGGATGGCCGCCCTTTGATATTAGAAAGAATTGTTGAAAGCAAAAGGCGGGAGATCGAGGAACTAAAAGCCACCCTTACTGCAAGGGACATGGCCCGGTCAATCAGCAAGTTACCCCCGGCCAGAGACTTCAAAAGGGCCATCAGTTCTCCCGGCAAAGTGAAGCTGATTGCGGAAATTAAGCAACAATCGCCCTCCAAAGGGGTCCTCTGCCCGGAGTTCGATCACCGCCGGTTGGCCCGCATATACAGCGAAAACGGGGCCGCCGCCATCTCTGTCCTTACCGATGCCCCTTTCTTCGGCGGCCAACTGGTGTACCTGGATGAAGTACGGCAGGAAACCGAATTGCCCCTGCTGCGCAAGGACTTTATCCTTGACCCGATCCAAATTTACCAGAGCAGGCTGGCCGGGGCCGATGCCGTTTTATTAATTGTTGCCATCCTGTCCGATGAGCAACTGGCTCGCCTGCTGGCCTTAACAGAGGAGTTGGGTCTGCAGGCTTTGGTGGAGGTGCATACAGAGGCAGAACTGATGCTAGCCTTGCAGGCAGGCGCGGACATCATCGGCATCAACAACCGCAACCTGCACACCTTTGACACCGACCTGGCCACCACAAGCCATCTTACAGGACTGATCAAAAGAACAGATATTACCCTGGTCAGCGAAAGCGGTATCCACAGCAGGAGGCATATGCAATTCCTAAACAGCCTGGGAATCCAGGCGGCTTTGGTGGGGGAGGCACTGGTCACTGCGCCGGACACCCCCCGCAAAGTAAGGGAACTGGCAGAGGGAGGTGATCCCTATGCCAGTTGATACGGTCCGCATTAAAATTTGCGGCATCCGGGATCCCCGCACAGGAGAAGCCGCGGCCCTGGCCGGAGCAGATGCCATCGGCATGGTCTTTGCTCCCGGCAGGCGACAGGTAACGCCCGAGCAGGCGCGGCAGATCTGCCAGGCCACGCCGCCGCTGGTGACCCGGGTGGGGGTTTTCGTGGATACGCCTGCTTCCGAGGTCCGCCAGATTGCCCACTTCTGCGGGTTGGATCTGGTACAACTGCACGGCCGGGAAAGCCCGGACCACTGCCGGGAACTGGGGCTGCGCTGCATGAAAGCGATAGCCGCCCGGGACCGGCAAACCCTGGAGCAAGCCAAAGATTACCCGGTGGCTGCCCTGTTGGTGGATACCTATGTAAAAGGGGTGTCAGGCGGTACCGGGATCACCTTTAACTGGCACCTGTTGGAAAACCTGTCCCTAAAAGTGCCCCTAATCCTGGCCGGTGGACTGAATCCCGCCAATGTCGGGCGGGCGGTGGCCCTGGTGCGGCCCTACGGGGTAGACGTTTCCAGCGGCGTAGAAACGAGCGGTCAAAAGGATTTGCAACTGATCCATGCATTTATTAAACGCGCTAGGGAGGTGTCGGCCTATGCAGCCGGATAGCAGAGGATATTTTGGAGCCTACGGCGGGACCTTTGTTCCCGAGACCCTCATGCCGACCCTGGAGGAACTGATTCAGGCCTACCAGGAAGCCCGGCAGGATGACAGTTTCCAACGGGAAGTGGAATATTATTTAAACCATTACGTGGGGCGTCCCTCACCCATCTATTTTGCGGCGGCCCTCAGCAAGCAAACCGGGGGCGCCCGCATCTTCCTCAAACGGGAAGACTTGAACCATACCGGTGCTCACAAGATCAACAACACCATCGGTCAACTGCTGCTGGCCCGCCGTATGGGCAAGCAGCGCATTGTGGCGGAAACCGGGGCCGGCCAGCACGGGGTGGCTACCGCTACGGTTTCCGCCATGCTGGGCATGAAATGCGTGGTATATATGGGTGAAGAAGATATTGAACGTCAATCCTTGAACGTGTTCCGTATGCGCCTGCTGGGGGCCGAGGTGATAAAGGTTTGCTCCGGCAGCGGCACCCTCAAGGACGCCATGAATGAGGCCATGCGGGATTGGGTGACCCATGTGCGGGATACCTTTTATGTCATTGGCTCGGCGGCCGGCCCCCACCCCTACCCCATGATGGTGCGGGATTTCCAAACCATCATCGGACAGGAAGCCCGGCGGCAGATGCTGGAGCAGACCGGTGCTCTGCCCCACTGCGTGGTGGCCTGTGTGGGCGGGGGAAGCAATGCTATGGGCATCTTTCAACCCTTTTTAGAAGACCCGGAGGTCCGGCTGGTGGGGGTAGAGGCCGGGGGACTGGGACTGTCCTCGGGCAAACACGCCGCTCCCTTAAACGCCGGCAGGCCCGGGGTGATGCACGGATCATACAGCTACCTGGTGCAGGATTCCCACGGGCAGGTTACCCCGGTCCACTCCATCTCGGCGGGACTGGACTACCCGGGGGTGGGCCCGGAACACAGTTATTTAAAGGATTGCGGCCGGGTACATTACGCCGTGGCCACCGATGCGGAGGCCCTGGCAGCCTTTCACCTGCTTTGCCGCACCGAGGGTATTTTGCCGGCCCTGGAAAGTTCCCATGCCTTGTCCGAGGCAGTGAAGTTGGCAGCCGGCATGGCCGGTTACCAGAACATCCTGGTTTGCCTATCCGGCAGGGGTGACAAAGATGTGCATACCGTGGCTAAAGAAATGGGGGTGGATTTGCGATGACCGGCGTACAGCAGATTGCAGAGAGATTTGCCCTAATTAAAGAGCGGGGCCAGAAGGCCCTGGTGACCTACGTGACCGCCGGTGACCCGGATTTGCAAGCCACCGGCCGGCTCATTGCGGCCATGGATCAAGCCGGCGCGGATATCATTGAGTTGGGCATTCCCTTCTCAGACCCCTCGGCAGACGGCCCGGTGATCCAAAGGGCTTCGGTCAGAGCCTTGCGGAGCGGCACAAACCCGGCGGGCATTCTTAGGCTGGTGGCAGAGGTAAGAAGCAGCGTCAGTGCCCCGCTGGTTTTGATGTCTTATTATAACCCCATCCTGCAGTACGGCCTGGGGGATTTTTGTACCGATGCCGCCCGGGCCGGGGTGGCGGGTCTGATTATACCGGATCTGCCCGCAGAGGAGTCAGGGCCGCTGGTGAACGAAGCCGCCGGGGCAGGGTTGGCTGTAATTCCCCTGGTGGCCCCCACCAGCGGCAGGGATCGGCTGCCCAAGGTTCTTGCAGCGGCCCGGGGGTTTATTTACTGTGTCACCGTTACTGGCATCACCGGCACCCGGCAGGATGTCACCGGGGAGATCGAGCGGCTCTCCGGCCAGGTCAGGGAGTTCACTGAACTGCCTGTGGTGGCGGGCTTCGGCATCGCCACACCGGAGCAGGCAGCGGCGGTATCCCGCCACTGCGACGGCGTGGTGGCAGGAAGCGCCCTGGTACGACTGGTGGAAGAACAGGGGGAGGGCAGCTTACACGCTGTGGCCGGGTTAACCGCCCAACTGAAAAAAGCATTAATCCCCCAGGTATAATTTGGTAGAATTGGCTAACAACTTATGGGTTGCTCATTATTGCCTCTGCATGTAAAATAATAGAAGAACTTGTCTCCTGCAACTAGATAAAGCAGGAGACTTTTTTATTCCGGCAACCCCTCATAAATTCTATTCGCTCCGTATTAAGAAACATAAAATATTCCTATAATCAGGGGGGATTCGTCGGGGTCAGGGGGAGTGACCACGTTTTGACTTTAGAACAATATACGGCGCAGTACCTGAACCAGGCCAGACAGGGTGATGCCCTTGCCAGGGAAAAGTTATTAGCACAGGCCAAACCCTTTATTCAAGGCACCTGTGCCAAAGTCTGCGGACGTTCTCTGGAATGGGGCAGAGACGATGAATTGAGTATTGGTTTAATGGCCTTTAATGAAGCCATTGACCGGTTTGAAGATGAGAGAAAAATTCCTTTCCTGGGCTTTGCCCGGCTGGTCATGAAAAGCAGGCTGTCGGATTTCTTTCGCCGGGAAGCCCGGCACAGGCACCAGCCCCTGGAATACCAGGCGGGGGATAACGCCCCGGTGCAAATGGATACCGCCCAGGCCTGGGAAAAGTACCTGCTGGAAGCAGAGGCCAGGGAACGGCAAGAGGAAGTTGTTGAGTTTCAAAAGGAGTTATCCTTGTATGACATCGGCGTCGGCGAACTGGCGGATGCTTCACCGAAGCACCGGGATTCCAGAGAAAATTTGCTGACAGCGGCCAAACATGTGGCCGAGCAACCGGGCCTAATGGAGCATCTCATCCGCACCCGCCGGCTGCCTGTTAAAGAATTGGCACTAAGTTGCGGATTGCATCGAAAAACCATAGAAAAGGGACGGCGGTATATTATTGCCATGGCGCTTTTATTGCATCAGAGGGAACGTTTTATTTACTTGTATTCCTATTTAAAACTAACCGGTTGGTCAGAAGGAGAGGGGGGAAGCCACTGTGGTTAAAGGAATTTTGCTGCAGAAAAAAGGGCCTGCCGGTGTGGTCATGACCCCGGACGGGCGGTTTGTGCGGGTGCTGTTAATCAAGAACCAACGCACCCTGGGGCAGGAGGTTGCAGGAACTGAATTAAGATTCCCCTCCTTGCTGCAAGGGGTTGCAGTGGCTTCCATCCTCATCCTGGTTTGTGTTATCGGGCTATGGGCTAAAATGATGCCTGGTTCCGCAGCGGCCTACGTTGCTTTGGATATCAACCCCAGCCTGGAACTGGCGATAGACAATGAAGGCAAAGTGATTAATGCCGAGGGGCTGGATGGCGAAGGCAGGGAATTATTGAAAAAGGTAGACCCTAAAAACCTGGTAGTATATCAGGCAGTTGAACTTTTGGTGGCAGGGGCGTCGCGCTACAATTATCTTAATGACACCAATAACGTGGTGCTGGCCACCGTTACTCCCACCAAGCAAAACCAAAAGGTTGTGGATGAAGAAAAATTGGAAGCAGCGGTCAATGACACCGTGGCGGGGCTGGCAACCCCGGTAAAAGTGGTTACTGAAAGGGCTACGGTGCAGGAGCATAAGCAGGCCAGCAAACAGGGAGTTTCCGTCGGCCGTTATTTAATTCACCAGGGCAGCACTAAACAGGGAGCCCAGATTTCCATTGAAGAAGTAAAGAAGAAGGGGTTAGGCCAATTAGAAAAGGAAAAGGGCATCGAAATACAACTTCTCTTACCCCATCCCAAACTGCGGGTTAATGAAATTCAGCCAACAAAGATGGAACCAGAAAAAGATCTTGAAAGTCCGGATGCCGGTAAACCCGGTCAACTACTGCCCGCGAAACCGGGGTTTGAAGCGGGCAAACCCACTGAGCCCTTGAAGCAGATACCGCCAGGCTTGATCATCAAAGAGCAAATACACCAACGTCTGCAAAACAGCAAACCGATGCAAAACAAGGATGACCCCGGTCAAAGAAAACAAGAGGATAAAGAATACGACGAAGATGAAGATGAAGAAGAAGAGGATAATAAAGACCACGAAAAAGATGATGATGAGGATGAAGAGCGGCGGGATGACCGCCGCCAAAAACCTTTAGGGCCGCCGCCGCACCTTAAAGACAGTGGAGAAAGTGTTTTGGAGAAACTGCAGGAAAGGCAGGGGCATCACCGGGAAGAGGAACATCCCCCCGGAAAACCCGGCCAAGGACCTAAAGGAACAGAAAAAGAGGATTAGAAATTCTCAAAATACAAAATGCCTCTGCCTAAAAATGGGCAGAGGCATTTTTTCACATCCACTTCCTTTGACGGAACAGGACAATCATCCACATGGACACCGTAATCAACCCCAGGGTGATGCTGACGGTGGACCAAATGGAGTCTTGATCCGGTAACGGGACATTCATTCCAAAAAAACCGGTCACAAAGGTTAAGGGCATGAAGATGGTTGAAATCACCGTTAGCACCCGTATGGTTTCGTTGGTGCGGGCACTGATGATGGAGGAATAGGTGGCCATTGCGCCGTCCACCAGATCCTTATAGCCGTCAATGGTGTCCGAAATCCGTTCCAGGTGATCCTTTAAGTCCAGGTAGTAAGGCTGGTTTTCCTCACTGATGGCAAAGGAACTGCTGCTGATGTTATAGAAAATCCTGCGCTGGGGACTCATGGCCCGGCGCATGGTTAGAATGGTTCTCTTCAGGGCCAAAAACTCATCGGTGGTCTCACGGCTGGGTTTTTCGTAGATTTCATCTTCCAGGTCCTCAATACGATCGCCGATGCGGTCGAGAACCGGAAAATATTCATCCACCAAGCCGTCTATGATGGAGTAGAGAAAAAAGTCTTTGCCCTTATCGGAGACATTGGTATCCGTCAGGCAGATTTTTGCCATCCGGCCAAGACTGGGCAGGGTATTTTTGTGAACCGTCACCACATAATTTTCACCCAGAAAAATGTTGAGCTGCACCAGCATAATTTCTTCGTCTCTCTCTTCGTTGTAACGAATGGCGTGAATCACCAAGAAATGGTAATCATCATATTTGTCCAGTTTGGCCCGGGGGCTGTAATGCATGCAGTCCTCCACAGCCAGTTCGTGGAAGTCGAAGGCATTGGCCACATATTTTAATTCCTGCTCCGAGAAATTGTACAGATCCACCCACAACAGGTTTTCTTTATCGGCCAGCACCGGGTGCAAGTTGTCCAGACTGATGTCGTGGCGCATTTTGTCCTCGGGGTGGTCATAGAGATAGGTCTTAATCACCGCAATCACCTCCAATGGAGCAACTGTCATTTGACCATGGCAGCCGCAAAGGTAAGAATGTACGAACAATATTTTAATAATGCCCCGGGGTACGGATCATCCATTCTTACCACCTCCATTGGAAAAAATAAAAAGACCTTCGTAAAAAAGAAGGTCAAAAAAACCCATCAAAGGGCAAATCGGGCCTTCCCCACTCGTACAAGCTTTAGCACATACATAGCTAGGGACACAACGCCCCAGCCACATTAGGTAGAACCTTAATCCGGTAGAACCTGTTAACCCGTTAGAGTCTCTCGACATTTCCGGGCAGTGGCATCTGTCTATATAGAAGCCTCACCTAACGAAGAAACTATTCACTTACTTAAAATATAGGTTATACAAGCCAAAGTGTCAACCCTATTGAGTAAATTTAACGCAATTTGGCTTGTTAGGTGGGAAAGAATATTAATAAACTTGTTTAGCTGTTGTTTGCTAATGCTAACTCCTGCTAGTTGGCTGTGGGTCTTGCTTTCTTTATTAAGGAAAAGACCTTTCACAAATTAGGGGAGGTTTTTCATTTCCCTATGCTGATTTATAACTTTTTGATCACAGTTTCATCCAAATGGAAAAATCGCCCCACCGAAGAGATCAGCTTGTCTGCCTCCCGGGGAATAAATCAGGCGATATGGCCACCGTTGGGCATTAATCTTGCAAGTAACAAAGGTAAGGGAATTGATATATTTTTGGTTTTTGAAAAATAAAGAGTAAAGAAAGTTCCTTAACAAACTAATATCATAAGATTCTACAAGAGGAGTTATGAACACATTGTCGAATCCTGATAATATAGCTCCTTGTTTAAGGCTTGGGGGTGATGATGATTACCTTAATATCGACCGATCACAATAATTGCCGTAAGTGTTATGCCTGTGTAAGGGCCTGCCCCGTCAAGACCATTTCAATCAAAAGAGGGCTGCCGGAGATCGTAGAGGCAGGCTGTTTGGGGTGCGGCCAATGTGTGCTGGCGTGCTCCATTGGTGCAAAAATTGTTCATGATGATACCCCCGTGATTGAAAACTGGCTGGCTCAAAAAATGAAAGTGGTGGCCATGGTTGCGCCATCCTACCCGGCATCTTTTTCTGCCAGCGGCGGTCAAATGGTGGCAGTTCTGCGCCAACTGGGGTTTTCCGGCGTGCAGGAAGTGGCTTACGGTGCGGGTGTCTGCGCCGGGCAGTATTCTAAGATTTTTAAACTACAGCATGCCGGCACAATGATTTCAACTGCCTGCCCGGCCGTTGTCCAACTGGTAGAAAAACATTTTCCCAACCTTATTGAATCCTTGGCTCCCATTGACTCACCCATGATTATTCAGGCAAAGGTGATTAAAGCCGTTCAACCGGATGCTAAAGTTGTTTTTATCGGACCCTGTTTGTCTAAAAACTATGAGTCCGCAGACCCTAACACCGGCGGCTATGTTGATGCAGTAATCACCTTTAAACAGCTTAGCCGTTGGCTGGAGGAAAGTGAAGCCTGGGGAGAGTTGGCAGAACAGCCCTGGGATAACCCGCAGCCGTATATTGCACGCACATTTCCTATCAGCGGCGGCCTTTTAAAAACATCCGGCATTACCGAAGATGTTGCCAGTATGGAAGTCGTCGTGGTGGAAGGGGCCCAGCGCTGCATCGAAGTGCTAAAGGCCATTGAAACCGGAGATTTCACGCCCAGGTTTGCAGATATGCTGGTCTGCGAAGGCTGTGTCATGGGGCCGGGGATGGTCAGCAACAAACCCTACGTGGTAAGAGCTCACCAGGTGGCGAAAACCGTTAACCAAAGCTGCCATGCCGTTAGTGATGAAGAAATGGGACAGGTTGCCCAGAAACTAAACTTTACCAGAATCTTTGATGCCAAACCGGTTTTAAAGAAAACCTTTACAGACGAACAAGTCTGGCAAACCTTAAAAGAAACGGGCAAACATAATACCCGGGATCTCATTAACTGCAGTGCCTGTGGTTATGATACCTGTTGGGAAAAAGCCGTGGCCTGTTTACAGGGGATGGCTGAAAAGGAAATGTGTTTGCCCTTTCTGCTCCGGCAGGTGCCGGCCCTGACCAGCAGCCTGATGGATATGAGCGGCAAATTAATGCTTTCTATGGAATCCATTAATTTCTCTACACTGACCCTCAAGGGAACCACTTCTAAGATAAACAGCAGGAACCAGCACCTGGAAGCCCTGATGGAGGAAACCAATACCATCGCCAAGGATACACTGGAACTGGCCAATAAGGTGCTGTTAATGGTATCTCAAAAAGAGCTGCCCATACCTTCCCAGTTTCCCCTGGCCTCTCCCGATATTGATGAGATCCGCAACATAGCGGCCCAAAGCAAGCTGCAATCTGAGAAGGCCACCAAGGCCTTTGAGGATATCGCCAGTGTTTTAGCCCGTTTAAGGGAAGACAGCGTCATGATCATGGAGCAGGAGAAGGCAATCAAGGTGGTAACCGGTTCACTGGAGCAAATTGTAGCCACTTACGATCAACTGCTCAATATCGGTGCTGCCATGGCCAGCATCGGAAGAAATTATGTATAACAAGAGGGTTCGGGATTATTTCCGGGCCTGCTTCCACTTCTCATTGTGACATTTTTACAGGAAAATATTATCATATTCAATAGAATTGTGATATAATAACTGCATATCCACTGAAAAAGGCAAACTTAGCGAAAGCTGAGGACGCAAAGCCACGGGTCTAAGGCATCAGAAGCTATGACAGCCGGGCTGCCAGGCAGGGAAAACATCACGATGCCCCTGTTGCCTGGCTTTGCGGGTTTACCCAAACCGGAAACAAGGGGGGGTAGAATGATGGACGTTGCTGCAGTATCTGCGGCTTTATCCCAAGCCAAGACCCAGGAAACCGCAGGAATCATGGTCTTGGACAAAGTGATGGATGTTGCCGTACAAAATGCCAATGCAATCAACCGGCTAATTTCTGATTCAACGGATCATGTTTCCGATGCTCATTTAGGACAATATGTAGATAAATATGCCTAGCGTTATTCCCGGACGGAAAGTCCGGGTTTTCTGTTTTTCAAACAAATAATGGAACCTTTTTGCATTGTAATCCATATTATGGAACAACAAGGGTCGTAGCGACAGGTATGGTAAATCATTTGGGGGGTGAGTCGATGCAAAATAACGATGAAATAAACAGGAAGGCAAAGGAAGAACTATTACAGAGACTCTCGGATGCTGAATTAGATAAAGTTGAAGAATTTCTCAATGAACTTGAGGAGCTTATCAAGAAATACAGCAAAAATAATAGCGAAATTGCAATGAAATGATCTTTGATGAAAGAAGGAGGTATTTGGATGAGCATAGAAGCTGAATCCTTACGCGGGTTCCCCTGGTTACCCCTTTGTTGTTGTATCTTTATATTTTTACTCATTCTGATCATTGTTTGTTGCTGCCTGTTTTTGATTTAGTCAATCAAACTGATCCAAAAGCTGCCTTGTTGTTTAAAATGCCCCCTGCCGGATTTGTCGGCAGGGGTTTTTGTCTGCACCCTGCCAATCTAAGCAATGGTGAATTCTCACTGACAAGCCTTTCTTCACTGGACGGAAGATTTGAACAGTGGACAAGTTTATGGTAACGTAACGGTTCAAAACCCGTTTGACCGTTAGAAACAAGGAAACAAGAGGATAACGCCTTGAAAATATCTACTAATAATAGTATTATTTAGATAAATAGTTTCAATAGCTGGTCTCTCTCTTCAGGTTGATGGGAGGTTTGAAAATGCGGACTGAAAAAGCTGACACCGAAAGATCGTATACCTACGAGGATTATCTAAAAATTGACAATGACAATCAATACGAGCTGATCGGGGGGAAATTAATTTTGGTTCCGGCGCCGAAAACTACTCATCAACTGGTAAAAGGCAATATTTTTTGGGCTCTCAAGGATTACATCCGTAAAAACAAGCTGGGTGAAGTATTGGATGCCCCTACAGATGTTCTTTTATCGGAAACAGAAAAACCCCAGCCGGATATACTGTTTATTTCAACGGAACGCCTCGACATTATTTCTGAAATGAATGTTCAAGGCGCCCCTGATTTAGTGGTTGAAGTATTATCACCATCAACGGGCAAAAATGACAGGGTTGAAAAAAGTAAAATGTATTACAAGCATGGGGTGAAGGAGTACTGGATAGTTGATCCCGACCATAAAACCATTGAAGTTTTTATACCTGCCGAGAAGAATTGGAATTTATTTCAATCGTATGATGATGACGATACATTAGTATCCCCGCTGTTAACCGGGTTGGAAATAAAATTGAAAGACATTTTTTAATCATGTTCCGATAAAGATCTAGTTAAATTGTTGCCAAAACCATTGAAAGCGAACAAATGTTTGATATAATAAAAGAAAAACATGTGTTCGGAGGCGATGGAAATGGAACAAAAAACTATTTTTGATTGCATTCCAAGAGATTGGAGCGGACATAAGTTGAATTTAATACGATATGTAGACCTGTTTTGCGGAATTGGTGGTTTCAGAATAGCGGCGGGGCAGGCATTTGACAAGTATGGGTTAAGCTCAGAATGCGTTTTTTCCTGTGACATTGATAAGTATGCCCAAAAATCATATCAAGCGAATTTTGGTGATTACCCAGCAGGAGATATAACTAAGATTGCAGCTGAAGACATACCAGATCACGACTTATTATTTGCGGGCTTTCCTTGTCAACCATTTAGTATTATAGGTATGGGTAAAGGTTTTGAAGATACCAGGGGGACTTTATTCTTTGATATATCAGAAATTATTGCTGCAAAGAAACCAAAAGCCTTTGTACTTGAAAATGTAAAACAATTAGTTGGACATAGAAACGGTGCGACTATTAAAAAAATTATTCAAACTTTAAAAGATTTTGGTTATTGCGTTGACTTTAGGGTTCTTAATGCTTTAGATTATGGACTGCCACAAAAAAGAGAGCGCGTTTTTATAGTAGGATTTAATAAACCTATGTGGTTTCCCTGGCCACCAAAGGTTTCAAAACGTAAATCTTTAGAAGAAATTCTTGAGACAAATGTAGACATGAAACATTATGTTTCTGACCGAATTAGGAGAAAGCGGTTTGAAATGCATAAATCCAGTTATTATCCTGCTATTTGGCATGAAAATAAGGCTGGGAATATTAGTTCCTATCCGTACTCATGTGCTTTAAGAGCCGGTGCTTCGTATAATTATTTGTTAGTTAATGGAGAACGAAGATTAACTCCCCGTGAGATGTTGAGATTACAAGGATTTCCAGATACTTTTAAGATTGTTGTTCCAGATTCTCAAATTAGAAAACAAGCTGGTAATTCTGTACCAGTAAACGTTGTTAGAGCTGTAATAGAGTCTTTTTTACCAATAATTTTAGAAAGCTCTGAAATCGAGTGTAGAGATATTATTTAAACTGGTGGAATGAGGCTGACGAGACATGACTAAAGGAAAAACTCCACGGTTACGTACTGTAAATAAAACTCTGCCTCTTTATGAATTAAACAATTTTCCTAGTGATTTCGCTTATAAGCTGGGTCGCGAATTAGTATATTTGCTTGCAACCAAAGACACTCCTAGTTTAGAAGGTACAGAGTGGGAAGAAATTTTTGCACACTGTATAGGGGCACAATGGAAACCGTCTAATGTAGGGTTAGATGATGTTATACTTGAACCTTGTGCATGGGGTGCCAAAACCGTTAAAGCGAAGAAACCTTCTATACAGAAAACCGTAAGGCTTATTTCGGGTAGAAATTCACCAGTTTATTCTTTTGGTGAGAAGCAGATATCTGAGGTTGATTCTAATAACTTAGGCGAGCTGATTTTGGCAATTTGGAATGAACGAGTTTCCGCCGTAAGAAAACACTATAAATTTGTTCGAACAGTTGTATTGCTTAAATCTGATACTTTAGAAGAAGTGGCAGTATTTGAATTTGATACAGTGAGATATGATCCAGAGCTATATGAATGGCAATGGAACAAGAGGGGAAACTTAGAGGGCTATGATAGGAATTCCAAAGAACATTGTTTTACATGGCAACCCCATGGCTCCCAATTTACAATAATAGAAAAAGTACCCAATGACTGCATGGTGATACAAATTAAAAAGCCGCCGCATTTGGATAAAGAGGACTTATTAACAACAATTGGTTTTGATAAGAGTTGGATAACGGTGGTAAAGAAAAATGACTGATGTTTTTAATAATGATTCTGCTGCAAAAAGGGTCATTTTGCGATTTTAGACGCTATATATAGGGATCTAATTTAATCCATCGCACTATATGCAGCCTGAAAAAACGAAAATAGGGGTTTCTGCAGTGGAATCAATAATAAATTAAATTCCCCGCGTGTGTGGCTCAATTTATACTCGGGTGGGGCAAAGGCACTACCCGTAGGCTCGTCGCCCAACGTGTGGCCAGACAGGCCCCGACGATAAAAAGACCGGGTAGGAGGTGGTAGCCCACGCCCTAGCCCGGTTTATTTACGAATTATTTCACTTTCCTAACCTTATGCCGTTGGGGGGCCAGTGTATTCAATGGTTAGGCCGTCGCGTGCTGTTCGCGGAGGTCGTTATTCGAGAGGGCTACATATCGTTTGGTCATGGACAAATCGGTATGCCCGAGGGTCCGCTGTAACGCCAGCGCATGACCGCTATTACGCAGGTAGTTTGACGCAAAGGCATGGCGCAGGTCTTAGGGACGAATTTTAACGCCACCCTTCGCTATTCCCAAACAGTTGCATATTAAGCACAATTAATAACGATAATTTTCTTTGTTCAAACTGGAATGGTTCATTAGCTAATAGATAAACATTCCTCCAATTCTTTCTCCCGCCAGGGCCAATGTTACTTCTGCGAGGCAGATTAGCAGCGGACAATGGGGATTGATACGGTAACGTTAAATGTGCAGGAGGCCGTATTGCCCGATGTATCCACTGCAGTGCAGGTCACCTGCGTTGTGCCCAGCGGGAAGAAAGAGCCGGACGAAGGGACGCAGCTAACGGAGGCAATGGCACAGTTGTCAAAGGCAATAGGGGTTGGAAAGGTGACAGTGGCACCGTTTAGTCCGGCGTTATTGGGTACAGAAATGTCCGCGGGGCAGATAATCATGGGAGGCTCCGCGTCAAGTATGGTTACGCTAAAGGTGCAAGCAGCATTATTGCCACTGGGGTCAAAGGCCAGACAGGTGACAGTGGTGGTACCCACGGGAAAGAAGCTGCCGGGGGCCGGGCTGCAAATGGTATTCACCGTACCAGGACAATTATTCGTTGCAATGGCTGCAAAATTAAAAACAGCTCCGCATTGGCCGGGATCATTATTTAAGGTTATGTTGATGGGGCAGGTAATGGTTGGTGGTTCGTTATCTAGTACAATTACAGCAAAGGTACAGGAAGATACATTATCTGAAGCGTCCGTAGCGGTACAAGTAACAGTAGTAGTTCCCAGGGGGAAGGTCGATCCTGGCGGCGGGTCGCAGGAAAAGGTAACTCCCGGACAGTTGTCTGTGGCCATGGGAGGCGGGTAGTTAACCACTGCCTCGCAGAGACCCGGGGCAACAAAAACAACCTGATTGGACGGACAAGTAATGACAGGGGGTTCGTCGTCTATCACTACGATGTTGCCTGTACATTCCGGCCCGCCAAGTTCACCGGCCAGATATTCGTTAACCCCAACCGGTACAAAGGTATCACAACCGAAGATAAAAGTAGATTCACAGTCCCCTGAAAATGAAACGGGCAGGCTGCCACAGGGCACAAAGGCCCCACATTGACCAGGGTCATTAAAAGTAATGAATGTACCACCACAGGTTACGGTACACTCATCTTGCCTAAGTTTATCGTCTTTCATCAAGTCCCTCCTTCTTTTCAACAGATTAACAACCAACAACCTTATTGTTACAGTCTATTCAAACCAGAAGAGATGGTCACTATTTTTGACAATTACAGGAGGTTTCCTTTTAAGAAGGGTTAGATCAAAAGAAAAACGGGCTGAACGATGTTATCGCTCAGCCCGTGTGTTTCCTATTGGTGCCGAAGGTGGGAGTCGAACCCACACTCTTTTAAGGGAGCCGGATTTTGAGTCCGGTGCGTCTGCCAGTTCCGCCACTTCGGCCTAAAAATAATTGCTTGTTTATTATACGAAAACGAAAAGGAAGTTGCAAGTGTTAAATAAAGTTTTTTCATCTTCCGCAGGGCAGAAAATAATTGAAAAAGTATTAATTTTTTGTTACAAAAAGCTGGAGTAAACAGTCATATAATAATAAGGTTATTTGCTTTTCCTGATCCTGATATGTTAATAAGGGCAGCCGCTGCCATACATGGTTTTTTTTAGCTAAAGGATTTCTCAAAGAACATGTAGAACAATAATCCAGCAGAGTACGTTGAGGCTATTTGACCAACTAACTGGAAACATTATGCTAGTTTTTTAATATGCTGGAAGAGATCGATAAACCTTGTGATGGAGAAGGAGGGGAACCCTTGCCCCTGGATGATCAGTTGTTAGTGGAACGCAGCAAAAAAGGTGATCGGGATGCTTTTGAGCATCTGGTTCAACTATACGAAAATAAGGTTTATACCATAGCTTACAGATTAATGGGAAATCACGCGGATGCAGCGGACCTGGCCCAGGAATCTTTTATTAAGATCTACCAGGCACTGCCAAACTTCCGGGGCGATTCCAGCTTTAGCACATGGATTTATCATATTACCGTTAATGTCTGCCGGGACGAATTGCGAAAAAAGCAGCGAAGGCCGACGGTTTCACTGGATGAGCCCACAGGGGACGGGAACAACAGTACATATGAGATTCGCAGCACCACTCCCGGCCCGGAAGAGATGTTGGACCGCAGTGAAACCCAGGCCATGATCCAGCAGTGTCTGGACAATTTGTCGGATGACTACCGGACAATCCTGGTCATGCGTGAAATCCAAGAGCTGGCTTACGAAGAAATTGCGGAGATTTTGGGCTGTTCCTTAGGAACGGTAAAATCCCGTTTAAGCCGGGCCAGACAGGCGTTAAAGGAGAAAATCAGCAAGCAGATGGAACTTTTATCCCCCGCTAAACGTCTAGCAAAGTAAAGGAGGGATGTTCCGTGCGTTGCCAGGATGCATTAGAAATGCTGTCACCATACCTGGACGGGGTGCTTGCTCCCGCTGAGCGGGAAGCCGTGCGTGTGCACTTGACCTGCTGCCCCAGATGCAGTGCTGAGTTGGATGAACTCAGGGCTTCGCTTCGCTTGCTGAAGGAACTTCCTGAATTGACTCCGCCAGCCGGTTTTAGGGCCGGGCTAATGGAAAGAATTGATCAAAACACTGCTCCTAAACAGGTGCCTCAACATAAAAGTTGGTTGGGTCGGGTTACCGGCGCAGCCAGGAGCACATGGTACCGTACCGCTGCCGTGGCGGCTGTTATGGCCATGACGCTGGGATTGACAGCTCTGTGGGAGAAAGACGGCAACCATTTTCTTCCCGTAGACCCTGTGCCCAAGGAACCGGTTGTGGTGGTTCAGGAACCACAGCAGCCTGCTGTTGATAGACCTGCTCCCAGGGACGGGGTGCCAGAGCCTGCTCAGGGACCAAACAGCGGTACCCCGAAACCGGATGCCGCCTCACCGGATAATGGCGGAACACCAGATGTTACCCCAATCAAACCCAATGGGGCACCGAACGATGGAAGCATTAAGCAGGGAGAAGGTTTTGTCCCAAAGCCCAGTGAAGGCTTAGTGGCGGGCAGTGCCGTTCTGAAGCTGGATGTAGAGAATGTGGAAAAGGCTTTAAAGTCCGTGGGTACCTTGGTGCAAAATAAAGCGGGTTCTGTTTACCAGCCTTACGCCGGGTCGGAAGAAACCGGCACCATTAGCATAAAAATTCCCCGCAGCAACTATCATCAAGTCATTGGTTCCCTGCAAAACTTGGGGGATGTGATTACTTATCTGCCCACAGAGAAGGATTTAAGTGCCCAGCACAAGGAAGCAACTGAAAAAATGGAGCAGTTAAAATCTAAGCAGGCTGAACTACAGGCAAATATGACGGAGGAGCCGAACCCCGAACTGCAGAGTCAGTTGGCGGAAGTGAATGCTTCCCTGGAGGAAAAAATATCTGCCATCAAGCAATTAGAGGAACGCAGCAGTTTTTGCCTTATTACCATTACACTTATGTAAACAGCAGCCCTATGACCGGAGAACGGAAACGTTGCTCCGGCTTCTCATTTTTATTCCAGGTCTTACTTTTTCATTAATTAACCAAATATTTCTTGTCAGGTTGTATAAAAATGGTTAAAATGATTTTATGACATAAGTTAGGGAAGTGAAATGAGTACTTTTTACCATAAATAAAGGGGGCTATGCCATGAAAGAGAAAGTAAAGGAAGTATTAGAGCAGGTTCGGCCTTTTCTCCAAAGAGACGGCGGGGATGTTGAGTTTGTGGATTGCGATGAAAACGGTGTAGTAAAAGTAAGATTAAGAGGGGCTTGCGGCAGTTGCCCCGGAGCCTTATATACCTTGAAAAACGGCATTGAGCGCACATTAAAGCAACAGATTCCTGAAGTTACAGAGGTTGTACGGGTGGATTAATCAATAAACCACAGTTCTTTCGGGAATTGTGGTTTATTTCCTTTAATCAGGTCCTTAAATCTTTGTACTAAAGTACAGGGGTTCTGGAGATATTTAGATTATAGCCAACAGAGGGGGTGAAAAGAGAAAATGCGTGAAAAGGTACAAGAGGCTTTAGATAAGGTTCGCCCGTTCCTGCAGAGAGACGGTGGCGACGTTGAACTGGTGGATGTTGATGAGGCCACCGGCATTGTAAAAGTAAGACTAAAGGGTGCCTGCGGTGGCTGACCCGGTGCCACTTATACCCTGAAAAACGGGATTGAGCGGTCGCTCAAGCAGGCTATCCCTGAAGTTAAAGAGGTTGTACAGGCATAATTAAATCCCCCTGCCAGGCAGGGGGATTTTGCGCTTACTTTAATAAAAATTATGAAGGCGTGCCTTCCTTCAGTGCAAACTGGATAAACGCTTCCACTATGGGGCTTTTGTTTTTACGGCGGGGGTAAACCAGGTATAAATCCCGCTCCATGGGCAAATTCTTCACCTTTACCGTTACGATTTTCCCCAGCGCCTGCTCCTTTAACACCGCCCAGCGAGACACCACCGAGACGCCGGCGCCGGCCTCCACTGCGGTCACCACGGCCCCGGTACTGCCAAGTTCCAGGGCAATATTCAATTTATCCGGTGTTAAGCCGCCCCGGGCCAGGTAGGATTCCACCACGGACCTTGTGCCGGAGCCTGTTTCGCGCCACACAAGAGATTCCTTGGATAATTGGTCCAAAGAAATCTCTAAGGAGTTGGCAAAGGGATGATCCGGGGGTACAATGACCACCAACTCATCGGAAAAAAATTTAACGCCTTCTATGCGTTTGTTGTTGGGAAGTATGCCCACCGCAGCCAGGTGAGCGGATTCCTCCAGCAGTTTTCGGATGGCTTCTTTAGAGTCCCCCATGTGCAGTACCGTTTGCACATCGGGATATTCTTTTTTAAACGCTCCTATGATGGGTGGCAAAATATAATGCCCGGGAATGGTGCTGGCCCAGACAATCATGCGGCCCCGGATCTCGCCGGACATTTGTCGGATGTCCCGTTCCGCCCGGTTCATAAGATCCACAATTTCCCTGGCATGGCGATAAAACACTTCCCCGGCGGGTGTGAGACTTACCCCGCGGCCCTTCCGTTCCACCAGAGCAGTTCCAAAGTGGGATTCCAACACACTGAGCTGCTTGCTGATGGCCGGTTGAGTAATGTGAATTTCCTGGGCAGCCAGGGATAAATTTCGTTTTTCGGCCACTGCAATAAATGTTTGCAGACTTGCTAAGTTCATTTCTATCACCAAGCATATTATAGCATTTTAAGGTTTCTTCTTCTATAATATGAATCAAATTTTATGTTACCCGGAGGCCCGTTAGTCCTTCTTGATACGGTTCACCAGCCGATTGATAACCGTGGCGAACTCTCCCCAGGTAACCGGCGCATCCGCAGGGTGATCATTGGCCAGCAACCCGGATTCTTTTAACTTTTGGATTTCCTTTTGAGGGTCCCATACCGGGGGAACAGCCGTGGGAGGGGGAGTCGGTGCCGGTGTCGGTGTGGGTTTTGGCAGCGAGGTCAGTCTCAGACTTTCTGCCAGTCCTTTGGTGATGGCATCACATAAACCCCTGATAAATTTATCGTCTTTTAACAATGATGCATCCTTTGCCGTATCAATAAAAAGATTCTCCAGCAGGGCTGCAGGCATATTGGTTTCTCTTAAAACAGCAAAGTTGGCTGCTTTTTTACCTCTGTCCGCCACGCCATAATCTTTTAGAAAAGCTGCAATGTTGTTATGAATAATAGATCGCAAGGAAGAGGTGTTGGCACCCACCGGACCGTTATAAATAAAACTTTCAAATCCGGTGCCCCTACCGGCATTAACGTGAAGGGAAAGGAAATAATCAGCCTTCAGATTGTTGGCAAAAAATGCTCTGGCATCCAGGGACAGATAGGTATCGTCGTCCCGGGTTAAACGAACCTCTACATCGTAGAACCCCAATCTCTTGGCAATCTTACGAGCCAACATTAGGGTAATCTCCTTTTCCAGCAAACCATTACCAATGGCGCCAGGGTCCCGGCCGCCGTGGCCAGGATCAATAACAACCAGTTTTTTTTCCATTTCACACCCTCCTTCCAATTTATCTTATTAATCGAAGGCTTATCAAATGTCTAAATAAACGGTTTCCCGACGGTGTTTTAGGAGCGGCAGCTGCTGCCGAATGCGGGATAGGTACCGCAAGTCGATATCCGCCGTTAGGACGGCGGGTTTTTCATGGGCTTGCACCAGCACCTCACCCCAGGGGGAGGTAACCATGGAGTGGCCGTAAGCCACATACCCCGCTTTTTCATCCCGGGCCGGTGATACGGCTGCCACATAGAGTTGGTTATCCAGGGCCCGGGCCCGCATGGTCAGCTCCCAGTGGGCAGGGCCGGTGGTCATGTTAAAGGCAGCGGGCAAAACAAGGAGTTGGCTGCCTTTAAGGGCCATAGAACGGGTTAATTCAGGAAACCGTATATCATAACAAATGGCCACCCCCACCCGGCAAAAGGGGGTGTCAAAGACCGTCACAGAATCTCCTGCAGTGAGGGTGTCTGATTCCTTAAAGGTAATGCCGCCCGGGATGTCAATATCAAAAAGGTGAACTTTGCGATGGCGGGTCAACAGGGTTCCCTCGGGACCAAACACGAAGGAGGTATTGTAGAGATTTCCCGCATCTCTTTCCGGAAGGGAGCCGCCCACCAAGTAGATCGCATGCTCCCGGGCCAGATCGGCAAGGGTATGGATGGTTTCTCCACCGGGAAACTCCTCGGCATAGGCAGAAAAATATTGATTGCCGTAGGGGCAATTAAACATTTCCGGCAGGGCCACCAGTTGACAGCCACAGGCGGCGGCTTCCTTTACGGCATCCCGGGCATTGCTGAGATTGGCTGCCTTGTCAGCACTTACCGGCAGTTGACAGAGGCCTAACTTGAAGATGGCAGACATAGAAATCCCTCACTATTATTTTTTTTCAGCATAACACAGGGTGTTCTTAGGAGTCCATGGAAAAGCCCTGCTCCACTCTATTTTTACCACAATATTTATTCCATAATATGTAAAAGGACGGGAAAGTGTGAGGGGGTTCAACAAGAAAAGAGCCTGGCAGTTAGTACCAAACTCTTTGCCTACAACGCTAAATTTTACTGCCTCCGGGCACATTTTTGGGTGCAATGACCGGGCATGCACCGGAAATGAGGGCGGTTGTATCCTGCCAAACCTGCTGTAGGATTCGATAGTCTTCCTTCGTTAGCAGGGGGTTGGTGTTGGCCTGAAAATCCTCCATGGCCTTTTGCACGGGAAGGACACGGTATTTCCTGTGTCCGTTTTGTACATAGGTGTCCACCCAGACCGGAACATAGTCGACATTTTTTATTTTAATTTCGCCCGCTGGGGCCTTTTCTATCTCTACATTGGCGATCAAACCACAGTTGGAATAGCGCCAGCTTTGATTGGAAATGAAATTTCCTAAAGAGTAGGCAACAAAACACTGTTTCTCTCCTTCTTCCGTAACAACATTCTGCAATTCCATCGGTTGAATGACATGAACATGGTCACCAAAAACAATGTCCACGCCCCTTTTAAACAAATCCTCCACCAGCTTCCTTTGGAACTGGTTGGGGTAGCGCTGGTATTCCGTGCCAAAATGGAGGCAAGCAATGATAATCTCAGCATGCCGATCTTTTAATTTCTCAATATCCTCATAAATTTTCTCTCGCTCGATAAGGTTTACCGCAAATTCCTTCCCCTTTGGCAAAGGAATACCGTTGGTGCTTTCTGTGTAGTTTAAAATACCAATTTTGATATCTTTGACCTCAGTAATAAACACCTCACCGGCTTCCTCTGCGCTGCGATGGGTTCCCAAGGGACTTAAACCCGCTGCCTCCAAGTTGTTTAAGGTATTCACAACCCCCGGCCAGCCCTGATCCAGGCAGTGATTGTTAGCGGTAAGGACCACATCCACCCCGATTTCCTTCATATCAAAGGCCAAAGCCTCCGGTGTATTGAAGACCGGGTAACCGGAGAAGCCAAAGGATTTGCCGGCCAGGCGTGTTTCCAGGTTGACGATGGTAAGATCCGAACCCCCCAAAAGATGTTCTACTTCTGAAAAGATGGGCTTGAAATCATAAGCACCGTCACGGGTTTTTGCCGCTTGCACCACCGGCATATGCATAAGGAAATCACCCGCTGCGGTAATGGTAACGGTTTGCGGGAGCGGAGGAGCGGGCCCGGCGGTCGTTCCCACAGGAGGGTTGTCTGCTGTGGGCACGGTGCTGCATCCCAGCAGGACCAGGAAAAAGCCAAAGATTAAGAAGGCAGACCGAAACAAAAGGAACATTAAATCACATCCCTGTACGTTTGATCATCTATTCGCTGTCTGGGCCTTTAGTCCTGCTATGAAAAAAATTGTTCGAGCTTAGACCAATGTTCCAAATTAGCACTTATACCTTGTCCCGTTAATGTACATTATGGAGTCAATCTACTCACAAGCTGACTTTATCCGGTCACCCCGGCTTGTCCGAAGTCGCAATTCACTTTATAGTTAGAAAATTTATTAAATACTGAATAATTGGCACGGTCTTTGCTTTACTAATAAGCATATAAAACAAGGGGAGATTCCCCGGAACAAAATAAATTATTTTAAGGAGGAGTTTTTTCATGGCATTGGGTGAACAGGTTTACGGTTATTTTATTCCTACGGTTAACCTCATGGGCGTAGGCGCTCACAAGGAAATCCCCAACCAGGTGAAGACCCTTGGCGGCAGCAATGTTCTGATCGTTACCGATGCTTTCCTGGGACGCCCCGGCGGCATGGCTGACGACATTAAAGCTTTACTTGAAAGCGAAGGCATTAAGGTTACTGTTTTTGCCGGTGCTGAGCCAAACCCCACCGATATCAACGTACATGACGGCTTAAAAGTATATCAGGATTGCGGTGCTGACATGATCCTCTCCTTGGGCGGCGGCAGCTCCCACGACTGCGCCAAGGGTGTTGGCCTGGTGGCCTCCAACGGCGGCCATATCCGCGACTTCGAAGGCATCAACAAGAGCACCAAACCGATGCCTCCGTTCATTGCTGTAAACACCACCGCCGGTACCGCTTCCGAAATGACCCGCTTCTGCATCATTACCAACACCAGCAATAAAGTAAAAATGGCCATTGTAGACTGGCGCTGCACCCCTAACGTAGCCATCAACGATCCGCTCTTAATGGTTGGCATGCCCCCGGCTCTGACCGCTGCCACCGGTATGGATGCACTGACCCACGCCGTGGAAGCTTATGTATCCACCATTGCCACCCCGGTTACCGATGCCGCAGCTTTAATGGCCATCAAGCTGATCGCCGGCAACCTGCGCAATGCCGTTGCCAACGGCGAAAATATGGCAGCCCGTGACAAAATGGCCTATGCTGAGTTCTTAGCCGGCATGGCCTTCAACAACGCTTCCCTGGGTTACGTTCACGCCATGGCTCACCAATTGGGCGGCTTCTATAACCTGCCCCACGGCGTCTGCAATGCCATCCTGCTGCCCCACGTGGAAGCTTTCAACCTAATCGCTTGCCCCGAGCGTTTTGCTGACATCGCCGCAGCCATGGGTGAAAAAGTTGACGGACTGTCTGTCCGTGAAGCTGCCGACAAGGCCCTGGCCGCCATTAAGAAACTGTCTGCCGACGTAGGCATTCCCGCCGGCTTAACCGAACTGGGCGTGAAGGAAGAGGACCTCAAGATCATGGCTGAAAACGCCATGAAGGATGCTTGCAGCTTTACCAACCCCAGAAAGGCAACCCTGGAAGACGTCATCGGCATCTTCAAGGCTGCCCTGTAAAACATGCCATCATAAACCCCATGAGTATATATTCTTCTTCAGGTGGGCCTTCGCTCACCTGTTTTTTTTACATAGGCAGGGATGAAAACTTTTTTGGAGAATATTTTTATATATGCCTAAAACAGAATTATAAACCTTTTTAGAATATTCTGGAGGTAATAGCGATGCCTGCTAATATGAACATTAGTAAATTTGTTGCCCCGGAGGTCATCTTCGGCCTGGGAGCATTGAGCCAGGTGGGGGAGAGCGCCGCCCGTTTGGGGATAAAAAAGGCCTTTTTGGTCAGTGACCGGGGAGTTATAGAGGCCGGTTGGGTGGACAAAGCCCTGGCCTTTCTTAAAGAAGCGGGCATTGGTTCTTACGTCTGGTATCGGTTGACCACCAACCCAAAGGACTGTGAAGTAGCGGAGGGTGCCAGTCATTACCTGTTCAGCGGCTGTGACGGAATTATTGCGGTGGGCGGCGGCAGCCCCATTGATGTGGCCAAAGCCATTGCCATTTTGGCCACCAACAGCGGGCAGATTAAGGATTACGAAGGGGTCAACAGGATCTCCTCCCCTCTACCGCCCATGGTCATAGTGTCCAGCACCGGGGGTTCCGGTGCCGAGGTCTCCCAGTTTTCTATGATTGTTGAGAAACCAAGACAGGTTAAAATGGCCATTATCTCCAAGTCGCTGATTCCCGATATTGCCATCGTAGATCCCTCTTTATTGCAAACCAAAAGTGCCCGTCTGACGGCTGCCACCGGTGTGGATGCCTTAAGCCACGCCATCGAGGCTTACGTTTCCCTGGCTGCCACCCCCCTGACAGATGTGCACGCGCTGGCGGCCATTCGCCTGATCACCGCCAACCTGCGGGAGTCGGTGGCCTGCAAGACCAACCTGGAGGCCAAGTCGGCCATGGCCATGGCCAGTCTGCAGGCGGGCCTGGCTTTTTCCAATGCCATTTTGGGTGCCACCCATGCCATGACACACCAGGTGGACGGTCTTCTGGACTTACACCACGGTGAAACCAACGGCATTTTGCTCCCCTATGTAATGGAGTTTAACCTGATCTCCTGCGGCGAAAGATTTGCCAACATCGCGGAGGCCATGGGCGTGCAAACCACCGGGTTGGGCAAATGGAAAGCAGCGGAGAGGGGAATCGCCGCCATACGCAGACTCTTCAGGGATATTGGCATCCCCGAAAGACTGAACCAAGTGGGTTTAAAAGAAGAACATATCCAAGAATTGAGCAGCAATGCCATCAAGGACGCCTGCCTGGTGACCAACCCCAGGGATTGCAGCACTGATGAGCTTGAAGATTTATACAAAAGGGCCCTTTAAAGGGGGAGAACCTGGTGTTTGACGATAAATTATCCATCATTCAAAACCTAACCGGGGTGAACTCTTCTAAACTTAATTATTATCTTGAAGTGCAGCGTTCCAACGAGCAGATTAAGATACAAATTAATCGCCTGGAGCTTCTGCATCAACTGATCAAAGATATCAATATTGACATGTCCCTGGCGGACATTGTGGAACGGGTGTATAACAAACTTCCCCAGGCCGTGCCCTGTTGTTTTTTAGGTTTGGCCCTGGCCAAAGGGAACCGGCTGGTGATGACGGCAGCCATACCGGACAACCGTCACCTGGGGCAGTCTGTACCAAGGACCTCGGTGCTCTGGCAGTCTTACACCAAATGCCAGCGGCTTGTTTATAACCTGGACACTGAAAGAGAAAGTGTTCCTGCACTGGTTGATGTACGGGACCCGGTGGAGAACTGGGGTCTTAAGTCCGTGGCTATTGTACCGCTGCAGGTAAGAAACCAGGTTATCGGGGTTTTTGTTGTGGGGGATAATCAGGATTTTGCCTACGGCAGCTCCGAACTGGCCTTTATTGACCAACTGGCGGACCAACTGGCCATTTGCATTGAAAATTCCAGACTCTATAAAGAAGTTTCCAAAGGGAAACAAGAATGGGAGGCAACCTTTAAGGCGGTTCCCGATCCCATTTTTTTGATTGATAATCATTATAACGTGCTTCGTCATAACCATAGAAATAATAAATTCGTCCCCCCAATGGATGACTTGGAGGAGACGCCCAAGTGCTACAGCATTCTATGGAAAAGAAATACCCCCTGCGAGAACTGCGGCTTGGAGGAAGTCCACCGGACCGGCAAGGAAATTTACCGGCAGATCCAGAACGACGGAGCTGTATTCGACACTTTTTATTACCCCATGATAGATTCCAACGGGGAGAACTATGGAGTCATTCACCATGTGAAGGATGTTACTGAGAAGGTAAAAATGGAGGGACAGTTGGTACATTCGGCCAAACTGGTGGCCATTGGGGAAATGGCTGCCGGGGTGGCCCACGAACTAAACAGCCCCATGACCGTAATTATCGGGACGGCGCAAATGATGCAAAGGGACATTGGCAGTGAAGATCCCCGGGCGGAGTGGCTGGATGACATTATTGGCTGCGGTATGCGCTGTAAAAAAATTATTCAAAACTTACTTTCTTTCTCCCGGCAGGGACAATTCTCTCTGGTTGAAACCAGTATTAACGACCAGGTGGAAAAGGTGTTTAGTCTGATCCATTACCAGATTAACCGTAATAATATTGAAATTGTTAAGGATCTTGACCCAATGGTGCCAAGTGTAATGGCCAACGGCCACCAACTGCAGCAAGTCCTGATTAACCTGCTGCTCAATGCCCGGGATGCCTTGGAAGAAAACGAAGGGGAGAAGTGCATCACCCTGTCAACGGGGGTTACAGAGGAAGAGGGCAAGCAATGGGCTTTCATTAACGTAAAGGACAACGGGTGCGGCATTGAACCCGATAATCTTAATAAAATCTTTAACCCATTTTATACCAGCAAAGAAGCCAGCAAAGGGACCGGGCTTGGACTTTCGGTTAGTTTAGGCATCGCCCAGTCCCACGGGGGGGCCATTCGAGTCGAAAGCCAACCAGGTGTGGGAAGTACCTTTCGATTCCTGCTTCCTTTAAAATATGAGACCGGGGGTGAATCCTAGTGCTTACCTTGCCAGGTATCTTAATAATCGATGACGAACAACCCGTGGGAACATTTTTTACCAGGCTGCTGCGGACCAAAGGCTATCGTATCGGTGTGGCCGGCTCAGGAGCCCAGGCCCATGAATTGATTGCCCGGGAAAATTACGATGTGGCCATGGTGGACCTGAAGCTGCCGGATGCCGACGGCTTAAGTCTGCTGCAGCACATTAAATCGGTGCAGCCCCAGTGTGAAGTCATCATTATGACGGGCTACAGCACCACCCGCACGGCGGTGAAAGCCATTCAATTCGGAGCCTTTGATTATATTGAGAAACCCTTTGACGATATCGGTCTGGTTGAACAGTTGATTGAAAAGGCCCTTCATTTTGGACGAACTGCCGATTCCCAGGGAAAGAGCGCCTATAGTTGGAGCGGGGTGGCGGAAAGAATCGGTTTCCAGGTGGGCAGGACCCCCCAGATGATTAAATTGGTGAATATTGCCGAACGTATTGCCACGAAGGATATCAACGTCTTAATTCACGGCGAGACCGGCACCGGCAAGGAAGTCTTGGCCCGGTTTGTCCATGCCGCCAGCCACCGGGAAGATAAACCTTTTTTAGCCATTAACTGCGGAGCTTTACCGGAAAATTTGCTGGAAAGTGAGTTGTTCGGCCACGAAAGGGGTTCCTTTACCGGAGCCAGTGTGCAGCGGAAGGGAATCTTTGAATTGGCCAACAACGGCACATTGTTCCTGGATGAAATCGGGGAAGCCAGCCTGGCCATTCAGGTGAAATTGCTAAGGGTTCTGGAGACCGGGGAGTTTCTAAGGGTGGGCGGTGAAAGACCCGTTAAAACAAATGTCAGGATTATTGCCGCCACCAACGTGGATCTGGAGGAGGCAGTAAGCCAAAAGAATTTTCGAGAGGATTTATTCTACCGGTTGGATGTGGTTCGGTTGGAACTGCCGGCCCTTCGGGAAAGAAAAGAGGATATCCCGCAATTTGTCGAGCATTTTATGCATAGATTCTGGGAAAACAGTTCGGGGCCCATGCCCGCCATTTCTCCTTCCTGCATGGAGGCACTTTTAAGTTACCACTGGCCGGGAAATATCCGGGAACTGGCCAATGCCGTAGAACAGGCTCTGGCCCTGTGTGATGGCAGCGTGGTGCTGCCGGAACACCTATCAGGAAAAATCAACGGGCAGCTCATGCAGGTCAGCAGGTACGACTCGAAGGAACTGCCGAAGAGCAGCGACGATTATCCAACTCTTTTGACATGCCAACCGGAAGAGTTAGAGCAGCTGGACGAGAACAGTTTGCTTGCTTTATACCGGAGAGTGCAGACATTGAACAGGGCTTTACACCGCACCATGGGAAAAAAGGGTATTACTACGGTTTTTCCCGTCTCCATCCAAGAGGTGGAAGCAAGAACCATCGAAGAAACACTGGAGTTTTTCAACGGCAATGTCAGCATGAGTGCCAGGGCATTGGGAATTGGACGCAACACATTGTATCGCAAGGCAAAGGAGTATAACATTAATATCGTGAGCTAATAAAAAATGAGGGAATCCCCTCATTTTTTATTCCTCCTTTTTACCGACGATGCCAAGAATCACCCTGTAAGGACCCGGCGTGCCCGGGGGAAGGATGGCCACCCTGTCGCCGGGCTTAATGCATTGGCTGAGACTGCACACCGTGCCGTTCACCATAATCGCTTCCACATCTTCCTGCCCTATGGCCAGCTTTTCTAATAGCTGGCAGCCGGTGAGGCCATCCCCCACCTCATACATTTCGGGAAAACCAAAACCCTTTTCCTGCATCACCGCCCGGAGTCTGGCAAAGCCACGTAGTTCTATTGCTCCCAATGGCAGCACCTCCTGCTCTAAATCACCTTAACCAAAATATAAGCAAATATCACTCCCATTATATAACGAAAATTCAATCTTTTCCTGTGATATTTTGGGACAAGTGTTCGAGTTTAGAACGAAAGAGATGTACCATTTCGGTTATCTGCAAGATATCAGAAAGATTTGAACATTGGTACATTTTTTGCATTTGTTATAGATAGAATCCAATGATATCAGCAGAAGGGGGGCAATTTTAGACATTATTTTGAATATAGAAAAAAGCAGGAAAAGTCAAGCACGAATCGAATTATTTTAATGATTACCAAACTAAGGAGGGATATCTGTGCCAAAGTTTTTACGCATTGATATGGGCAAAAAGGAAGTTAGGTGGGAAGAATGCCCCGAAAAGTATTTAGGTCTGGGTGGCAGAGCGCTGACTTCGCAGCTGGTATTGGACGAAGTACCTCCAACCTGTCATCCCCTGGGTGAGTTTAACAAACTGGTCATCGCACCCGGTTTATTATCCGGTACCAACGCTCCTTCTTCCGGACGTCTGTCCGTAGGAGCCAAGAGCCCCTTGACCGGTGGCATCAAGGAATCCAACGCCGGCGGCATTTGCTCCCAGAAGCTGGCCAACCTGGACATCAAAGCCATTGTTGTGGAAGGCAAGCCTGCCGAGAAGGGCACCTGGATGATTAAACTTTCAACCGAAGGCGCAGAATTACTGCCTGCTGATGACCTGGCACTGAAGGGCACCTACGAAGTAACCGCCATTCTCCGGGAACGCTATGGCAGCAAAGTGGGCGTCATCTGCATCGGCCCCGCCGGTGAAATGATGCTGATGGGTGCCGGTGTAACCAACAACGACAGCGACGGCAACTCCAGCCGTTATGCCGGTCGCGGCGGTTTGGGCGCGGTCATGGGCTCCAAGGGGATTAAGGCCATCGTGGTGGATGCTCCCAAGACCTTTGACGTTCCCGTTAAAGACAAAGAGCGCTTCTCCGCCGCTGCCAAGAAATTTGCCAAGATCCTGATGGACCACCCCGTTACCGGCGAAGGTCTGCCCAACTTCGGCACCAACGTATTGATGAATATCATCAGCGAAGCAGGCACCCTGCCCGTTCGGAACTTCAGCAACAACGGACGTTTTGATTTAGCCAATAACGTCGGCGGCGAAACCTTAGCAGAAGTTGCCAAGGCCCGCGGCGGCAAAGCAACCCATGCCTGCCACCCCGGCTGCGTGATGCGCTGCTCCAATGTCTATCCCATGCCCGACGGTAAAGTTTGTGCTCCCATCGAGTATGAAACCGCCTGGTGCTTCGGTCCCAACCTGGAAATCAGTGATTTGGATGTTGTGGCCAAACTAAACTATCTCTGCAACGATATCGGTCTTGACACCATTGAAATGGGTGTTGCCCTGGGCGTATTAATGGAAGCGGGCATCATTCCCTTTGGGGACGGCGCAGCCGCCATCAAGGCACTGGAAGAAGTGGGCCAAGGCACTGCAGCCGGCCGCATCTTAGGCAACGGTTCCGTATTTGTGGGTAAAGCCTACGGCGTAACCAGAGTTCCTGCGGTTAAGGGACAGGGTATCCCTGCTTACGATCCCAGATCCTGCAAAGGCAACGGTGTTACCTACGCCACCAGCCCCATGGGCGGCGACCACACTGCCGGTTATGCCGTGACCGCCAACATCCTTAAAGTGGGCGGCTATGTGGATCCCACGAAGCCCGAAGGTCAGGTTGAGCTGTCCCGGAACCTGCAAATCGCCACCGCTGCGGTGGATGCCACCGGCCTGTGCCTGTTTGTGGCCTTTGCGGTACTGGATAATCCCGAAGGCCTGCCCACCATCGTTGAAATGCTCAACGCCCAGTATGGCCTGGAACTGACCGTTGACAACGTGGTTGAACTTGGCCAAAGCATTCTGAAGAATGAGCGTGAATTCAACGCCAAGGCCGGCTTCACCAACGCCGACGACCGCCTGCCGGAATTCTTCTACACCGATAAACTGGCACCCCACAACACCGTATTCGATGTAACCGATGCAGAATTAGACACTGTATTTAATTTCTAGTCCAAAGACAGACTATTTGCAGTATAATGAACTTTGAGGTGACCTGGACATGGTAATCGAATTAAGGGTGTACACAGGCCTGGAGAAATATACGGGAACTCGTTACGGCCAGTTAATCACGTTACAATTGGCTGCAGGCACCACCGTACGGGATGTTATCAAGCAATACGGCATACCGGAGGAGGAGGTATTCAGTTCATTGGTCAACGGCTTGCACAAACCCTTTGACACCATTTTGCAAGATGGTGACCGGGTTGCCTTTTTTCCGCCGGTTGGCGGCGGTTAAACCAGTCCAAGGGAAGTCAGGGGCAGGGGAAACCCTCTGCCCTTGCATAGGGGATCGCTATGCTTGTTTAAACATAATGGTGGTGATTCGTTAGTGGAAGTATTTTGGAACGGATTGGTCATTGCAATTAAACTACTTCTGGCCGGAGATAAAGAAGTTCTGGAAATTGCCCTCTTAACACTGAAAGTGTCCGGTACTGCCACACTCATTGCCGTATGCATCGGGATTCCTATAGGTTTTTTCCTGGCCCTGACTTCCTTTCCGGGTAGAAATATATTCGTCAGTATCGTGAATTTTGGCATGGGCCTGCCGCCGGTGGTGGTCGGTCTGATGGTGTGGCTGCTGCTCAGTCGTTATGGCCCGTTAGGACTTTTAGGCTTGCTGTATACGCCCACCGCCATGATCTTAGCTCAAGGAATTATTGCAGCGCCCATTGTGACAGGCTTTACACTGGCGGCTTTTCAGCAGCTTCACCCGAAGCTTAAATTACAAATTCTTTCCTTGGGAGCATCCAGGCTGCAGCTCTTGTGGTACATGGCCCGGGAGGCTCGCTTAGGATTGCTGGCGGCGGTTATGGCGGGTTTTGGCGGGGCTGTGTCGGAAGTGGGTGCCTCCATGATGGTGGGGGGCAATTTAGTTGGTTATACCAGAACCCTTACCACCGCCACAGTGCTGGCAGTTAACAAAGGCGAACAGGAACTTGCCATGGCCCTTAGTATTATTTTGCTGCTTTTAGCATTTTTTATCACGGTGGTATTAACAACGGCTCAACAACGGGGGAGGTGTCCGTAGATGGCGGTACTTGAAGCAAAAGACATTCAGTATAAGAAAAACGGCAAAACCATTATCGATGTGGCTGCCTTTCAATTATATGAAGGGGAAGTCACGGCCCTCATCGGCGTTAACGGAGCCGGCAAAACCACTTTGATGCAGATTTTGGCACTGCTCCGGCAGCCCACTGCCGGCAACGTTTTTTTCAAGGGTGAACAAGCCCAAAAGAACAACCTGTTAAGCTTACGCAAAAGGATGGCCTTTGTTTTTCAACAACCGCTTTTGCTGGATATGACAGTGAGAAAAAATATTGAAACCGGCTTACATCTGCGTGGAGTTTCTCCGCAAGAAATTAAAAAACGTGTAGAAGAGTGGATAGAAAAGTTGGGAATATCTCATTTGGCCAGCGATTCTGTCCGTTTTCTTTCCGGTGGAGAGGCCCAAAGGGTCAGTATTGCCAGGGCGTTGGCCCTGGAACCGGAAGTGTTGTTTTTGGATGAACCCTTCACGGGTCTGGACAGTCCCACCAGAGGGCAATTGCTTCTGGACATGGCAAAACTACTGCACGGCACCAATATTGCTACGTTATTTGTTACCCATGATTACGCGGAAATACCCTATTTGGCCCATCGGATCTCGGTGATAGAACAGGGAGTCATTATTCAGACCGGAACTCCCAAGGAGATCTATGAACAGCCGAAAAATCAAGCGGTACAACGGTTGCTGCAGTGGATACCTTTGAGAAGTGAGAGGCGAGAAGTGAGAAGTGAGATATTGAAGTTTGAAACCGGAACATAAATTAGATTTCACCTGAATGTGATAGAATTTAACTGTTCGGTTGAGGTATTTAAGTGAATTATAACAGTTCTGCTAAAGAATTCTCACCTCCAACCTCTCACCTCTCACTTCTCAAATAAGGGGGCAAGAAAATGATCGATAACTTTAACAGAAAAATTAATTATCTTCGCATCTCCGTGACGGACCGGTGTAATTTGCGCTGTGTGTACTGCATGCCCCCGGAAGGAGTGAAACATACCCCTCATTGGGAAATACTAAGCCTGGAGGAGATCCGCCGGGTGGTGGACGCAGCCTCCGACGTGGGAGTACGCAAGATACGTATTACCGGCGGGGAACCGCTGGTAAGAAAAAATATACTGGATTTGTTTCAATACATCTCCGCCAATCCGAACATTGATGACATTTCCCTTACCACCAACGGGGTAATGTTTGCGGATATGGCAGAGGAGTTAAAGAAAGCCGGCTTAAACCGGGTGAACTTCAGCCTGGACAGCCTGGTGGCTGAGAATTTTAAGGATATTACCAGGGTGGGAAAATTTGATGATGCATGGCGGGGCATCCAGAAAGCCCTGGAACTGGACCTTCATCCGGTGAAACTCAACGTGGTGGCGGTTCGCGGTGTCAATGACCAGGAATTTGCGGATTTTGCCCGGCTGAGCAGGGAACTGCCGCTGCATGTTCGGTTCATTGAATTGATGCCCATCGGGGAATGCAATCCCTGGGCCGTTAGAAATTTTATTGCCGCCGAAGAAATTATGCAGTGCCTGCAGCAGGAATTTGGTGCCCTGGAAACAGAAATTAAGGTAACCGGCAGCGGACCGGCCAAATACTACCGGCTCCCCGGGGCCAAGGGAACCATCGGTTTTATTACGGCCATCAGCGAGCACTTTTGCGGCACTTGCAACCGCCTGCGCCTGACGGCCAACGGACAGCTGCGGCCCTGCCTGTACGGCAACCAGGAATTCGATCTCAAAGCGCCTTTAAGAAATGGCGACGGCAGACAGAAACTGGCCGAGCTGATAGCCAAAGCAATCCGGCACAAGCCCAACCAGCACCATATGGAAGACGGCTGGACAGACCGCCGGGTGATGAGTCAGATAGGAGGGTAAAGAACCGTGTCCCAGTTAACACATTTTGATGCCAGCGGCAATGCCCGTATGGTGGACATTACGGATAAAAGGGAAACCCACCGGGTGGCTGAGGTGAGGGGAGAAGTGCTGATGTCACCGGCCACCCTGGAGTTAATTCAACAGGGCGGCATGGCCAAAGGAGACGTCCTGGGTGTAGCCCGGGTTGCCGGCATCATGGCGGCCAAAGGCACCCCCAATTTAATTCCTATGGCCCATCCCATCGTGATTACCGGTGCAAATATTGATTTTAAATATAACCTGCCCAACGTGGTGGAGATCCGGGGCATCGTAATGACCGGCGGTAAAACAGGGGTGGAGATGGAAGCCTTAACCGCCGTCAGTGTGGCTGCCTTAACCATTTATGATATGTGTAAAGCGGTGGACAAGACCATGGTCATCCAAAATATTCGATTGGTCAGCAAAAGTGGCGGCAAAAGCGGCGATTTTTTACGGGAGGGAGAAGGACCATGGGAAAAATAGTAGCGGTTTGCACCAGCCCTAAAAAGGGAATGCGGAAGAAAAACGTAGAGGAAGGCGTGTTGTTGGTGGAACATGGGTTGGAAGGGGATGCCCATGTTGGGGACTGGCACCGCCAAGTAAGCCTGCTGGCCATAGAAAGCATCGAAAAAATGCGCCAGATGGGGTTAAAGGTGGGACCGGGAGACTTTGCCGAGAATTTAACCACCGAGGGCATCGATCTGGTTTCCCTGCCCCTTGGTACAATACTAAAAATTGGCGATGATGCCCTGGGTGAAGTGACGCAAATCGGCAAGGAATGCCACACCCGCTGTGCCATCTATCACCAGGCCGGAGACTGCGTAATGCCCAAGGAAGGTATTTTTATCCGGGTTCTGCAGGGCGGACCGGTAAAGGTAGGGGACTCCATTGACATCCAGCCGGCTTAATTCAGCACCGCCTGTGATCTCCCTGGTGGGATGTTCCAACTCGGGCAAAACCACCTTTTTAGAAAAATTGATCAGGGAATTAAAATCCCGGGGGTATCTTGTGGGTACCGTTAAACACCACCGGGGTACCTTTGAGTTTGACATAGAGGGTAAGGATACCTGGCGGCACGTTCAAGCCGGGGCAGACACCGTGGCATTGACCACCCCTGCCGGCTTCGGTTTGGTTAAAAAGCTGGAACAGGAGTTGTCTTTGCCGGAAATCCTGCGCCACATGTCCGGTGTGGACATCGTGATCATAGAAGGTTTTAAAAGGGGTTCCCAGCCCAAGATCGAACTGGTTCGTTCTGCGGTTTCCTCTGCACCGGTTTGCCCCGTGGAAGAACTGGTGGCGGTGGTGAGCGACCTGCCGTTGGAATTGGCAATACCCCGTTATGATTTGCACGATAGCAACGGTGTGGCAGATTTCATTGAAGAGAGGTTCCTTAAACATCCTGGGGATGGAAATTGGCTGGCACTGGACCACCGGCAGAAAAAACGCTACCATCGAAACATCATGCTGCCGGGCGTGGGAGAACAGGGGCAGCTGAAGCTGCTGAACGCCTCGGTACTGGTGGTGGGAAACGGTGGATTGGGTTCGCCGGCGGCGTATTACCTGGCTGCAGCGGGCATTGGCCACCTGGGTCTGGCAGACGCCGATGTGGTGGATACCTCTAATTTACAGCGTCAGATCCTGCATACAACCGCAGATCTAGGGCGGCTGAAGGTAGAGTCTGCCTTGGAAAAACTGCAGGCCATCAACCCGGATGTTAAGTTTAATCTTTACCCGTTTCGTATCGATCAGGACAATGCTGCGGAGTTGGTGAAGCAATACGATATTGTGGTGGATGCCACAGACAATTTAGAAAGCCGTTATTTTCTCAACCAGGCCTGTATCCTGGAGGGGAAACCCTTCATTTACGGCGGTGTTCTATCCATGGTGGGACAAGTCATGACCATCCTGCCGGGCCGGGGCCCCTGTTTCCGTTGTATCTTCCGGGAGCAGCCATCAGCCAAGGCGGTAAAGTCCACTGCCGAGGCAGGAATTTTAGGGTCGGTGGCGGGCATCATCGGCACCATTCAGGCCACCGAGGCTGTGAAGTATTTGCTTGGGCAGGGGGATCTGTTGGTGGGGCGCATGCTGACCATGGATGCCTTGTCCATGACCTTTCAGGAAGTGGAGGTCAAACGAGATTCTGTTTGTCCTGAATGTGGTCAAACTGATTTAAAAAACCAATTAGGCACCAGCCACCCAACAGCAAACAGCTGCCATGGAAGAGGTTACTGGAACGGCTTAAACTCTGAACAAGTTATCCGATGAGTTGCGGGGAATCGTGGTTCAATTCAAGGTATAAAAGACTAAAGCAAAAACCCAGGTTCGCCTGGGTTTTACACATTCTTGCTATATAGTTGCATGGCAGGACTTACTTCAAACTTGGCTTCACCGTCAGGGCATAGATCATTTGTCCAAAACAATCACAGAGAATTTCCGGTTCCTGTTTGAGAGATGTTTCGACGGGCTTTTTCTTCGGCTTTGAGTCGTGTATTTTCTGCAAAACAACCAGCTCATAAAAACGAAATAAGCTAGTGCCTTTTTTCACTTTTGTGGTCATAAAAAATCAACCCCTCACTAGCCGATGATATTTTGAAAAATTGTATCACACCCTAAGGAACGGCACAAGGTGAATGATTGAAAAAAAACTAGCAAAAATAGACAGTCAAATCAGAATAATCAAACAAATTACATTTACCGGGCGATTTCACTTTTACCCATGGCACTAATACAGGCAGACCCACAAATATAATAAAGAGGCACAGCCGCCAGCACCAGATTCCGTTTGTCCATAGGAGTCACCTAATTTCTCTTACAATTGAATGGTTCTTTCATAAAGGGGCAGGATTCTGGAAATAGCATCACTTTTATACTATAACCCTAATTTGACAAAAAAGAAATCCCATTAAATGGGACGTCAAAGGATACCTAAACAATCGGGCGTTTGTTAATGGTAATCAAGGGAGGATTGTTCCGATCTGTTTTTCTGCGTGGACGATCCAGAAAGGGGTCGCTGTTTTCCCGGGGTGATACCGGGGTTGGGTGCGGCTCCGTTTGTGAAGGAATAACCGGCGGTTGCGCAGCACCTGGCTGTTCCAGCCCAGGGGCTGTGGGTACCTCCGGAGGAGGTGGTTGCTGGCAAGGCGTCGGGGGTTCCGGTTCAGTGATTAAATTGCCGGTTCCCGCCGGGATTGGGGGTCCAAGCAAAGCGTTGCCCACCTCCAATAAGGGGGGAGAACCGACGGCAGGTGCTTGGTTAGGCGGGTTCTCCAACGGATGCCTAGGCGCGTGCACCACGGTGATGCTGTTGTAAATCCGTTCATCCTCATAGACCAGCTGCCCGTTTTCATAGCGCCGCCGGCGAATTTCCACCCTTGGAATAATGGCAGACACCTCCGCAGGCACACTGAGGTTAGACAACCGGCACATCCGAATACCGGCTCCTTCCACCACCAAATCCACATGATCATTTTGATAACAGTTGCAGGGATCCGGGGTCAGAAGTTGACGGCTCTTGCGAACTAATTTATACTGTGCCATAACAGCCACTCCATAAGGGAAAAGTTTCCTCTATTACTTTATGTTGCCGAGAATTATTCGGTGACATTTTAAACGATAATATAGTTGGATTTCATTGGAATTGAATTGGAAGACGATGAATAAGCAAGGATCGGGAACTTTAACCTTACCCTAAGGATTAATATGAAACTAAATGAGGTGTTTCTTTCTTGATCAACGTGATAAAACCGGGGCAACTCCTTGAACTTAACATACATGGCCTGGGGCATGCAGGCGAAGGGGTCGGCAGGCACGAGAACGTAGCCGTCTTTGTACCGGGAGCACTGCCGGGAGAAAAAGTTCTGATTAAAATCACTCAGGTCAAAAAATCCTTCGCCAGGGGGCAACTGCAAGAAGTGCTGGAACCGTCCACAGAACGAACAGCTCCCACCTGTCCCGCCTCGGATAAATGCGGCGGCTGCCAACTGCAGCATCTGAATTACCCTGCCCAGCTGGAACATAAAAGATCGCTGGTGGCAACGGCATTAACCAGACTGGGCGGACTAAATGACGTAGAAGTTTTACCCACCCTGGGCATGCAAGAGCCCTGGCACTACCGCAATAAAATTCACTTGCAAGTAATAAAAGAGGGCCGCCGAGTGAAACTTGGCTTTTTTGCAGAGGGCAGCTACGAGCTGGCAGCCGGGTTGGCCCACCAAACTTGCCTGCTTGTGGACCAACATATTAATCAAGTAACCGCCACACTGGAAGAGCTAATCAATAAACACGGCATTCCCCCTTACCACTGGCAGACAAAAAGCGGACTCCTAAGACATATAATCATCCGCCGGGGTTTCAAAACCGGCGAAATCATGGTGGTTCTAGTAACCTCCCAAGAAAAATGGCCCGCAGCAAAGCAGTTTGCCAGGGCCATTACCTCCAGCCACCCGGAGGTTGTATCTGTCATCCAGAACATAAATACCAGCCCTGAGCGAATTGTGCTGGGCACGGAAAGCCACTTATTAGCGGGCAGGGACTATATTATAGACATTTTAAACGGCCTAAAATTTAAAATTTCCGCCGCCTCCTTTTATCAAATAAACCCCCTGCAAACCGAAGTCCTGTATAATAAGGTACTGGAACTGGCAGATTTGAAAGGGCATGAAACAGTGGTAGACGCCTACTGCGGCATCGGCGCCATCGCCAACTTCTTGGCCCGCCATACCGCCCAAGTCATCGGCATGGAAGTAGTTCCCCAAGCAGTAGAAGACGCCAAAGAAAATGCCAGGATAAATAATTTATTTAATACTAAATTTGCAGTCGGGCCGGTAGAAAAGCTGTTACCACAAATGGTTGCAGAAGACTTGAAACCGGATCTAATCGTCCTCGACCCACCCAGAAAAGGCTGCGACAAAGAAGTCCTCCAAGCCATCGCTGAAATGAAAGTACCCAAGATAATCTACGTTTCCTGCGACCCAGCCACCCTAGCCCGGGACCTTGGCATATTAGACAGTATGGGCTATGAAACAAAGCTGGCCCAACCGGTGGACATGTTCCCTTGGACGGCGCACGTTGAGTGCATAATTCAGATAAAACGTGCTGAAAGCCGCATGAAATAAGGCTTTCCGGCAATTTTGAAGAGCACTTTTTGAGCGGTAAAAACGATGATAAAAACTCGGTTATTTTTAAAAATAATCGGGTTTTTACTTTTATAAGATAAACAACCAGAAAAGCATTAATTGCCTGACTGAATTTTCTTTGATAAATATGGGGGTATAGCTCGCCAGGGAAAGCACAAATGATATTCTGAAAAATTAGTCAAATAAAAGTCTTTCAACAAGTTTTACCAGAATTTATGATATAATTATGTCTATAATGGGAAGTTGTAGAGAGCTTAAACATCCATAGCATGGCATTTATGAACCTAACCGCATTTTGTGTGCTTAAGATCTAAATAGTTATTTTGAAATAATTTGGGGGTTTTTTAATGGTTGATACTGTCAAGCAGTTGCGGATTTTTATTGCTTCACCTGGCGATTGCATATTGGAAAGAGAAGCAGTGCGGCGTGTTTGTAACGAAGATCATACTATATTAACTATCTGCAGAGCAAATCATATTTCTTTGGACGTATTTGGTTGGGAAGACGTATGTTCTAATATTGGGCGCCCCCAATCCATCATTAACGTGGCCGTGGAAAAATTTAATCCTGACTGGTTTGTTTTTATTTTTTGGCACCGCTTTGGCAGCGACGCTGGCTTGGGTATGACCGGTACAGAGGAAGAGTGGAACTTGGCGCGCCAACTGAACGAAAAGGGTGGAGGCCACCCGAGGGTTAGTATCTTTTTTAACAAAAAAAGTGCCCCGCCTCATGAGCAAGATGATTACCAACTTGAGGCTTTAAGACGTTTTCGAGAAGCAATTTTTAATGAGTACCAGGCTCTAGCTTGTTTTTTTGATGGAACGAGGGATTTTGAGAAAAAATTCCAGGCACACTTAACAGATATCCTGCTGAACCTTGGTGGGGGACATCGTGAAATTACAATTGATCGATTACGGCAGGAACTTTTGCTAGCTTCAAACGTACTGTTGAATTATCAAAGAACCCTTATGGACGGACGACAGATAGAGCGCCTAGAATTCACGGAATTGCTTCAACGCATCGAGGAATCAGAACACTCCACCACTTTGGTCCTGGGCAGTCCTGGTTCAGGTAAATCGTCCTTGCTTTCAACCCTTGCCCACCATTTAAAGGAAAAAGGCATGCCCGTGCTTGCAATCAAAGCCGACACGCTGAGCACGGACGTCAATACGGTTGAAGATTTACGAAAAGTGTTAGACCTAAGCTTAGATGTTAGAGATGGTGTCTTGGCCCTGGCTGAGAGGGAAAAAGTCGTCGTGATCATAGACCAGCTCGACGCAGTCTCCGAGTTACTGGACCGCAAGTCGGGCCGTTTAAACGTATTGTTAAACCTCATCCACAATCTTTCTGGTCAAAAAAGTGTACACATCATAGCGTCTTCACGCGAATTCGAATGTCGCCACGATGTCAGGCTAAACAGCGTCAACGCTGAAAAAGTAACCTTGGAACTCCCGGCCTGGGGACAAATTGCCTCTATCCTAGAACAGGCGGGGCACGAAACTAACGGCATGAGTGACGAGCTAAAGGAGTTATTACGCACTCCTTTACACCTTAAAATATTTCTCGACGTGGCAAAGCCGGGCGTAGTTTTTCATTCCTTACACGCATTGCTGGAGGAATTGTGGGAACAACGTGTGTTGGCACCGCATGTACCGCAGGATAGCCTTTCGTTGCTTAACGATCTCGCAATGCGTATGGCAGAGGAAGAAAGTTTGTGGCTGCCGCTGACCTGCGCCGATGGCCATCTGGAAGCGCGCCGTTTCTTGGAACAAAACGACATCCTGGTACGAGGCCAGAGCGGCTTGACTATCGGATTTCGCCATCAGACCTATTATGATTACACGTTAACACGCGCTTTTGCCAGCGGCTCAATTTCACTTGCGGATTATGTTTTTCAAAGGCAGGACGGTCTTTTCGTCCGCCCAACATTCCTGAGCTGCCTACATTATCTACGGGCTACTGCCCTTTCCGAATATCATAAACAAGTGCAAATCTTCTTTGAAACCGGTTTGCGACCGCACCTCTTTTCGCTGCTGGTCGAGTTTCTCGGAAGCCAGAAAAGTCCGGATGATGTAGAAGCATATTTCATGCTTCCCTTGCTTAAATCTGATACGGAAGGACCCAAGGTACTTGGCGCAGTGGCAGGCAGCCCCGGCTGGTTTAACAGGTTGCGTGGGTATGAAGGTCTGGAAAGCTGGATGAGCAAACCAATTGAGCACGCTTCCCACTGCGTACCGTTCCTCGCCGCGGCGGCAGGTTTTGCAGGGATGGATGTTTTTTACCTGATAAAAGAATACTGGTTCAATGATGCTACATATGACCCTTTGGCGTTAAATGTACTTCTGGATTTTAAGGATTGGGATTTACACACTATCCTGGTAGCGGAAAAACTGGTTAATCGCTCAGAATTGTGGACAGCCGGGATGCTTGTTGAGAGAATTGCAGAAATAAACCCAGAACTAGCGCCCCGTGTCTTGCGTGCCCGCCTGGATGGGAAGCTTGCTAAGGCAATCGAAGAATTTGAATCACAAAGGGCGGAAATGAAAACACCGTTACAAGAGAACGAGCATTATTTGATACGAGCCCTGCACCGAAATGATGCCTTGGAGAAGTTGCTCGAAAGCCGGATGGACTATATAAACCTTGAGAGTTTGGCCGAAGAGGTGCCAAAGTCCTTCTTGCAGTGGATATGGCCCTGGTTTTTAAATGTGATTAATCGGGTGGCATTGGCAGAGCATGAATTTGTTTTGCAATACCGCTCTGATTCTGCCACAAACGGCCGGTTTGAAAGAGAACATGAAAAAACCGTTGTTACCGGACTTTTAGTTGCTATAAAGAAGTTAGCGGAAACCGACGTACAAGCTTTTCTGCAGTTCTTTAACGATAACGTCAGCTCGGATTTGTTAATCGTACACCGTTTCCTTGCCCGTGGCTTGGTACAAATCGGGGCAATTGAACCCCAAAAGGTTTTGGAGTATTTACTCGGCGATCCGAGGCGGCTGTGTTTAGGTGACTATAGTGATTGCCACAGAGATACGAAACAGCTGATCGCGGCTGCTTTCCCTCACCTTAGTCAGGGAGACAGACTGCGGCTTGAAGAAGCTGTACTTTCGTTCAACCGATATAAAACAGTCGTTCCGGAATGGGACGCGGAAGATCGCCGTCGCCGGATAATATGGAACCGCCAGCACCGGTTACGACTTTTGCGGGCTTTTCCCGAAGAGTATCTAAGTCTAAGAACCAGGCAAGTAAAAGCGGAAGAAGAACGTGCTTTCCCAAGATTGGCTGATTGTGATGGCGGTGTTTCAGGTGGGTGGATCGGTCCCCGGTTAAAGGCTGATGAGATGGCTAAAGCCTCCGATGGCGAATTAATGAATTTATTCAATCAGTTGCCAGACGGAACTCAGTGGGATAACCCTAAGCGTCGATGGGAGGATTTTTCCCGCAGCGGTGGCTCGGTACAGCAGTCGAGGGAGTTTAGGGAACTGGCAAAGATTGATCCGCATCGCGCCGTCCGCTTGATCGCCAGTCTTGAGCCCGGCCGGCATGAAACCTATGCCGGTGCTGGCTTAGAGGGTCTGGCTGAATCAGGCTTACCGCTTAATGAGCTAACTACTCTGGTTGAAAACCTGGACAAAAGGGGATTTTCTTCAGGACATTTTCGTGAGGGAGCGGCGTCAGCTTTTGAAAAACTGGCTGGACGTGAAAATGGTCTTCCTGAGGAAGTTTTATCACTACTTGAAAAGTGGCTGGTAGAACACCCGGAACCTGATTGGCACGAAATGAATGAACCCAAAGAGGAGAAAGCAAAAGAAATCAAAGGATCAATTCTATTCGGGACGGGTGGTTTATTCTTCTTACCCCACGGCCGTGGCACCATGTTACGTGCCATTACAGCAGGATATCTCGAACGCCAACCACCTGATTACAACAATTGGGCACGTATCGTCAAGAGCAGGCTACGTTATGAAAAGCATCCTAACGTATGGGCATTGACTATGATGCATATGCCTGTACTGTTCAATGGTGATCCAGAAGAAGCTACACGTATGTACGACGCAGTTATTAGGACTTGCCCCCAGGTCCTTGAAAAACAGGTCGCTTTCTATTCCATCGCCCGCGTGATGCCCTGGTGCCGCCCAAATGAAATATTGCACGAGTGGTTAGATAAGATAAAGGGTTCTTCCGACCTTAACCGTCAAGCTTATGGTGAAATGCTGTTCCTTTACCACTGTCATTACCGGGAATCCTGGTCATCGAACCTCATTATGAGCATCCTATCGGAGGGGGATGACGAAAACGTTCTCCTCGGCCTGGCTTGCGGAGCCAGCCATCTTTGGCATGAGTTAAAGAGCCGGACTATGGCAAGGGAGATCCTCTGCCGTTTGGCTTCTCACCATGACAAGTCCATACAACACGCAGTGGCTGACGTTTTCCGTTGTAACCGTGACCATTTCCAATTGAACTCAGATATAAAAAAGGTCATCCAAGCAGTGAGTGGTCATCGTCCAGTATTGCTTGAGGCCGCAACCGACCTTGTTGAGTTGCTTCTAGATTATACAGGAATTGAACCAGAGCTTGTTTCGGAGGTGTGTCAGGAAGTGATCCGGGCTGGCGGTTCGGACATTGGAAATGTAAGCACATCCTTGGCTTTGCTGGCAGAACCTCTAACAAATATTGCCCTCACGCTGCACCGCCATCTTGGATATCGTGAGGTAGGACTGCGAATGTTTGAGGAACTCATTTCATTAAATGTGCGTGAGACCCGAGCTGCCATAGATATATTAGATCGAAAACCGGTGAAAACATTGACCTCGCCGTTAAGGCCCAGACAGCACCGTAAAATACGGTCTTAATCTATTTGGGCAGTGTCAAGAAATTTTTGTATTTTCAATAATCGTTTGACAACTGGCAGCTAACCAGAAACTAGGTTGGCTTCTCAAGGGTATTCAGAGGTTGCCTGATAGCGCAGCTTCATTTTATATATACGACGAAAACCAAATAAGGAATCCTCCATTAGCAAATTAGCGGTGGCATTTTAGAAATAAGATGCTGCCGCTTTTTTATTGCCAATTTTAATGCCTACATTTAAAAGATTGGAGGAAAAACAATGTTAAAAGTATTGGTTTCAAACGTCAGGGATAAGGCACATGGCGAGTGGCTGTCCCTGCCGTTTAACACCGGAGAAAAGCTCGCTGTCTTTGAAAAGCTCACTCCCCATGGTGAATTTGGCACAACAGTTGCCATCTGCATCACTGATGTCCAATCTTCTATCCCAGACCTCAAGCGGTACATCCATGAGCATGACTCCCTCGAACAGCTTGACATCCTGGGGTCAAAACTTGAGAAAATGTCCGACAGGGATGCAGCAATCTTCTCTGCTGCACTGGAAATGGAGGTGGTGAAGGGGCTGGAGGATGTCCTGAGACTTGCGGACAGCTTGGGAAACTATGAATTGTTTCCCGACATCACCACTGCAAAGGAGCTGGGCGTCTATCTCGTGGAGAGCGGCAAGGTTGAAATACCTAAAAGTGCATGGCCCTATCTGGATTATGAACGGGTGGCTGTTGAGTATGAAGCAAACAATGCCGGTGCTTATACCAGTCTCGGCTATGTGGTGAAAACCAGCGATAGTCTTGAACAGACCATTGCCAATGAAAAGCAGACCCTTAAATTTTTTAGTCCCTTATTTGTAAAAATTTATCCGTCTTATGAGTATGGAGAGTGCGGTGCGGACGATATGCTCGAAGAACTCTCACCGGCAGAAGCACTGTATTACATGGATGAAATCCTGGAGGCCATAGAAAAAGAAAAACTTCCCGATGAGGGACAGCGAGGCTTAATGGTTTACTTCGATAGGGACAAGGCGCTGGCCGAAAAGGTTTACAGCGCCCATCCAACCGTTGAGGAATACAACGGCGAGCTGTGGGGTGTTATGGTGGTTGAGGTTTATGGTGAGCTGACCGAATCTGAAATGTCCATACTCACAGATTATTTCACCGGACAGTATTCCGACGGCTGGGGTGAAGGATTTGAACAGCGAGGTATCAAGATTCATGGCGGCGAGCTCTACGTCAGCTTTTGGGATAGCAAGGATTTCTTTATCAAGCCGGAACAGGAGCTGAAGCAAGGAGCTGAACAAAACTTTAACGGACAGACGATGGGAGGAATGTAACATGCCAAATCATATTACAAACATACTCACCGCACATGGTGATAAGAAAAAAGTCAGAGCAATGTTTGAAACCATCAAAAATGATGAGATTGGAATCGGCAGCATTGACTTCAATAAAATTACACCGATGCCGGAACACATCTACAGGGGCAATCTTGGCAGGGAGGAAATAGAAAAGTACGGCGCTGAAAACTGCTGGTACGACTGGAGCTTGAAAAATTGGGGAACCAAGTGGAACTGCTATGGCTTTGACGAACATACCGCAGAGTATTTTGATGGCAGCGCGGTAAAATTTTTAACCGCATGGAGCAGCGTTAGCGATCTAATGAAAAAGCTGTCCTCTATGTTTCCCGATATCCGTTTTGACTACAAATGGGCGGACGAGGACTTTGGCTATAACACCGGCAAGGCAGAGTTTAAAGGCGGCAAAACCCTGATTTACTTTACACCAGAGGGTGGCTCTGCCGAGGCGCTTGAGCTGGCGGCAAGTATTCTTGATATAGACCTTGCCGAAGCAGGATATCTCTACAATGAAAGCACCGGTGAATACGAATATATGGAAGATGAGCCGGATGAAACTCCTCAGATGGGTGGTGTGTAGCAATGCATGCCGCTATTTTTTTATGAAAGGCATATAAGCATGAGGCGCTATCTGAAAAGGCAGCGTCTTTTTTGTTGCCGGAAAGGAGCTGAACTATGAACACAGACACAAAAACACAGGAGAAAAAAACCGGCAGCGATCCTGCGCCACCGAGAAAAATTCACAACGTACCCTTGCCAAAAGACACCGAGCGCTGCAAAGGCTGTCCCTATCCTGGTGTCGGCTTTATCTGCTGGAGTACAGACGGGAGCTGTATGCGGACCGATATGGACAGGATCAGCAGGCCAAGGAGGTGATGACTGATTGAACAGCATTATCAGCTGGGTCGGCGGCAAAAAGGCCCTGCGCGAACTTATTTATCAGCGGATGCCTAAGGAGTACGGGCGGTACATCGAAGTCTTCGGCGGAGGCGGTTGGGTGTTGTTCGGAAAGCCACCCGACACCGGCATGGAGGTTTACAACGACTTCAACTCCGACCTTGCCAACTTGTTCCGCTGCGTCAAGGAGCGTCCTCTTGCCCTGCTCAAGGAGTTGAATTTCCTGCCCCTAAACGGCAGGGACGAATTCAATGTTCTCAAAAAATATCTTGAAAAGGAGGAATTCACCAGCGAATACCTGCGGGAGGAACTGGAACTGGCGGAGAACTGCCTGTCCCCGCCACAGTTTGAGGAAATCAAAGCGATTCTCATTGAAAACGCGACTATGTCGGACGTAAAGCGCGCCGCCGCCTTCTTTAAGCTGATCCGCTACAGCTACGGCAGCGGCTGCACCTCATATAGCTGCCAGCCCTTTGATATCCGGAAAACCTTTCACCTTATATGGTCGGGAAGCCGCAGGCTTAAGGATACGGTCATCGAGAATAAAGACTTTGAGGCGTTGATCCTTCAATACGACAGGGACAACGCCTTTTTTTATTGCGACCCGCCGTACTACCAGACCGAGGGGCATTACGAGGTGGAATTTAAAAAGGAGGATCATGTGCGACTGCGGGATACGCTGAAACAATGTAAGGGCAAATGGCTGGTGTCATATAACGACTGCGAATATATCCGAGAGCTATATAAGGGCTACTACATCGAAGCCGTCACCCGCATTAATAACCTCGCACAGCGATATGAGGGAGGCTGCGAATACCCGGAGGTGCTCATTTCCAACTACGACACCGCGGAGCGGCTGCGGGATGCCCCAATGCAAATAGGGCTGTTTGATCTGGCAAACGGCTTTTACAACACGGAATAGCGACTTAGAAAGACCATGCGAAATTTAAATGCTCCATTCATGGACAATAAGGAGGAACCCGAATATGAAAATGATTGAAATCCAAAGTGCCGTGGACAGACACGGGCAGCTTACCATTCCTGCGTCTCTCCTGCGCAACATGGGGCTTGCGCCCGGAGACACGGTGAAGCTTGCATACATTAGCAACGCTCCCGATTCTATCCGCAATACCTTCAAGGAATTTGTCATCACCCCTGATGGCATTACCGCCCTCGCAGAAGATGAGGAAAGCGAACTCACCCTGCCCCATGACCTGCTGGAGGCGGCTGGGATTCCCGTGGACAGCGACCTGGAAATTGTCTGTGCAAAGGGTGCTGTTGTCATCATGGAGGCAGATCTGCTGGACAGCCTTCCTGATGAACTGCGCCAGCTGTTTGATGACCTGGGCATCAATCCCGAAACCGTTCGGGCAGTTATGAGAAACGGAGGTGTTTATGATGAGTAACAGCAAGCCTGTCTACAAGGTAATGGACGAAAAAGGCCGCATCCTGATCCCTAAGCAGCTTCGCGCCGCCACCGGGATGAATCACGGCGACATTATAAAGCTTACCGTGCAAAAGGGAGTCGTTGCTGCCAAAAAGGTTGACATCATTGAAGTGGGGGATCAGTCCCCGCAAGCGGTGGAGGCTTATGTGTTTTCTGCCGTAAAGACGATGGAAAAGCAAACCCTCCTCTCCCTGGCGGCGCAGCTTATTGCCCTCATCGAAGAAATTACCAGGGAGTAAAGATTATTCAAGTATGGAACGGAGCCATGGTCTAAAGCGATGACCCTGGCTCTTTGAATATCCAAAAGAAAGGATTGAGAACCTTTGAAACAGAAAAGCAAAAAAATTTGGCTCATGGTCCTTGTTCTGTCCTTTCTGCTTTGCGGCAGCGTCTTTGCTGGAACGCTGATTTTTCCCGACATCGCAGGACATTGGGCGGAACAGACCATCATCAGACTCGTGGAAAAGGGTGTGATTAAGGGCTACCCTGACGGAACGATCAGGCCGGACGACACCATTACAAGAGGCGAGTTCGCCGCCCTGCTGGCCAGGAATCTGGAGCTTGATACAACAGAGGCAGAGAAAGAGCCGCCCACCTTTGACGATATTGACGGTCACTGGTCGGAGAAAAACATCGAGGCCCTCGTAGACATATGTCTCCTTGATCCGGCAGATTATGACGGCAGCCTGAAGCCCGATGAACCGATTACCCGCATTGAAATCATCAGGATGTTAGTGCGTGCAATCGGCAAAGGCGAGGCTGCAAAGCAGTTCAGTGGAAATACCGGTTTTAAGGACGATGAGGCAATCAACAATTCCGATAAGGGATATGTCAGTATTGCCAAGGAGGACGATCTAATCAGCGGCTATCCTGACGGAAACATTCGTCCGGACGGTGGAACCACCAGAGGCGAAGCCTTTGAACTGATTGATAATCTGAACGAAGCAAAGGACAAACCGGATCAGGAGAAACCACCCGCCGATAACACGGGCAACAACGAAGGCGGCAATTCGAGCGGCAGTTCGGGTGGTGGTTCAGGCGGCGGCTCTGCCAGCCACCCCAAGGCACAGGTGGCTTTTGAGCTTCCCGCTGCGGCGCATACCGATACGAGTATTACCATAACGCCTGAGCTGAAATACGCCAAGACACTTACATGGTCGCTTGCCAAAGAAACCGCAACTGGTGAGCTGCAACCCATTGACCTTGGAAAAGCGGTAGACGGCTCCCTGGGCAAAGAGGGCGGCACAATTGTATTTAAAGAAAGCGGCAGCTACACCTTGACCGCCACCGCTGTAAACTACGGCGGCAGAGAAACCTCCTGCTCAAAAAGCATCACGGTCTATCCGGTGATAAACGCAGGCTTTGAGCTGCCGGAGTACACCCATACGGACAGGACAGTCACCATTAAAGCAACCGCTTCCGGGCTTGGAAGCCTTGACATTGTATGGTCGGTAGTTAAAGACGGCGAGGCTGTTGCATGGGATACAGTTATTGACGGCAGGCTCTCCAATGATGGCGGTACGATTGCCTTCAAGGAAAAGGGCAGCTATGACATCGCCGCCACTATCACCGATGCCACAGGCAGAATCTTCGCTCACAGCGAGGCTGTCGCCGTTTACCCAGTGGCGGGCGTGGCGTTTGAGCTTCCCGAAACAGCGCACACCGACACGACCATCGATCTTGTCACTACCCTGACGGAAATGGACGGGCTGACTGCCGATTGGAGACTGACCCACAATGGCGAAGCAGTTTCCATCCGTGAATATGTGGAGGGTGAACTGTCAAACAGCGGCGGCACAATCCGTTTCAAGGAAAAAGGTGTGTACGCCTTGACCGCCAGGGTTACCGACAAAACAGGCAGAGTCTTTGAAACCACGGCAACAACCACGGTTTACCCTGTTGGATCAGCTGGTTTCTATCTGCCGGAAATCACCCATACGGATACCTTTATTGCCGTTGAAGCCACCTTTCAAAATATTGACACGGCTACGGCAGTGTGGACCCTGACTAAGGACGGAAAGCCGGTTGCACTCAGTGATGCGATCCAAGGCGAACTGACCAATGATGGCGGTTCCATCCGCTTCATTTCCAAAGGTGAATATGTACTGAAAGCATCCTTTACGGATGGAGCAGGCAGAACCTACAGCTACACCTCGGCGGTGACGGTCTATCCCGTCCCAAGTTTTTCATTCAGCCTGCCTGCCACGGCGCATACCGATACCGCCATCCCTGTCATAACAACCGCAGAGGAAATGGATGGTTTAACCGTTGAGTGGATGGTAGACAATACCTATGGTTTTCAGGATTGGTCGACTTATGTAGATGGCAAGCTGAATAACAACGGCGGCACCATTCGCTTTAAACACGCCGGAGTTTACGAGTTGGTGGCGAGGGTGGCCGATGCCACAGGCCGGGTGTTCCTCTTTGAGTATGGAAATAAGACTGAGGTGCATCCTGTGCTTGACATCCGGTTCGAGTTGCCGGAGGCAACCTACACGGACAGAACCATCGACCTTAGAACAACAGGAAACATCGGCGTTCTACCCATTGAATGGGTCGTCACCAAAGACGGCAAAGCGGTAAAGCTGGCGGAATATGTGGAAGGTGAGCTCAACGCCCAGGGAGGAAAAATCCGTTTTACTGAGGAAGGCGAATATGTGCTGACTGCCTCCATGACCGATGCCCTCGGCAGAACTTTTTCATACAGCAGTGCCGTCAGCGTGCACCCGATTCCGGAAATACAGCTTACGCTGCCGCATGTTTCCTATGTGGGTGAACCTGTCTCCGTCGCTATCGGCGGAAACCATCTTGACAACCTTAATACCGCTTGGAGTATTTCAGCAAATGGCGGTGATGTCGCACCCTATACCGACTATGCCAGCGGCAGTCTTTCCGATGAGGGCGGTACCATCACCTTTGTGGAAAAAGGGAGCTATACGCTGACTGTTACCATGACAGACGCTCTTGGCAGAACTTTTTCTGACAGCAGCGCCATTACCATATATCCGATACCGGAAATGCTGATTACCCTGCCGCCACTTTCTTACGGTGGGGAAGCCATTCCTGTCGCAGTCAGCGGAAGAGATCTTGCTGGTCTTAATATCACTTGGAGCATTTCGGTAAACGGCGGCGCTGCCGTGCCCTATACCGATTATGCCAGCGGCACATTGTCAAACAGCGGCGGCGAGATAAGCATCAGTACGGACAAGACCATTGCCGTAAAAATCATTGCGGCCGCAACGGATAAGAACAACCGCAGCTTTACTTTTACGTCTGATACAGTTGCTGTAAAGCCAATAGCACAGTGTTCCTTTACGCTCCCATCATCCGTTCATGCAGGTACGGCCTTTCAGGTGTCCATGCGAAATGTCTCTGGCTTGGAGGGCAAGAGCATTGTATGGTCGCTTTCCAAGGATGGCAATGCCGCAAGCTTTACAGGGAGCCTCACAAACAGTGGCGGCAGCATTGTCATAAATACTACAGGAACCTATACCTTGACTGCCAGCGTCACCGATGATGCAGGCAGGGTGTTCACCCATTCTGAGAGCATAGCAGTCACCAATGCCGCACCCAATGCGCCGACCGCCAGTGCAACGGTGACAAGGACCGTTAAGGATCATAAATTCCTTGTGAACTTTACAGTTTCCGCCAGCGATCCCGATGGAGATGCAGTCACCTATGAATACAGCGGTATAAGCGCGGACGGCTACTATGCTGCCGGCTCCCACACCGTAAAGGTCAGAGCAAAGGATGCTTACGGTGCGTATTCCGATTGGACGGATATCAACTTTACCGTTGCCAATTCAGCGCCAAGTACCCCGATTATCACCAGAACGCCAAACGGCAACAGTGTTCCGCCCAATACGCCCGTTAAAATCACCGCATCCTCCACCGATCCGGACGGAGATGCCATCACCTATATATGGGAGGGCAGAAATGCCGAAACCCAAGTCTACCCGTTAGGCAAGAACACTGTCCGTGTGAAAGCCGTGGATGCTGCAGGCGCGGAATCCCCGTGGGCTGCCATCGTATTCTTTGTGGCAGATAGCACAAATGGCGGCGGCATGACGCTGACCGGCCCCGAATCAGTCATTCTTGAGCAAGGCATAGAAGGTGCCACCATCACTGAATATACCTTTACGGTGCCGCCTGTCTCCGGTCACTCCGGCAGCGACTTCGGACGTGTGCGGGGCTATAACGTGTTGACCGGTGCGTGGGATCAACTGGACTATCGAACAACGACAAACGGCATCACCTTCAGCAGAAAGCTGGCCCCAGGGGTGTACAGCCAATTGGAGTTTTACTACTACACCAATCACAACTGCATGTACAACAAGTCAAATATCACTTATTCGGTAACCTATTACTTCGAATAGCCTGAATGGTACACCAACCAAAGGAGGGATCAGAATGAACGGCATCAGCATCAAAAAAGACCGCATCCTCTTTTACGGCAATACCGCAGGGTATGTGGATGGCGGCAAGGCGGTGGTCGATCCTATATTTCATTGTGAGGAATTAAAGGATTATCTTACAGTGAAGAAAGGGCTTACCGTGCAATGGACAGACGGCGTGTACGACCGGCTGGCAAACAGCAAGCCTGATATGGACGGCAACGCGCCGATTCTGAAAGCCTGCCGCATCCACCAGCTCAAGCCGGAAGTGGATGTCATGATGAAATTCATCGGCTATGATGAGCTGCTGGAGCGGTTTGGCGAGCCGAATCCGGAAAACTACCGCGTGGTGTATGACGGACAGCTGGAAACCAACGATCTTGATGCCATTTATGAGAAATTCAACTTAAACCACCCACCCGATTACCAAGGGCACTCCCTGTCCATGTCGGACATTATTGAGCTTTATGACGACAACGGCAGCACCTTTTACTATGTAGACCGCTTTGGCTTCAAGGAGATTGATTTTCAAGCACCGGCACTGAAACAGTCAAGTACACAAGACATGAGCCTATAACTCCAATAACAGCCAAGTGGCTGTTTTTTTGCCGCTAAAATTAATACCAGGAGGAAAAAGGAATATGAAGAAAACGGAAAACACTCAAACCCCTGCTCCAGAAAGTACGGCTCACTCTCTCCCTATGAAAGTAGACGTGAAGATCGGCTCCATTCGTCCGGAGGGCAGCGTGAAAGCCATCGCATCGGTCAATCTGAACGACTGCTTCGCTATCCGCAATGTCAAGGTGGTGGACAGCAGCAAGGGTTTGTTCGTGGCCATGCCTAGCTATAAGGCGGGAAACGGTGAGTATAAGGACATCTGTTTTCCGGTAACCGCAGCCTTCAGGCAGCAGCTAAACGATGCGGTCATTAATGCCTATCACCAGGCGCTGAGCATGAACCAGAGTCAAGCATCCACCCAGGACGATCTTCCTTTTGATCCCCCGGAGCAGGCCGCCGGAGTAAAGATGGGATAAGTATAAAAGGAGATAGTGATTTTTATGGACATAGAAAAAATCATAAAATCTCAGGCCAATACAGGGCTGCCGGAAAACTATTCGATATGTGATGGGTTTTTATTTAAAGGGGATACGCCTGTGTCCCTTGTAACTTCGGGTATTGTTGAGTCTGCAGTTAAGGGAATTCTTCATGTAGATGAAACAGAAGAATACAAAACCAAATAAAATTTCACCAGGGAGTATCCAAACACCGGAATAAACCGCCGGTGTTTTTTTACTGCCTGTGCCGGAGGTGGTAGTTACGGAAGAATTAGAGCTTGACCTGATTAGGGTTATCTGCGATCCCAATCCTCTTTTTAAGTATCAACTAATTTACAGGGATGGAAATGCTACAGGCATGGTGGGGGTATACAGCTTTGATGAAGAATGGTACTACCTGTACAAACAGGATACTGAAAGGTATAAGGTAAAAAGGCGCAAGGATCTCGAAGGAATTGAGCCAGCTTTTACCTATAAACAGCAACGAAAAAGGCAAATAGATCAACAGGATAAACAAAGATCCCTTAATAAAAGTGAGTCGCCCGATTTTGAAGCACCAAAGCAGACTGACTGCATGGGAATGGTCAGCATGTAAGCAGTGATGTGTTGAAGATGTGTGTAGCTAGAAAATCATTAAAAATTAAATTTATGGAGGTAAATCGCGATGAAAAAACTTGCAACTAAGCTAAAAGATCAAATCACCGGAAAGCTTTTGATAGCAAAAACTTTGATGCGGTCACAGTGCGGTGAAAATTTTGTGGATACGGCAATCAAAATTTTAATGGCTGTGGTCATCGGCGGACTCGTGCTGGCCGGACTCTATGCCCTGTTTGGCGAAACGGTATTGCCGACCTTAAAGGAGCGCATCCAGGAGATGTTCAATTATGCAGGCTAATCTGCTGCTCTTTATGCAGGGCGGCATTTTTATTGCCCTGCTTTTGGCGGCATCTGTCATCGATATCAAAAAGAGGATTATCCCCGACACTATCTGCCTGTTTATTGCTTTCACCGGACTGATCTGCTTCGAGCCGGTGAAGCTGTTCGGCGTACTGGCAGCCATGCCGATCCTGCTTGCCGCGCTTGTTTGGGGCGGCCTGGGGGGCGGAGACATCAAGCTGATGGCGGCATCGGGTATTGTCCTCGGTTTCACAGGAAGCATTGCGGCCATGGTCATTGGACTTACTGCCATGCTTCTTTTTTATGTTTTCCATGCCATAGTCCAAAGACTGCGCGGGAGGGAATGCCCAAAAGCATACCCTCTTGCACCCTTTTTATCTATCGGCTGTATCGCCATATATTTCATGAATACAGGAGGAATCACCCTATGAGCTTTCTAAAAAACAGAACCGTACTCGGTGTCATCTGCATTGTGCTATCTCTTTTGATTTGCTTTGTGGTAGCGCCGCTTTTTAACTCCAGTATCTCCCAAAAAACGGACATTGTCCGTGTCATCAAGGATATCAAAGCCGGAGATCAGATCACCAGGGAGATGCTGAAAACTGTGGAGGTCGGCAGCTACAACCTTTCTAAAAATGTAGTCAAAGATGTGGATACGGCTATCGGAAAATATGCTGCGGCTGACATGGCTGCAGGCGACTACATCTTAAGCTCCAAGCTAACCGATGTGCTTGCGGCAGAAAATGCCTATCTTTACCACCTCAATGGCGAAAAGCAGGCCATCTCCGTGACGCTCAAAAGCTTTGCCACCGGTCTGTCCGGCAAGCTGGCTACTGGCGACATCGTATCAGTCATCGCTCCAGACTACAAAAAGCGAGGCACGACCGTCATTCCTGCGGAGCTTAAGTATGTGGAGGTCATTGCCGTCACCGCCAACACCGGCTATGATACTGACACCGGCGGACAGCGGGGGAATGAGGATGAAAAGCAGCTCCCAAGCACCGTCACCCTTCTGGCATCGCCGGAGCAATCGAAAATCCTTGCCGAGCTGGAGGCGGACGGCAAGCTGCACCTGTCCCTCGTGTACCGGGGCAGCAAGGAGAATGCCGCCAAGTTTATTGAGGCACAGGACAAGGTAATCGAGGAATTGTATCCCTCCGCCAAGGTGCAAACAGGAGAAGAAAAAACAGAGTCAACCGGGGCAGAGAATACCGGAAATATAAAACCCGACACGCCAAAGGAGGGAGAATAAATGCTTAATTTTATCAAAGGCAGCATTTTCTCCCGAAACACCGGTGTTGAGGCGCAGGCTGCGGAATCTGAAAAGGATGTTCAGGTGCTGGCCGTATGGGGCAGCCCCTCCTCCGGCAAGACCACCGTCAGTGTCAAGCTGGCCAAGCATCTGGCAGACAAAAAGCGCAATGTAGTGCTGCTTTTATGTGACATGACCGCGCCCATGCTGCCCTGCATCTGTCCGCCCTCTGACCTTGAATGGGAACGGTCGCTGGGCAGTATTCTGGCTGCAACCCATGTGACGGATACCCTGATCAAACAGAACTGCATCACCCATAAGAAAATCAGCTATTTAACCCTAATCGGCATGCTCAAGGGAGAGAATGTGTTCACCTACCCGCCCTATAACGCGGAGCTTGCAACAGAATTGCTCGATCATCTGCGGGATGTTGCGCCATACGTTATTATCGACTGCAGCAGCTATATCGCCAACGACATCCTCTCCGCTGTTGCCCTCATGGAAGCGGACTCGGTACTGCGTCTGGTCAATTGCGATCTCAAATCAATCAGCTATCTTTCATCCCAGCTCCCGCTCTTGAAAGACAACAAATGGGATGCGGATAAGCAGTACAAGGTGGCAAGCAATGTAAAGACCAATCAAGCCAGCGAACATATTGAACAGGTATTGGGCAATGTGGTGTTCAAGATACCCCACTCCGATGAACTGGAGAATCAAGCTCTTGCCGGGGATTTGTTCCGGGACCTGGTGCTCAAGGACAGCCGCGGCTTCCGCAAGGAGATTGAAAAAATTTCAAAGGAGGTCTTTGGCATATGAAAAGCAAAAAACGTAAGCAAAGAACCCTTGAAAAGTTCCAGGTAAGAAGTGCAGAAGTGCTTGCGGTAGAATCGCCGCAAACTATCCGGCCTATGAATGCAGCCCATAACCACAACCTGTTTTTTGCGCCAAATAACAACTCCAAGGATTTTGGCACTGTTTTGCGCGAAGTGCAGGAGTATATCTCCAGCAAGTATTCCACCCTCATTCTCAATGGGGGAAAAGATGAGGTTAAAACACAGGTCAAGCGGTACATCAGCAAGTACTTGATGGATTGCCGCATCGCCGTAAAGGGGATGACCGACCAGCAGCTCGTTGATGCCCTCTATACCGAAATGGCCGAGTTCTCATTTCTCACTAAATACATCTTCGGCGCAGGGATTGAGGAAATTGACATCAACGCCTGGAATGACATTGAGGTCCAGTACAGCAATGGCACTACAGTCAAGCTTGACGAACACTTTGACTCTCCCGAACACGCCATCAACGTAATCCGCCGTATGCTCCATGTGTCAGGCATGGTGCTGGACAATGCCAGTCCCGCTATCTTGGGACATTTGAGCAAAAATATCCGCATCGCCGTGCTGAAAACACCCCTCGTGGACGAGGATGTAGGTGTGGCGGCCTCCATCCGTATTGTGAATCCGCAGAACATGGAGAAAGCTGACTTTGTAAAGGGCGGCACAGCAACCGACGAGATGCTGGACTTCCTGGCGGAATGCCTTCGGTACGGCATTTCGGTGTGTGTGGCTGGCGCGACCAGCTCCGGCAAGACTACGGTGGCCGGCTGGTTGCTGACCACCATTCCGGACAACAAGCGTATCTTTACGATTGAAAACGGCTCCCGTGAGCTGGCACTGGTGCGAAAAAAGGACGGCAAGGTGGTCAACAGCGTTATCCATACCTTGACACGCTCCAGTGATAACGAGAAGCAGAACATTGATCAGGATATGCTCCTGGATATGGCGCTGCGCTTCAATCCGGAGGTTATCTGCGTGGGCGAGATGCGCTCTGCAGAAGCATACACCGCCCAGGAATCCGCCCGTACCGGCCACACGGTGCTGACCACCATCCACTCCAATTCCTGTGAAGCCACATGGCGCAGGATGGCCACGCTGTGCAAACGGAAATACGATATTGCGGACGATACCCTCATGTCCCTTGTGACCGAGGCGTTTCCGATTGTTGTGTTCACCAAGCAGCTGGAGAATAAGCAGCGCAAGATCATGGAAATCATGGAGTGTGAAATCCTGCCTGATGGCACACGCAACTTCCGCACCTTATACCGGTTCCACATCACGGAGAGCCGCATGGAAGGCGACCGTTTCATCATTAGCGGCAGCCATCGGAAGGAGAATACCATCTCCAAGAGCCTGCAAAAGCGCTTCCTGGAAAACGGCATGCCGCAGGAGACACTGAAGAAAATTACGAAAGGGCAGGATGATCTGGCACAGAACCTTTCTGCTGCACCCATTTTGCGTACCGAGATATTGCACAACAGCAGCTCATCCTCCAGCGAATTAAATGAGAAAAAAGAGGAAGTGATTGAAAAATGACTTTTATTCAGCTCATCGCCTGCATCGGCATGATTGCCGGTGCTTTTATCTTGCTTGGAATCTCGCCCATAGCGTTCACGGACGGCCTGTTCAGCTTTTTGATTAAAAGACCCAAAAGCATCAAGGATGAAATCAACGAGGCCACCAAGCGCAAGCGCCCTTCCTTCCTCCGCAGGGAGATTATAGAAGCGCAGGAAATTCTCGCGCTGACCGGACGAAGCAGCCGCTTCTCCCTGATCTGTGCTTGTTCGCTCTTGTTGTTCGCTATAGGCGTAAGTATTGCCATTCTGCTGCAGAATGTGTTCCTCGTCCCTGTCCTTGCGCTGGGCCTGATGTTCCTGCCGTTTTGGTATATCAAGCTGACTGTCACCCACTACAAAAAGAATATTGCTGCAGAGTTGGAAACCGCGCTGTCCATCATCACCACGGCCTACCTGCGAAACGAGGACATTGTGACCGCCGTGGAGGAAAATATGCAATACTTAAACCCGCCGGTGCGCAATGTATTTGCCGGGTTTCTGACACAGGTGAGGCTCATCAACCCCGATGTGGATGCGGCACTGAAAACTATGAAGACCAAGATTGACAACGAAGTGTTCCGCGAGTGGTGTGATGCCATTGCCGCCTGCCAGTATGACCGGAGCCTCAAGACAACGCTGACCCCCATTGTCAGCAAGCTCTCGGATATGCGAATTGTCAACGCGGAGTTGGAATATCTCGTGTTCGAGCCTCGCAAGGAATTCATTATCATGGCGCTCCTTGTCATGGGCAATATCCCCTTGATGTATTTCCTCAATAAGTCGTGGTATGACACGTTAATGCACACTTTTGTGGGGCAGCTTGTCCTTGCCATGTGTGCGGCGGCAATTTTTATTTCCACCGCCTTTGTCATTAAGCTGACTAAGCCCATTGAGTACAGGAGGTAGCATACATGTTGATACTATTATTTTTATTTGCAGTCCTGCTTGCGGCAGGGCTGTTTTTTATTCTCGCGGATGTGCTCAAGCTGCCGACCATGGGAGCAGCCAAGGCCATGCTCAGTGCCGGTAAGCAGGACAAAAAGGCTGCCAAAACCGTGGATGCGTATTTCATGTCCGGCGCTGTCAGGCTGTCAAGATTTATTCGCCTGGATGAGTACCGCAAAAGCCGCATGTCCAACGTCCTCAAAGCGGCGGGTATCAGTATGACACCGGAGGTTTACCTTGCGTATGCCTTCGTCAAAGCAGGAGCGATCCTCCTTGGCGTGATACCCTGCCTGTTCTTGTTCCCGCTGCTTTCCCTGGTGATGGTGCTGCTCGCCGTGCTGGTCTATTTCAAGGAAACCAGAAAAGCGGATGAGCAGCTGAAGGTCAAACGAGAGCAGATCGAAAGCGAGCTGCCAAGGTTCGTGGCGACCATCGAACAGTCGCTGAAAAGCAGCCGCGATGTGCTGTCCATTCTGGAGAATTTTAAGAAAAATGCAGGCGCTGCTTTTGCAAGTGAACTGGACATCGTGACTGCAGACATGCGCTCATCAAGTTACGAGGCAGCACTCACGCGGTTCGAGGCAAGGCTCAATTCACCGCAACTCTCTGATGTAGTGCGCGGACTCATTGGTGTTCTGCGCGGCGATGACGGCGCGATTTATTTTCAGATGCTCGCCCATGATTTTAAGGTGCTGGAGCTGCAAAGACTCAAGGGTGAGGCGCAGAAGATACCGCCCAAAATCCGGATTTTCTCCTTCATTATGCTGATATGCTTCCTGTTTACCTATCTCGCCATCATTGGCTATGAGATCATTAAGTCCCTCGGCGGGATGTTTTAGAAAAGGAGGCTTTAGAAAATGGATGATTTGAATATAAAGTTTCAAGAAAAAATTAAGGATAATTACAAGAAATACCTTGATGATCTGATGAGCAAGGAGAAAGAAGAATTAATAAATTTGTCTGAGGAAATCAGCGCAGTACGTCAGATTTATAAAGCCTTAAAATCCGGTGTTCCCATGGAAAATCACCAATTGGAATACCTGCTGAAATTTAAACAACCACTGATGGTTCTCCATGACCAGTGCCTGATTATGGAGAATGACCTGTCTTATGCCTTAGAGACTCTGATTAATGACATCTGTGACAAGAAGGATATCGAACAGGACTATCCGATGGAGGATGATCTAATGGAGCCTAAGCACGAGGGGGTGCGAATGTGCTGAAAATCCTGAAAACCAAGGGCGGGGAGGGCTACATCGATGTGGCGATACTGGTACTTTGCGCCATGCTTGTCATTGCTCTTGCCGTCAAGGTATTTCCGGTCTACATCGCCAAGAGCCAACTTGACACCTTTGCCTCAGAACTTTGCAGAGAAGCGGAGATTGCAGGCAGGGTCGGCAGCGAAACCAGCATGCGGGCGCAGGTGTTGCGGGAAAAAACAGGACTTGATCCCGCCATTTCCTGGTCAAAGACCGGCAAAATCCAGCTCAATGAAGAGTTCACGGTGACCGTTTCCATGCAGACCGACATCGGACTCTTTGGCGGTTTCGGCTCCTTTCCCATTACTCTGACCGCACAGGCGACAGGCAAAAGCGAGGTGTATTGGAAAAAATGACAAAATTATATGGTATACTAAAGGAAAAAAAAGGATCGTCATTCCCATTGGTTGTTGCCATAACTCTCGCGCTTGTCATCATCCTGTGCGGAATATCCGAATACATGAGGCTCATGATCATCGCCTCTGGTGTTCGGGATGCGGTGCAGTCTGCCATCATTTCGACAGTTAACGACAACTATGATGATGTTTACCACGGCGTTCGGGAGGGCTATGCAGGAGGGTATAAGCCAAGCGGTTCCTCATGGGAGGGCAGCATTGACTACGGCGATATTTATGAGTATCTTGACAATACCCTTGGCTTGCAAAAAAACGGCGGCTATCATGTGAAATACGCAGGCGAAGCGGTGGAATTCAAGCTCTCCGGTTTATCCGTCGATATTACTAATGTGCCCCTTGCACCCTCCGACTCCGATAGTGCGCAGGGCCTTCTCGCCGATGCGGTGATCCGGCTGGAGGTTCCGGTGTCCTTTGGCGGCAAATCCCTGCCGCCGATGCGGATGAACCTTAAGGTGCAGGCGAAATATATGCCTCTATTTTAACTGTTTCAGAGTTGTAATAGACTTTTGAAAACTCTTGTGGTAGGGTGGCTTGTAAGGAACTGTAAAAAATAGACAAGGAGGTAATCTCTTATGAAGAATATAACTGACAAGACAAAGAAATGGCTGACCATCGCCGGACTTGGCATTGTGTGCGTGGCGCTGGTTATTGCAATATCCTCTCAATTTAAGACGCAAACACCGGTGGATGATGTGATAGCTTCGCCGACTGCAGTTACAGATAATGAGAACAATCCAGCCATCGACACCGGTGATAAGGCAGAAGAAAAAGAAGTGGTCATCCAGGCCAACGAACCGGTTGCAGCGCCGACCGATGACACAGCGGCTAAGACCGATCAGCCGGTACAGAACCTGCAGCCGGAAGTGACCAAACCGGCAGCGCCGACAGAGAGCCAAAAGACCGACAAAACCCAAAAGCCCAACGGAGAAAAGGTTGACAATGTGAAAGCGGTAGACCATGACAGTGTAAAAAAACCAAATACCACGCAGACCGGTGAGCCGCAGGGCGGTGAGAAAAAAGACGGCAAGGTTTATCTTCCCGGCTTCGGATGGGTAACTGAAACAGGAGGTTCGGGTACAACAGTAGACGGTGATGGTGATATCAATAAACAAGTTGGAAAAATGGATTAGCCCATCAAATTAGAATAAAGTACTCCAAGAAGCGCAGCAGAAATGTTGTGCTTCTTGCTGTTTAAGGAGGTCTTTATGAAACGAAACCTTAGTATTTTTTTTATGTTGGCCTTGCTGGTGACCTTCCTGTCTCCTCTCGCCGCCTATGCCGAGGGCGAAGGGAACATTGACCATGGAGGCGGCGGGATGGGCAGCGGTACCAGCGAAAACTATTGGAATCCTGGCGATGAGGGTGTGCGGGTTACGGTTGTGAGGGCAAGAGATCGTGCGGTGGTCACCACACCCATTGATTTTACCAACAAAAATCCCGATAACATCCAGGCACACTTTGGAAAAGTCAGCAAAATATCTTATACAAAAGGTGTTTCTCTGACACCTAATCCACAAACATACACCTATGTCAATCCGGCACAAGCGATTCCAAGAATTATCAGTTCTGGCAGCGGTAATGCAAACATTGAAGCCATAAAGAGATATTTCTGTTCGGAATATACACTGATGCGGATTGCCGATGTTACCGGCTTCAATTACGACACCCTCATCAGCGGTGACTACAAAATACTGTTAGAGCCAGTTGCGTATATGACCTTTCAAGGCGTAAGGATTGCTGTGACTGCAACAGAAGCTGCCCTTTATGACGAGCAGCTCGGCGGCGGTTTAAGAAGCAAAATGGCTTCTCTTTCACACCAAAATCTACCCCTTGCCATGTTTCTGGAAACGCCTGATCTTGGCTATCCTGCGTGGTCGGGAAGCACCACATCAAAAGCTTCCAATGCGGATATAAAGTCCTCCCTTGGCCTTGGCATTGTACGGTTCAGCGAGGCAGAGCCTCCCCAAGTGAGCAGCTACGATTACACTTATCGTGTTAATACCGAGGTCATCACCTCGGTCACGGTCAGCGGAGGCCAGGCTGATCCCGACAATCCTGTATCGGTACGCTTTACCATCGGCGGCAAAACCTACACGGTAAACAACGTATATTATCCGGATGGCGACAGCCAGCTTGTGTGGGTGCGCTGGACGACACCTTCCACACCGCAGACCATGACAATAACTGTGTCCGTAACCGGCAGAGGCAGGGCAAGCCAAGGAACCATCACCGCCAATATTGTGGATCTGTCGGGCAATGATCCGCCAAACCCCGTTGCGGATGATCGCAATGATTCCTACTCTAAACCGAGCGTTCCGAGCAACCCACAGGTAACATCCACCTCATGGGGCGTGTGGCGTCCTTGGTGGCAGGAGTATTGGGTGTGGCACTCCACCGGCGAAGATTCAGGCTATTGGTGCGATCACGGCTGGTGGGAGTTTGATTATGACTCCTACAGGGCAGATCTCTCAGCTTCCATGAGCATCATTCCCGATGCTAAAGCACCAACCGCATCGGGGAAAACCATGAAAAGCGGATATGGCATCAACCAAATCGTGTCTGCCAATGTCAGCACCAATCAGTCCTGGGCAGTGACCGGCGCACAGACTGCTGTGACCTATTTCCCAGAATTCCAGTACCAAAACTACTGGCGGTTGCTGGATAGAACCAGCAGCGGCTACAGTGCCAAATTCGAGTTTGCTAAGAACAGATATTCAACCTACAACCGGCGCACCCATTTCACCCCAATCTGGATGCCGGATGGAAGCTACACCCCGTATACGTACCTAATTGACTGCTGGACACCGCAGGGGATGCTCTCTATGAACCTAACAGACTCAGTGAACATAAGCGGAAGCTTATGGGATGACTGGCACATCGCGCCCGTAAAACCTTAAAAAAATCATCAGAAAAAGAATAGGATCGCAAGGCGTGAAAAGCCCTGCGGTCTTTTCTTTTTCAGCAATAATGGATGAAAGGTGGAAAAATTGATGAAAAAAAAGAAAAAGTTCTTGTACCTTTTTTGCGTCACCCTTGTCCTTATCAGCGTTTTCTGCATGACCGCCTATGCCGCTCCTACCGGCGATGTTGCGGGAGCCATAGAAAGCACATGGAAGGACGCATCCGCGCAGATTAAAACCGTGGTCAACAAGGTCGTTTTCCCTGCAATCGACCTGATTCTTGCTGTGTTTTTCTTCGCCAAACTGGGGATGGCGTACTTCGACTATAGAAAACACGGAATGTTTGAGTGGACGGCTCCTGCTATTCTCTTCGCCTGCTTGATATTTACCCTCACAGCGCCTCTTTATATTTGGCAGATTCTTGGCATGTAACAGCAGCAAAATTGTGCAGGGAGTCTGTGTAAGAGCAGGCTCTCAATCTTTTCCGAAAGGAGTGAACTTATAAATGTTCATATGGGATTTTGCTGCTGACACTGTCCTCGGACATATTATGGACTGGATCTATGCTCAGATAATCGGCTTTCTTGGTGAATTCTTCGCTATGATGGGCAACATGGGAGCCGAGCTGTTCGAGATGAGCTGGGTGCAGGCCATCGTGCTGTTCTTCTCCTATCTTGCATGGGCGCTTTATGGGACGGGGCTTGTAGTTTCCGCCTTTGAATGCGGTATTGAATACCAAAGCGGCAGGGGCAGCATCAAGGATACAGCTTTAAATGCCATCAAAGGCTTTATGGCTGTCAGCCTGTTTACCATTGTGCCGGTGGAACTGTACAAGCTGGCGATTACCCTGCAGGGCGCCTTCACATCCGGCATCACAGGACTTGCGGCGGCAGACAGCAGCATCAGCACCATGGCTGCCGCTGCCCTTGCCAGCATAGGCGATGTCTTAGTCAGTCCCATTATGGGGATATTCTGTTTGATCCTCATGGGCTATGCGGTAATCAAAGTGTTTTTTGCCAACCTCAAGAGAGGGGGAATTCTGCTCATCCAGATTGCCGTGGGCAGCTTGTATATGTTCAGTGTCCCCAGAGGATATATAGACGGATTCGTATCATGGTGCAAACAGGTGGTGGGCTTATGCCTGACCGCATTTTTGCAGGCGACCATCCTCATTGCAGGGCTCATGGTGTTTAACAGCAACATGCTTCTAGGCCTTGGCCTTATGCTTGCAGCTTCAGAGATACCACGGATTGCCGGGCAGTTCGGGCTTGACACCAGCACCAGGGGCAACCTCATGAGTACCATGTATGCGGCGCAGACTGCGATGAACATTACGCGCACAGTGGTAAGGGCGGTGGCAAAATGACGGATACGAAGCTGGTCTATATTTGTTCTCCCTATGCCGGAGATATTGAATATAACACCAAAAGGGCAATAGCATACTGCCGCTATGCCGCAGACTGTGGCGTAATTCCCCTGGCTCCACATTTGCTGCTGACGAGATTTCTCTGTGAATCAAATCCAGCAGAACGAGAGCTGGGAATCAAAATGGGGCTTAAGCTTCTTGCCTTATGCTCTGAGCTGTGGGTGTTCGGTGATAGGATATCCGAGGGTATGCGGCGTGAAATTCAGGAAGCCGAAAGGCTCGGGATTAAAATTATTTTTCAAGATTCAAATAAAATTCAGGGAGTGATGAACATGAAGCGATGGGGAATTTGGGCAAAGCGCAGTGCTGCCTCTATCTTCGGCGCTGCTGAAGATTGGCTGAAATCGGAAGGAAAGGTGCAAATCTTTGATACTTATGAGGAAGCTGCCGAGAAAGCAAGCACACTTATGAAAAACATTGGCACGGCAAATGTCTCCTACTATCCCAAGGAAATAGAAATTGAACTAAATGAAGATCAATCCTCTGGCATAAACATGAAGCTATAAGGAGGGGCAGAGTATGTATATTTACCCGGATAATTTAAAATCCAAGGCGGTACTCTGGCTGTGGCAGCTTCGGGATATCGGCATCATCGGCATCGGATGTCTTGTTTCTGTGTTTGCGCTCGTACAGCTCGGCATTCTGCTTCCGATAGTGGCAACTGCCCTCTATGCCTTTTTAACCATCCGTTTTGAGGACACCTCTATCCTCGATTTTATCAAGTATGCCTGTGCCTTTTTTATAACCAAACAGCAGTTATATGAATGGAAACTTCAACCCGCTGTCCATTCAGAACCGAATAGAAAGCAGGTGGACAAATGAGCAGAAAAGAAAAAAAGACAGCCAAACAAAAGCTCTCCACACGGCAGCTCATAAACACAAAGGCCATCACTGACTACAGCCTTTTGACTTACGGCCATGGCGAACTGGTATATTTTATCATCAAGCCGACCAACATCTCGGTTCTGTCGGAAGCCAGTATCGCCGCCCGAATCTATGCTCTTATGACTGTTCTGAAAGGCATGGCTGAGATTGAAATGCTGTGTCTTAACAGCCGTGAAAATTTTGAGGACAACAAGCGTTTTTTACGAAACCGCATTGAACAGGAGGATAACCCCACTGTCCGAAAGATTTTGGAGGCAGACTTGACCTTCCTTGACCGCATACAGGTGCAGATGGCGACCGCCCGTGAATTCCTCATTGTTATCCGGTTGCGGGATGAAAAACCGAACGAGGTATTCCCGTATTTAAACCGTATTGAAAAAACTCTGCGAGAGCAGGGCTTTTCCGTTAAAAGGGCCGAAAAAGAGGACATCAAAAGAATCCTCGCCGTGTACTTTGAGCAGAACGTGACTACCGAAAAATTCGAAGACTTCGATGGTGAAAGATGGGTGATTTTTGGTGACTAAATGGAAGTTTTTGTGGTATAATTAAATGATAAATACAATGAAAATAGGTGAATAAAGATGGACATATACAGATTACTTGACTTATATAAGGCTGCCATAGATGAGCGCAGACCCTTCGAGGGTGAGGTGCTGACACAACTTAAAGAATACTATCGTATCGGACTCACTTGGTCATCCAATGCTCTTGAGGGAAATACCCTTACGGAAAGTGAAACCAAAGTGCTGCTTGAGGATGGATTGACTGTTGGCGGTAAACCCTTGCGTTATACCTTTGAGGCAATCGGTCATGCCAAAGCCTATGATTTCATGTTCACCCTGCTTAAAAATAGAACCATCACGGAAAGAGATGTTCTGACAATGCATCAAATGTTTTATGAGAATATAGAGAAAGAATATGCCGGAAGATACCGTGACATGGATGTTTTCATCAGCGGCTCCAGATATCCTGTGGCAGAAACAAAACGCATACAGGAAGAAATGGATGGACTTTTTCAGTGGATTGCAACCGAAAGAGACAAGTTTCATCCGGTAGTGTTTGCAGCACAGCTCCATAAAAGATTTGTCTTCATTCATCCGTTTAAAGACGGAAATGGCAGAATTGCCAGGCTCATTATGAACACCGCACTGATACAGGATGGATATCTTTTGGCTGTAATTCCTCCGGTGCTTAGACATGAATACATTGAACTTCTTGAAAAAGCCCATAGAGATGATAAACCCTTTGTACAGTTTATTGCAGAGCGGGTTATTGAATCCCAAAAGGAAGTCATGCGGCTTTTGCACATACCAATTCCAAAGCTGGACAGCGGCATGGGTATGCAGCTATAGCATAGATATATCAAATTATGAGGAAATTCCACCGGATGACGATGGACAAAAAGACCAGCAAGAAAAAACAGCAGGGCAGCAACTAACGTAATATATTCATTATAAATGCCAAGCGAAAATCGTTTGGTGTTTTATTTTTGCCTTTTTTAAGGCTGCAGCCATGTTCTCTATCCCTATTAATGAAGGGTGAGGCTGCTCTTTATCTATTTTCTCCTATGGACTTCCGCTGCTTCTTCGTTTATTGTGTGTGCTGAGGTGATTAGGATGGCAGTTGTACAGGATATTTGTGGGAGGCTTGCCCTAAAAATTCAGGCAGGTCTTTTTTATTTTTTTTCGAGGAGAGGAGATGATGCAATGCCAAAAGCAAATCGAATGAATACTGCCGTGGCGCAGGAGGACGTGCGCATACAGGAATTTCTTGATATGATCGCACCGTCGGTAATCAAATTCAACACCGACCACTTCATCTGCGGCAATACCTACCGCTGTGTGTGGGCGCTTCGCGAGTACCCCACAGCCACGGAGGAACAGGCAATCCTGCGCCACCTTGGGGAAAAGGACGGCGTCACTTTAAAGATTTACGCTCGTCACGTCACCCCTGTTGAGGAAAAGAAGATCATTAGCAATGCCTCCAACAAGAACCGCATGAAGCGGAGCAACACCAATGACCTCCAGCAGACCGTCACCGCTGAGAGCAATCTGCAGGATGTAGCCTCCATCGTAGCCAGCATGCACCGGAACAAAGAACCGCTGCTCCATGCCGCCGTCTACATTGAGCTTTTAGCATACGACCTTGAGCAGTTAAAGCTGCTGCAGACCGAGGTGCTGACCGAACTGATTCGCTCTAAGCTCAACGTTGACCGCCTCATGCTCCGCCAGCAGCAGGGCTTTATATGCGTGATGCCTTCGGGTTGGAATGTGTTCGGAGATCAGTTTGAGCGGGTACTGCCGGCCTCCTCCGTTGCCAACCTTTATCCTTTTAACTACTCCGGCAAGACCGATGCCAACGGCTTCTACCTGGGCAGGGACAAGTTCGGCAGCAACATTCTTGTGGATTTTAATAAACGTGCCGATGACAAGACCAATGCCAACATTCTCATTCTTGGCAACTCAGGACAAGGAAAGTCCTACCTCCTGAAGCTCATCCTATGCAACATGCGGCAGTCCGGCATGCATGTACTGGCGCTTGATCCGGAGATGGAGTACGAGGAACTAACCAACAGCCTTGGCGGCTGCTTTATTGACTTAATGTCCGGCGAATATATCATCAATGTGCTGGAACCGAAAACATGGGATGAAAACGGCGACCCCAGGGATGCTGAAGCTCCCCAGGCGTTCCGGCAGACCTCCAAACTCAGCCAGCACATCAGCTTTCTCAAGGACTTTTTCAGAACCTACAAGGATTTTGACGACCGGCAGATCGATACCATTGAAATCATGCTGGGGAAGCTGTATGAGCAATGGGGCATCACGGACCACAGCAGCTTTGACCGGCTTAAATCCACCGATTATCCCATCTTGTCCAACCTGTATGAGCTGATTGAAAACGAATACAAAACCTTTGATGAAAGCAAACGCCAGCTCTATACCGCAGAAATCCTGCAGCAAATCTGCCTTGGACTCCACTCCCTATGCAAGGGTGCGGAGTCTAAATTTTTTAACGGGCATACCAACATCACCAGCAGCCATTTCATCACCTTCGGTGTGAAAGGACTGCTGCAGGCAAGCAAAAATATCCGCAACGCCCTGCTGTTTAACGTGCTGTCCTTCATGTCCAACGAGCTTTTAACCAAGGGCAATACGGTAGCAAGCATCGATGAGTTTTACCTGTTTCTTACCAACCTCACAGCGGTTGAGTATATCCGCAACTTTATGAAGCGTGTCCGCAAGAAGGACAGCGCCGTGATCCTTGCCAGCCAGAACCTGGAGGATTTCAATATTGACGGCATCCGGGAGTATACCAAGCCTTTGTTTTCCATACCGACTCATGCCTTCCTCTTTAATGCCGGAAACATTGATGCCAAATTCTACATCGATACCCTGCAGCTGGAGCAGAGCGAATATAACCTGATCCGCTACCCGCAGCGCGGTGTGTGTCTCTACAAATGCGGCAACGAGAGGTATAACCTCATGGTGCAGGCTCCGGAGCATAAAGCACGACTGTTCGGAAGTGCTGGCGGCCGGTAAGGAGGCTGGCCGATGAAAACCCAACGCTTTGGAATTGAAATCGAAATGACAGGACTCTCCAGGCAGAGGGCCGCACAGGTTCTATCGGAGTATTTCGGCACACGCCTGTCCCATGACGGAGGTGCTTATGACACATATTCCGTGCTGGACAGCCAAAACCGCAGATGGAAAATCGTGAGCGATGCCAGTATTTCTACAGAATGCAAACGAGGCAGCGCCGATTCCACTTACCGCGTGGAACTGGTCAGTCCCATTTGCAAATACGAGGATATTGAAACCATACAGGAGATTGTGCGGAAGCTCCGGGCTGCCGGAGCCATTGCCAATGCAAGCTGCGGCATCCATGTTCATGTGGATGCTTCGCCCCACAATGCCAACACTCTGCGCAATATCACCAACATCATGGCCAGCAAGGAGGACTTGATCTATAAGGCGCTGCAGGTTAATGTGGCAAGAGAGCGGAGCTACTGCAAAAAGGTGGAGCAAAGTTTTTTAGAAGAACTCAACCGTAAAAAGCCGAAAACCTTGGAGGATGTCAGCTGGATCTGGTACAACGGCAATGACGGCAGGCATCAGCATTACCACAACAGCCGGTACCACTGCCTCAATCTCCACAGTGTGTTTCAAAAAGGCACGATCGAGTTCAGGCTGTTTAACGGCACCACCCACGCCGGAAAGATCAAAGCATATATTCAGCTCTGTCTCGCCATCAGCCACCAGGCACTCACCCAGCGCTGCGCCAGCCGGGCCAAAACTCAAAGCACCAATGAAAAATATACCTTCCGCACCTGGCTTCTCAGACTCGGCTTAATCGGCGATGAATTCAAGACCGCACGGCTTCATTTGCTGGAGCATCTGGACGGCTGCATCGCCTGGAAAGACCCCCAGCAGGCCGAGCGGCAAAAGGAACGATTAAAGCAGAAGAAGGAAAAGGAACAGGCACAGGCAGCCGCAGCTTTGGAAGAACAAAATCAAGAGGACATCGAACAGACCGAGGCCGAAGAATGCCCCGGTCTTTCTATGTCCATGTAGGAGGACTGAGCAAACATGAAAAGCAAAACCTTGTACATTGCGTACGGAAGCAATCTCAACCTGCAGCAGATGGCATTTAGATGCCCCACTGCCAAGGTAATCGGGGCAAGTAAAATCAAGGATTATGAGCTGCTGTTCCGTGGCGGTCGCAGAGGTTCGGTAGCAACGGTAGAACCGCTCAAGGGCAGCCATGTTCCTGTTCTTTTATGGGAACTGAAAGAAAAAGACCTGCAGGCCCTTGACCGTTATGAGGGGTATCCCCATTTTTACCGCAAGGAAATCCTCGATGTCGAGCTTAACGGCAAGACCATTTCTGCGATGGTTTATATCATGAATGACGGACATCCCTTCGGATCTCCGTCCGATTACTATCTCAATGCCATCATGGAGGGCTACAAAAGCGCAGGATTTGATACCGAGTACCTGGAGCAGGCGGTGGAAAAATCCATCCGGCTGGCTGAGGAACAGCAGCCCGAACAGGAAAATCTGTTTGACCTGAAATGGTGGTGATGGTTATGGCTGCTCCGGCTACCATTACCCTCGCTGTTAAAGCGGCGGTCGAGGCGGCAGCCGACAGGCGGACATGGAGAGTCCTTGGCGTCCTCATCGCTGCCATTCTTACACCGTTGATTCTGGCCATCGTGATGATCGTGAGCCTGCTCTCCGCCACAGCAGATCATAACAATGCAGCCATAGACCTGTGCTTTAATGGCGGTGCGATTTCTTCCCAAATGCCGGAGGATTACGCCGCCTATATCCGGGATATGCAGGACAGCTTCGCTGAGCTTGACACCGCCATCTCCGGTATATCATCACGGGTGGAGGACGGCAGTGTCGACAGCACAAGGGTTAAGGCAATTTTCTATTCTCTGTTCTTCGGCGCTGAAAATATACAGATGGATAGCTCGGACTACCGTGCCTTTATCGACTGCTTTGTCCGTTATGAAACCCGCACCCGAACCGTGGACAATGGCGATGGCGCAACCTCGGAGGAAGAATACACCGTAGCTGTACCGCTTAAATCACTGCCGGAAATTTACGGAAACCTTCAGAGCACCCTCGGTAGGAAAATCACTTATGAGGAACAGGCCAACGCCTCGGAGATTTACCACCACATATTGTACGGCGGCAGTGTCCCCACCTATGGAGAAGAATTCGATGCTTGGGTAAACGGACTGCCGCTGTCCGATGCACCCTTTACCGGCGTGGACGGTTTCTGTTCTCCCCTCGGTGAAAACTGGCGCAGCATGGTTACCTCGGAATTTGGCTACAGAACCGATCCCTTCACCGGCCAGCGCAGAGGACACTCCGGACTGGACATGGGCGCGCCCAAAGGCACACCGATCCATGCAGCCCTTGATGGAACGGTGATGTTTGTACGCTATAAGAACACAGGCTACGGCTATCATCTGGCCATTGACCACGGCGGCGGTTTCGTCACTATATACGCCCATTGCTCCAAAATCCTTGTCACTGAGGGGCAGACCGTGAAGGCGGGCGACATCATCGCACAGGTCGGTTCCACAGGCCGAAGCACCGGAGAGCACTTGCACTTTGAGGTACGAGTGAACGGTGAAAAGCAAAACCCAAGAAACTATCTGCCGTAAGCAAAGTGAAAAACAATGCCGTGGATTAGAAAAATGGGTAGCTTCCGATGGCGAGACTTCCTGTTAGAATAAACCTATAACCTTCGTAATTCTGTCTAAGCTTATTAAAAGTGTGGTATAATGAAACAAATATTGTAAAAAAGGAGGAATGCGCTTGGATCAATATAACCGGGTTGTTGAACTGTGGCAGTCATACAAAATTGCATCCGCCGCTGATTTAGATAAATACCTTGACAGCTTCCGCATCCTGTTTGCGTTTCATTCCGGAAAGATAGAAAACGAGGAAATCACCTATCATGATACAAGGGAAATCTTTGAAAACGGCAGGGTTGTAGACTATACCGGAAGTCCCCGTGCCCTATTTGAACAGCAAAATCAAAAGCTGTGCTATGAGTTTTTGAAAGAAAAAATCGTGAAAAAGGAGCCTCTCAGCATAGAGTTGGTTAAGGAAATTCACAAGGTTCTCACCAGCGGGACATACGATGAGCGCAGGTATATTGAAAATGAGGAGCGGCCAGGTGAATTTAAAAAACACGATTATGTAACCGGCGTCCATGAGGTGGGCGCCGCTGCGGAAGATGTGGAAAACGACCTGACGGAACTGATTGCCGAAATAAATGAGTATGAGAGAAAGGATGTCTTAAAAGCCGCCGCCTATTTTCATGCAAGGTTTGAGTATATCCATCCCTTCGCAGACGGAAATGGACGTGTCGGCAGGACGCTCATGAATTACTATCTCATGACACATAACCACCCTCCTCTCATTGTTTATAACGAGGATAAGCGGATGTATTACGAGTGCCTGCAAAAGTATGATGAAGCCGAGGACTTAAATCCCCTTTATGAGTTTCTCAAATATGAAACCGAAAAAACATGGGAAAAGGCCTTGGCTTTTGCCAATGGCGTGAAGCAGGAACGCAAAGGCTTGTCGGATTTTACCCAGGGCATGTAGCCAACAGAATAATTTAGAAGCGAAAGTCATCTCGAAAAGGGATGGCTTTTTTGTTTGCCAAGGAGGGAAAAAATGTTAAGGACCAAAGCCATCTTTGAAAGAAAGACCAATGATTTTCAGCCCAGGGACTGCGTTATTGAAAAAATAATTGAGCTTACTTCTCAGGAATACGATGCGTTTTCCAAGAATATGCTGGACGACTATGACTTTATCCGGAACAACATTGATCTCATGTACTGCGATAGGGAAGGCGTATATCATTGTCTCCTAGTGGTTGGTGAGGACAGGCCGGACGGTATACTTGAGAAAGCGAGGGAAGCAGTTACGCCCGCTACGCTGCTTTCCTGCCCAACGCCTGTGATTTTCTTGCTGCGCATCAGGAGCAAACTCAAGGGCTTCATGATGCAAAGTCGGAGCCGGAATCTACCGGTATGAAAATGAATTTATAGGAGGAAAAGAGCCATGAGAGAAACCGAACTGAAGATACTGTTCCCCACGGAGAAGCTGGATGCACTCCGTTTTTTTATGGGCAAAAAGGAGCTGACTGTTGAGCAGGAGCTAAAGGATTACCTTGATAAAACCTATGAAAAAGTTGTTCCGGTACACGTCCGAGAATATGTGGAAAGCAAGCTTGACCAAGCATCGCTGCAAGAGGAAACGTCTGAACAGAGAGCTCAGGAGCAGCAGCCGGAGCCACAAAGGGAACGCCAGTCAAGACAAACCCGCCGCCAGCGTGAGCAGGCGGTGGCTGAATCAGCATCATTATCTCCGCAAGCCAGACAGCCGGAGCCGCCGGAAGAACCGGAAGAATCCCAGGGCATGAGCATGAGTATGTAAAAATCAAAAAAGAAAAAGGTGGTGCTAATTTCAATGATCAAGCTTGGTGTGGACAACGGAAACTACAACACCAAATCCTCGGAAGGGATGCTCTATGCCTCCGGATACACTGCAAGCGACAAGGAATTCATCACGCCGGACATGCAGCTCTTCTACGAGGGCAGGTATTACGCCGTCGGCGAGCGTCGCATGCGGTTCCAGCAGGACAAGACCAGAGAGCCGGATACCTTTATCCTGACGCTGCCGGCTATCGCTGACGCAATGAAGCGCGTAGGAACCACAAGCGCGGAAATCGCCCTTGGCGTGGGTCTGCCCATTGGCAGCTACGGGACGCAGAAGGAGGCATTTCGGCGATATTTTCTGCGTGACAATGTTTCGTTCTTGTTCGAGGGAACGTCTTACCGATGCCGCATCGCCGAGTGCAAGGTGTTCGCGCAGGGTCATGCGGCGCTGTGCCGGTATTATCCGCAGCTGAAGGATTACCGAAGCATCACGCTGGTGGATATCGGCGGGTATACGGTGGATATCCTCACACTCCATGACTTCCGGCTGGACAGATCGAGCTGCGCCAGCCTGCGCATGGGAACCATTACCCTCTACAGCCGGATTCAGGATACGCTCCAGCGCAATGACATCCTCCTGTCGGACGAACTTATCACCGACGCGATCCGCGGGGATATCCAGCACGCCGACAGCAAATTGATCCATGTTGTGGTGGAGCAGGCTGTGGCGGCTTACTGCAAGGAACTGCTCAATGCGCTCCGGGAGCGCGGACTTGACCTGCGGCTCCCCACGGTGTTCGCGGGCGGTGGTGCGGAACTGCTCGAACTCATGCTGCGCAGGAGCGACCTCAATACTGTGGCGGTGCTGAACCGGTTCGCCAATGCGGACGGCTACAAGCTCCTGATGGGGTGAGCCTATGTCCGGGCGAAAACGATATTATCTCTCCTTCGATATGGACAACCCAAGGCATCGGGGAGCCGAGGCACTGCTTGCGCGGCAGGCCAGCAGGCAGCGCACCGAGTATGTGGTCAACAGCATCCTGACGGCACATCAGACGGAAAGCCTGGAGAAGGTTGTCCGGCAGGTGGTCAGGGACGAGTTGCGAAATGCCGCGCTGCAACTGCAAACCAAGCTGCCGGGGGAAACGGATGATGGTGTTCGGCTGTCCGATCTCCCCGGCAGCCTGATCCATGCGCTGGAGGAATTGTAACCATGTTGGCTCATTTTCCCGCTGTCATTGTGATGGTGGATCAGGAAAGTACACCAACATGGCTTACTTTTTCCTGCGATACAAAAATTATATAAAGGAGTGAACCACTATGAGAAAAGCAACGATCCAAATCCAATACGATGCCGAGAAGCTTCGCGCCATCCGCCAGTACATGGGCAAAAATGACGCCGCCCTTGACAATGAACTGGAAGATGTGATGCAAAAGCTCTACGAAAAGCATGTCCCAGCGCCTGTCCGTGAGTACATTGAAAGCCGGGATTCCAGGGTGCAGGAAAAGCCGAAAAGACCGTTCCGGCCTTCCTCTACGGCTGCTGCCAATAATGATGCGAACACTACCGTGTAAATAGGATACAAAAAGCCGCATATTTGGCGGCTGTGTGCCCTTGTGTGGCCTTTTCAGGGGGAGGGTGGCGTCTATTATATACCTGTCGGCAGTTTTCCGCCCCTTTTTGGGGCTTGTTGAGAGCATAAAGAAGACGGCAGCAGGCATGGCTTATCCTTGCAGGGGTGGACCATGGGGTCGAAAACGGTGCAGGTTAAAGAGGGGTGGTCGCAGGCGACCTCCCCTCGAATCACATCAGCCCGCAATGCGGACTGAAAGGCTTTAAGACAGGTGCACCTAAATAGGGCTGCGGTTACCTCGCGGGTGGTCGGAAATCCGGGTTTTTCCCGCATGCAAAGGCTTTTGCAGGTACACCTCACAGGTGGTTGCCGAATATATGAATGGAATCAAGACAAGGAACGGAGGTGGTTGAGAGTGGCAGAGGAGAATAAAAAGAGAATTCCCCTGTGGCTGTATCCTGAAACCATAAAAAAGACAGACGAGCTTTTCCCGAAGGATAACTGCAAAAGCCGGAGCGAGTTTATAGAAAAGGCCATTCACTTTTACAGCGGATATATCACATCCGGTGAAAACAACAAATATCTTCCCAGTGCAATTACTTCCACCCTTTCCGGTATTGTTGAAAGCTCTGAGAACCGTATTGCACGGCTGCTTTTCAAGCTGGCGGTGGAGATGTCCATGATGATGAATGTCCTTGCGTCTACCGCCGAGATCGATGAAACCCTGCTGCAAAAGCTCCGTGGGAAATGCATCAACGATGTAAAAAAGACCATCGGCTCCGTCACCTTTGAGGAGGCAGTGAAATATCAAAAGGGTAAGTAAGGTGATATGCTATGCCCAGGATCATATTCAAATGCCGGTACTTAAAAAATGCACCCAAAGCACATTTGGCCAATCTGGTAGAATATGTGGCCACCCGTGAGGGAGTCGAAAAAATTGATGACAGTTTCAGAACTCTTCCTGCAACAAAAAATCAGCAGCAGCTAATTTCTGAAATCCTGAAAATGCTGCCAGATACTGCTGACATATTCGAGTACGAGGACTATCTGAAAAAACCTACCAGGGAAAATGCATCGGAGTTTATTTCTATTGCTCTTGAAAACAATCTCGATCTGATCGGCAAAAAGAAAAACTTTGTAGACTACATCGCCAATCGTCCGAGAGTTGAAAAGTTCGGCAGCCACGGACTCTTTACGGATGAAGGTGTACCTGTTGTACTATCAAAAGTTGCTGATGAAGTATCAAACCATTCCGGAAATGTGTGGACAAATATTGTATCCCTCCGGCGCGAAGATGCAGAGAGGCTGGGATATGACTGCGCAAAACCGTGGCAGGATTTGATCCGGGCACAACGGAATATCATTGCGGAAAATATGAAGATCGCTCCGGAAAATTTGCGATGGTATGCTGCTTTTCACAATGAGAGCCATCACCCGCACATCCACCTGATTGCTTACTCCATCAATCCCAAAGAAGCCTATGTCACAAAGCAAGGGATAGAAAACATGCGGGGAAGTCTTGCACGGGAAATCTTCCGCCAGGACTTGATGCAGATTTATGAGAAGCAGACTGAACGACGCAATGCTCTGAATAGACAGAGCCGTGAGGCCATGCAGGACATCATTGCTCAAATTCGTGCAGGGGTATGTGAGAATAAAAATATAGAGGAATTGATTGCACACCTTGCTGAAAAGCTCAAGCATACTTCCGGCAAGAAGCAATACGGTTATCTGAAGGCTCCCCTCAAGGCACTCGTTAATCAGATTGTCGATGAGCTTGCAAAGGATGAAAGAGTAACAGAGCTTTACAGCAGCTGGTACGAAATGCGTAATGAAGTTTTAAGCACCTATGTTGACAAGCTGCCGCCGCCTCTTCCGCTTTCACAGCAGAAAGAATTCAAGAGCATTAAAAACATGGTGATTGCCGAAGCGTTAAATATCGGCAGTCACCATTTCACTTTTGAGCCGGACGAGGAACAGAATATATCAATAGAAGATGATGGTGATATTACTGCTGCCACCACATATTTTGAGAAATCTGCAAAGCTCGGAAATGTCAACGCACAGTATATGCTCGAAAGGATTTATCTTGAATCGGACAGCGAGCATGAAAATGTAGAAAAGGCATTGCAGTGGCTGGGGAAAGCTGCGGACAACGGGAATGCTCTCGCACAGTATGCAATGGCGAAGCTGTACCTTACAGGAAACCATCTAGAGAAAGATGCCGTAAAGGCTGTGGAACTGTTCACCAAATCTGCAGAACAAGGCAATCAGTATGCGCAATATGCCCTCGGCAAACTGTATCTTTTGGGGCATGATGTCAGGCAGGATAAGGAAACAGCGTTGCATTGGCTGTCGGCAGCTGCAGCACAGGGAAATATCTATGCAAAGTATTTGCTGGAACGCATGGATTCCTTCAAAGACCCATCCATACTCCTTGCAGCAACACGCTTGATGCATCACTTGGGCAACATCTTTAGAGAGGAGTATCAGAAAGCTTTTGGCAATCCTCTCATCCAGGTTGACCGAAAGCTTCGCAAAAAAATCATGGAGAAAAAACTGGCGCAAGGTCATGCATATAACGACCATGCGCCGCATCAAAGCTATTAGAGCAGCGGTATAATGTCAAGCCCCTAAGTCAACATAATATTTTCGATACGCTGCTATCTGTGGGGGGTGCACCGAAAAAAGGCAATAAGAAACTAACCCCTTTTCCAACGCGAGTAATAATATGTAAATAATGTCAGAAAAGGGAAATAGAGACGTTGTCAGGTTTAGTCTTTTTGAAGAATCCCTCCTTTGGGTTCGTAAAGTCGGTTAGTTCGCAGCAGATAATCGACCAACCGCACCAGTTTACGAGCTGTAAGCGCAAGGGCACGTTTATCGGCATAAACCTTCTGTTCCGCTTTCTTTTTGGCATAATACTCGGCAAAAACAGGGTCGTGCACCCTGACACTGTTCGCCGCTTCGATGAGATAGTATTTGAGATAGCGGTTACCGGAACGGATTAGCCGGGTTTGGGAAGCTTTAAAATCCCCGGATTGGTTCTCCGTCCAAGCAAGTCCGGCAAACTTGGCGACTTGTGGATGATTTTTAAACTGGCGAATATCACCGATTTCAGCCAGGATACCGGAAGCAAAGATAGGGCCAATGCCAGGTACGGAATCCAGGGTTTGAGGTATTGCCTTGAGATGATCCTCAATGGCCTTCTTTAAAGACTTTAACTGCTCTTGAATAACGCGAATAACACGGATACTGGAGGCCATAGCCAGATTAATGGAATCAGCGACGGACTGGGGCAGCCGGTAGGAAGAACGTGCGGCTTTTTGCAGAGCCTTGGCTACGGCTTGGGGGTCATCAAAGCGGTTTTTACCGTGCATCACCAAAAAATCTACCAGCTTGTCCAAGGGAATATCAGCAATCTCTTCCACCGACTCAAACTCTTCCATGACCGCCAGAGAAGTGGCAGACAATTTGTTGGTAAAAGGTACAACAGTATAGTCACTGAACTTCAGATAAAGGTTGGTCATAAGGAAGTTGCTCTCCCGCGTCAGGTCCTGGATTAAATGGAAACGAGCCCGTGTCAGGCGTTGCAGTGCCAGGAGCGGCTCGCTCCAGGTAAAGGGAAAGGGAAGATGACCGGCGCGAAGTTTTGCGGCGATGAACCAGGCGTCAATCCTGTCGTTCTTAGGGGCATCCAGATAATGAGATTTCTTAAACTCCTTGATCAAACTGGGATTGAACATATACACCTTAACGTCTTTACAATGGAAGTCCAGGTGACGTTGAAGGTACATAGCCGCATGGGTAGAGTAACAGCCGGTATGCTCCAGTCCGAATAAGACCTGCTCGAATCCGTGCTTATGGATTAAGCTGGTGATATGTTCCTGAAACTCCATAATACCGGGACGGTTATTGGAAACGCTAAAGCGGCTTAAAGCTTTCTTTTCCTCGTCCCTGGTTAAACAGCATACTACATTGTTTTTACTGCTTACATCAATCCCAACAAATAAGGGAGAAGGCATAAAGTCTCACCTCCTTTCGTTTGAGGATAAAGATACCTACGGTCCTGGGATGTCCCCGGGAAACCCATGCACGACAGCCTTGCGAGCTATTGGAATACACCGGAGAACATCGGTGCACGAGCCTTCCTCTGCTGGGCGGAAGGGATGATCGACCGGGAGACAGTCAGCGTGTTGGTCTACAACATGGGGCCAGGGGAACACTCTAAACCTGGAAGACTCCCTCATTAAAGGGGCAACGGGAGGAATAGGAACATTCCCTTGGTAGGCATCTACCTAAGGCTATTTTCCCAAAGACATCCCAGGATCGTAAACATCTATTACGATAAATTTACCAAAGAACAAAAAACTAAAGAGCAACTGCAAATCTGGTTTATGTGAACCAAATTCTTAGCTGCTCTTAGTATACAAGGAGGAATTCCCATGAAGAAGAACTACCTACAGAAAAAAGAAAAGATCCCCGTCTGTTATATATTCTCAAGACTGAAGCCACCTGTGAAAAGGGTGGCTTATTTTCGCAGGTCGGGCAAGCGGAAACGCTGACAAAGGAGGATCGCTATGGCAGAGTACGTACATTTTACCGATGAGCAGAAACAGCGTGCAAACTCCGTTGACCTTGTGGACTTTCTCAGACGGCAGGGAGAGCAGCTCATACGCTCCGGCAGGGAGTGGCGGTGGAAGCGTCATGATAGTGTGACAATCCGGGGCAACCGGTGGTTCCGCCACAGCGCCGGGCAAGGTGGTCTGGCCATTGATTTTGTGCAGGAATTTTATGGCCTCTCATTCCCTGATGCAGTGACACTGCTGCTGGGCGGCGAACAGGGTATGGCGTTTAGACAAAGTGATAAAAAGGTGCCGGAAGCAGAACGAAAAGAATTCATACTGCCGGAGGCCGCAGATAATATGCGCCGGGTATATGCTTACCTTTTGAAGCAGAGATATATTGACCGGGATGTCCTCACCCACTTTGTCAGAGAGAAAAAAATATATGAGGACAAGGAATATCACAATGTTGTTTTTGTAGGCTATGATGAAAACGGTACTGCCCGGCATGCACATAAAAGGGGAACCTATTCCAACGCTGCTGGTTACCGTGGCAATGTGGAAGGCTCCGATCCAAAATACAGTTTCAATTACATTGGTACAAGCAGTATTCTTTATGTATTTGAAGCTCCCATCGACATGCTGTCATTTATCACCCTGCATAAGAACGGCTGGCAGCAGCACAGCTATGTAGCGCTGGACGGTGTGGCTGAACATGCCATGCTTCATGTGCTGTCAAAAAATATGCACATTAAAAATGTGGTATTGTGCCTCGACCATGATCCTGCCGGTATAGAAGCTTCCAGGCGATTTACAGACATATTGCATGAAAAAGGATACGCCTACATTTCATATTTACAGCCCGCATGCAAGGATTGGAATGAGGACTTGAAAGCGCAGCATGGCATAACACCGATTCCGGCAAAACCGCATCCGAAGCTTGAAGCCTGCAAAGAGCTGTGCGGAGAGATTCGTTACTTGTGTAGCCATATCAAATCCGTGAAAAATCCCCATGAAATGCTGATGGAGCACTATGAAAAAGCAGTGCCCCTCATGCAGTCATCAAGATCAACCGATAGACAAAAAGCTGTCCTGATGGAACAGCTGCTAAGCATGGCGGTATATGCGTTATTTGCAGTAATGGCGCAATACCGGCAGCTTGAAAAACCAATGAATTTTAAACAACTGACCGATGAACTCTGTCACAGCTATCATCCGCACCAGGACCGGGGAAAGCTGAAAACCAAAGCAGAGGATATCCAGCAGGATGTCAATGCCATTAATGCTCGGCTCAACACATCAGGAATCCGTACCCTTGAGGATAAGCAAAAATTAATCGCATCGTATATGAGTCTTGCACTAAACTGTGTCAAGGCTCAAATTTTTATATGTCTTGAAGAGCAGGAACAGAGAACAGAAGCTCTGCAAAAGCAGAATGAAGAGAGAGTCGATTATATGCAGGCTGTTTGCCAAGAATTCTTGCAGCACAGTATTTAGCAATATTATAACTGCATATTTGCCATGTGCGAATGAAAAACCATTGGTGCATGGCTTTCTTAATTTTGAAAGAAGGAGGAAACCAATGCAAGCATCACAGGTGGTTACTTTAATCATAGCTGCTGCAACTATGTTTGGAGTCATCGGTTTTATCGTTCTCTTGGCTCATTACTATACCTTTTTGAGGCCCCAGATATTGAGACTGCTAGATAATTCTGTGATAAGATGTTTAAACCTTGGAGAAGAGTGCCACAAAGTCAATAGCAACCTTTGTTTTATAGAGTACAGGTATTTTATATATTCATATGGTAGGATGTAACGTAAACAGAGAAAAACATAAAAACAGTTTTTATGCTGTCCTATTTTCTCCTAGGAACGTTACAGCCAGCATACCAGGACCAGTATGAGCCCCCACTATAGGTCCAGCGTAATTCACGATGACATTTTTTACTTCGATTTTATCAAGAATAATGTTTTTAAGAAACTCTGCATCTTCCAGACAATCTCTATGACAGATAAAGATTGTTTGTTCCTTGGCATTAATGATTCTGTTTTGCAGCTCTTCGGCAAGAGCTTTAATAGCTTTTCTTCTACCCTTGACCTTTTTGGCAAAGGTCAGTCCACCTTGATTATCTACAAAGAGAACGGGCTTAATTTCCAAGATAGTTCCTAGAACGGCACTCGTACTTGAAATTCTCCCTCCTCTTTTTAGGTGAGCCAAGTCATCGACTGTAAACCAGTGATTAACTTTGTGTTTATTGCTTTCTATCCAACGAACGATTTCTTCTTTTGTTTTTCCTTGTTTAAGCATTTCACTAGCATAAAAAACAAGAAGTCCTTGTCCAACAGTAGCGCTTCTGGAGTCAATCACTGAAATATCGGCCGTGGGATTTTTCTTCATAATAATATCTCTGGCGATGAGTGCGTTATTATAAGTCTGGCTTAAGGCAGAAGAGAAGGCTATATAAATAATTGAGTTGCTTTTTTCTAGAAACGTTCTAAAATATTCTTCAAAGACAAATGGCGTGATCTGTGAGGTCTTAGGCATTTCGCCCCTGCGAATCGCCTCATAAAATTCCTTATAACCTATAGATTTACCGAAGTCATCATTATAGTTTTGATCTTTAATAAAATAGGGGAAAGGTGCAACAATTATTTCGTTTTCCTTAATAAAGTTCAAAGGAAGATCACAATTTGAATCAGTCATAATCCTCAGCTTCATAAAAATACCTCCTTGGGCTACTTGGTAACCTTATACCGAAAATACCGGAGTTGAATTTTTATCTCTTATTTGCAAATTCATGAATTTCATGACTATTCCTTTACTTCCACACCATTGGCTAATCTCTCTGCCCCGTTAATAACAATACGTTCACCCGCATGCAAACCCTGGATGATAACTGTTGATTCTTCATTTTTAAGGCCTGTACGAACAGCGGTTTTCACTGCTTTTCCTTCTTTCACGACCATGACATAATCCTTGTCGTCCTGCCTCAGAAGTGCAGAGTTGGGAATGACTATAACCGATGGATTATTTACAGTTATTTTAGCTGTAGCCGTCATCCCTGCTTTTAATATTCCTTCCGGATTGTCTATGGCGACTTTTACCGGAAAAAACTGTCCCGTTGGAATGGAGGTTGGACTGATATAAGAGATTTTCCCAGTAAAGGTCCGGTTTGGAATAGAATCTACAGAGACTTCTGCAGAATTTCCTACCTTGACATAGTTGATATGGCTTTCCGAAAGGTTTCCGGTTAAGGCCAGTTGATCGATTGCTACAATCGTGGCTAGAGGAATGCCGGGGCTAATCGTATCCCCAACAGATACATTCAACGTCACTAAAATTCCATCGATAGGACTCTTGATATCCGTTTTGGCAAGATTTAAGTTGATAGCATTGATGGTTGTTTGAGCCGCATCAAGACCAGCCCCTTGAGCGCTTTCATATTGAGATTTGGCAATATCTCTTTTTAAAGTGATTTGTTCCATTTGTTGTTGGGAAATTGCGCCGGATTTGAAGAGCTCCTGAAAACGTTTATAGTCATTTTCCGCGTTTTCATAATTGAGACGGGCTTGTTCGGCCTGGGCCTGACTATTGGCAAGCCCTGCTTTAGCTTGTTCAAGTTGATTCAACAAGTCTTTTTTATCTAAGGAAATGATGACATCGCCCTTTTTAACAAAGGTTCCTTCCTTAGCTCCGAGATTCGTGACGATTCCCGGAAGCTGGGAACTGAGATTGGACTTTTCCTGAGCATCCAGGATACCGGTTAAGGCTAATTGTCCGCTAAAATCCATTACCTTAACTTCATCTGTTTTTACGGGTACCGTAGTTTCTACAGGTTTGGCGGCAGGTTTCGTGGAAATTGCGTATCCTGTAATGGAAATGAATACGGCTAAGGCTAAAAGCATCAGGCTTATGATTTTCTTATTTAACACTTTTGGCTTTGTATTTAAATTTAACATAATCCTTCTCCTCCTTTCGTTATTCTGCAATATGGATTTTCACAGTAACACTCATCCCGGGTAAAAGACCCAGCTTATTTATTTCTGGAAAACGTACTTTTAGCGGAATCCGTTGCGTAACTTTGGTAAAGTTACCGTTGGCAGATTGCATAGGTAAAATATCAAACGTTGAAAGAGTTGCTTTTCCGATTTCATCGACCCTTCCTTGAAAGGTTTTTCCGGGTAAAGCATCAACCTTTAAATCCACAAGTTGACCGACGTTTATTTTGCTTATTTCAGTTTCGTCAATATTTACATCCACAAAGAGATCACTTGTATCGGCGATCACCGCTATGGGTTGTCCGGTCCCGACCAATTGTCCTACACGTACGAAATTTTTAATCACTTGGCCGGAAATAGGGGCAGTAATCTCTGCTTTACTGACGGTGATACTGCCTATAGGATTAAGTGCGCTGGGGTTCACACTTGCGCTAGTGGCAATCGCATTTGTATCCTGCCACCCCAAAGTGGTTCCGGCTTTGACATATTCCCCTTCAGAAACATTCCAGGATGTTATTTTGCCCGAGATGATCGGGCTGACATTTGCAGTATAGGCACTGATCCGTGCGTCATCTGTAGTAATATAATGAGACATTTCGTACCAATAATAGCTTGCGATTCCGCCGCCAATTATTAAGAGTACGGTCAGTACCACTGAAATTACGATCTTTTGATTCTTCATAATTTTAATCATCCCTTTCGCTATCGCTCAAGGCACAAAACGGCATGAAACCGGTTGTCCTTGAGCTTGTTTTATTTTAAAACTATCTTGTTGAGATCACAGGCAACTACAAATCACGTGGAGGGGAGTGCGCTGCTCCTTTGGGAGTAGACCGCATAATTATATGTGTAGGCCGTCCTATCAAGCACAAATAAGTGTGTCTTTTGAGCACGAAGACTTATCTTTGTATGAACAACTCGTTTATAGCTGGATGGTCAGTCAATGCCTGCTTTTCTCAACAATCTATTGAGAAGGGGGCCTTTAATGTTAAAAATCGTTTATCCCATCTGTTGTGGCATTGATGTCCATAAAACCTTCCTCGTCGCCTGTATTGCTACTACCAACGACAAAGGTGTCACCACTTACATGTCCCATCGTTTCTCCACATTCACAAACGATTTGCGTAAGTTGTCACAGTGGCTTAGCTCTAATTCCTGCACTCATGTTTGCATGGAGTCTACCGGCAAATACTGGATTCCCGTATACAACATTTTAGAAGCCACCTGTAAAATCACCCTGGCTCACCCAAAGTATGTGAAGGCAATTCGCGGCAAAAAAACTGATAAAAAGGATGCTAGGTGGATTGCTGACTTGTTTAAGCACGACCTTGTTGCCGGAAGCTTTATGCCACCCCTTCCAATCCGTCAGTTGCGTGACTTGATGCGTTACCGTTTTAAGCTTACAAACTTTAAGTCCAGCGAGAAGAACCGGATTCAAAATTGTCTTACTGTATCAAACATCCAGCTTTCCAACGTGGTATCTGATACTTTCGGTAAGAGTTCAATGAGAATCATTGACTACTTGCTTGAAAATCCTGATGACAAGGATTTCGATTTTGTTCCTCTTCTTCACCCATCGATGCTGGACAAGGTGGATAAGATCCGCCTTGCTTTAGACGGAATGATTACGCCGGAGCAACAGCAGAAAATGAATATTATCCTTCAGCATTTCGACGGATTGGAAAAGTGCAAGTCCGATCTTGAATCCGTAATCCTTTCGCTTTCGGAGCCCTATACCAAGGAACTCGCCTTAGTGTCCACAGTGCCAGGTTTCAAAAATCCCTTCTCTGCAATCGCTGTAATCTCAGAAATCGGGGTAGATATGTCTGTGTTCCCGACATCTAAACATGCGTGTTCCTGGGCAGGTGTTACTCCTCAAAACAATGAGAGTGCGGGCAAGAAACATTCTGTACGCATCTCCCGTGCGGGTGTTTATATCAAACCACTTTTGGTCCAATGCGCTAATGCAGTGGTTAAAAGTGATAAACACCCTGAAATCAAAAACCGCTATTTGTCCATCAAGAAACGACGTGGTCATAAGCGGGCGATTATTGCGGTTGCACGAATGCTGCTCACTGCTATATATCACGTCCTGAAAAAAGGTGAGCCTTACAATCCGGAACTCTACAAAAAAGCCGAGACTATGCCGCAGATCCGCAACATTACTGTAGAGCAAGCCATTTTAATAGCTCAAAGGCACGGGTACTCAGTAATTAAGGTTTGATACTAAATTCGGAGCTATCACTATTAAATTTTTAAAATCGTCCCACGGACGGTTTATTTCCTATACCCTTTTTTAGGTTCTGACACCTGCGGGTGTGGTTTCAGACTTCTCCTCCCGATTTCTTTAGATATTTTGTCGTTGTCGTAACTTTAATAAGGTCCTATACTGTTTCCCGTAAACCTTGTTTTTCGGGTTTTTTAAGAATCAAAACTAGGATAGGTTTTTGAACTAAGAAAAAGGCGGGCACTATGCCAATTAAGCCCATGAGCACATTGACGTAGAATGCATCTTGAAACGCTAAAACAGCCGCTTTTTCCTGAGCTATCCTAAACAGGGTTAACAAATTGAGCATTTGAGCTTCAGAAACCTGAAAACCTAAACCTTGAAATAAAGATGTTAACGGTTCAAAGGACTGTAATGTAAACGACCATGGGGTGGCTGTTGTAGCTATATGGGCATAATGCCAGGGAGTTCGTTGCTCAATTATGCTAGTAAGAATTGCTACCCCAACGGCACTGCCAATTTGACGAACCATATTAAAAAATGCTGAGCCTTGATTAACTAATTCTTTTGGTAATGAACTATAAGCTAATGTTACCGAAGGCATAATACCGAGACCAAGCCCCACTCCGACAATGAATAAGTGCTGTCTAATTGCATTTAAACTTGTATTGACATCAAGATTGACAAAAAACAGTGTTCCAAATGACATAATCGCAATCCCCACAACGGTTAAAACGGTTGCACCAATTCGCGGAAGGAGCATAGCACTGACTGGAATGAAGATGATGATACCCAAGACTTCCGGCAAGAGCATCATGCCAGTGTCCATTGCACCTAATCCCATCAATTGTTGCAGGAACAAAGGCAGGAGAAAGAGGCTGCCAAATAAACTCATAATAATAAAGAATGTAACGACTAGGGAACCGGAATAAATCCGGTTTCTGAAAATCTTTAAATTTAAGATGGGATCGGGTGTATAGGCTTCTACAAGGAAAAATAAAATTAAACTGCTTATGGCGGTAAAAAAGAGAAACACAATATTAAAAGACGTCCAACCTTCGTCTGTGCCGTTGCTGAGGGCTAAGAGCAATGTAGAGAAACCTAGTGCTGAAAGGACAAAACCCCAAAAATCAAATTTTTGAGCAATGATTTCAAATTCACGTAGTAAAAAATAAGATGCAAAAATAGCCAATAGTCCTAAGGGGAGGTTGATCCAGAAAATCATCCTCCAGTTATAAGTTTCGACCAAGTATCCTCCGATCATTGGTCCGATGGCAGGAGCAATCAGTAAAGGAATACCCATCAATCCCATGGCTAAGGGGAGTTCTTTTTTCGTAAAGGTTTTCTCAACGATGGACAAAGCCAGAGGCATAATCATCCCCCCGCCAATCGCTTGGATAACCCGAAAGAAAATTAGGGCATTAATATTCCAAGCTAACGCGGATAAGATGGACCCGCCCGTAAAAATAAAGAGGCTCAAAAGATATATCTTCTTCATTCCTCTTGTATCAGCCCAATAAGCCGTAATCGGTTCAAAAATCCCAATGGTTACCATGTAAGCAGTAATAACATACTGAGAAAGACGCAGATCCGTCCCAAGCTCCAGCATAATATCCGGGATGGCAACGTTAACAATCGTCATATCCAAAAGATCCATGGATAACCCCAAAACAACAGCAATCAAGCTCAGCCATTTTCCCCATTTTGCTTGCACTACCACCACACTCCCATGAAATATTTCTTATATAAAAAAACAAAAGACCCCAACGACAATAGCTGAAAGAACCAGCATTTTTTAGAGATTGGATCGGATGAGAGTGGCCCCCCATGTAAGACCCGCACCGAATCCTATTAATATGAGATAATCCCCGCTTCGTATCTTCTGGTTTTCATAGGCTTCTGCTAAAGCAACGGGAATAGAGGCTGAAGACATATTTCCGTATTTCTCAATATTACAGTAGATTTTTTCGGGTGCTATCTCTAAGCGCTGTGAAACAGACTGCAAAATTCGTTTATTGGCTTGATGAGGGATGATCAAGCTGATTCTGTCGAGATTAATTGATGACTTATCGAGAAGTTCCCGTACAGTTTCTTCAAAAATTTTTACGGCGAACTGATATACAGCCCTGCCACTCATCATGATTGTATTTGAATGGGCATCTAATAGATTAGGGGTAAGAGGCAGCCTGGAACCCCCAGCCGGTACTTGCAGTAATTCCCATCCCGTCCCGTCAGCCCCTAAGGTAGAATTAAGAATTCCATACTCTTTTGGAACTTCTCCGAGGACAATTGCTCCTGCTCCGTCTCCAAACAAGATACTTGTATGGAGGTCTTCATCGTTGGTAATTTTTGAATAGGTATCGGCACCAATCAGTAAAATTTTGTTATAACGTCCCGCAAGCAGATAAGTAGCAGCAATATCCAATCCGTAGATAAAACCGCTGCAGGCGGCAGCGATGTCGAAGGCTGCTGCCTTATGAGCTCCGATCGCATTCTGAACCAGACAGGCAGTTGAGGGAAGGAGCATATCGGGTGTAGTAGTTGAGACTATGATTAAGTCAATGTCTGCAGGAGTAAGATTCGCATTATTCAAGGCAGCAAATGCTGCTTTTGCTGCCAGGTCTGAAGTACTTATATCCTTTCCGGCTCTTCTTCGTTCCTGGATGCCGGTTCTTTCTTCAATCCAGCTGCCATCTTTATTAAATCGATGGGCAATTTCTTGATTAGTTACTACTAATTCAGGCAAATAGTAGCCATAACCTAAAATTCCTACATTCATTACTGATTAAACAACTCCTTATAAGCAAAGTTTGGAATAATGTACTCACTAATTTTGAAGAAATCAACTCAAGAACTTAACTCTAAATAAATATCCTATTTTGACAAAAAACTCTTGTAAGGTTACTGTTTTATCGGCAAAAGTAACTAAAAAAGCTTCTAAATTTGAGGGCCAAGGTACGGTTAGCGGCCACATGTGGCTAAGTATAATGCCTTTTTCTTTAGGGTTAAGATCAAAGCAACGCTCGGCATTTTGGCAAGCAATTTGAGGATGCCGAAAACCGTGCCAGCGTGAGCCATCAGGGCTGGGTAAATGCCAATCATAAAGGTAAAAATCATGGAGGAGCGCCCCGCGTGTCGCTGAACAGACATCAATTTTTATAACACGATTTAATCTATATGCCCAGGTATAAGTTAAATGTGCAACATTGAGAGAGTGTTCCAAAATACTGAATGGATGGTGATGAGTAAAGTTTGCCAGTTGTTGAAATTCCGGATGCTCAAGAATATCCTTGGTTAAATCATTAAAATTCAAAGGAACCGTCCTTTCTGGTTATCTATCGTTTTTCATCTGCCGCAATTTGTTAAAAGAATCTTCCTTAAGGTGTTGAAGAGCGGCCTGTTTTTCCTGGATAAAAGATACCGATTCTGTAAGAGTGTGGCGTATTTTAGGGTAAGTTGAAATTAGCCGCCTAAAAGAGACGCGAGTCGCATGAAGATTTGGCATCTTCAAATGGCCGCCCATTTTATTTTCAAATCTAAGGAAAATATCAATTTGATGTAAAAGAATCGTAGAATATACGAGATCAATCACGAAATAAATTGTAAATATTATGGCCAAGAGTATTTTAGAAGCCGACGGAATTTGCAAAAATACTAATCCAACATGAGGGTGGAGATAATAGTTAAAGACAAGACCCAGACCACCCCAGAGAAGAGAGAACGGTAGGGCAACCCGTCCCTGAAAGTTGAGAGGGGTATCATGATAACTCCATAATTGCAAGTTGAAAAAACGTTCCAACAATGTGCCGGCGAGGTACTCAATAACGGTACTGAGGAAAACGAATAAAACAAAAGCCAAGCCCCAAGATGGATGCGGCCAGATATGATTCGTTAGGATTACAATTAAAGCAAATGAACCATAAATCGGAAGAAAAGGTCCTTTTAATAAGCCAGGATTGACAAAATGATGCTGCGTCAGTGAACGATAACCGGTTTCTAAGATCCAGCCTGCGAATGAATAAAAGGCAAAGACTAATATTAAAAATGTTAGATCATTAAGTAAGCGTGTTGCTATCATTAGTCATTCTCTCCTATAATGTTCAATGATAAGCTAGACAGACCACAAAAGACCCAAAAAGTAGATACATAATATGATTTTTGAAATTAATAGAAGGTCAGTTGCATTTTACGTTGTCTTATATTAGAATATACCCAAAAGACCCAAAAAACCTCTGTAAAAAAATATACATCATCTAAAGGACAATTGTCAAGAAAGAAAAAGGAAGAAGAAAGATGAATTTAACGGAACGACGTAAACAATTTCTCCAGCAAATCATACGTTTATATGAAAAGTCGGGACTACCGGTTCACTATGAGACTCTAGCTAATTTACTAGGTGTCAGCAAATGGACCGCTTATGATATGTTAAAAGAATTAGAAAAAAATGATTTTTTAAAAAGAGATTATGTCGTTAATCCCAATGTGCAGGGACGTTCGACTGTTGTTTTTTCGCCCACTCCCAAAGCGAATGAACTATTTGGACAAACAAGGGAAGTAACATTTGATGCTGGCATGCTCAATGAAATTAAAAAAAGAATACTTAAAATAGTATTTGAACTTCAATCTAAAAATTTGCAACAGTCTTTGGAATTTATGCTGAACAAAATTACCACGACAAAAATTCAGGCAGAGTTTTGCATGGATATCTTGGCAATATTAATTCTGTATCTTCATTCATTAGGTAAAGTTCAGAAAGATATAATTACAAATATCTTAATGGCAGCGGACAGCTATAATATTAAAATTACAATTTTTGTAGGTATGGTCTTGGGCACCGCAATTCAGTCCGTTGCCGAAGAAATTGATCCAAGGATCAGTGATTTAATTGTATCCTTTCTAAAGCACCTCGACGAATTGAGTCAGGACGAAATAAAGATTCTTATTGAATTTCTTCATGAAGCAATGAATTAGATGAAAACAGGTATTATCTAACCATTATAGGAGAAAAATATCCACACGGCGAGATTAGCAAACGTGAATTCCAGGAAGTTAAAAGGAAACAAGGGAATTATACTAGGGAGGTTAAAGTATGAAAAGTTTAATACAAAAAGGAATATATATTGGACTTGGTTTGGCTATGATGAGTAAGGAGCAAGTGGAAAAAATCGTAGAAGAACTGGTTGAAAAAGGAGAAGTGCCGGTTACTGAATCTAAGAACTTGGTAAGTGACATAATCAATAAAGGAGAAAAGCAACAACAAGTATTGGAAGCGAAGCTACGAGAGAAAGTTAAAGAAATGCTAGTTGAATTGAACATTGCTTCTAAGGACGATATTGCCCAACTAGAAGAACGAATAAAAAATTTAGAGACCCGAGAATAAAATAAATAACGAATAAAGGATAAGGAGCCTGAATAATTCGGGCTCCTTATCCCTAGGAAGGGAATTAGTGTGATTAGAAAGAGGATACGTCATATAGGTCGGTATAAAGAAGTTGCTACAGTTTTAGCACGTAACGGTTTTGGGTTTATTTTAGTAGAAACGGGTTTATCCGATATGTTGCCTTTTTCAAGGAGATTGATGCCGAAATTGGAAATAGGTGAGTTAAAGTCTGTTGGACAGCGAATTCGGCAAGTGATTGAAGAATTAGGTCCGACGTTCATTAAAATGGGACAAATTGCAAGTACACGTCCAGATGTTGTTCCTTCAGGAATAATTGATGAACTGGAAAAATTACAAGATAATGTACCGTCATTTCCTTTTAGCGAGGTTCGCCAAATTATTCAAGAAGAACTCGGAATTCAGATCGAAAAGATTTTTGTTGACTTTGAGGAAGTACCATTAGCCGCAGCATCGATAGGGCAGGTCCATCGTGCTGTATTAATTAGCGGGGAAACTGTAGCAGTTAAAGTTCAACGTCCACATATTTCAACAATAATTGAAACTGATCTGGAAATTCTTATGGATATAGCGGGCCTTGCCGAGCAACGATTAGATTGGGCAGAAAGGTATCAAATTACGCAAATTATAGACGAATTCGCCAAATCGCTACGCGCTGAACTTGATTATACGATAGAAGGACGAAATGCGGAAAAAATGGCTCGCCAATTTTCGGATAATTCCAAGATCAGGATTCCGAAAATCTATGAGGATTACTCTGCGAAAAAAGTACTGACCATGGAATATATTCAAGGTACGAAGTTAAGTCAAACCGAACGATTAATTGAATTAGGATATGACACTTCCGAGATTGCTAAACAGATTGTCGAAGCAATTTTTCATCAAATTTTAATTGAAGGCTTTTTTCATGGTGATCCGCATCCAGGAAATATTCTTGTTTTACCTGACCAGGTAATCACTTTTCTAGATTTTGGTATGGTTGGACGGCTGACACCTCAAATGAAACATCATTTTGCATCGTTAGTTATTGGCATGATCCGGAAAAATACGGATGAGATGATTCGAGTGATCTTAGATATGGGAATAGTCCCCAGCGATATAAACATCTCTCGATTGCGCAGCGATGTCGATGCTTTAAAAGACAAATATCTGGACATTCCATTAAGTCAAGTTAGATTAGGTCAGGCGGTTAATGAACTATTTACTGTTGCTTTTAATCATCGGATTAGGATACCGCCAGATTTAACTCTTTTGGGAAAATCGCTTCTCACGCTCGAAGGGAGCGTAGAGAAACTTGACCCTAAATTAAGCGTAATGGATATAGCTCGACCTTTCGGATATAAGTTGTTAAAAGAGCGTTACCGGATTAGTTCCATTACCAAAACAGCTTTTGAAAAGATTAATGAATATGTAGAGGTTTTTTTAGACGTGCCAAAGCTCCTCAAGGAAATGACGCATAATTTAAAAGACGGTAATATTAGGGTTGAAGTGAGGATTCCAGAACTTGGTTTAATTTTAAAAAAATTAGATCGAATCAGTAATCAATTATCTTTTAGCATAGTATTGTTGTCTTTTAGTATTTTAATGATGGGTATAATTATCGCGTCAGCTTTAGGAGAGCGGCTGTTTATTTGGCATTTTTCGGCGGTAGATTTAGGATTTATGCTAGCATCTTTAATGTTCGTTTGGTTGCTATTTTCTATTCTAAGGTCCGGAAGGTTTTAGATAACAGTATAAATTTCATACTTACTTAGTGTGTAAAAGATAATCAGGGTAAGGTTGAATAGTCCTTGGTGGAAAACCCAAGGTGAACATCAAAGAAAGGAAGGTGTAGACATGGAGCGAAGGTGTAGACATGGAGCTAGATTAGGTACTGATCCTGGTTTTAGTTTTCATCTTAATTTTTCTCTTCCTCCTTATCCTAAGAACCAAAATAAGATTCTGAGCAATTAATGAAGAATACGGGAAACCTTATAGAGCATTCGTCATTAAGATAGTATTAAGATAGTAAAGATTATTGGGGATATCCCTCAGTTAAGGGTCGGAACGACTTCTCACACACTCAAATCCACTGAGGGCAATCTCCTTAGATACTTTCGTGATTCAATATTTGCAAATTGAGTCCATAACCATCTGCGAAAACACATCCAAGGATTCAAGCGACTTGAAGGGCAAAAACAAAGATGAAGAGGAATACTTCGAAAAAAGTGTTCAGGCGAACTTGGAGAAATTGATTTGGATCGAGCTAACGGAACCTACGGAAGGGAAGCCATTCCATGAACCCCAAAAGAGTACTCTTTGTATTAACTGCAATACATGAGATAGAAGAAATCGAGAATGAACTCCAAGGGGTTGGAGAAAGTATCATATTTCTGGACACTAGATGCTAGGCTAAGATCCATCGGCCATTATGTACTGTCATTGGGCCTTTCTTTACACGCTCGTCTCGTTATGTTCATAGAATATAGTAGTGTAATTTTGCAAAATAATTCAGCCCCTGGTTTGCACAAAAATTTGGTTGTTTAAATGTCCCAGTTGAACAGAATTCGCGGATTGTACTAGCTAAAATAACAAGGTTTTTGCATTATTGCAGGGCATTTAATCTTACCGTAAGTACCAGCATAGAAAATAAGCCTGCTTTGTTAGCAGGCCCGTAAGGGTATAGGGTTAAGGTTTTACCAAATAAGATCGTTTCGGCTTGAGATAAAATTGGGCATTAGCGAAGATGATGTACCAATCAGTATCGTTTTCTATTCGGCATGGAAGCCAATGCTCGTCAACTTTTAACCAAAATGAATCACCGCAGTGTAATTCCCAAGTGGATTGGTCAGATACTATGGTCCAACGATCGATGTCATATGCGTAAACTAATTGCTCCAAAATAAATCTACTCCTCCCGTGAAAGCTAAATTGACTTAGAGACCGGCTTCAAGTGAAGCATCATGTACAATTTCTTCATCAATCTGCTCTTGGCGGCGTTGGTAGCCAAGGAGTAAACAGTGAGTAGCCAGATTATTAATGAGTCGTGGCCAACCTTTGGTTAAACTAGCTAACGATTCGATGGCTGCTGCCGAAAAGATCGGGTGTTTTGCTCCGGCTAATTCCAAATGATGCTTAATATAACGGTCAACCTCGTCCTTGGTAAGAGGCTCCATTTTGTGGCGAATCACAATGCGCTGGGCTAGAGGACGGTTCTGGTTTAAGGTAAGCTTATCCTTAAAGTGAGGAAGTCCGGCCAAAATTAAAATAAACGGGTTTTCCGAATCCATATTAAAGTTAAACAAAATGCTTAAATCATGTAAAAAGAGATCCTTAGTCAGTTGCATCTCATCAAGAATAATAATGGGCGTAATTTTTCTTTCCTTAAATGAGTTAATAATAGCATGTTGAATCTGGTGAAATAAATCTACTTTACGAAAGGTCGGATTTTCTCCAAGCCCGATAGCAATTCCGCGAAAAAAGTCCATTACTGTACCGGTCGATAGAGGAAAATACAGAGTGCTGTAAAGATTGGGATGCAGAGAATCAACAAACGCACGCAGGGCAAAGGTTTTACCAGCTCCCGGGTCGCCGACTAAGAGTCCTATGCCGCGTGTTTTCTTTAAATAATCCAAACGAGCCAAGGCTTCACTAAAGCTTTCCGAAGGAAAGGCTTGGGATGGTTTAAGCTCTTTGCTAAAGGGAGTATAGGCTAATGAGTAAAAGCTTTTATACATTCTCAGTCCCTCCCATAGCGCGCATAGAGAGACCACGAGAGCGTTTTACGTGGGCATTGTCTGCAAAATTAACAAGAGTAGCCTTACAAATAGATTGGCCATTCTCATAAAATAAAGACATTTCCTTCTTCGTTAAAACGAATTTCAACTCTTTGACCAGCAAATTTGCAGGGACTTCATAAAGCTTATTCTTCAGTGTAAAGGTTCCATCATGCTTTACTTTGCGGTAATCCCGTTGTTAAAACAAAGGTTCCAAACTTTTAGGATCCTCTACCAGTCGGAGCCGGCTTTGTTGGGATAGATATATGTCAAGTGGAGTCATACCTAAAGAAGCATGAATCTTACGATGGTAATCCTCCTCAAGCCATTGCCAAAAGCGCTGATTAAATTCACCTTAAAAAAGTGGTATTGTGCCTCGACCATGATCCTGCCGGTATAGAAGCTTCCGGGCGATTTACAGACATATTGCATGAAAAAGGATACGCCTACATTTCATATTTACAGCCCGCATGCAAGGATTGGAATGAGGACTTGAAAGCGCAGCATGGCATAACACCGATTCCGGCAAAACCGCATCCGAAGCTTGAAGCCTGCAAAGAGCTGTGCGGAGAGATTCGTTACTTGTGTAGCCATATCAAATCCGTGAAAAATCCCCATGAAATGCTGATGGAGCACTATGAAAAAGCAGTGCCCCTCATGCAGTCATCAAGATCAACCGATAGACAAAAAGCTGTCCTGATGGAACAGCTGCTAAGCATGGCGGTATATGCGTTATTTGCAGTAATGGCGCAATACCGGCAGCTTGAAAAACCAATGAATTTTAAACAACTGACCGATGAACTCTGTCACAGCTATCATCCGCACCAGGACCGGGGAAAGCTGAAAACCAAAGCAGAGGATATCCAGCAGGATGTCAATGCCATTAATGCTCAGCTCAAAACATCTGGAATCCGTACCCTTGAGGATAAGCAAAAATTAATCGCATCGTATATGAGTTTTGCACTAAACTGTGTCAAGGCTCAAATTTTTATATGTCTTGAAGAGCAGGAGCAAAAAATTGAAGCTCTGCAAAAGCAGAATGAAGAGAGAGTCGATTATATGCAGGCTGTTTGCGAAGAATTTATGCAGCCTGGTATTTAGCAATATTATAACTGCATAATTGAAGAAAGCCATGTGCGAATGAAAAACCATTGGTGCATGGCTTTCTTAATTTTGCAAGAAGGAGGAAACCAATGCAGGCATCACAGGTGGTTACATTAATCATAGCTGCTGCAACTATGTTTGGAGTCATCAGTTTTATCATTCTCCTGGCCCATTACTATACCTTAAATGGCATCAAGGCCAGGACTGTAGGTGACGGCCAGCATGGCACGGCAAGGTTCGCAACGAAAAATGAAATAAAGAAGACCTATGCTCATGTACCCTATGAGCCGGAACGGTGGCGCAAGGGTATCAACCTGCCCAAGGTGCAGGGGCTGGTTGTGGGATGCAAAACGGCTCCAGGATCGGTCACCGCTCTTGTAGACCAGGGGGATGTTCATGCATTGATGATCGGAGCGGCGGGCGTTGGCAAAACTGCCAATTTCCTCTACCCCAATCTGGAATATGCCTGTGCGGCCGGGATGAGTTTTATCACCACTGATACCAAGGGCGACCTTTACAGGAATTATGGATGCATCGCCAAGGACTACTATAGCTATGATGTGTCCGTCATTGACCTGAGAAATCCCACCCGCAGCGACGGCAACAATATGCTGCACCTTGTAAACAAATATATGGATGAATACCTTGCCAATCCTGATAATCTCCCAGCAAAAGCCAGGGCGGAGAAATATGCAAAGATTATTGCCAAAACCATCGTCAACTCCGGGGGACTGGATGCAGGCTCCTACGGCCAGAATGCATTTTTCTACGATGCAGCCGAAGGCTTGCTGACCTCCGTCATTTTATTGGTGGCGGAATACTGTCCAAACGAGAAACGCCATATCATATCGGTCTTTAAGCTCATACAGGACTTGCTGGCTCCCTCAGGCGTAAAGGGAAAAAACCAGTTCCAGCTGCTCATTGAAAAGCTCCCTCCGGAGCATAAGGCAAGATGGTTTGCAGGAGCGGCATTAAACACTGCGGAGCAGGCGATGCAAAGCGTTCTGTCGACAGCTCTTTCCCGGTTAAATGCATTCCTGGACTCGGAACTGGAGCAGATACTGTGTTTTGACACTGCCATCGATGCAGAGCGTTTTTGCAAAAGAAAGTCTGCCATCTTCCTTGTCATGCCGGAAGAAGACAACACAAAATACTTTTTAATCTCTCTTATTGTCCAGCAGCTCTACCGGGAGATACTCTCAGTGGCCGATGAGCAGGGCGGCAGGCTTCAAAATCGTGTCATGATGTACCTCGATGAGATCGGCACCATACCCAAAATTGAATGTGCGGAGATGATGTTTTCCGCTTCCCGTTCCCGCCGTGTTTCCATCGTGGCCATCATACAGAGCTTTGCGCAGCTTGAAAAGAACTACGGCAAGGAAGGAGCCGCTATCATCATCGACAACTGCCAGGACACTATTTTTGGAGGCTTTGCCCCAAACTCGGAATCAGCCGAGATACTCTCTAAAAGCCTCGGTAATAAGACGGTTTTATCAGGTTCGGTCACCCGAGGGAAGCATGATCCATCCCAATCCCTGCAAATGATCCAGCGTCCCCTGATGACTCCCGACGAATTGAAGACCCTGCCCAAAGGCAGCTTCATTGTCGCAAAGACCGGCGCCTGTCCTATGAAAACCAGTTTAAAGCTGTTTATTGAATGGGGCATCCGGTTTGAAAAGGTGTATGAGCTGCAGGAAAAATCTGCCCGCAAGGTTGCCTATGCTGACAAAAAAGAGCTGGAAGAGGAAATCGTCAAGCGGCACATATCATATGAGGATATAGAAGAACAGGAACCATACTCCACATCAGCTCAAGGCGGCATATCCCTTGCACCTGTTAAAGAGAAAGAGATTCAGGGGAAAGCATTGAAGTCCAGGCTGCAAACAAAGATAAAAGCACAGCAGCAAATGGAGACGCCGCTGCGTACAGATTAGGAGGTGTTTGATGGGCTATTTTGAATCACTTTATGCATCGGAGCTTCCCCATAGAGCTGTAGCCGTCTACATGTACCTTCGTGACAGGGCGGACAAGGATGGCAAATGTTATCCGGCGATCGGTACCATCGCCGCGGAGCTGAAGCTGTCACGGAGCACTGTAAAAAGAGCCATTGCAGACCTTGAAAAGAGCGGTTATCTTCGCAAGGAGCAGCGGTGGCGTGAGAACGGGGGCAAGAGCAGCAATATGTATTTTTTGAAATCAGGGATGGGGTAACCTGAAAAAACTTTACTTTACACCAAGGGGGCAGTCTGTTTATTTGGTGAACTGTGGTACGGTTCATCGTGAGCTATGCAGTGAACTGCCCACTCTAAGAAATATTCAACGTCAGACAAAGAAACAAAATAGTTTAGTGGATAAATAACATGAAAGGTGGAAGATGAGATGAATTCAGAAAAATCAAGGAATGCGGAATACAAAAAGAGTGCAGCTTTATTGTCTCTGCTGGTTGGATTGGATGCTGATGCGGAAGAAAGGGTTTATAGATGTTTTCAAAACATGGGTGTAGATAACTTTTTTCTTTATCTCGAATCACTTGAACTTGGCTTATCCCAGGAGGCTACTGAGAAACTGAAAAGCCTAAAAGTCATTATTGATATATTTAGCGAGGGAAGGGGGCAAGCATAACATGAAGAAAAATATTCAGCATACCGAAAGCTTTTTAAAAGGGCTGACGACTTTAACAGGACTGCCCTACAAAAAGGTACGGCAGTATGCAAAAGAAAACAACCCCTTTAATATCTTGGAACACCCTCATATCATGGAACCAAATGAAAAACAGCTTGAAAAGATAGGGCTGCTCAACGAGTTCATTGCCTCCTATAACCTCTTGAAAATCTATGAAAGTGAGAAGAAGATTACGCTTAATTCATCAACTGTGTCGGGACAGTATTTTTTGGCTCTTTTAGGCGGAATGAAGGATAAAGAGAGGTTCATGGTTGCCTTTCTGGATAATGGCAATAACCTGATTGAAACAAAAACCATGTCTGAAGGGAGTGTTGGACAAGCAGTTGTTTATCCCAGAGAGGTATTGAAATATGCTATTGCCTGTGATTGCAGGGCGATAATCTTGGCCCACAATCATCCCGGCGGCTCCACAAATTTTTCTCCGGAAGATAGGGCATTGACACAGAGATTTGTTGATATTTTTCATCCTCTTGAAATCAAAGTCTTAGATCATATTGTTGTAGGTGGCACACGCTATTCTTCTATGGCGGAAAACGGAGAAATTCCTCATCAGTGTGTAAGTAAAGCAAATTATGAAGTGATTGCATTAGGCGAAACGGCAGTAGAAGAAAACCGGGATAGTTTTCAATATACTCAGTCATTTTAGATTGAGGTACCAAACATGAGGTTGTAATATCGCTTAAAAGGCTTGAGCCATGGCTTGGAGGGCATTTGGAAGAATGTAGATTTGTTCCTGTGCACTATGGAAAAAAACATTTGTTTCAAGATAAAATCATTAATTATTAAGACTGTTTTCTACCGTGCATATCAGAAAGCAAACACGATAGTGTCTTGTCAAATGATGTAAATTGACTTCTACTTTGGTCTCTAAACATTTTCGCTAATGTGGTTGTTAAGGGCTAAAACCTAGCTTATCCTTGATAACCACATTGGGGTCATGCGTCAATTTTATCACCGAGGGATGAAGGGGAGAAGCAAGATTAACTTAGCATATCCTCCGTAATTTTTCATTATAGCATGTCGGATGCTGATTGGGTTTTCAGCCTTTGAGCGGCAAGACGGAAAGCCTATAGTCTGGATACTGTGAAAATACTGCAGATGGCCGGATAAATCAGATAGTAAGGAGTTCCGCTTTAATGGTCGGTTTTTTATTGCATGCATTACACAAACTAAACTCTGCGTTCTCGCTGTTTTTATTGAGTTTTGTTAAGCAAAGTGATATAATGTAGGAAATGATTAACAGTGAGGTGGTTCCTGTGGCCGTAAGCTATAAGAAGTTATGGAAGCTGCTTATTGACCGGGATATGAAAAAGAAAGACCTGCTGGCAGCGGCGGGAATCAGCCAGTCTTCGCTGTCGAAAATGAAGAAAAACGAGAATGTCAATATGGATATTGTAGTAAAGGTGTGCAAAGCGCTGAACTGCGATATTTGTGATATTGTTGAGATTGTGCCGGATGATAAATAAGTGCGTTTTTTTGTACATGTAGTATGCGATTATTTTAGCGGTGGTGTTTGTGCATTATCTTTTTTATAGAATTTTGATAAGGAGCGATGAGAATATGGACAACCAGACCTACAATTCAATTGTCAGTTTTATATGGGGCATCGCGGATGACTGCCTGCGCGATGTATATGTACGCGGCAAGTATCGTGATGTCATCCTTCCAATGACAGTAATCCGCAGACTTGATGCGGTTCTCGAAGAAACAAAGCCGGCTGTGCTTGAAATGAAAAAGAAACTTGATAAAGCAGGCATCACAAATCAGACTGCCGCCTTATGCAACGCCGCAGGACAATCTTTCTGCAACAGCTCGCCTTTTTGCCTGCGCGACCTTACTTCAAGGGCAAAAAAACAAACCCTGAAGGCGGATTTTATTGCCTATCTTGACGGGTTTTCGCCTAATGTTCAGGAGATACTGGACAAATTCAAGTTCCGCAATCAAATAGACACAATGGTGGATGCAGATATTCTCGGTGCTGTTATTGAGAAGTTTGTGTCTCCCACTATTAACCTGAGTCCGAACCCGGTATATAAGGACGATGAAAAGAAGGAAATACGCCTACCCGGGATTGACAATCATACGATGGGATTGATTTTTGAGGAGCTTATTCGCCGTTTCAATGAAGAAAACAACGAAGAAGCCGGAGAGCACTTCACACCGCGCGATGTCGTGGAGTTGATGGCCGACCTTATATTTATTCCCATTGCCGACAAAATCAAGGATGCGACATATTCCTGCTATGACGGAGCCTGTGGTACCGGCGGTATGCTGACTGTTGCGCAGGATCGCCTTTTGGAGCTCGCCGAAAAAACAGGCAAAAAAGTATCTATTCACCTGTTTGGGCAGGAAATAAACCCTGAAACATATGCAATCGCGAAATCCGACCTTTTGCTGCAGGGGCAGGGTGACCAGGCCGACCATATCGCTTTTGGTTCCACACTCTCGAACGACCAGTTTCCTTCTTACCAGTTTGACTTTATGCTAAGTAATCCGCCGTACGGAAAATCGTGGAAGGTTGATGCCGAGAAGCTGGGCGGTAAAAAGGACATTATGGACAGCCGTTTTGTAACATATTTCGATGATAACCCTGAATTCAGCATGATTCCGAGGACAAGCGACGGCCAGCTGCTTTTCCTTCTGAATAACGTATCAAAAATGAAGAAAACCACAGAACTGGGCAGCCGCATTGCTGAAGTACATAACGGTTCTTCACTGTTTACCGGCGATGCCGGTTCCGGGGAAAGCAATGCCCGCCGCTATTTAATTGAGAATGACCTTGTGGAAGCGATTATCGCTTTGCCGGAAAACATGTTCTACAATACAGGCATAGGCACTTATATCTGGGTTCTTTCAAACAATAAAGCTGAACACAGAAAAGGCAAAATTCAGCTTATTGACGCAACCTCGCTGAAGTCACCGCTCCGGAAGAACCTTGGGAATAAGAACTGTGAACTCACCCCTGAAATCCGCCGGCAAATTGTAGATCTTTACATGGCGTTTGAGGAAAACGAATACAGCAAGATATTCAACAATAACGAATTCGGTTATTGGAAAATAACCGTCCTGCGCTCTGCATACAATGAGGACGGCTCGATTCAGCGGGATAAAAAAGGCAATCCTGTTGCTAATAAAGAACTGACCGATACCGAGCAGATACCATTCACCTATGAAGGCGGCATTGAAGCGTTCTTTGAGAAAGAAGTAAAGCCTTTTGCGCCGGATGCATGGATAGACGAAAAGCAGACAAAAATCGGTTATGAGATAAGCTTTACAAAATACTTCTATAAGCCTATTCAGCTTCGCTCCCTGGAAGAAATAACGGCGGATCTCCGTGCGCTCGAAGCTGAAACTAAAGGGCTGCTCGATGAGATTATAGGGGGGTGAGAATATGTTGAAGCCCTATGAGGAATATAAGAAAATTGATTTACCATGGTTAGCGAAAGTTCCTAGCCATTGGGATATTAAGCGTAATAAAAATGTTCTAATTGAAAAGAAAGAAGTTGTAGGCAGTTCAGCAAATAATTATTTACTTCTTTCCTTAACCCTGAAGGGCGTTATAGCTCGCGATATGATAAACGCAAAAGGCAAGTTTCCAAAAGACTTCGATACTTATAAAGTTGTAGAACCAGGCAATCTTATCTTTTGCTTATTTGATATTGATGAAACACCAAGAGCGGTTGGTTTATCATCTTTACACGGAATGATAACCGGGGCATATGATGTTTTTCAACCCGTTAATATCAACGGTAAATATTTATATTATTATTACCTTTCAATTGATAATGTTAAAGGGTTGAAACCGTTATACACTGGATTGCGAAAAGTCATAAATATACAGACATTTTTGGGGACAAAGCTTCCTATGCCTCGTAAAGAGGAACAAGACCAAATCGTGCGCTTTCTCGACTGGAAGCTTGCGAAAATTAATAAACTGATTCGGGCAAAGAAAAAGCAGATTGAACTGCTGAATGAACAGAAGCAGGTTATTATCAACAACGCTGTCACAAAGGGTCTTGATCCAAATGTGCCGATGAAAGATAGCGGGATTGAGTGGATTGGTACAATTCCCGAGCATTGGAAAGTGCTTTATCTGTCGCAAACAGCAACCGAACAAAGCATATCCAATAAGGATATTCATAACCAAAACTTACTGTCTTTAAGTTACGGTAAAATCATTAATAAAGACATAAATACAACGGACGGCCTACTCCCTGCATCTTTCGATACGTACCAGATTGTCCATAATGGGAATATCATTCTCAGATTAACGGATTTGCAAAATGATCACAAGAGTTTGCGAGTTGGTTTAGCAACGCAAACGGGAATCATTACCTCTGCATATACCTGTTTATTGCCGCGAAAGAATGTTATTCCCGAATTTTTGTATTTATTGTTGCACTCATACGATATATGCAAGGTATTTTATGGCATGGGTGGCGGTGTTCGCCAAAGCATAGGTTTTGATGATATACGTAGGTTGTTAATACCTGTTCCTCCATTGAAAGAACAAAAGCAAATTGTAGATTTTTGCTATGCAAAAAGTAATCTCATAGAAGGCCTCCTTGTTAGTATCGAAAAAGAAATACTGTTGTTAAACGACTACCGCACTCGCATTATTTCCGATGTCGTCACCGGAAAGGTGGATGTGCGCGGTATCGAAATCCCGGAATATGAAGCCGATTCCGATGACCTTATCGAAGACGAACTTGAAGGCGAAAATGCCATGGATGATGAAGCCGAAGAAGCGGAGGTGGAATAATGACTGCGACCAACACAAGAGAAAGCGGACTTGAATCTTTGATTGTGAACTGGCTCGTAAATCACAACGGTTATGAGCAGGGCACCAATGCCGACTATAACCGCGACTACGCCATTGACGAAACGCGCCTGTTCCGTTTTCTTTCGGCGACACAGCCGGACGAAATGGAAAAACTCGGCGTGTTCAAAAGCGACTTAAAAAAGGCGCAGTTCCTCAACCGTCTGCGCGGTGAAATTGCCAAGCGCGGGATTATTGATGTCCTCCGCAACGGCATCAAAGTCTACCCTGCCGACCTTGTCATGTTCTACATGACCCCTACGGAAAGAAACGTAAAGGCGAAAGCCCTCTTTGAGCAGAATATTTTCAGCGTTACGCGCCAGCTTCAATATTCCAAAGATGCAACAAGACTGGCGCTTGATCTTTGTATCTTTATCAACGGTTTGCCTGTAATAACCTGTGAGCTTAAAAACCAGCTCACAAAACAGAATATTGACGACGCCGTATACCAGTACCAGACCGACCGCGACCCGAGGGAGTTGCTTTTCCAGTTTAAGCGCTGCATGGTTCATTTTGCCGTTGATGACGAGAGAGTTAAATTTTGCACAAGGCTTGATGGCAAAGCTTCCTGGTTCCTGCCCTTTGATAAAGGATACAATGACGGTGCGGGCAATCCGCCGAATCCTGATGGCCTTAAGACAGATTACCTCTGGAAAACAATCTTTGAGAAGTACATGCTTGCACGCATTATTGAAAACTATGCACAGGTAGTCGAAGAAACCGACCCGGATACCGGGCGCAAAAAGTACAAGCAGATATTCCCGCGTTACCACCAGCTTTCTGTTGTGGAAAGCCTGCTGGCTGATGTGCGGGAAAAAGGCGTCGGGCAGAAATATCTTATTCAGCACAGTGCCGGCAGCGGGAAGTCAAACTCTATCGCATGGCTTGCCCACCAGCTTATCGGCCTTGAAAAAGACGGCAAACCAATTATAGATTCCGTTATTGTGGTTACTGATCGCGTTATACTGGACAAGCAGATAAGGGATACCATAAAGCAGTTTATGCAGGTATCCAATACTGTTGCGTGGGCTGAGCATTCCGATGATCTGAGAAAGGCAATCAGCGGCGGCAAGAAAATCATCATCACCACCGTACATAAATTCCCTGTAATTCTGGACAGCATAGGTAGCGAACATAAAGGGCGCTCATTCGCCATCATTATAGATGAAGCCCATTCCTCCCAAAGCGGAAGCATGTCCGCCAAGATGAATATTGTGCTTTCCGGTGAGTATTCCGCCGAAGATGACAGCATTGAGGATAAAATCAACCGCCTTATGGAAGGACGCAAAATGCTGCCAAATGCCAGCTATTTTGCCTTTACCGCTACTCCGAAAAACAAGACGCTGGAAATGTTCGGGGTACCTTATCAAGAAGGAGATGAAATTAAACATCGCCCGTTCCATGTATACACAATGAAACAGGCAATTCAGGAAGGTTTTATTCTCGACGTGCTTAAAAATTACACGCCGATTGACAGCTATTACAGGCTGGTTAAAGCCATCGAAGATGACCCTATGTTCGACAAGAAAAAGGCCCAAAAGAAACTGCGCTATTTTGTTGAGAGCAATCAGTTTGCCATCGCGCAGAAAGCTGAAATCATGGTTAACCACTTCCATGAACAGGTAATCTCAAAAGGCAAGATAGGCGGCAAGGCACGTGCTATGGTTGTTACCAGCAGCATAGAACGATGCATTGAATACTATTATGCCATTTGCAAGTGTCTTGCGGACAGGCACAGCCCGTACAAGGCAATCATAGCCTTTTCCGGAGAAAAGGAATACGGAGGCAAGACCCTTACCGCTGCTTCCATTAACGGTTTTCCGGATAATACAATAGAAAAGGTTTTCCGCAATGATCCCTACCGCTTCCTTGTTGTGGCTGATATGTTCCAGACCGGCTATGACGAACCATTACTTCATACTATGTATGTGGACAAAATGCTGTCCGATATAAAGGCGGTACAGACACTTTCCCGTTTGAACCGTTCCCACCCGCAAAAACACGATACCTTTGTGCTTGACTTTGCTAATAAAACAGAAGTTATTGCGGCGGCATTTTCAAGGTATTACCGGACAACAATCCTGTCCTCCGAGACTGACCCCAATAAACTGTATGACCTTATTGCAATACTGGAATCCCATCAGGTATACACCGATGAACATGTGGATACTCTTGTTGAGTTATATCTTAATGGCGCGGAGCGCGACAGGCTTGACCCGATTCTTGATGCCTGTACAGCTCTTTACAAAGCGTTGGATAATGATGCTAAAATCGAATTCAAAAGTGCAGCAAAGTCTTTTGTGCGCACATATGGATTCCTCGGCGCAATATTGCCGTATGGAAATGCTGATTGGGAAAAGCTGTCTATATTCCTTAATCTGCTGATTCCAAAACTGCCTTCTCCGCAGGAAGACGACCTCTCAAAAGGTATTCTAGATGCAATAGATCTTGACAGTTATCGCGTAGAAGCTCGTGCGTCTATGTCGATTGTGCTGGAAGATTCAGACGCAGAAGTCGGGCCTGTGCCTGCAGGCAAAGTTATCGGCTCTTCGGAGCCGGAAATGGATCTGCTTTCCAGAATACTTACCGAATTTAATGACCTATTTGGAAACATTGAATGGAATGATGCAGACAATGTTCGCCGCCAGATTATGGAGATTCCTGCTATGGTTTCTAAAGACGAGAAGTATCGGAATGCGATGAAAAACTCCGATAAGCAGAACGCCCGCATGGAAAGCGAGCGTGCATTGCAATCAGTTATTTTCAGCATAATGGCTGACAATATGGAATTGTTCAAGCAGTTTAATGACAATATGTCTTTCAAAAAGTGGCTTTCCGATCTTGTATTCAACCTGACATATAACCCTGAAGGCAAACCATTTGAATTGCCAGGGAAGCAGGATAGTATTCAGGGGTGAACAATTAATGGGAAATATGTTTGTTGGATTGACTGATTACGACTGGTATTGCAACCTTAAGTCTGAGAATTTTGATGAAGTAAACTTCTGGCGACCGGGCAGCACAGCATTTAAAGCCTTGAATCAAAATGATTTGTTCCTTTTTAAGCTAAAAAGCTGTATTATGCCATTGTAGAAGGGAGGTAGGCGTATGGCAAGAAATGATGCTCTGGTCACACCACAGATGCTTGTTTGGGCGCGTGAACGTATTGCAATGCCGGTAGATTTAGCGGCACAAGCTGTTGGTGTTGCGATAGACAAATACAAAAGTTGGGAACAAGGAGAGAAGCTACCCACTATAAACCAAGCTAAAAAGTTTGCAAAAAAAGTCAAGATACCCTATGCTTGGCTCTTTTTAGCCGCACCTCCTGAAAAATATAAGCTTCCCAAAAACACGGATTATCGCACATTCTCCAATCAAGCGATATCGGATTATTCCATAGAGTTGCAACACCTCCTAGCTGACGTTTCTATGCGTAGGGATGCCATGATTGAGTTGTATACCGAAATGGATATACCACTTTCCCGCTTTGAGCAATACATGGATGTTAAGACCAGTGACAACGCATCCATCGCTCAGACAATTAGGAGTCTTCTTGGCATCACGCTGGAAAGGCAAAGACAATTTAAGAATAGCTCCGAAGCCTTTAGTTACTACATGGAAGCATTGTCTGCAATCGGCATCCTCGTGTTTCAAGCCGCAAAAGTTGATAAGGCTGTTATGCGTGGAATGTCTATTTATGACCCTGTTTTCCCAATTATTGTAGTGAACCGTAAAGATGAATATAATGCGCGTATTTTTACGCTTATGCATGAGTTCGTTCACATATTAACTAGAACGCCGGGGATCTGCGATGCCTTTGGCGTTGAGCGGCAAAGCCGTTTTGACATCGAAATCAAGTGCAACAGGATTGCCGCAGAAGCGCTCGTTCCCCAAAATGCTCTCTTATCTGAAAGCCAATGGATAAAAATACAGCAATATGGGTGGGACGATGATGGAATACAAAAAATCTCTAGGAACTTTTCGGTGAGCCGAGAGGTTATCATTGGTCGACTCATGACATTGGGCAAAATTGGGATTGATTTTTATAATGAAAAACTCTCGCAGTACACCCGTGAGTATGAACAATACGAGCGCAATCGGAGCAATAAAAAAGACGGGTTTTTGCCACCGAGTAAAGATATCTGCTCGCAGGTTGGTAAGTTATATGCCCGCACAGTTATGAACGCTTATAATCAAGAATTAATTACCCCGAGAGATGCATCTCAATTCTTATCCGGCTTGCGAATACAGCATTTCGGTAAGGTGGAAAGGTGGTGCTTCTCTTGAAAGATCCAAAGTACGTGCTGGACACCAATGTGTTCATTAATATGCAGAGGCATCATCCGCTTGATGTGTTTGGAAGCCTGTGGACAAAAATGGCTGATATCATAGATGCTGGCATAGTCATTTCGTGCGATGAGGTGTTTGATGAACTTTCTATAGGGAATGACTCCTTATTGCAGTGGGCGAGGCAACGAAAAGGCGCATTTATTTCAAGCGGGCCTAATATCCAGCGTATGGTACGTGAGATATTGCAGAAATATCCGACTCTTGTGACAGGAAGCCGTAAATCAAATGGAGCCGATCCATTTGTGATAGCGTTAGCAAAGTTAAAGAACTGTACTTTGGTTTCAGATGAAACACGAGCAGGTGACGGACAGCCCGTGAAAATACCGAATGTATGTGATGCTTACGGCGTTCGCCTGATAAAGTTCGTGGATTTCTTACGTGAAGTAAAGATAAGTATATAAAAATGTATAGTGCACCGAAAAACAGATTATTTTGAATTCCTTCATCATGTCCGGCACACCGGCTGCAGATGCCAGCGCTCATTTTGGAGTTAGGAGACCTGAGTTTGAAAGCAGGAATGTGCTTTTTCTGGAGGATGATGATTGTATAGAGAAGATGATGAGCAAGATATGTCTGGAATGCTCAAAACCGGCGAGCATGGAGAGGCATGGGGCTAAATGAGCTCAACAAGGTTTGTAATGTGGGGCGATTAGTTTATCGTAGCAAAGAGGTGCGGAAAAGTGGCTGTTAATTATAAAAAATGCCCTAAATGCGGGTCTAAGAATTCGGTTAAAATTGTATATGGCATGCCAAGTTTTAAGCTTTTTCAGGAAGCGGAAGCCGGAAAAGTAAAATTGGGTGGTTGTTGCATTATAGAAGGCGGTCCGGAATACCACTGCAAGAATTGTAATAATGAGTGGAACCGGGAACAGGTGCTTGACATCGCATACGGCCAGATCAGAGGGCTTAAAGCATCAGTGGGTGGTTACTTCGGCGGGTATTATCATGTAACTATTGATTTGACAAATCTTAAAACTATGTGGCTGTTCAAAGAGGGCGGTTCTGAAGAAACCAGTACAAGATCCATCCGAAATAAAACAGCAGAAGAATTTATTAAGTGTTTAAAAGAAATTGATTTGCTGAATTGGAAAGCCAGGTACATAGAACCCGGAATCTGTGATGGTACTCAATGGAGTATTGAAATAATTACTAGCAGGAGAACCGTAAAAAAGTATGGCAACAATAAGTTTCCGGAAGAATGGAAGCAATTCTGCAAGATGATTAAAAGAATAACCGGAAAGGAATTCAGGTGAAAGTGATGAAAGCCTTTCAGATAAAAATCGAATTAATTGATTCCGAACCGCTAATATGGAGAAGGGTAGTTATCCCGGCGGATGTTACCTTCAGACGCCTGCATGACACAATACAATTTTCAATGGGTTGGCTGGATTATCATCTTTATGAGTTTGAGTTCCCGCAGGAGAAACTCAGAATTACTAATGACGAAGAATCCTATGAGGAATTCAAATTTTACTTTGCCAAGTATAAAAACAAAAAGCCAACAAAAAAGGAAGACCCTCATGGCATTATAGCCAGGATAATTGAAACAAACGTTAGACAGCCTCAAACGGTCAAAGATAAGTATCTGGAAAAATATAAGACCCTAGAGTACATTTACGACTTTGGCGACTATTGGAGACATAAAATTGTACTGGAAAAAACCATAGAAGATTATGAGTTTGGTTACCCTATAATTCTTGAAGGCGAAGGAGCTTGTCCGCCGGAAGATGTAGGTGGCCTTGGCGGTTATAAAGAATTTCTTGAAGCATGGAATGACCCTAAGCACCCGGAACATGAATCAATGCGGCAATGGGGAGAAAGCCAGCATTACAGGGAATTTGACATTGACTTTAGGAATGATCTGCTCAAGACATGCTTGAAAATCAAAAAAGTAAAGTAGCGGGGGATGCTACCATGATAAAAAACAATAATGCGTGCAGTTGCGGATGCTGTTCGGCAGGATTTAGCTCAAACCAAGGGATTTGCCCTGTCTGCAATAATAAAGGCGAAGCAGTAGGAAAATATACCAAAAAATTCTAATTACAAAGAGAATAATCCAATGGGTGTTTGCTACCATAAGATCATTCAGGAAGCAATAAATAAAGGATTGGCAATGAAATGATTGTTTATTGTGCTTAAAATTAGAAACAAGGATGTAAGACTGGAATAGTATAAACAAAAACACCCCGTACATCTTTAAACATGTGATGTTTCGGGGTGTTATTTTTTCAGGAAATCTCCGGTAGCATTTAATGGAGCTTCAAGCCTGTAGCCTCTATTTTTCAATATCTGAAATTTGAAATCCATTAATTCCGGTGGTACATAAAGTTCCCTTGCGGCTCTGAAAAAATTCATTTCCGCATCATTTATCAGTTTTATAACCTCATCATCAGGCAAGAGAATTTCTGCAGCGAAAACATTTGCTTCCCTTTCCGGCTTTGATGACATATCATAGCTGATAAGCTCCTGGGCCTGGGGGTTCATTATAGCCAAGTGCCTGTGGAAGCGGTCATGGCCAATTTCATGAGCACATACTAATCGTCTGGCAGGACTGTCCAAATCATTGTTAATGCAAATATATCGGCTCCGCCTTGTGTATATGTAAATCCCTTTAAGCTTGCCGAGCGGCCTGTAGAGAACATTAATATTAAGACAATCGGCAATCTCAAAGGGGTTTCGGGTTTTATGCTTTTGGATCAACCTCTCGGCTTCTCTCAAAATAAATTCCATACTTTTCACCCCGCAGCTAATCAGTTGGTGTATTTTTGCTGCCTTTATTTTTACGGACACCATACTTTTTGGCTTTTTTCTTTGAGTCGAAGTATATTTCGGTTAATACTTCAAAAAGTGCATCTTTATCTTCTTCTGATAATTCTCCGCCGGCAAATAGACATTTAGTAGTTTCAATGAATTTTTTTGCTTCGCTTTTTCCCCTCAACTTGTCTTCTGCTTTTGCTTTCTCAAGAAATATTTCTTCCTTGGTCATTGCAATGCTTTCGCTGTCGTCTGTGAGAAAATCTGAAGATACGTTAAAGAAACCGGCGATTTTATCAATAAGTCCTGCCTCCCGTGGAAAACGCTCTCCGTTTTCATAATAGACCAATGCCCGTCTTGTAATCCCGAGCTGCTCCGCAAAATCCTTCTGGGAAATGCCTGCCCTTTTGCGTAATAATCTGATTTTTTCGCCAAACTGCATCTGATAGAACACCTCCGGTAATATTATGGCTATATTGTTCACTTATTATACATTTAGAGAACAAATGTATTGACAAAAATATTGTTCACATATTATAATACAAGAGAACAAAAAAATTGTCAATGATTTTGAAAAGAAGGTGAAAAACAGATGAGTACTGAAAAAATGGCGTTAGCTGTGTTGAAAAGAGGATTGGCTTCCATGCACATTGATGAAGAGCGGGTATATCATAAAACAAAATTGTTGCTGAAAATATACCGGGATGTGGTTTGGTGTATTGAAGACAGGGTATGCGAGATTGAAGCAGAGTATTATGCCATGGGAGGCAATCGTCTGGCTGAAGCCTTGGATTACCTGGATGACTATGACCCCAATATCAATAAGAAAGACCTTGAAGAAAAGCTGTGCTCATTATTGAAAAGCAAGTGGCTTATTGAAATTGTGGACAAGGCATTGTTAAAAATAAAGAATTATCCTGATTATGGGGACTTGTATTTCAATATCCTTTACAAGCAGTACATTGTAAAATACAGGTATTCGGAAAAGGAAATTATTGAATCTCTCAATTGTGAGAGGACAACCTTTTATAAAAGAAAAAAGGAAGCTATAAATTTAATGGGCATTGCCATATGGGGATATGTGATACCTGCTCTAAGGGATATATGGCAAACGGAATATGAACTAAATACGAACTGATAAAGGACAAAATACCTACATAACAAGTACTGAATACGAACTGCCAGGGTGTTACGATGATTATGATGGGTAGCTGCATACTTTAAAGCCCTCGATTTCAGGCTTATACAGCCATGAATCGAGGGCTTTTTTTTATGCCCCGAAGCCCGTCCTAAATTGCACATAGGCAGCAAAAAAAGGGTCGCACGAAAAATCGTGCGGCCTTTTTTGCTGCCGGAAAGGGGACATCCGTGAAGCGTTTGTTTTGGTACTACATCCGGTATCCTTAATTTCCTCTGTTTTGCTAAGGCCCGCAAACAAAGCAAAACGGAGGGAAAGAAAGATGAAAGAATACAAAATAAGAGTGAAAAATGAAATTGTTACTGTAAGCAAGGAGATATATACTGCCTATTACAAGATGAGAAGACGTGAAAGGTACATAGAGGAAATCAGCATAAAGAACAATCTTTCTTATGACCAGCTAGTCGAGCTGGACTATCCTATCGAGCAGAAAATGTGTGATCAGCAACTTCTTGTTGAAGACGTTATTATTGAAAAAATCATGCTTGAGAAATTGATGCTGGCGTTTGAAGAATTGACAGATTATGAGCGGTTAATAATTAACGAACTGTTCTTTAATGGCAAAAGCGAAAGAGAGCTGGCAGATTTAATGAGGCTGCCAAGAACAACTTTGCAGTCTCGTAAAAACAGCATTATCAGCAAACTTAAAAAAATCATTGAAAAATAAAAATTTGTTTCGTCCACCCCTTCATTTTTTCGGCTTAAAAAGTGAAGGGGTATTTTTTATCCCTTATTGCTCTTTGAAAAATTGCCGGCAAAGGCTCGCTTGTAAGCCTTAAAGCCGTACATATCCAACGGCTCAAATACGTTAGCTGTTCAGCCGCTGAAACGGAAAGCGACATTGGTAAACACGCCAAGACAGCCTGCGGGCATTTTTTGTCCGTCAAACCGATGGCATCAAAGGCTATGAGCGATAAATGTTTGACCATAAAACAATCTGTGGTGGATTGTTTCGCCAGGACCTGAACAGCCTACAATGATACTCCTGCATAGTCGAGGTTGAGTCCCAGAGTGCAGCCCGGAGGTTCTCGGGGAGGTGGAATTCCTGTGATGCCTGCTGACCACAGGCAGTTTGAGCTGTTGCCCCGGTGCTTGGGAAGCAGCGGCAAATAGAGCACAGGATGAAGATAGAGAACAAGCGTAACCGCTTTGATATCAGAAACTATGCAGCGGAACTTAAAGTCCGCTGCATCCTTGTGGTATTAAAGCAAAATGTAAAGGGGGATTTAACCATGTCACAAACTCAAATAACCAATGAAATCAAGTACAAAATAGCCCTTTCGCTGCTGAACAGCCTGCTTGAAAAAGGGCTTATTACTCTTTCTGAATTGAAAGAAATTGACAGATTAAATCGGAATTCATTCACTCCGTTTCTGGCGGAGGTATATGTGTAAAAACACTTGATATGGCTGGGGTTGTGTGGTACTGTGTGTAGCTGACAAAACATCTTGTACTGAAAAGCGAAAGGAGGAAGCGTATGCCAAAAGTAAGAGTCATCAAGCCCATCCATCGCATGGAAGCAGAAGCTGAAGCTCCGAAACTGCGGGTGTGCGCATACTGCCGGGTCAGCTCGGACCACACCGGGCAGCTGCAATCCTTTTCAGCACAGGTGGAGTACTACACCCGGCTGATAGAAAGCAACGATGCCTGGACTTTTGCCGGAATTTATGCGGACGAAGGCATCAGCGGCACTGCCAGGGACAAGCGGGACGAGTTTCTAAGGCTCATTGCCGACTGTGAAGCCAAAAAGGTGGACATGGTCATTACCAAGTCCATATCCAGGTTTGCAAGAAACACCGCCGACTGCATTGAGACGGTGAGAAAGCTGAAAGCGCTGGGGATTGCAGTCTTCTTTGAGAAAGAAAACATCAACACCCTGTCTGCTGAAAGCGAGCTGCTGATGACGGTTTTAAGCTCCATTGCCCAGGAGGAATCCATATCCACCTCCAAAAACAACCGGTGGGCGATACAAAAAAGGTTTATGAAAGGAGAATGGAAGCCTTCTTACCTTCCCTATGGCTATATGAAGGGTAAGGACGGAGGAATCGTCATCAATGAAGAAGAAGCCGCTATTGTCCGAAGGATTTACACCGATTACCTGAACGGGAAAGGAACGTACGTCATCGCTAAGGAGCTTACGGAAGAAGGAGTTCCAACAAGAAAAGGGGCGGAAGCCTGGGGAGAAAATGTGGTGAAGGAAATCCTGACCAATGAAAAATACTACGGCGACATGCTCCTTCAGAAGACCTTTACCACCGACACATTGCCCTTCCAGCGGAAGCGGAACCGGGGACAGAAACAGTGCTACTACATCGCCAACGACCATGAACCTATTATTTCCAAAGAGCAGGCCGAACGGGTCAGGGGGATCATGGAGCAGCGAAAAACTGAAAAAGCCATGATGGATACCGACACGCGAAAATATAACCAGCGGTACCCGTTCAGCAGCAAAATCCAATGCGGTGGATGCGGAAGCACTTTCAAAAGGCAAATCATATACAAGGGCAAACCTTATGAAACAGAGCAGTGGTGCTGTACCAAGCATATCAGGAATCGGGTAGAATGCGGCATGACAGCTATTAAGGACAATCACATCAAAGCTGGATTCATCAATCTATATAACAAGCTGAAAAGCAATTATGACAAAATATTAACCCCCCTGGCCGAGGATTTGAAAAAGCTTCACTGCGGCAGGGAGTATGAATCCCAGGTCAAGGAAATCAATAAAAAAATAACGGAACTTACGGAACAGAGTCATGTATTAAGTAGACTGAGGTCGAAAGGATATCTTGACTCTGTTCTTTTTATTGAGCAAAGCAACCTGATCACCAAGCAGCTCTGCGAAGCCAAAAAGCAGCGAAGCAAGCTGTTCGAATATAACGGATTTAATGACGAGGCTGCCAGAACGGAGGAACTGATTGCTTTTCTCAAAAAGCAGGATGACCTGATGGAGAGCTTTGATGAAAATATATTTTCGCTGATGGTAGAAAAGATCATCGTAAAATCCAAGCTTGAAATCGCCTTCCGCCTGATCAACGGACTGGAGCTTCCGGAAATCATCGGAGAGGAAGTGGGCTAAATGGCGCAAAGACATATGCCTTTTGGCTATAAAATCATAGACGGAGCTGTAGCCATCGAACCGGAAAAGGTAGAGCTGGTCAGAAAAATGTTCAATGATTTTATATCGGGAATATCTTTAAACCAGATGGCAAAGGACCTGACGGAAATGAAGGTTCCCAATGCCAACGGAAAGCCCTCCTGGAATCATGGCTCCATCGGAAAAATTTTGAGCAACTGCAAATACACCGGAAGTGACTTCTATCCTGCCATTATCCCGGAGGAAGTGTTCAATGCCGCCAACAGGCTCAGGGAAGAAAAGAACGCCCAGCTTGGCAGAAATGTCAATTACTTTGCCAACGGTGTGGCCAGCACTTACCCCTTCACCGGCAGGTTGATATGCGGGGAATGCGGGAGTGTTTTCAAAAGGTACACCGAACATCATGACAGGAACAAGAAATGCAACTGGAAATGCAAACGGTATATCGTTGACAACAGGGTCTGCTGCAAAAGCGGCGTGGTTGACGACAAGCAGCTTGAAGCAGGCTTTATACAGATTATCAACCGGGTGATGGAGAACCCTGAAATGATAGAAAAGCGTCCAGCAGTTAATGCAATTGCTGAGAGTGCTGAATTAAGAAAGATAAAATCGCAAATATCCAGCGGACTCGGCCAAAACGGTCTGAAACCGTCGGATATGGCACAGCTGCTATTCAAAAGGGCTGTAGAACAATATCGAATCTCCCAGGTGGATGACTTTGAATATAAAACCAGGAAATTGAAAGCGGTGCTTGAGAGCTTCAAGCCCATTAAAGCATTTGATGAGGCTTTATTCAAAGCAACCATCAAAAGCATTACGGTAGAAAGCACCGGGCAGCTCCGGTTTGAACTGATCAACGGAGTGACGCTGAGTACTTCATATACTCTGCGAAGAAAAGGAGGAAAACCCTATGGCGATGGGACAAAGAACAGTATCGGTAATCCCAGCAAATCCGATTTATGATTTTAAGGAAAAAGCAAAGATAAAAAAACTGAGAGTGGCTGCCTACTGCCGGGTCAGCACGGAGCTGGAGGAACAGCAGTCCAGCTACCAGGCGCAGGTGGATTATTACACGGCGGAGATTATGAAAAACCCAGGCTGGAAGTTTGCAGGCATCTATGCCGATGAGGGCATATCCGGCACCAGCACAAAAAACAGGACAGGCTTCAATAAATTGATTGAAGACTGCATGGCAGGCAAGATCGACCTGGTGCTGACAAAATCCATCAGCCGTTTTGCACGAAACACCCTTGACTGCATTCAATACATACGGAAACTGAAAGAAAAAAACATCGGCGTGTTCTTTGAAAAAGAAAACGTCAACACCCTGGACAGTACCGGAGAATTTCTCATCACCATCCTCGGAAGCCTGGCCCAGGAAGAAAGCCGCTCCTTAAGCACCAACACAAGGTGGGGTGTGGTTCGCCGCTTCGAAAAAGGACAGGTTATGGTTAATCATAATAAATTTTTAGGTTATACAAAGAATGAGGCCGGTGAATTGGTGATAGTGCCGGAGGAAGCAGAAATAGTAAGGCTGATTTTCAGGCTGTATTTAGAGGGTCTAAGCATTACTCAAATCAAAAAGTACCTGGAGGAAAACGGCATAAAAACCGTTACCGGAAAAAATCAATGGTCTACAACTACCATTAACAACATGCTCTCCAATGAGAAGTACATGGGAGATGCCCTGCTGCAAAAAAGCTACACCGTAGACTATCTCACCAAGAAAAGAGTTAAAAATAATGGAATTGTTCCGCAGTATTATGTGGAGGACAGCCATCCGGCCATCATTTCCAAAGACTTGTTTCACCGGATACAGGAAGAAAAAGCACGCCGGGCTAACATTAAAAAGAGTGCTGAAAAAAGAACCAAAACCGACAGCGGGAAATATAGCTCAATATATGCTCTCACCGAATTATTGATATGTGGGGAGTGCGGCAAGCCTTACAGGCGGGTTTCCTGGACAGCCTACAGCGAGAAAAGGATTGTGTGGCGGTGCTTAAACAGGCTGGAGTACGGGAAAAAACACTGCCAAAAGTCCCCGACCATTGATGAAGATGTTTTACATAGGGCCCTAATGGATGCTTTCAATTCGCTCATACAGGATAAGGACGATTTTGTGGACACGCTCCAGTCCAATATTCAGCTGGTAATGAGCAACCGGGCGAAACAGATGGACATAGCAAAAATTGAGGAACGGATCGCGGAATTAAAAAAAGAGATGATAGGCTTCGTAGAGGAAAATGCAAGATGTGGAGCAGATAATACAGACTTTGACGAGCACTATGCTAAAATCTCCTCCGAGCTAAAAGACCTTCAGAAGAAGAAAAACCAATATACTGAACAGGAAGCCAGGCAAGACGGCTTTCAACAAAGAGTCGAGGATATGAAAAAATTTCTGAACACCGCAAACTGCAAATTATCGAAATTTGATAACCAGCTTGTCAGACAGCTTATACAAAGCATCAAGGTCATGTCAAAGGATAACATTCTCATAAAATTCAAGTCGGGTTTAGAGATGGAGCAGGAGCTTGCTAAAAAATAGCATTACCGAGAAGAGACAACCGCCATACTGTGAAAAAGCAGAATGGTGGTTGTTTTATTCATGTATAGTACTTGCTTGAATGGTGCCTCGCAGAAATATGTTCACAAAATTCATTGTTTTCATTCGTTTCTTCGTATATAATATTATTTGGAAAATATTTCTACGAGGTATAAGGAATGGATTATATTACGGCAAAAGAAGCAGCAGAAAAATGGGGGATATCCCAGCGCAGGGTTCAGCTCCTATGTGAGCAAGGACGAGTGGCGGGGGCGGTTCGGTTAGGATGGGCATGGGCAATTCCTAAAGAAGCGGACAAGCCTGCAGATGCCCGTATAAAGGATAAAGGTAAGATATGATCTTTTGGTATTTTTGTGGTTGATTATGACGTGATTATAGATGGAATTGTTTTTCATGCGCTCAAGGCATACAGCGACGGTCGTGAGGCTGGAGAGGGTGAAGGGTTGATGGATTGAGGGTTTGGGGCATTTTGGGAATTTGTTAATTTTTGGTAACCATTGAGTGCACAAAAAAAATATCGGGCTAAGCGGATGGATATAGCAAAAAAATATAAGAACATCACTTGTAAAAATAATTATAAAATTAAAAACCTTTTTTCCTTAAGGCGAAGGAATAATATGTTTTCTTAGCTAACGCTATGAAAACGAAAGGAGTAACCTATGTATATCATTAAACCAGACTGGAATATATTTAAAGCGAAATTTAGTGAGAATCCCCAAAGTAACTTTGAATGGTTATGTTATTTACTATTCTGCCGAGAATTTGATAAGCCCTTTGGTATTTTTCGTTATAAAAACCAGTCAGGTATTGAAAACAATCCTATTATTAAAGACGATGAAATCATTGGTTGGCAGGCAAAATTCTATGAAACTACATTATCAGACCATAAAGATAAGTTAATTGAAGCTATAGTAAAGACTAAAAGGGATTATCCCAACCTTACAAAAGTCATTTTTTACACTAATCAAGAATGGGGACAAGGAAGAAGACAAAATGATCCTCAAGCCAAAATAGAGGTAGAGAAAAAGGCAGAAGATTTAAGAGTTAATATAGAATGGAGAACTGCAAGCTTTTTTGAATCTTCTTTTGTAGCAATAAATAATAAAACAATAGCACAACACTTTTTTAGCCTGGACAAAAGTATAGTTGATTTTATTGGTGAAAAACAAAAACATACAGAATCTATCCTATTCGAAATTCAGACAGAGATAGACTTTAATAACCAAAAAATAAAAATTGGCAGAGATGAAGTTCTACAAAGAATTAGAAAAAGGCTTGATCAAAAGCAAATTCTAATTTTAAGCGGAGTTGGTGGGGTTGGCAAAACCGCGGTTATTAAAGACCTTTATAAAGAAATAAAAGACAAAGTGCCTTTTTATGTTTTTAAAGCCAACGAATTTAAGACGAATAATATAAACGAATTATTTAAAGAGTGTGCTTTAAATGAATTTATAGAAGCTCATAAAGATGAAAAAACAAAAGTTATTGTAATTGATTCTGCCGAAAAGTTATTAGAGATTGAAAATACAGATCCGTTTAAAGAGTTTCTCTTTAGTTTAATTCAAAGTAGCTGGACAATAATTTTCACTACGAGAAATAATTATTTAGAGGACTTAAATTATGAGTTTATAGAAATACATAAAATTATTCCAGTAAATTTGGATATTCAAAATTTGAACCAGTGTGAGTTAGAAGAGTTGTCATATAAATATAATTTTATACTTCCGGAAGACCCAAAACTGTTAGATCTTATTAAAAATCCTTTTTATTTAAATGAATATTTAAAGTTCTACAAAGAAGAAGAAAATATTGATTATTTAGGGTTTAAGCAAAAACTATGGAATAAAATAATAAAAAAATCAAATCCAGCGAGAGAACAATGCTTTTTACAAATTGCTTTTCAAAGAGCAAATCAAAGCCAATTTTTTGTTACCATTAATTTTGATTATCAGATTTTGAATGAATTGGGACAAGACGGAATATTGGGATATGAAACAGCAGGTTATTTTATTACTCATGATATTTATGAAGAATGGGCATTAGAAAAGATAATTCAATCTGAGTTTATTAAAAAAGAAAACAATCAAGAATTTTTCAAAAAGATTGGAGAGTCTTTGCCGATCCGTAGAAGTTTTAGAAATTGGGTATCTGAAAAACTATTATTAGAAGATGAATCAATTAAGCAATTTATTGAAGAAATTATTCAAGATGAAGAGATTGAATCTTTTTGGAAAGATGAAGTTTTGGTATCGGTCTTACTTTCTAATTACTCTGAGACCTTTTTTGAGCTTTATAAAGAAAAACTACTAGAAAATAGTGAAAAGTTAATAAAAAAGCTCACTTTTTTGCTAAGAATAGCATGTAAAGAAGTTGATAGCGACTTTTTTAAGAATTTAGGAATAAAGAACATAGATTTGCCTTCTATTAAATATATCTTTACCAAGCCCAAGGGCAAAGGTTGGCAAAGCCTTATAAAATTCGTTTTTAGTAATTTAGAAGCAATTGGAATTAAAAACGTTTATGTTATGTTGCCTATAATTAATGACTGGAATAAAAAATTCAAAGAAGGAGAAACGACAAAAATATCAAGCTTAATAGCTTTGAAATACTATCAATGGACAATTAAAGAAGATGTGTATTTTTCTCGTGACGAAGAGGTTAAAGAAAAAATCTTCCAAACTATTTTGTCTGGGGCTTCTGAAATAAAAGACGAACTTGCAATTATATTTGATGAAGTATTAAAAAATAAATGGAAAAGGTATAGAGATCCTTATTATGATTTAGTAAAAGTTATTTTGACAAAATTAGGAGACAATATGGAGGTTATAAAAGTTCTCCCACAATATATCTTAAAACTTGCAGATTTATACTGGTTTAGAGTACCTCAAAAGGAAGCTTACTATTATGATTCAGGAATAGGAATTGAAAAGTATTTTTGTTTAGAAGATGATCATTTGGATTATTTTCCTGCAAGTGCGTTTCAAACACCTATTTATTGGTTGCTTCAATCTTCTCTACAAGAAACCATAGACTTTATTTTAGCCTTTACTAACAAAACGGTTGAATGTTTTGCTAAGTCTGATTTAGGAAAATCGGAGGTTGAGGAAATAGATGTTTTTATTGGAGATGGGAAAACTACAAAGCAATATATAAGTAATAGACTTTGGAATACATACAGAGGTACAGAAGTAACCCCTCATGTATTACAATCAATGCACATGGCATTAGAGAGGTTCTTCTTGGAAAGAGCAAAAAACTCTGATTCAAAAGTATTAGAGTCTTGGCTTTTATACTTACTTAAAAATACTAGTTCAGCTTCAATCTCTGCTATAGTAGTAAGTGTTGTGTTGGCTTTTCCCGAGAAAACTTTTGGTGTTGCAGAGATATTATTTCAAACAAAAGAATTTTTTCTTTTCGATACAAGTAGAATGCTAAATGATCAGACTTCTAAGAGTCTGTTTTCTATAGGGTACGGCTTAAACTATCAACATAAATTACATCAAGATGAAAGAATTAAGACTTGTGATGATAAACATAGAAAGAACTCTTTAGAGCACTTAGCTTTAAATTATCAATTCTTTAGAAGTGAGGAAATAAGCGAAGAAGTAGCAGAGAAAAGGCAACAAGTTATATGGAATATTTTTGATAAATATTATAAGGATTTACCGGATAAATCAGAAGAAAATGAGTTTGATAAAACCTGGAGGCTTTATCTAACTAGAATGGACAGAAGGAAGATGAAGCCCAAAGCTGAAAAAAAAGATGGACAAATTCTTATTAGTTTCAATCCAGACATTGACCCTGAACTTAAAGAATTTAGCGAAACATCAATAAAAAAAAGTAATGAATATTTGAGATTCTCTGCATTAAAGATATGGGCTAGTTACAAGATGGAAAATAATGAGTTATACAAAAAATATGATTATTACGATAATAACCCTGGAATTGTGCTACAAGAGGTAAAAGAAATTATTGGAGGGCTTAATAGTACTGAAGATAAACAATTCTATATTTTCAATTATACAATTCCGGGGCATGCCTGCTCTGTTTTAATAAGAGATTATAGCGAGAAGCTATCACAAGATGAGAAGTTGTTTTGTAAAGATATTATTTTAGAAGTAGCTTCACTATCTATTAGAGAAAATTATTCATATCAAATATCTGATGGTGTAGAATCAGCAATCTCTGTGCTCCCAATTTTATTAAAGGATTTTCCAGAAGAAAAAGAGGTTATAAAAACAATTTTATTGTTAACTCTATTTGATCCTCACAATATAGGAATGTATTGTGAATTTGCGGATTATTCTAAAAAGGCAATTTTGAATCATTTATGGAGTATAAATTTTGATGATGCACAGTCCATCCTTTTGGGATATTTATTATTAAAGCCGAAATATGAAGAGCTAAGGTCAGAATTACGCAAAAAAAATTATAAAAAAAATATTTACGAACTTCACGAAAATCAAGTTATTAAAGCATTTTTAAAGAAATACAATACAGATTTACAAAAGGTAATTAACAATAAAGTTACCATAGAGGATTTAAACGCAGTACAAAATTTAGAGCTATATGTTTTAAAAACAGCTTTTGAGCTGATCCCATTAAAATCAGATAATATAGAACATAAAAAATTAGCCCAATTAATAATTTCAGCTTTTGCAAAGGATTTGTTATCAGAAAAAAGAGAAGATAAGGTTGATTATAAAGTTAGGCATGATTTTTTTGAAAAATTAACATCTATTATTCTGAATGTCTCTGAACAAGATATTCTCGATTATTTAAAACCGTTTATTGATGGTTTTAATAGGTCAGAGGCTATAGCCGAGTTATTTAAAGTATTTATTTTAGTAGAAGATAAATTGGCTGCATACAATAAATTCTGGCGTACTTGGAATCTATTTTACAGTAAAGTAGTCGAAATATGTAAGAATGGAGATAAGTATTGGTATACACAGGAAATTATTAAAAGTTACCTTTTTGCCCAAACAATGTGGAAGGAAGAAGCTACAGAATGGCATACACTTAAAGAAAATAATAAAATGTTTTTTAAAAAAATAACAGAGGATATCGGGCATTGTCCTTCCGTCTTATATTCAATTTCAAAATTATTAAATAGCATAGGAAGTATTTATTTGAATGACGGAGTTTTATGGATTTCCAGGATGTTAAATGATCATAGAAATTTATGGTCAGATAAGTTGGAGGAAAATACAATCTATTATCTAGAAAACCTTGTTAAAAAGTATATATTTATAAATCGAGAAAAAATAAGAATAACCAAACAACTAAAACAAGAAGTCTTAGTAATATTAGAATTCCTAATAGAGAAAGCATCTGTCATTGGATACATGTTAAGAGAAAATATTTTATAATATGGCCCCATGAAATATAAACTACCAAAATAAATATTAGTTTTGAGCCAGCTTAAAATTATCTGTTTCACACGCTCAAGGCACGTAGAAGCGATAATTCTGATGACACGTAGTGGTTCAGGCGATAAATAGTAGAGTTTGACCACAACATATAGTGGTTTTGGTCTGAATTTTGGGCAAAAAACAGACGAAAAAATGACCTTTTTTG
>JBFMCH010000063.1:0-7279 GCA_040754595.1 Bacillota bacterium
TACTTTATTAATTAACTTTATTTTTTTAATGGGACAAGCAATCAGGGGAAGACCTGATTTTAGTGGCTTGGAGAATACCTTAAATAGTGATTAGAATATTTAGAATAGTTTTAATATATTTTTATTTTACATACTTTCATAAAATTGCCCTTTCTACGAAATCAAATTACAATGAAGTAAGCTTGGAGGAGCAAGCATCCACCCCGTTCTTAGCAGGGTAGAAGTTAAGAACAGCTTTGGGAATCGTCGAAGAGTGTGATATAGGTTACTGTTAAGTACGTCCAGGTGAAATAAACTTAACATGTACCTATCTATAGAAAAACCCGATTGGTACCGGGTTTATTAGGAAAAATGCAGGCGCGGTTTTCCAAGTTTTTTTATGAATGAAGGTGGTGCTCAGTTAGCACCACCTTCCACCTGGACAATACATTGTCTCAAAAATGAACAAGTGTATTTTTCTGGCACACAAAAGTTTACAAGTCGTTCCTTATTAGTGCATAATTCGCATTATATTACATGGAATGTTTGTTGCAATTCTTATTACGTTATAAAAATAGTAAAGAAAAAAGAAAACCCGACTAGGTCTCGGGTTACTTCGAAAAACAATGCAGGCGCGATTTTTATAACTTTAAAAAGAGGGGCGGGGACGTATACCACCGCCCTTCTACCTAGCTGGGTTGTTCATTAGGCGGCATGGCCGTGATGATCATCGTGTTCAAGGATTCGGAAGTTTTCAACGATGAAACAATAAGCCAAAACACCCATGGCTACCAGGCCGGCGCTCACGATAAATTCCCCCAGGGAAGGAACATAGGATACGCCGGTGGAACGGATCATACCTATGATTACTACGTTCATACGGTTCAGTACCACGCCGGAGCTTACCAGTAAACCGAAGACAAATAAGCCGGTGCGTGATGCGCTGAAGCCGCTGAAGCAAATAAAGATGGGAATGATGATACCAAAAACCATTTCAATTAAGAACATGTTAGCTTCAAATGTACCGTTAAACATTAGGCCAAATACGTCTCGACTCATTAGGTCGTAGATTTTCAGTATCAGATATACTATCATAGCATATCCTGAAATTCTTATCAACTTGCGGAGGATCGGAATCGGGATCCAGTGATCGTAAGCTTTGCCGGCCAGGGTGGTTTCCACGCAAATCATCGCAGGTCCTACGAAGAAGGAAGAGATTAAGAAGAACAGGAAGATAATGGGTGACCACCACAGGGGGTACAGCTTATCAACCATGAGCAGGTACAGGCCGCCCAGTGAAGACTGGTGCAGGGTGGGGAAGATAATACCAACGATCATTAACACGGGCAGGGCTGCCTTAGCTATATTATGAAATTTTGTTCCGACGCGCTCAGTGGCAATCTCAGCAAATTCCAGGATCTGTACAGTGGTATAACAGGACACACACCAGAAAACTTCAAACAGTACCGAGGAGTGACCCCAGGATACGAAGGGACGCCAGAAGTTAAACCACTGACCGATATCCAGGAAAAGCCCGGCCATGACCAGCAGGTAACCGATCAAAGACGTCAGCATAGCGCTGCGGGCGATGGGAAGGAAATAATCCCTGTGCAGAACGTGAACGATCAGAGCTGTGCCGTAACCGCCGCCGGCCAGTGCAACACCGCACATTACGTCAAAAGCGATCCAGAGGCCCCAAGGCCATTCGTCGCTTAAGTTTGTAACTGTGCCAAGACCGGTTACCAGACGATAGATAATAATGGCAGTGGCAACTGCGGATAGCAGCAGCAATAATACGCGGATAGGAGTAATTCGAAAACCCCACTTTTGGGCTTCGGCGTGAGACGCCATATATATCCCCCCAGTTTTCTAAAATGTGATTGCCTGTTTAGGCTTTGATATTTTTATTGTTTTCCTTGGAAATTTGGCTGCGACGTTTGGTGTAGTGATACAGACCTGTCAAAATGATACCCCAGGTTATACCCACATAGGGAGTTGCATGCATATAAGCAGCGGTATAACTGGGCAGCGGGCGCTTGGTAACATTGGTCTTAAAGCCTAATTGTTCAAAGGGAATATCCGAGATATAAATCCATTCGGTGCCGCCCACCTCTTCTTCGCCGAAGATGTGCTTAACGTACTTGGAATCTTTGGCAATGATGGACCTGGCTTCTTTCAAGAGTTCTTCACGGTCGCCGTATTTGAATACTCCGGCCGGGCAAACGGATACACAGGCAGGGGCTTCGCCCTTGGCCACCTTGTTGCTGCACATCGTGCATTTGGTTACCAGCGGGAACGCTTTATCCCATTGAAATTTGGCAATATTGAAGGGACAAGCTACCATGCAATACCGGCAGCCGACACAGAGGTGGGGGTAATAAATAACCGGACCCTCTTTGGTCTTCTGGAAAGCCTTGGCAAAGCAGGCAGAGGCGCAGGCAGGTTCTTTACAATGGAAACACTGCTCTTTAACAAAACGCCAAACAGGCTGGCCTTCTTTGTTTTTCACCTCTTTTCGGTGAACAACCGTCCAGTTTTTGTCGGTCAGTTTGGCTTTGTCTCCCATAGTAGGAGTTTTTTCATCCCATTTATTATCGTTATACAATTTGCAGGCAACGGTACAACCGCCGCAGCCCACACATTTGGTCAAATCAACCAGAACGCCTTTTGACATGGATCTTCACCTCCTAGGTTATACAGTTACGCGTCCTTCTTAACAGTCAGTTGTTTACTGCGATCAGTATAGTGGGTGTGCAATAATTCATGGGCCAAATGACTGTTGGGGTTCTCCAGGAACTTTTGGTAGAGGGCCAGAACCTCTTTGTTTTCGTAACTCTTCCGCTTGGCGTAAATATGAGCATCGGCATTGTAAATGCTGTTGATGCGGGCTTGACGCACCTGGTCAGACGGCGGTAAAGAGGTACGAGGTTGGCCACCGCCACCGATGCAACCGCCGGGGCAGCACATAAACTCGATAAAGTGCCAGGGAGCTTCTTTTTTGCGTACAGCTTCCAAAATCGGACGGGCGTTGCTCAAACCGTGTACGACAGCAACTTTTACAGCCCCTACACCGGGAATATCAACCGAGGCTTCTTTGCAGCCCTTGAGACCGCGAATGGGGGTCAGGTTCAACAAAGCTTCCGGTGACTCCTGCTTGGTAATCAGGAAGTAAGCGGAACGAATGGCTGCTTCCATAACACCGCCGGTGGCGCCGAAGATTAAGCCGGCACTGGTGCTTTCGCCCAACAGGGAGTCATACTTTTCGTCCTGCAGGGAGTTCAGGTCAATGCCTTTGCTCTTAATTAAGCGGGCCAGTTCACGGGTGGTGAGAACCACGTCAACGTCTCTCATTTCCGGTTTTCCGCCATGCTTACCGGCACTGTTCATTTCCGGACGGGCAGCTTCAAATTTCTTGGCGGTGCAGGGCATGATGGATACCGAGAAGATTTTATCCGGGCTGATGCCTTTTTCTTTGGCATAATAAGTCTTAATCAAAGTGCCAAGCATTTGCTGGGGTGACTTGCAGGTAGACATATGGGGCAGCAGGTCAGGATAGTAATATTCACAGAACTTCACCCAACCGGGGCTGCAGGAAGTGAACTGCGGCAGGGGTTCGTGAATTTGACCGGTCACTCGCTTGATTAATTCAGTAGCTTCTTCAAAAATTGTGAGGTCCGCCGAGAAGTTGGTGTCGAATACAGCATCAAAACCCAGTTTTTTCAGAGCTGCAACCTGCTTGCCTTCCACGAAGGTGCCGGGAGCCATGCCAAATTCTTCCCCTAAACCAACTCTGCTGGCCGGGGCGGTTTGTACCACCACGTGCATGTTCTTGTCTGCCAGGGCTTTGACAACCTTGTCAATGTCGTCACGCTCAGTGATGGCCGCAGTGGGACACCACAGGGTGCACTGGCCGCAGTTTACACAGGTAATGTCGTTTTTGATAGGAAGCTCATAGTACCCGTATACAGTCTGGACCCTTTGACAAACCTCTACGCACTGGCCGCACAGAACGCACTTTTTGTCATCCCGGGTAATGGAAGGGTTAGCAGGATCGATGGGAATACGACCCTTTACCTGGACAGGGAAGGAACTGGCAACCTGGTACTGTTGTGGCATCCAGCCCTTGCCCCCGGCGGGATCTGTACTGCAGCCGGCAATGGTTGCAGTGATACCGGTAAGACCAATACCCCCCATCATTTTGAGGAAGCCCCGCCTGGTGATTTGCTTTTCTTTTTCTTTGGCCACTTGGTTCTGCATAGGTTTTCCCCCTTTGCTAAAAACTACTTTTGCATATGCATGCTAACGACTCTGCTAACAATAATGACACTGTAGAGTTGTTAGCTAATTGCCCGACTATTCGACAAATTAACTATAATGTTCTATTTGTTGCAAAATTAAAAAAACCTTCTTTTTATTAAAAAATTATTAAAAAATATTAATCATGAAATTTTTGCATAGAAGAGCATACCAAGATTTTTAGTTAGAAAATTTAAAATATATATACTAGTAAAATAATTATAGATAAAATAGTTTGAGTTGTGCCAGACTTAACGGTTTGGGCCTAGATTACATAAAGTATATTACCGCGATTTTTTTAATTATTATTTTGAGGTTCGCTCATCTGCATAAAACTATTTATAGTGAATTTTATTCAGGAAATTTAACAATGTGCAGCAAGGACGAGTGAAAATAAAGTGAAATGAATCACATTGTTGTCACGATAGGAAGAAGGGTTGGGATGCAGACCCGGCTCATAATTTGACTTTGACTAACCTTAACCTAAGTTCATTATAGCACCTGGTCTGTAAAAGACAATAACAATTCAAATATTTTTATAAAATTTTCATAAATAGTAAATAATAAAAGTCTTAGAGGAAACAATGAGTTAGTTTTGCCTTTTGGAAGGATTTTGCTGACTGGTAGGGAATTGTATTTTATATCTCAATTGCAATGGACCATCATCTTGCAGGTAAGGGGGGAGTAACAATTATCCCGAATGAAGTGAAGAGTAAGAAGTACGGAGAGTATTATATTTTTTACCTCAAGGACATTAAAGTATTACGAATTAAATGTGAGCTGGGCCCCCCGGAAATTATCGCGAATTTAAACAGGGATCGTTCCATCAGTTCCCTGGGGCAAAAACGCATCAGGGAGTTTTTTGAAGGAACCGGTTTTGAGAAAGGTAATGTGGCCAACTGCCAGGTCCACTATTATAAAGAAGGAAAAGCTGTTTATGAGAGCCTTTCTGAGATAGAACGCAATAAATTTTTGGATTTCTGTATGGAGACCGCCCTGCAGGGAATCCTGGGGGAATTAAATGACATTGTCAGTTACTTCAGTGGGTTGGAAAAGCAGTTCAATGCCTCCATCGAGGAAGGAGCAGAGATATTTTGCTCCCCGGAATTTGAGGAAAAGTACGATACCCGGGAGATGATCGCCGAAGTATCCAATGAACTGGCTCGGATTTACAAGAGCAAACCCAACCCTAAAGTGGTTCAGTGGGCGGAAATACTAATACATAATTTATTGAAGGATATTTTTAGCCTGGGTTATGCCATCGGCAAAGAGGATATTGAATAATTATATAAATACAAATCATTTAGGAAAGGAACAATCTACCGCAGAAAAGGGTGTGCTTTATGGTGGAGAGAGGAAAGGCGAGAGGAAAAGTCATTCAATTCACACCAAGGGAGAAGCCAAAACTAAAAAAATTAAATTATACCGATCCCGCACAAAAGCAGCTCAGACGAGAAAGAGAACAGCAAAGGAAAGATGCCCTTGTCCGCAGCAAAGTTGTTAAAAATGTGGGGATTTTTGTGGGTCTCTGTGTTGTGGCTTATTTGATCAAGAGTTTATTATAAAATCAAATCATTATAGCAAAAAAGCACTCCGTGGCAGTCCACGGAGTGCTTTTTTGCTATTTTTTGCTAAGGAACTTTCGATGAGCCTTAATCACATCATAACCTCGTTTTATGCCCCATAACAGGACAACCACATCATCGGCCCGGCCTGTCAGGGGTAGGAAATCGGGCACAAAATCAATGGGACTGATAAAATAAAGCAAACATCCACCCATTTCATATTTGAGCCGGCTGGGAACCGCAGGGTTTAAAAGTGCTTGCGCAAAGAACACGCATTTTTTAAAAATGTTTACCATCTAATTGCCCCCTCGGTCCGCTTCGTTAAAATACTAGTTCTGCATCACTGGGCTAAATCCTCTGTTTTTAGAAGCATGCTCCTTCTATTATTTCCTTTATTAAATCAAGTATTTTTTTGCAGTAAAGATACAGGGGACGTCTCTTTGACGTCCCCTGAAATTATACTACAGTTCCATGATGGTAAAGGCACCGCTGGGGCAAATTTCGATACAGGTTTCACAACCCATGCATTCTGCAGCATCTCCGGTTACTTCTGCTTTGTCATCTACCATACCCAGGATTTTAGCAGGGCAGGGGTCTACACAGGAACCACAACCTGCACATTTGTCCGGATTAATGGATACCATAAACATCTTAATTCCCCCTTCCAGAAATAGTATGCATTATGAACTACGATCTTTTCGGATACAAAATTATTATAAAAGAAACCGGTTAACCAGTTCAATCATTATTAAATCCCTGAATTGTTTTATCCAGGAAAAGAAGCGCCTACCGGGGAACAAAAGGAAAATAACCAGAGCTTACCACCTTTGGATGCAAAGATCGGTGTTAAAAACTGGAAGTCTCCAAATAAGAAAAAACTTGGCTATCCGCCAAGCTTTTCTGCTAATTAATCAATATAGGAACAACAATAATCTGTGGGGGTTTTAATTTCTAACTGAAACTTGGAATTGGCGGGGACTTCAAAGACACCTTCACCGTTAATGGTATTCCACTGGGTTTCTCCGGGCAACCGGTAACGAAGCTCACCGGCCAGGATTTCCATGATCTCCTTTTTGGCGGTCGCAAATTCATACTCTCCGGGCAGCATAATGCCCAGTGTTTTTTTGCTGCCGTTCGCAAAAAAGACGGTTCTGCTGGTTACTTTGCCATCGTAATAAATATTGGCCTTTTTAACGACGGTCACATTGTCAAACTGCATAAAAACAACCTCCTACTATATCCTTTTAAAATAATTTCTTCCTATATTAAGAAATCCCCTCTTTTTCAAGGAATAGAAAAATTATTCCTTATACCACTAGCGTTGCATAAATAAATTTCCAAAATGTCAATATCTAAAATTCTAGAAAAAAACCAATAAATCATTGTTTTTCCAGCAATATCCTGTAAAAATGATTAAAATCTCCTTATAATTGAGGTAT
>JBFMCH010000064.1:0-94503 GCA_040754595.1 Bacillota bacterium
TTATTCTAGCAGTCTTTATGATTAATTACAACTGTGAAACCGCAAGAAACAGGTTTTTTCACCTCCTGTTTTATTGCTTTTTTAGCAGATTTAAATAGCTATTTAGTAACTGCTTCAAACCTCCTTTAAAAATTTATTATATTTGCTTACCCAAAAGGGTTGTTTTTAAAAGAGCCCTTTTCCGGGCTTTTAAAATATAAGCTGGGGGTTGTTACCGTTAGTATATACCACACTTGTCACAACCCGGTTACATTTTTATCACATTTTTGTGATATTCAATGCGTGAAGAAATACCATGTAAAGTTTACCGGTATCTAATGAGACATTTGGCAAAACCCAAACGGAAAGCAAGGAAACAGCACCTATTAGCATAAGGACAGCGCGACGGTAAGTCATAGTAAATCTTCCCCTATTTTACGTGTTTTGCCATATTTTCAAACATAAGGGTCCCACTTTTTATAATTGATTTATAATAAGATATGTGTTGAATTGTGTAAATGTTTAAATATATGGTTTAATATTCCAAAACATTGAAACCACAGAAAACACCCCTGGCGGTGCTGAAAACCTGATTTAAAGGTTACTTAAAAAAAGCACGAACACCCGCTACATCCGGGAGTTCGTGCTTCAGTTATAGTAAGAGGGGGTTGTATCTAAGGCTTTATCATGCGGTTATGCCGGTTTAATTACTTGTTTGCTTGGGCACCGAAGTTGCCCATCATGGCGGGGCCCATGCCGGAACCGTTTCCCATCATGCCGTTCATCATGCCGCCGTTAGGACCCATCATGCCGTTCATCATATCGGCCATCGGGCCCATGCCATTTTTGCTGTGGAACTCTTTCATTTGATCAAAGTGCTGGTTCCAGTTTTTAGCCTGCTCCTCGGTGATCTTGCCGTCTTTTACGGCTTTATCCAGCCAAGTTTTGTGCTGGTCAAACATTTGGTTAAAGGATTGCTGGTTTTTTGCGTTATTGACGTTGGCAGTGCTGTCAGCCGGTTTGTCAACTGCCGCAAAGGCGGCGGGAACAAGCAATGCACCAAGGGCTAAGGTAACAATACCCAACATAATCTTACGTTTCATCATTCATTCCTCCAATTCGTTTTTCTTATGTTTTATTTAGGTTGGACAGTTTAGCGTCTTATCCAGGACTATTGATGGCAGCCACCCTTGCAGTGGGCAACTGCAGGGAGCATCCAGTGTTTCATAAACATCAGGTTTCACCTCCCATAGGGGTTTTATTCTTTACAGTTCTTACTATAACAAAGACTTTTTACAAAACTGTTTCATCAATGTCACGTTTTAGTGATATTTAGAGAAATTGAAAGAGAAACTGGCCTGAATGGTGGAAAGTTTAATAAAAATAATCATCACGATCAGTTGGCAAGACTATAAAAGAGGTTGGATGATCCAACCTCTTTGTTATATTTTTTGTTCTGGTTTAGTAACCGGCTGCTCCCCTTGAACTGCTGGGCTGTTTTGTTGATGGGCATGATGTTTATGACCTCTCATCATGAACAGGTGTATAATGGGGCAGAGAAGGAGCAGAGCAATATAGAGAAACTTTTCCATTAAGTTCATCCTTTCTATATAAACCTATTATTGGTGATGTGCCTCGTGGTTAACGGAATAGTTCTGCATATACTTTTGATATTGATACTGGTAATAATACTGTTTAGCAATGGTACCAGATATACCATTGATAACGTAGTCAAGATAAGAGCCAGAACAACAAGTTTAGTACGTTTTGTAATCTTTTGTATCATCAAGCATCTTCCTCTCTTGCTTTGTTCATTGCTACATGTGTAATCATAGCATGTAAATATTACGTTTCTTTCTCGTAAATTTAACATTTTTGTAATAATCATTTGATTACTTTGACAGCGGTTCTTTTAGGTTTTACTATATAGACAGCAAAGTCATGACTTTCCTCAGGGTTTTATCCATATAATGAAGGGGGTACGAACATGAACCAGTTAAGGGTTTTAATAGTAGACGATGAAGAAAAAATTCGCCAGGTTATCGGCATTTATTTGACCAATGAAGGGTATTATGCGGAGGAGGCCGTAGACGGTGAGGGGGCTTTAAAGAAATTCCGGGCGGAGCCCTGGGATTTAATTATCCTGGATGTCATGATGCCCAAAGTGGACGGCATTACTGTGTGCCAGGAAATCAGAAAGGTTTCCCGGGTGCCCATCATTATGCTGACGGCCAAAAATGAAGAGGTGGACCGGATTTTAGGGCTGGAGTTCGGGGCCGATGACTACATGGGCAAACCCTTCAGCCCCAGGGAACTGGTGGCCAGGATTAAGGCGGTGATGCGCCGGGTGGGAACGGAAGGTAAAAAGGAAGAGCACGTTTTAAAATTTCCCGGTCTGCGTATGGATTTGATTAGCCGGGAAGTGCTGGCAAAGGACAAGCCTTTAACCCTCACGCCAAAGGAATTTGAACTGCTGGCTCTGCTGGCCAAGTCAGCGGGAAGGTCTTTTAGCCGGGAGCAGCTATTGGAAGAGGTTTGGGGCTACGATTACTACGGGGATGCCCGAACGGTTGACACACATGTAAACCGTCTGCGGGACAAATTCCGGGCTGCCGGGGTGCCTTCTCACATTAAAACGGTCTGGGGTGTGGGGTATAAATTTGAGGTGGAAGCATGAGGTTAAATAATATTGTCACCAAACTCTGGGTGATTATGACCATCCTGGTGCTGGTGGTCATCGGCATTGCCAGTGCTGCCCAGACCAGTTTTATGGAAGGCATGTATTATCAGCAGCAGGCCAGGCAGCTGAACACCCTGGGCCATAAAATTGCCGATATTGCCCGTGCCGAAAAGGATCCTGCCGCCCTGGACAGTAAGGTAGCCATGATTGCCAGCCTGTACAACGCAAATGTCATGATATTAAATGAGAAGGGACGCGTCATCAGTTGCCAGGGGATGGGCATCAGTACAAAAGACATGCCGATGGACATGAACAATCCCCACCACGGCCCATTGAACATGCAGGATTTGGAACAATTATTCAGCGGCAGGGCAGTGGTGCATAAAGGAAATAACCCCTTCTTTAATACCGATGTGCTATCTGTAGGAATTCCTTTTAAGGACCATGACAATAGTAACCGGGCGGTCATTATCCACGCACCGCTGGAACCGTTGGCAGATCAACTGAGCGGCCTGCAGAGGTTGACCATTAATACGGCGGTAGGGGGAATTATTCTGGCGGCCCTGTTAAGTTTGATCTTTTCACAAATTATTTCCAAGCCCTTGATAAAGATGAATCAGGTGGCCCTGGAGATGGCCGGCGGCAACTACCGGCACAAGGTGGATATTCAGTCCAACGATGAGATTGGTCTGCTGGCTAACTCCCTCAATACCTTGGCCTCCCGCCTGCAGGAGAAAATCCGGCAACTGGAGCTGCAGGAACAAATCCGCCGGGAGTTTGTCACCAATGTAGCCCACGAAATCAAAACTCCGCTTACCATTATGCAGGGGTTTACGGAAACAATGGTGGACGGTTTGGTGAAGGACGAGAAGGAAAGGGAAGTGTATCTCAACAATATCTTGGACGAAATTAACCGCCTCAAGAGGCTGGTAAACGAAGTGCTGGATCTGAAACGCATGGAAGAGGGTCACTTTGATTTTGATAAGGAACCCTGTGATTTACGAAGTCTTCTGGCCAGGGTATTGGGCAAGCTCACTCAACTGATTGAACAAAAAGGGGTCCACCTGGACCTTGACATTGAAAAAAAGCTACCCCACGTAACCTGCAACAGTGACCGGATCGAAAGGGTGTTTATCAACTTAATCGACAATGCCGTCCGGCATACACCCGCCGGAGGTAGAATTTCCATTCATGTGGCCAGCAAGGCCGACCAGGTCCACATCCGCATTCATGATACCGGAACCGGCATATCCCCGGAGGATTTACCGATGATTTGGGAAAGATTCTATAAGGCCGATAAATCAAGAAACAGAAGCCAGGGAGGGACCGGCCTGGGGCTGGCCATTGTAAAAAGGATCATAGAGGGACACGGTGGCCAGGTCAATGTGGAAAGCAAGGTAAACGAAGGCACTTCCTTTACTGTCGTACTGCCGGTAAACCCGTGCAGTGTAGGGTGATCCTGAACCTCCAAATGCCAACAAACCCGAGAGCCTTTCTCGGGTTGTGAGATACACATCACCACGAAGGGCTATGCTTTTTAAAGCATAGCAAAGAGCTTTCACTGAACTGTTTCCTTAATGATACTTTTGTGATAATTTTTATGGAAAAGTTTATCTTTTTTGTGACAATTAAGCATTTTCTTTGGAAAACATTGCAGTTAGGTACTACTATAAAAGAGCGCTTATCTGAAAAATTCTCTTTAACCATTTAATATTATTCTCAGGCTTATGGTACCCAGTTGGACACGCGGGTTGTTAAAGCATTTACACTGCCGACCAAATGGGGCTAATAGACCCCACTATGGTAAAATAAAATTAAGAAAACTCGTCATACGGAGGTAAAGAAGTTGTTGGCACAGGACAACTTGTATCAATATCGCTGGTATAATATAGCCATCCGGCGGGCAAAAACCAGCCATTATCCTTGGTCATTATCGATATTGACAATTTTAAGTTGTATAGCGATACCTATGGCCACGAGCAGGGGAACATCCTTCTTAAAAAACTGGCAGACTATTTGATATCGATTTTGGGCCGTGAGGTTTTTATCGCCAGGTACGGGGGAGAGGAGTTTATTATCCTTCTCTTTGGAATGGATCGGGATGATGCAAAAGAGATGGCAGATCGAATTGTCTCAGGAGTCGGCAGTCATCACTTTACCAACGGTCCTATTACTATATCAGCCGGGGTAGCATCTGTGTCAGGTCAATGTACAGAGGTGACTAAACTTATCGAGAAGGCAGATGAGGCGCTTTATGCAGCAAAGAAGAGCGGAAAGAATCGGGCTGTGCTGTATAAGGAGATACAACCGGTATGATAACCAAACTTTTCATAAATGCTTATGGATATTGGGAGACAGGCACTTACTGGAGTAGCCTGTCTTATTTTGTTTGCGGCAAATTGATCAAGTGGCCACTGGTATAACGAATTGTCACGTTTTTGTGTAAAAAATGTCAAGGTTTTGTAACATCTATCTTTTAAAATAAAACAATCCCATTCCTTTACCCCTTCACTTGGGAATCAAAGCTTACTATTTTTCCTGAAACTTGGCCAGAATAACACCATACATATGTAGCCGGCAGAATAATACAAAGGACAGAAAAAGGTGGTATGAACTGTGAGCAGCCATAAAGTGTCTCTAAAAATTATGGGAATGGAGTGTGCCGCCTGTGCAGCCAAGGTAGAACGGACGATTAAGAAGTTGGACGGGGTTACGGACGTATCCATAAACTTGGCGGTAGAAAAGGCAACCGTTCACTTTGAGCCTGACCGTGTTGGCATTGACCAGATTATAAAAACGATTGTCGACCTGGGTTACCGGGTGCCCACCGAAAAAGTGGTTCTCAAAATCTCAGGCATGACCTGCGCCGCCTGTGCGGCTCGGGTGGAAAGGGCGCTGGGGAACAGGGAAGGCGTTCTCAGGGCCAATGTAAACTTTGCAATGGAGAAGGCGACAGTAGAGTATGACCCGTCGATCGTCAGTGTTACCGATTTGAAGAAAGTAGTAACGGACGCGGGCTATCAGGCTGAAGAAGGAGCCAAGCGCTTTGAAGGGGATCAGGAGAAACTGGAGCGGGAACGTGAAACCCGTAAGCAGATTCGCCTGTTGATTATGTCGGCCATCTTGTCCCTGCCCCTCCTGGCGGTGATGTTTGCGGAATTATTTAATTTTCCACTGCCCATGCTGCTACATAACAAGGTATTCCAATTCGCTCTGGCCACGCCGGTGCAGTTTATCGCCGGGTTCCAATTTTACCGGGGATCTTACCGGTCACTGAAACACGGCAGCGCCAACATGGATGTGCTCATTGCCCTTGGTACAACCGCTGCGTACCTCTACAGCGCAGGGGCCACATTCTTTTACCCCGGCCATGTGTATTACGAAACCGGAACCATCATTATTACATTAATTATCCTTGGTAAATTACTGGAGTCCATCGCCAAGGGTCGCACCTCCGAAGCCATCAAGAAGCTGATGGGCCTCCAGGCCAAGACCGCCCGGGTGGTGCGGAACGGGCAAGAGGTAGACATCCCGGTGGAAGAAGTGCAGGTGGGAGATCTGGTGCTGGTACGTCCGGGGGAAAAGGTCCCCGTGGACGGCGTGATGAAAGAGGGTTTTTCCACGGTGGACGAATCCATGTTGACCGGTGAAAGTATACCGGTGGATAAAAAGGCCGGCGATGAGGTGATCGGCGGCACCATTAATAAGCATGGCAGTTTCAAATTTAAAGCCACCAAGGTTGGTTCAGATACCGCCCTGGCCCAGATTATCAAAATCGTTGAAGAGGCCCAGGGATCCAAGGCGCCCATTCAACGGTTGGCGGATGTCATTTCGGCCTATTTTGTACCTGCGGTGGTGGCATTTGCCATCGCCACCTTTGCGGCGTGGTACTTCTTTGCCGATGCCGGTAATGTGGCTCGAGCCTTGATCAATTTTACGGCTGTTCTGGTGATTGCCTGCCCCTGTGCACTGGGTCTGGCTACACCCACCTCCATTATGGTGGGTACCGGCAAAGGCGCGGAAAACGGCATTTTAATCAAGGGGGGCGAACACCTGGAAAAGGCCCATGCCCTCAATGCCATTGTTTTGGATAAGACCGGCACCATTACCAAAGGGGAGCCGTCCCTGACGGATGTGATCACTGCCACTGGTGAAATCAGCGAGGAGGAACTGATCCGGCTGGTGGCTTCTGCGGAAAGGTCTTCGGAGCATCCCCTGGGTGAGGCCATTGTCAAAGGGGCCAAGGAAAGAAACATGGATCTGGTGGAACCACAAAACTTTGAAGCCATCCCGGGTCATGGCATTGTGGCTGCCATTGAGGGTAAAGCGCTGTTCATCGGCAACCGCCGTTTAATGTCTTCTGAAAACATTGACATCTCCACCCTAGAAAAGAAAGTTGATGAACTGGAAGGTGAAGGCAAGACAGCTATGCTGGTGGCTGTTGACAACAAGGCCGTCGGCGTTGTGGCCGTGGCCGATACCGTTAAGGAAACCTCCGCCGAGGCCATCCAAGCCCTGCGCAGTATGGGCATTCAGGTCATCATGATTACCGGGGACAACCGGCGTACTGCCGAGGCCATCGCCAAACAAGTGGGCATTCCGCCGGAAGACGTACTGGCGGAAGTGCTGCCCCAGGACAAAGCCAGGGAAGTGAACCGTCTGAAGGAGAAGGGCCAGGTGGTGGGGATGGTGGGTGACGGCATCAACGACGCCCCGGCCCTGGCCACCGCAGACGTAGGCTTTGCCATCGGAACCGGTACGGACGTGGCAATGGAGGCCGCGGATATTACCCTGATGCGAGGGGATTTGCGGGGAGTTGCCGCCAGCATTAAACTGAGCCGGGCGACTATGCGCAACATCAAACAAAACCTGTTCTGGGCCTTGATTTATAACACACTGGGGATTCCCGTGGCTGCCCTGGGTTACCTGTCCCCTGTACTGGCGGGGGCTGCAATGGCTTTCAGTTCCGTGTCGGTGGTGACCAATGCCTTGCGATTGAAACGGTTTGATCCCTATAGGGACTTCCGTAAAGAAGAAAAAGCTACCTTCCGACTGGTGCCTGAACCGGCGCGACGCCGGGAGTAAATACCATTTACGTATCCAACGAGGGGGAACTGACATGGAATTCCTGGAAGATTCGCTCTTAGCCATCGCACTGGCAGCGGGTTTTGCCTTTGCCGGGTGGTATTATGCACGCAGGAAAAATAGAATAAAGAAATAACCATTGAAACATACCCCGTGGGCCACTGCGGGGGATGTTCTGTTAGAGGAGCAGCCGACGGTGTATTTTTTATCATCCGTTGATAAAGATTTTGCTTATAAATATCACAAAAATGTTAAACTTATGTGATATTTTTGTAAGATATGGCTGGTATGATAAGCCCAACATGAGCGACAAAACGCTGTTGATGATGTGAACATTGAGGGGTACCCCGTCTTTGACAGCCAAACAAGCGGTCCAACCATTGGTTGGCGATCAAGAAGCCCGTATATATGTTTATGAGACCACCGGCGGGGGGGCAAGCTTTATTAACCCGGTTATCAAATTAAAGCAAGGCGATATATTCCAGGCCACCTTGATTAATCAGTTAAGTGAAGATACAATTGTTCACTGGCACGGGTTACATGTGGACTGGTATATGGACGGTCATCCTTCCTATGCCGTCCCACAGGGTGCCAGCTACAAGTACCATTTTACCGTACAGAGCAGGGGCGGCACGTACTGGTATCACCCCCATCCTCATGGAATGACTGCCAGGCAGTCCTATATGGGTTTGTCGGGTTTCTTTATTGTGGAGGACCGTGATGATTTGAACCTGAGAAATTCCCTCGATCTAAAACTGGGAGAAACGGATATTCCCCTGGTCATTCAAGATAAAAGGCTGGATGAAAAGGGACAACCGGTATACCAACCCACTGAAATGGAAAAGTTTATGGGCTACGAAGGAGATGTCATCTTTGTCAACCTGACCGCCAATCCCGTTTTGGAAGTTCGGTCAAGGGTTTACCGTTTCCGGCTATTAAACGGCTCCAACGCCAGAATCTACAGGCTGGCCTTTGTAAAGGGCGGTGACAATCTGCCCTATTATGTGATTGGAACCGACGGGGGCTTGCTGGATAAGCCTTATCGTACTTCGGAGATATTTGTGTCACCCGGCGAGCGGGTGGATCTTCTTTTGGATCTCAGGACCTTTGACACCGGAGAGGTTATTACTCTGAAGAGTCTGTCCTTTGACCCCATGCACCGGGAAGAGGGTGGGCACGGGGGACATGAAGGTCATGGCAGCAGCCCTGTGCAGGCTCCAAAAATTGGCAGCGGCAAGGAATTTCATATTCTTAAGCTGGTACTGAAAGACCGCATCCCCTATGACCGGACGGTCCCCCAAAGCTTATCCAGGATTGAGGCCATCAATACGTCGGGAGTAAGCATAAGGCCCATCACCCTGGCTGCATCCGGTATGCAGTGGCTGATAAACGGAATGAGCTATCAAATGGACCAATACCCCATTACCGTAAAGAAAAACACCACCGAAATTTGGGAGTTCAGAAACCAGCCCAACAGTATGCCCCATCCCATGCACCTGCACGGCTTTATGTTCCAGGTGATAGAGAGAGACGGTAGCCCTGAGCAAGTTAAAAAACTGGCCGTCGATCAACTAGGCAGACTGGTCACCGATTTAGGCTGGAAGGACACCGTTTTAGTGTGGCCCGGGGAGACCGTTAGGATTGCCATTGATTTTTCTCACAACTTTGCAGGGGAACAAAAACTTTTGACCCATTGCCACGTGCTGGAACATGAGGATCAAGGAATGATGCTTAATTATATGGTTAAACGATACGGGAATAAAGGTTAACCGCAGTCTGGCCGCTTAACCTTTTTGGGGTTGCATGGTGAAGGCCATATACATAGCTTACGAAACCATGAACAATGGCTTAACAAAAACGCGGAGACATTGCCTACCAGGGGTTTGGTTTTATAGAATAAGGGAAATTTATAAACTTGGAGTACAAAACATTTCCGACGTAATTCGCAAATATTGCGATCGTCTTCGATCAGGAGGCATGAAAATTCTCCTTATTTAACTGGATAATCAACCGAATTCGTTATGCAAAACAAAAACCTTCTAAGAAAGGCGATTATTCCAATACGCCAGTTTAGAAGGGGGTATCCTTTCTATTTTGCTCTTTTAAGCGTTTGTATGTCCGCTTCTTGACGGATGGAACGAGCGGCCAGCAGGTCCAGGATTTCCGAATGGTCTTTCTGAACGATGGCAACTTGATTGAGTTTAGTTTCCAGGCGGTCGAATTTTAGATTTAACAAATCAATCTTTTCGGCCACATCGATAAATTTTTCTTCGTGCTCCTGCCAGCCGTCAAAGAGGGCCCGAATTTTATCAATGACTTCGTTTTCCATGCGAAGTTCCAGCCTATCAACTTTCGATTCCAGACGGGCCTGGTTTTCTTCTAACCTCCTATGGCCTTCCTCTAACCGCCTATGGCCTTCCTCTAACCGCCTATGGCCTTCCTCTAACCGCCTATGACCTTCCTCTAACCTTCTCTGGCTTTCTTCTAACCTGGTTTGACCTTCCCCTAATTTCCCTTGACCTTCCTCCAATTTCCCTACCCGCTGGTTCAGGGTTTTAAGTTCGCCAAGGATTTCTTTTAAAATCTCTTCCATGACTCACTTCCTTTCAAACATATTCATAAGCTATTCTACATGAATCCAGCATATACCTTCTTAAATAATCCTTAATTCCCACCTCTAACCTCCCACCTCTCACATCTCAATCAGCTGGTGCTGTTTCAGCTTTCGATAAAGAGTGGCGCGGCTGACCCCAGGGCGGCAGGCAGGTCGGTAAATTTTAACTTTCCTTCTTTAACCTGCTTTAAATACCCCAGTAGCAATTGTTTCTCGTAGTGTTTGATCTGATCCTCCAAATGAATCTGCCGGGTATGGTCCCTGCGCAATACATGGAGCAGTTTCACCTGAAGGTGTAGGGGGAGATCACCGGTTTCATCCAAAAAGATGGTGCCTCCGTCAGCCAGTTCAAACTTACCCGGGCGCCCCCATTTGCGGTCTCCCGTAAAGGCTCCCTCCTCATAACCAAACAGCTCGCTTTCCGCTCCCAACAGTAAGTTGGGCAGTATCAGAAAAATAAAATTTATGTCCAATGGGCCCAATTGCATGTTGTCACCAACCTTAGCGAATTCTACAGTACTTTTGGGTCTGTCCATTAGTTGTTAGCTAATGCTTAGTTAGCTTTTTACCCAAAAATGAAATCAGTACTAATCAAAGCGTTTTATCAAATCATGATAAAGATTATTCAGCTTTGGTCGTGATATCCTTCTGGAACCACTTCATGGAAATCTTGGTTAAAGTGCCGTCCTTTTGCATTTCGGCAATGGCCTTGTCAATGGCGTCTTTCAACTCCACATCATCATTACGGATACCGATGGCCATGGATTCTTTGGTCAACTGCTCGCCCACCACTTCAAAGGTGTCGGGACGCTTGCTCAAATAGTGACCGGCGGTCATTCACTCTCTTTTTTACCAATGCTTACTCTGATGTCGTATCCCACAAGATGCTAAAAATCATTTGCCAGGTTGTAAAGGATTTCTTCGTTAAGAATAGATAAAACACCAGGCGCTTCATACTGCCTGAGAGGAGCATACATAGATTGCATACATACACCCCCATAGTTCTTTTGCTATATGGATACGTATGCGTAACGGATATGTTCCGCCCGGGAAACAAGACCGTGAATGACAACTGTTTTCCAAGTTCGGAAGATAACTGCCAAAAATATGTTTTTTCCAACAATAGTAAACCACCGTCTTGTGACAAACGGGGGTTAAAAAAATTTTCGATTTATCTCGAAAACTTTTTGTAGTTTAGCGGTTTAGCAATAGATTTCTTACCGCTTCATCGATTTTATCCTTATCAGTTACCCCTTCATGCAGCACCGGTCGCTTGTCCAGGTCCCGCAGCCCTGTTGGGATTGACCAACCGGTAAAGGCGGACAAGTCATTGAGCAGCTCAAATTCACTCTTGCCGGCAATTGCCCGGTCCCCTAAAAGGGCTTTGGCGACACTGCCGTTAAATTTAAAGGGGCTGGCGGTGGATGCAACCACACTATAGGTGGTGTCCCCGGTGGCCTGACGGTATTTTTCCAGCACATGGATGGCCACGGCGGTATGGGTATCCAGCAGGTACCGGTGCTGCGCCCAGGTTTCCCGGATGGTGTCCAGGGTCTCCCGGTCGCTGGCAAAGTCTGACCAGAAATGGCTGCTTACTTTCTCCCTGATGTCCTGGTCGACGGTGTAGACACCGCCGGTCTTCAGTTCGGTCATCCAGCGGTTGATTTTATCCGCCTGCCGTCCGGTTAATTCGTAAAGCAACCGCTCCAGGTTGCTGGAGATTAAGATATCCATGGAAGGGGAGAGGGTCTTTAAAAACTTCCGGTTGCGGTCGTAGGTCCCGGTTTGGATAAACTCCGTCAGCACATTATTGGCGTTGGCGGCACAGAGCAGGCGGTGGACGGGTAGTCCCATGGCCTTGGCATAGAAACCGGCCAGAATATTACCGAAATTGCCGGTGGGGACGACAAAATTAATCTTTTCGCCCGGCTGGACGGTCCCCGTCCGAACCAAATCGGCATAGGCAGAGAAGTAGTAGACGATCTGGGGCACCAGTCGACCCCAGTTGATGGAGTTGGCAGAAGAGAGACGGTAACCCTTTTCCTCTAAAATCTCCGAGAAATCTTTGTCCCCGAAGACCTGCTTAACGCTGCTTTGGGCATCGTCAAAGTTGCCGCGGACCCCCAGGACATGCACATTTTTCCCTTCCTGGGTGACCATTTGCAGCCTTTGCACTGCACTGACCCCTTGTTCAGGATAGAAAACAATAATACTGGTGCCGGGCACGTCCGCAAAACCGTCCAGGGCTGCCTTGCCGGTGTCCCCGGAAGTGGCCACCAGGATGACAATCTCAGAAGTCTCCCCGGTTTTCTCCATCGCCCTGACCAGGAACTGGGGCAAAATCTGCAGGGCCATATCCTTGAAGGCGCAGGTGGGACCGTGCCACAGTTCCAGCACGGCGGTATCCGGCGTAAGGGGCTTCACAGGAGCCACCTCGGGTGTATCAAACTTGTCCCCGCCGTAGGCAGCTTCCACGCAACGGGTCAAGTCTTCTTCGGTATAGTGGGTCAGGAATGACTTCAGAATCAATACGGCCCTTTCGGTATAGGAGAGGGGGATAAGGTTTTGCAGTTCCCTATCCGTCAAGGTTACTTGTTCTATGGGCACAAACAGACCGCCATCGGGGGCAATGCCTCTCTTAATCGCTTCAGCGGCAGAAACTGCAGGAGAATTGCCGCGGGTACTTTCATACTTCATAAAACAGCCTCCCTAGATTATCACTGAATCATATAAATACTTACATTAAACTACAAAACGACCTCTTAGTAAAGATAAAACCAGGCAGAAAATACAACACCAATAATTGTGAATATTTTTAAAAAATTTTGACTTTGACAAAAACCTACATTTTTATTAAAGGTTTTTTATCTTTTATTGTTGAATTGCCTCTAAACATTGACCCCTAAAAAAGTGGTGTTAATTTGCTTGGGAAGTTTCGTCGTAAAATTTTTCCCTTACACATTACGAAGAAATTTTACCTGTGGATGATCCTCCTGATTTTTGTCCCCGAATATTGTCCTCGGCGTTTTTTCTTTTGCCAGTTTTTTGGAGGAAAGGGAGCACTGCAAATGCGGGGAGGTAACCGTAAAAACCTTGTCGGACGGAGAAGAGGTGATCCTGGCCGTCAGGGACCCGGGAGAGGGAGAAGGTATTGAACCGGCTGTGCTGAAGAAACTGGGAACCCCCTTTTTTACCACCAAGGAAAACGGCACAGGATTGGGGCTTTCCACCTGTTACAGCATCGCTACCAGGCACCATGCCGGCATCAAAATCCAAACAGGATCCGGGGGAACGACTTTTTTTGTAAGGTTAGGATGCAATAGATGTTAAACATAATAGGAATATGTTTATTTTAGGCCGGAAAAATTCTGGCCTGATTTTTTAACTGTAACATTGGATTAAGCTTGTGGTTTCTAAACACACGGTAATTTTTCGGCATTTTTTTGCTCTCTTAAGGCAAAAATAAATAAGGACAGGCAGGTGAGAGTATTGATGCCAATGATTATGGCGCTGGTCTTTTTACTGTTCTGTAATGTATGCCAGGCTGCAGAACCAATGGGCCGCATCGCCGTCGATCCGGGACATGGCGGTTATGATCCCGGGGCCATGCGGGATGGGATCATGGAGAAACATCTAAATTTAGAAATTGCCGAGGAGATTGCCATGATTCTAAAGGAAAACAACGTAGAGGTCCTGTTAACCCGGCAGGGGGACTATAATCATGCCATTCTCGGCCTGCATAAAAAAGAGGCCAAAAGGTACGACTTTCAGCGGAGGGCGGAGATGGCCAAACAATTTGGGGCAGATGCCATGGTCAGTATTCATGTGAATGTTGGGCCGGGCAGGTGTATCGGTCCGGAGGCCTTTTACTATGGTAAGTCAGTCCAAGGGAAAGTGCTGGCGGAGTGCATCCAGAAGGAACTGCACCGGATTCCTGAAATAAGGAAACGCACCATTAAGACCGGCAGGTATTATTTATTGACTCATACCAGCATGCCCTGCGTCATTGTGGAAACGGGGTTTATCAATAACCCGGCGGAAAGAAAAAAGCTGTTGGATAAGAAATACCAACAGGTATTGGCCCGGGCCATCTCCCAGGGGATTCTGGAATACCTGAGGGAAAAAGAAAATATTCCGCAAGAGAAAAAAGGTTTCGGCCCCTTATTCACATTTTTCGTTACATTACAAAAGAAGGTGAGCTGACATGGGACGTTACCGGTGGATTATGTACCTGGTTCTTATCAGCATGATCATCAGCATTGGCTATGTGGTTTTAGGAAGACTGCTTACCCTGGCTTAAAGGAGATGCAATCATGCCAAACAATAACGCAAAGGGCCAGAGGGAAATAAACTCTGCCGTCAGGAAAGAAGATGGAGAAATAATCGGTTTCCAATTAAAGGACCATCATTTCATAGATTATCAAACCGCTTTGTCGGAGGCGAAGAAAGGCAAGCTCGTAGGTATTAATCTGTATCCTGATTTTGTCAAGACTGTTACCGGTAAGGGAGAACAAATTGGCTTGCTAAAAAGGTTGGTGAAGTTTTTCTCCGGAAAATAAACAAAATACCCGTTGGAAATATTCTTGGGCAGGAAACAAGCCTGATGTTTTCCGGCAAAACGGTACACCGACAGGGAAATATGGTGAATATCGAAGAAATTTTCGCTTTCCCTGGCAAACACCACCTGTGCACAGAGGTCTATGCTTTCTTCCTTTGGCTCCGGCTCCGCTGGACATTTATCTTGGACAAGGGGTTTAAATTTATGACTGGCATTAAAAAACACATCCTCTTTAAACATAGTAAAAACAACCATCATTTTGGTTTCAAAATCACGGGAAATTCCATTTCCTACATAATATGTTTTTTAAGGAAAAAATGCCAAATATTTAGGTAATAGCTAATATTTGCCGGGCAAGAACGATTAAAATAAGTAAGCGAACACAACAAGTGCGTTCGCTTGACAGGGTTAGTAATGCAACCTAAATGTGATTCGTTATAGATCTGACTCCTTCTGCAGCTTCTTTGCAAAATCATCCAGGGCCTCTAATTTGTACTTTTCGATATCCGGTACCAGGGTGGATTCAACCTCCCGGGCCATGGTATCGACCTGGTCGTTCCGGTGCGGCACATCATTGATTAAGTTTTTCACTCTGCAGTTGGAGCCGCTTTCAATCACTTTGGGGTCACTGTGACCCCTGTGACCCGGTTGACGATTGTGATCCATGCGATCCGTGTAATCCCGTTGACGGCTGTGACCCCTGCGATCCCTGTTAAACTTGGGGTGATTGTTTCTCTATAAAGGATCGCCGGCAGTTGAATCAGGTCAAAACAATAAACCTGCTGAATTTCTCATCAATGGGAAGTTGAGCGGGTTTATTTGTGTCTTACGCTGGGCCAACCTGATTTCCATGTACAGGCACCAATAGAATTTTTACCCATACAGGGGCGGCAGGTATGATTTAACAGAACCTCCTGTCGACAAGGCAGAGCGGGAGGAGCATCTGGTTCGAGGAAAGGAGCTTCATAGTGCAGCCCTGGCCGGCGATAAACATGCAGCCAGGATGGCCTCCAGTTTCTTTAAAAAAACATTGATAACGACCCCAGTGACCGGCTGTCCCAGGCCTATTATGCCGACTGCGTTTCAATGATCGGGCGGGACAGTACCGACCACCGGGAATTGTTTTCCCATGCCATCAAAGCTATGAAAAACTTTGATGAAGCTGTCAACTATAGCCCCGATGATATTGAGATCCGCCTGCTGCGGGCCAACCACAGTCTAAGGCTGCCGGAAGCATTCTTCTGCCGAACAGCGACTGCAATAACTGACCTGGAATACCTGGTTGAACGGTACCAAAAGGATCGCGGAATTTTTTCCATAGAAACCTACTGGCAGGTTCTCTACGATCTGGGCAGGGCTTACGAGCGTTTGGGCATGGAAAAAGAATGCGCTGCAGCCTGGGAAACACTCCTGTCCCTGAACCCGGATGCAAAATACAGAGAACTGATCCGGATGTGATCCGGGGATGAAGCTGTCTTAAGCAAGAGATTAAGAACCCGTCAAGATGAATACACAGAGGGCTTCAGGCTGCATGACCTGGGGGTGGCCGGTAACAGGAAGGCGACCCAACTAGCCCCGGAGCTATGGAAAAAAATTTACGAAAAGAACCCCGAGGACCCCACCGCTGAAGCTTATTACGGCAGCTGCCTGGCGCTGGAAGCAAGGAATTCTACCAATACCGGCAATCGCCCCTTTCTCATCCCGGCGTGGAACTGCAAAAAATTCTGCTGCTTGATATTTCAGACAGGGAAAGGGCCAAAATCCTGGGCCAAAATATCCGGCATCTCTTAAACCTTGCTTAAAGGAAGGAGGCAGCACAATGAACGACCAGGAAAAGCTGAACAGGTTGAACCAGTTACTGGAGTATTGTAAAGCCTCGGCCTTTTACCGGGACCGTATACAGGAGCAGCCCCTGGGTTCCCTGGAGGAATTGAAAAAAACCAAGGAGGATTTGCGGAACCAATCACCCTTTGGGCTGCTTTGTGTCCCCCGTGGTGAACTTTACCAGTACCACGAGTCCTTCGGCACCACCGGCCTCCCGGTATCGGTTTGGCTGACCAGGGAAGACTTTGCGACCTTCACCAATGAACTGGTCGGGTTGGGTGTTCACTTTAACCGGGAGGATACGGTACTGGTGCGTTTTCCCTATTCCAGCCATTGCTCACGCCACCCATGCGGCAGCGCTGTCTGGAAGTTCGCGGGCGCCAGGAGGACACCCTGACAGTGGGGAACCGGGTACTGGATATCTGGGACCTGCAGGAAATTGTCTCTGCTCTTTCCTGCCGCCGCTTCTGGGTGGCTGGCCCCGGCCCACAGGGGCTGCACCTGGTGATCGAGGAGGAAAAGCCCGGCGATTCTGTGAGTGACAATCAACTGCAGGTATTGGAGGATGTGTATAAAGTCAAGATCAAGATCGAAATTGTGTCCAGGGGGACGCTGTACAACCGGGCAGAACTGCTTTCCCTGGGTGTGGTGGGAAAACCCCGCTATATTTATTCGGAACAGGAAATAAAAGAAAAGGCTTACATCCATTCTTCCAGATTGTAAAGTTAAACTAAATTCAAGTCAAGAACCGTCCCCACTTGAATTAATGCTGGGGTGGCCCGGGCCCTGCTCCGGGCCATTATCAAAGAATTACGCTAAAAAATACAAGAACTAAAAAGTGCCGGCCTTTCGATTTTGCTGGTGGAGCAAAATATCCAGGCGGCTCTGCAACTCGGACCGGGTTTATATTATGAGCAAAGGGAAAACAGTCTATAAAGGAACCGCAGCACAGCTGCAGAATAAAGAGGAAATCAAGAAACGTTTTCTTATGTTATAGAGTGGAGTTGGCGGAAAAAATGGTTGGGAGGAGAAGACTTCCAACCACTTTTTCTTTTAGCCAGGAAATTATGCTTTTTGTAAACTGTGGATAACTTTTGGAGCGAATTTTGTTTTTCTACCCATACAAAATAACTTAATAACTTAAGTACCAGGTACCTTTGTTCCCCCGGGGGTTTTTTCATGCCTGCTTCCAGTCACGGCTATACATTGTTGGTTCACAATTTGCCGGAAAATATTGCTAATTTTCCTCAGAGTGGTTGATACAGAAGTTTTCCTTTTTCAATTTCATAATTTGTTCAGTGCTTACCAGGTAATCCGTATATTGTCGGATTACGCTGCATTTAAGAATTGGCGGTTCAAGGATTTTCTGGCCCAATATTTCCGACCTGAGTAAAATTTCAGCTTCGTTAACCCCCAACAGTGAACGCATGCCGGTGCTGCTGCTGAAACGGGGGTTAATTTCGAAGATGTAGGGCTTTCCTTCCAGCAGGCGTGATTGAAAGTTGCAGGGTCCGTATGGTTTTAAAACCCGGGCCACCTCTTTGCAGTAATTGGTAATTTCGGTGAAATCGTCAAAGTCAGCAGCGATGGTCATACCATCCTGTAAATATCTTTTTAAAGTGATGCCGGACAGAACGTTACCCTTTGCCCCGGTGCAGATGCCCGTGGTAAATTCTCCAAGGTCTCCCGGTAAATACTGCTGCAGAACGATGTCTTTTTTGCCGGTGATTAGGGAGTTAAGTTCATTTAAACTGTTTACTGTATATAAATCCTGTGACCCGGCGCCGCGCCGGGGTTTCACGATGATTGGAAAATGCACGGCTTCAATAAAAGCATCTATTTGCTCCCAGTCTTCCGGGTAACGGAGGGTGCGGGGAAAATAAAACCCCTGTTCCTTAAGGAAATTAACGGTATGCCATTTATCACAGCATATTTCTAAGACACCCGGTGGATTAACAAATACCCTGGCCCCGGTGTTCTCTTCAATTTGGGCCTTATGATTGCTAAAAAAGGATATTTCCTTGGAGGAAGCAACAAAAATCGCGTTAATATTTTCCTTCTCAATAATATTTGATAATTGCTTTAAATATTGTTCCTCCTGGTGCACCGGTGGTACGATATAGCCGCGGTGGGCCAGGTGCAGCCCCAAAGTCCTGGGATTTATATCGCAGGCCACCAGTTTTAGAGCCAAGTCCGATTTTAATAACGATTGAATAATGGCAACGCCGTAAAGGGAACCGGACCCGGAGATTAATACATGAATCTTTTTCATACAACCACCTGCTTCGTTAGATAATCCTTACTTTGAGGCCCGCAGTTAAAAATCAAATCCACTGCCGACAAACCGGGTATAAAATTGCCCCATAACTGGGGGTATACCGGGTGTTCAAATTCCTGATATACCAGACGAATGTTATTTCTCTCAAAGTCCATTTCGTCATTATAGGCCCGCGCTCCGGTTCCCGACAGGTAAATGTCGGCGTTAAAATACTTGCAGATATTGATGATTCTGGTCCCTTTGCTGCCTGTGATCCCCGAAATCTCAGAGGACAGTACCAGGGGAGTTTTAATTTCCAGTACTTCCCGCATGACATGGATTAACCGTAGGTTCAGTTGGGCCAGCTTTTCGCCGGGATTGGAATAAATGGATAAAAAAAGCTCTTCATACTTCTTCCAGTAGGGAGACCGGACATAGCAGGTATGCAAAGAACCCCAATGGTTTTTATGCCACATACTGTCTTTAGCGATGGTTACATCTTTAATTAAACAGTGCTTGTCGCTTCTGTTTCGCGGCACGCTTAACAATCTGGCCCCCTCCGGTCCCTTTATTTTGTTTTTGTTGGTAATTTCGCTTCTCGAGTGAACTACATCGTCCAGGATTACAAATAAATCGCAGGATATCATTTTATGAAAATATCCGAGCCAGGGCAGGTAATTCGGTTGATGGCCGCTGATAATCACCGTTGCAACCCCCTTTAATCAACGAATTTAACGGTAATTATTAATTGTTTCTACAATGGTTGATAAGTCGATTTCGTTAAGGGCCGGGTGCACCGGGATAGAAACACAGCTGTTTGCTAAGATCCCCGCTGCCGGCCAGGTGCCGGCGCTGTACGGTTTATTCCGGTAAGACGGCTGGGCCGGAATAATCAGCGGGTAATGAATGCCGTAGCCGATTTCCTTTGCAGTCAGGTAACCGGTGAAATGGTGCCGGTCAGCTACCCTGAGTGTATATTGGTGGTAAACGTGCGTCCTGTCAGGTGGCGCCGGCGGTTTTTGTACCAGTGGGTTGACGATGAATTCGTCATAGAATTTTGCGTGCTTTCTTCTTTTTTCATTAAGCGTTTCTAATTTTTTTAGCTGCTCCAGTCCGATGGCGGCATGGATATTGGTCATGCGGTAGTTATATCCCACTACTTCATGGCAGTACCGCCTTCGCTGTCCCTGGTTGACCAGCATTCTGGCTTTTTCTTCAACGGCCGGGTCATTGGTGATAACCATGCCGCCTTCTCCGGCGGTCATATTTTTGGTCGGATAAAAACTAAAGGCGGCAGCTTTGCCAAAGTTACCGACCTTCTGTCCACGGTAAGCAGCGCCGTGGGCCTGGGCGCAGTCTTCCAGGACGATGAGGTTATGTTTATTTGCCACTGCCATGATTTCAGACATATCTGCCGGCAGTCCGAAAAGGTGCACCACCAACACCGCCCTGGCATCCGGGTGATTTTTCGCCGCAATTTCCAGTTGGGCGGGGGAAAGGTTACAGGTTACCGGGTCAATGTCAACAAAAACCGGCGTGGCCCCGGTATAGAGAATTGCATTGGCAGTGGCAATAAAAGAAAAGGGAGTGGTGATCACCTTATCTCCTGCACCGATACCCAGTGCATCCAGCATTACGTGCAGTGCCGTTGTACCGGAAGAAGTGGCAACGGCATAGGAGGAATGATTATAGCGCATAAATTCCTCTTCAAATTCATGCACATAACCGCCTGCAGCAAGCATGCCGCTGCGCAAAACCTCAATAACCCTGTCTTCCTCTTCTTTCCCCAATAAAGTTTTTGCGTGAGAGATCACCTTTAATAGCCCCCCTTAAGCTTGCTGCATTAACTTATGACACATCCTGATATTGGCTTTATGTCCTGTTCGAATACCAATGAAGTGCCCTTTAACCGGCTGACCCAGGGTAGAAATATCCCCCAGCAGGTCCAAGATTTTATGTCTGGCCGGCTCGTTGTTCCATTGCAAATGTAAAGGCCCCGAAGAAATAACCAGGCAATCATACAACCCTTTTCCAATTAATTTGACAACCTCGTCATACTCATAATCCATAATATAGGACCGGGCCGGCGCAAGCCCCGAAATAAACTCATGACTATCATCCAAAACAAAATGAGCTAGTTGCGTGGGCAGCTGCTTGCCGGGGTAGTCAAGCAGATAAGTCAGGGTAAGTCGTGGGGCGGGCAAAGCCAGTAGAACACGGTCATAACGGACACCGTCGTAATAAAAGGAGTCAAACAAACATTGCGACTCACAGACAGCAAAATATTTTTTGGGTACGTTTTGGGAAACCGGCTCTGCCTTTAAGAGCGCCTCAACAAAATCCCGGCTGCTGAAGCTACTGACCACCGGAATGTAAGGACTGTCCAGGTGAATCCTGATGTTGTCCAGCCCCAGCCCGGCTATGGCAGCTAAAAGGTGTTCGGTATGTTCGATCCGAATATCGTTTTTAACCAGTGAAGTCCAGCGGGAATCGGTACAGGCATATTCCGGCCGGCACCGGACCTCCGGTCGCCAGGCCAAGTCTTCCCGGACAAAGACAATACCGGTATCGGGCGGAGCCGGTTGAAATGTTACAGTGGTATAGGTCTGGCCGGTAATGGCGATACCGGCACACCGGGTTGCATACTTGATGGTTTTTTGCATATTTGTCCCTACCTTAAGCCGGTAAGCCGGAGTATTTGTGCAGCGCGATAGTTGTAGGTATTGAAGTAGGAATAGACTTGACTCTGACCCTTCAAAGCGATTTTCTTTCTCTTTCTTTCGTGCCTCAAGTAGTAATCCAGCAATCGCAAGGTCTCATCCGCTGACCGGGAGACCACCAGGTGTTTTCCCGGTCTAAATTTTTCCCGGACGGCTTCGGTATCCACTGTCAGAAGAAACCCCCGGGCGCCCAGGATTTCATAGGTTCGCGAGGTTAACTCGTTGGTTACGTTTTGAAAACCGAGAACGATTTTAGCGGAACTGTAAACATGATTGGTTTTCAGGTACGGCAGTTTACCCCGCAGGTGGTAGGCATCTACGTCAAACCCGACAATATCGGGGTCCAGAGTATCCCAGCGGCCGCCCCAGATCACCACGTCATAGCCATTTTCCACCAGGGGTTTTAATAATATCTGTGCACTGTCCCTACGATAGGAACTCCAGGTTATGCCGGCGGTGGCCACCAGGGCGATATCGCACTTGTATTCCTCTTTTGGCATGGCAGGGCGGTGGAATTCCGGATTGCATGCCCAGGGCAGGTAGTGGGCGGCATAGCCAAGTTCCCGGTAGAAGGGTATCGATTCCCGGTCGATGGTGAAGATAAAGTTTGGGTGGGTGGCTTCAATATAGGGTAATGACCATTCATCGGTCCAGCGAGGATCTTCCGTTGCCCAGTAGGCATGTTTTACCCGGTGTTTTTTTATGAGCTGTCCTAAAATTTTCAGTTTTCTTTTGGTATGAATTTTGGTCCAGCCGGCCGTTACTACCAGATCCGGCCGGTTTTTCCTCAGCACCCGGTCCAGTTCTTCCTCCACGATGTCGTTTAATACGGTGACCTGACATCCCTGCCTCTGAAAACCGGGGGGCAGGCCCAGTAAATACTGAGGATCCGTTTCGATAAAAAGAATTTTCACAAAATCACCTTCTGTTACAAATCTAGAGAATAGGTTTCTCTCAAAACACCCCGACCGCCAAACTTTTCTTTAAATCTAAAGAGTCCCTGGTTGACAAACTTTCCTTTGTTTTCAGTGGAGATGCCCCAGTCCAGGTAATGGTAACCTCTTTCGATTCCCCAGTTGATTAATCTGTAAAATAACAGGTCCAATGAACGCAGGTGCTGGTATTCACTGTTATTAGCGATGTAGAAACAGTTGATAACCCGGCTGTTGAGCAGAAAGGCTACCACCCCGCTGATCATGTCTTCCTCATAATAGGCTGCAAACAGCTTGATGGATTGAGGGTATCTTTGCGTCAGATCCACGATTTCCGGTAATGTATGGGTGGGATGGGTTTTATGCCGCTGTTTGAGATTATTTGTCAATATGTTCCGAAAAGTTTTGTAGTCACTGCTTTCCTTTATGGTAACTCCCAGTTTTTCAGCCTTGTGCCTATTCCTTTGTGCGCTTTCGGCCATGTAGTGTGTTTTGAAGGGTGTTTCTTTTAGCGGCAGGGCTGTAGCCAATTCCGTGCTGCTAAGGGAAAAACCGTAATAACGTAAGGCAAAGTCGATTTCATCACAGGGCCAACAATGATAAATACGGGGGACCATTTTAAGTTCTATAGAATGAAAGTTGTTAGCCTGACAGTGTTCAATCAATATAGGGACCAGGGCCAGTGCTCTGGCAGTATTAAACTTCAGGTCAATAACAATTCCCCCGTGAGAGGCTCCCGGATAAGAGGAAAGCAGACGTTTTTCTCCATTATGTTTTATAGCGCCCGGAATGACAGCCGTTAATTGATCGTGCTCGTCATAAACCATCAGGGAATGATCCATAAACCGATTCCGGGGGTGATAGTTTAAAAAATGGCGCTGCTGCATAAATGTGCCGTTTCTGGACTTGATAACGAACTCATCCCACCGGTCTTTCAAGTCTTCATCATAAACTTTAATTCTCATCATGATCACCGCCGGGCTTAGTAAAATAACGTCTTGATCCGTTATTTAAAAGAGATTGCTCGATTAAATCCATTACCTTCATAACCCAGGTAATATCGCCGAACCCGGTTCTGGGCACGGAGTCTGATTGAATACAGTGGATAAAGTGTTTGCACTGGACGGTTAACGGAGGGATTTTTTCCAGGTTAGGCAAAGTAATGTCACCGTTATAGGGTAGCAGCGTTAATTTAAAATCATCCCGGGTATCGTCAAGAATGGCTACCAGCTTGTTGCCCGCAACAACCGTTTGGCGTTTTTTCTGTGGGTAAAGAGAGTTAGCATGAATTTGCACGTACAAGTCATCGGGAAATTCCATGGATATGGTTATCAAATCATGGATGCCGTCCTGTAAGAAGCTTTTTCCCTGTGCGGCTACCCACACGGGATTCTTGTTAACCAGATATCTAACAATGGAAACGTCATGCACAGCCAGGTCCCAAAGGACATCACTCCGAATTCTAGCTAGGCTGGTTCGATCTAATAAAATGTATCTCAGCTTCCCCAGTATTTCCTGGCTTACATATTCATGGAGTTTCATCACAACCGGGTGGTATTCCATCAGATGGCCGGCCATTAAAAGAGTATTCTTCTTTTGTGCCAATGTAATCAATTCAGCCGCTTCACTATATGACAGTGTGATTGGTTTTTCTACCAGTACGGCCTTGTTGCGTTCTAAACAGTTTACCGCTATGGAAAAGTGAGTATGTGGTGGAGTAGCAATGATTACGCCGCTCAATTCGTCATCCTTTAACAAGTCCTGACAATCTTTGGTTGTCTTTAAGTGGGGATGGAATTGTTTGACTTTCTTTAGGACATCGTCATTTAAGTCGCAAACAGTTAAAATCTTTGCTTCCGGTATTGAATTTAAAGTATTTAGATAATTAAACCCCCAGTTGCCACAGCCAATTAAACCGAGTCCAATCATTTTTTCCTACCCCATTTAAAATTAATTATCCGAGTAAATATATTGTAAAATATGAAAAATTATGGAAAAAGGTGCATGGGGATTTTTGTTCTTTGTCGAAATTAAAAAGTGGGCTGAAGTTCTTTAAACATTGCTGATGGGTTAGCTGCTTTGATCGTTCATGTATAAAGCTATGGTGGTAAATTTCACAAGTGTTTATATTTATCTGAACGGAAATTATATAAAAGTACATCAAATAATTCTTTGGGGGTTTTCAAAATGTATATAAAAAGCTGTTCCAGATCAGTTAGGAGCACTTTATTATTGTTAGCAGTCCTTTTATTTGTTCTCACCGTACCGGTTTTTGGAGCAGCAGAAGCGGGTCCACCCAAATATGTTTTTTATTTTATTGGTGACGGTATGGGCATTGCCCAAAGACAGTCAGCGGAGTACTTTAAGCAGGTCCAGGAAGGTAACCCCGATGCAAAGTTACTTATGAACACCTTCCCTGTAGCCGGTTTAATCACCACTCATTCGGCCAATGATACGCTGATAACTGACTCAGCAGCAGCAGGCACTGCCCTGGCTACCGGTTTTAAAACCTTAAACGGTATGCTTTCAAAGCTGCCGGACGGGAAAAATGTAAAAACTCTGGTGGAAGCAGCGGAAGAAAAAGGAATGGCCACCGGGATCATATCCACCACCAGGCTAACTCATGCCACCCCGGCTGCTTTTGCCTCGCATAATGTAAGCAGAGACAATGAAAATGAGATTGCAGAGGATTTGCTTGACAGTGGAGTGGATTTCTTAGCCGGCGGCGGCTATGGACAATTTGTACCGAAAAACGGCCCGCTTAAATCCAATAGAAAGGATAACAGAAATTTATTAGAAGAATTTAAGAACAAAGGGTATAACTTATTTGTTACAGAAAATGAAGTAACAAATTTTAAAAATTATCAGCCTGACAATCCGCAAAAGGTACTGGCCTGCTTTACCTATTCCTACCTGCCTTATGAAATTGATCGGGTAAACAGCAAATCCCCTTTACCCAGCCTGGCTGAGATTGCAGAAAAGGGCATTGAAGTGCTGTCTAAATACCAAAAAGGTTTTTTCATGATGGTGGAAGGCGGCAGGATAGACCTTGCCTGTCAGATGAACGATGCACGAAGAAGCATCCAGGAAACACTGGCCTTTGATCAAGCAATTGCCAAGGCTTACGAGTTTTATAAAAAATATCCAAATGAAACTCTAATTTTAGTTCTTGCTGACCATGAAACCGGTGGCATGGCTTTAGGTTATGGTACGAATGGGTTTTTAAATATTAAAACATTATTAGATGCTACTAATTATAAAAAGGATTATGTGAAACACTATACCGGGGATAGGATTGCCTACTTTACGTACATTGAACAAGATTTAGGTCTGATTAACCTAAAAGAGGATGAAAAAGCAAAAATTGAGAGGGCCATGGATGGGGTTGAAAAAAGTGGTGACCAACTACAAATATATATTGCAATACAAAATGTACTGTCAAACAGAGCGGGTATTGCCTGGACAACCTTGGGACACACAGGATCATGCGTTCCTATCTCTGCTGTAGGTGTAGAGGCGCAAAAGTTTGGGGGTTTTAAGGATAACACAGAAATTGCCAAAACTCTGGCGATTTTGATGAATTTTCATCTTAATTAAAGAACTGAAAGGACGGTTTCTAATTATTAATAATCATAACCTGTATGTAGAGTTACCCCCTGCAGTCAGGGGTTTTTTTGTTGGGTTAAAACCTCAAATATTACATTTTTTAAAACAATTTGCTTTGTTTTTCCATAGGTTGTATAAGTAAAAAACATAGTCTCATGTCACACAACTTCGATGAGAGGAAGGAAGCTCAATGACTCAGGCACAAAGAGAAATATGGTTTGACGGGAGGGTAGTACCCTTAGAACGACAGGATATTTGGGGTTTAGTGAACAACTCACCCATTAAAAGGGTGGTGGTAACGGTGGAGCAGAGCAGGGAGGGCCACTACCCCCACAAGACAGAGTTCGTCACCGAGATTTAAAATGAAGCAGATCTGGCCGGCATTCCCGAAAGGGAAATCGTATTTTCGGAGCGCCAGGAGGCTCCTGAGCCACAGGGGTTGTGAGCTAATAGTTCACCTGGCGGCTTCCACTACGCTGGCGCCAGACCCCACCCGAAAGGAATTGGTTTCCTCGGTGGAACATGCCATCCGCCTGGGGGCAACGGCGATTTCTACGCATGTGAACCTGGCTGCAAAAAATGAAGCCCACATGTTAAAGGATCTGGGGTGGATTGCCCGGGGAATGTGATCTGTGGGGAATGCCCCTGCTGGCTATGATGTACGTCAGGGATGGCAGTAAGGAAAGCGAGTACGATCCTGTTAAGATCAAACACGCAGCCAGGGTGGCGGAGGAAGTGGGAGCGGATATTATTAAAGTCTACTATACCGGTTCACCGGCAACCTTTGCCGAGATTACCGGCTCAGTAAAGGTACCGGTGGTCATTGCCGGCGGCCCTAAGATGGACTCCACTACTGATTTATTAACCATGATCGCCGACTCTTTGAAAGCAGGGGGTACCGGTGTATCTACAGGCAGAAATGTGTTTCAGGATGCAGACCCGATGCGGTTGAGCGGAGCAATACGGCGGTTGCTTGATAGTGATGATCCCGACAGGCTGTTATTGGAAGCACTAACGGGCAAAATCAAAAAAGCAGCTAAGGGAGATAACCCGGCAGAGGATATTCCCAAAATCGTCCAGGAGTTTGTCAGTCACTACATGTCAAACATTCCTCACAAGAAGAAGTAGTTTACTGGAGTGGTAATCGATGGAGAAGATACTTTGCCAGGAATGCGGCAGAGAGATCGTTGAAGAGGATTTTTACGAAACCTGTAGAGTTTGCGGCAAGTTGTTCTGCCTGCTCTGCATCAAGTCCGACGGTGCAAAGTACAGCTGTATGGAGTGCATTGTAAATCATTAAAGCCCCGGCAGGGGCTTTTTCTATGCTCGCGTACAGGCACAAAACACAATATTATCCATAAAATATTGGTATAGTGTTTTTCAAATTTATCAAGCCTGTTTCCTTGGGCCTGGGGGAGGAGGAAAAAGCATGTTTAAAATGAATTCCTGGAAGAAACCCCGTTTTTTTGACCTGCCAAATTTTTACCTTGAAAGACCCGGTCAAAGTGAAGGGGATGGGTCTCTACAGGAAATTTTTGATAAGGCAAAACTTTCGGTTAACCAGGGTGTGGCAGGGGATGTACAAGCGGCTGAAAAGGCCCTCGAAGTACTGGCAGACCTTAGACTGCGAATTGAAGTAAATAATCTGGTGGAGGCTTACTACGGATGCGCCATGGCCCTGCTGGGCCGGGAAGACGGTAACTCCCAGGAGAGTTGGGAGAAAGCCATGGAAGGTCTGAGAATCCTGGATGAGGCAGTTTCCAACGAACCCGATAATACTGAAATACGCACCTTGCGTGGTTCTGTAAGCCTGAAGCTGCCGGAGACGGTTTTCCACCGCACGAAAACCGCCATTGAGGATTTTAATTATTTGGCAGCCAGATATGAATTGGATGCAAGTGTATTTTCCGAGGAGTGTTACTGGCAGGTTCTTTATGATCTGGGAGCAGCCCATAACAACCTGGGCGAAGCCCGAGAGGCTGAGTCCATCTGGAACAAACTTTTATCCCTCAACCCGGATGGTAAATATAAGGATCTTATCAATCCGCAGCATGTAACGGAAAGCGATTTACCCGCAGAGTCCGTTCCCGGGCTTGAGCCAGTCGAGACGGAGGGCCGCCAGGACCTTAGTGACTGGTTCAATGCCTGGGAAAATGATGCCCTAACCAAGACGGATGAATTACCTGAGAATGATCAAGACAACTTTATTCTCCTACCGGCAGACGATGATCAGGAAACAAACGAACTGCGGGATTTCATCAATCAAGAGAGCGATGCCTGGGGATATGACACCCGGGATAAGTTCGATATTCCACCGGATGACGACGATGAGAACAAGGTCGATGTGTGGGCACAGGATGAGCAAGACGAGATAAAGGATCAGGTAAGCGAGGAAATACTTTCAGCGGTGGATATAAAAAACCGGAAGGAGACCTTCCTGGAGGGCTTCCGGCTGTACGAGTTGGCTCTGGCCGGTTACAGGGAAGCCACCAGGGCAGCCCTTCGGCTGTGGGAAGAAATTTATCAGGGGGATCCTCAGGACACCATCGCCCAGGCTTATTACGGCGGCTGCCTGACACTGGAAGCAAGGAACGCCGGCGTCAACGACATGACTTTCCGGAACACTGCTGAAGGGCTAAAACTGGTCAGGGCGGTGGAAAGAGAGGCAGGTAACCTCAGGCTGCGCTATTTGCGGGCTTACTTAACCTATAACGCACCGGATGATACCTTCCGTATGAACGAACAGGCCATTGAGGATTTTGTCTACTTAAAACAGACCTACGAAGAAGATAACTACTCCTTTGACACCGAACTCTATCACCAGATCCTGTATGATCTCGGTCTGGCCTATATGCGGGCCAACGAACTTGAACAGGCAAAGGAAGTTTGGTCCCAGCTTTTACAGGTATGTGAAGATCCCAAGTATAAGGAATTGTTAGAAGAAAAGGGACAGTAATTCGTTACCTCAGAGTGTTATATAATTTTTTTGTGGAGGCAAGTGCTTCCACTTTTGCTTTTTAAAAAGGAAAGAATAGGGAGATTCCTCCAACTTATTGACTTATTCTGTTACGTAGTAGCTAAATGTCGCAACATAACACAGATAAAATGGCCCCTCGATTATTCGAGAGGCTATCTCTTTGTAGACAGAGGCAGGTAAATTTATCGATTTACCTGCCTTTATACCCCATAGTGCCTGGCCTTTAAGTCTTTGATTCCACTCTTTCTGGCATTATTTCGGGTCATCGCATTCATCATTAGTTTCACCAGCCAAGGGGGCAGGGGTATTGTCGATCGATCCTCTAAAGCTAAAGTTTCAACCCCCTCAGACCGCCCTTTACTATTTTTTCAAAACTGTGATTTTGGATTAAATTACACCTAAGACTTTTCGTAGGTTTAGCTGCCGGGGTCGGCTGCGGCACCGGAATAGAGGTGCAGGACTGTACATTTATAACCTCCACCGTGGCACACGGATAGTTGCGGTTTTCCATCCAAGATCATCCCTTTAGCTCAATTTTTACCATAATATTTAAGTCTGAGAGTAAGTATTACCTTAACTGGGCTGAGAGTGGTTGAAGTTGGTACCTGAATGTGAACCCCCATTGGCAAAAATGGAGGTCTTGCACTTTAATGAAAAAAATTGGCTGCCTCTTGCTTGTCACCGATTAATCGCAGGGTCAATACAATGGTAGCAACAATCTATGGGTTAAGACGAGGCAAGTTTAGATAAATCAACCTGTTTAGGAGGCGATCGCTTGAAAGGAACCATTGAAGAAATTTGGGAGGTCGTGGACGAGATGGTAGATGAAAAAATCTATACCATCCTGGAGGATGAAGTGGAGCGGGATGAAGCAGATCGGGATCAACCGGCAGATTGCCTCGAGGAAGAAGGGCAAAAGGAAATAGAGACAGGCCAGGATATGGACGAGGGAAACCATGAGGATGACATCGCTTGGGATCCGAATAGAGATAGTATGGATTACTGGATGCAAGAGTTTGATAATATGGTAAAAGATTACAAGCCTGTGACAAAAACAATGTCTGAGTTCAAGAGAAAGCTGGGTAAACCAAAGACTTTGCTGGTGGCCGGTGGGGGCGTGGCGGCGTTGGGCTTGGCCATGGTGGGAGTGGTTGCCGGGAAAAAGAACAGAAGCCGTTCGGTTGTCCACACATTACCCGTGAAAAGCCAACCTGAAAGGAAAGAAGAACCATTGCCCTCACCTGCGCCTCCGGAACAAAGGACTCCTCCCCCAGTACCCTGGCCGTTCTTCTATTTTAGATGAAATTATCTACGAATGAATACAACGGCTGCTTTAACGGCAGGTTAATTAATTAAGCAAATTCCGGAGGTAAACAAATGAATAATGGCCAAATTATTTTCCTGGATTACCCAGTGAACCCTGAACCCTGCTATGGTTATGGAAAACCGCCCCATCCTGAACTGACGGAAATATTAAACCGGAATACTCCGGTCTACCAAAAGTATTTTTGCTTTTTCTACCCATACAAAATAACTTAATAACTTAAGTACCAGGTACCTTGGTTAAAATTTCGTCCAGGACCTGTCAATGGGCGCCGTTCTTTTTATTCCCACCAGGCCTTTCAGGTTTTCCAGGGGTTCTTCATAGTCAGGCTTTAATTGCAAAGCTTTTAGGAACTGTTCATGGGCTTTGTTCATTTCCCCTGTCAGCGCCAAGCACTCCCCTAGATAGTTTACTGCTACCGGATCTTCACCGTCGCAAGAGGCCAGGAATTTGATGGCCTCATGAAAGTTCCCCACCATCATATGACCGATGGCATTGACAAAGGAACCAGCGGGTTCCTTTGCCAATGTTTGGGCCTTTTTATACCATCGTTGACAATCCGGTATCATGCCGCGGCGCAGCAAAAACAAGGAAATAATGGCGCAGGCCTTCGCCTGGTTCCTGTCGGCGTCTCCCTGGTGCCAATCCAATTCGGGGATTAATTCCTCCAGGGAATGATTGTCAAGAAACTTGTGCACATGGGCGAACAGCACTTGATAGTCTTTCTCCTTGGATATGTTGCTGGAGTGACGGCGGTACAGCAGTAAAGGCTCCGGCACATGCACTGCATCCCAGTTCCGGGCAATTTGGAAAATCATGTCGGTATCCTCCACAACACGCAGGGAGGTATCATAACGAATACCCTGCAAAGCTTCACAGCGAATCATGACACTGTTATTGTTAAAAGGCGTTCCCACTTTTAAATAAAATCTTATCATGCGCTTTCTTTCCAGGTTGCTGGACGCCCAGTAGCCCAGCGGCTGATTTTTTTCGTTAATCAGGAGTACATCCGAGTGTACAATGCCGACAGTGGGGTTGGTAAAACGACCCTTTAGAATCTCAAAACGGCAAGGTAAAGATACGTCGTCGGCATCCTGAATGACAACAAAATCACCTTTGACATTTTCCAATCCTTGATTCCTCGCTGCCGCCGGGCCGCGATTTTCCTGCTTGAAGTAGCGAATGCGGGGATCGGAGAAGGATAATATGATTTCTTCACTCCGGTCAGTGGACCCATCATTGATAATCAGCAATTCAAATTCCTTTTCCGTTTGGTTTAAAACACTTTCCATGGTTTCCTCCAAAAATTCTACCGCATTATAGACCGGCATAATGACACTGATCATCCCTAAAAACCCCCTTTACCCTTCATGCCGCCTCTACATAAAGTTATGAAAAAGAGAAAAAAATAAGAACCTGTCGCCTGCGGAAGCCTCCCTTTGCTGTGTAAGGATCATTTTTGCGGCCCAAACAAAACCTTTAAGAAAAGGTGAACATAGGATGGAAGATATCAAGATATTCCATCCATAAGCGAGGTCAGCATGATGAAAAAAGCAGCCCTGATCACCGGGATTACCGGCCAGGACGGTGCGTACCTGGCTGAATTTTTGCTAAAGAAAGGTTACCGGGTGCATGGGGTCAAAAGGAGGTCCTCCCTTTTTAACACCGCCCGGGTTGACCACCTTTATCAGGACCCCCATGAAGCGGAGGTCAACTTTTTTATGCACTACGGGGATCTCACCGATTCCACCAACCTGATTCGCATTATCCAGGAGGTACAGCCGGACGAAATCTATAACCTGGCTGCTCAGAGCCATGTTAAGGTTTCATTTGAAACACCGGAGTACACCGCCAATGCCGATGCCCTGGGCACCTTGCGATTGCTGGAGGCCATTCGAATTTTGGGACTGGCAGGGAAAACCCGGTTTTACCAGGCTTCCACCAGTGAACTTTACGGTAAGGTGCAGGAAACGCCGCAAACCGAAACAACTCCCTTTTACCCCCGCAGCCCCTATGCCGCAGCCAAACTGTACTCCTACTGGATTACCGTTAATTACCGGGAAGCCTACAATATTTTTGCCTGCAACGGCATTTTGTTTAATCATGAATCTCCCATCCGGGGGGAGACCTTTGTCACCCGGAAGATCACCCGGGCGGTGGCCAGGATCAAGCTGGGTCTGCAGGAAAAAATCCACCTGGGCAACCTGAACGCCAAGAGAGACTGGGGCCACGCCGCCGATGCTGATCCTGCAGCAGGAGCAGCCCGATGATTATATCATTGCCACCGGCGAAACCCACTCGGTACGGGAATTCGTGGAATTAGCCTTTGGGGAAGTTGGGATCATCATTGAATGGCAGGGAGAAGGGCTGGAGGAGAAGGGGATTGATCAGGCCACCGGCAGGGTCCTGGTGGAGGTAGACCCGCGCTATTTCAGACCCACCGAGGTGGACCTTTTGCTCGGAAATCCTGCCAAGGCTAAGCAGCAGCTGGGCTGGTTCCCTAAAATCTCCTTCCGGCAGCTGGTTAAGGAAATGGTGGACTACGATTTAGAAAAGGAAACCGAACGTGACCTGGTCTGCCAAAGGGAAGGCTTCAGGGTTCACCAGTATCATGAGTAAAAGGCGGGGGGTTCCAGATGGAGAAAAGCGCTAATATCTATATCGCCGGACACAGGGGACTGGTTGGCTCGGCCATTAAGAGAAGGCTGGAGCAGCTTGGCTATACAAACCTGGTTTACCAGACCAGCAAAGAGTTGGATTTACGGAACCAGCGGGCGGTAGAAGAATTTTTCCGTGCCGCAGGGCCGCACTACGTCTTCCTGGCGGCGGCCAGGGTGGGCGGCATTCAAGCCAACAATACCTATCCTGCGGAGTTTATTTATGAGAATTTGGCCATCCAAACCAACGTCATCCATGCCGCCCACCGGCATGGTGTAAAGAAACTCCTGTTTTTGGGCAGTTCCTGCATTTACCCCAAATTTACACCCCAGCCCATCAAGGAGGAATACCTGCTGGGCGGGCAGTTGGAACCCACCAACGAACCCTACGCCATCGCCAAAATTGCCGGCATCAAAATGTGTCAGGCCTATAACCGGCAGTACGGTACCCGTTTTATCTCCGTCATGCCCACCAATCTTTACGGCCCCAACGACAACTTCGACCTGGCCAACTCCCATGTCATGCCTGCCCTGATCCGAAAATTTCACGAGGCCAAAAGGGAAAACCGGCCCACGGTGACAGTATGGGGAACCGGCACGCCCAGAAGGGAATTTCTGCATGTGGATGACCTGGCAGATGCCTGCGTGTTCATCCTGCAGCATTATCATGACAGTGAAATTATCAACGTAGGCACCGGCCAGGACCTTACCATCAAGGAACTGGCCCAGTTGGTAAAAGACATTGTGGGCTACCGGGGGAACATCGTCTTTGACCCCGCCAAACCCGACGGCACACCCAGAAAACTGCTGGATGTTACAAAACTTACCCAATTGGGCTGGCAGGCCAAAATTCCCCTGCGGCAGGGCATTGCCGGCACCTATGCCTGGTATACCGCATCTGCCGTTGAATAGATTCTGCTCCCCGGCGCAAACCTGTTATTGGTAAGTGCCGGGGTACTTTCCAGGTGACACCATTTGCCATCCCGCTACATAGTTTAAAAAAGAAATAAGGCCGCTGGCATGGGAGGCAAAAAAGTGAAAGCAATCATTCTGGCCGGTGGGACCGGCACCCGACTGTGGCCCCTCAGCCGTACCCACTATCCCAAACAGTTTTTAAAGCTTAAAGGGATGGATCAATCCATTTTCCAGATGACCATTGAGCGCTGCCTGAAATTGACAGACCCGGGTCACATCTATATCGTCACAAACAGCAACTACAAATTTTTAGTGTCAGGACAAATTGAGGAACTGGGCTACAAAGTCAACGAAGGCCATATTTTGATCGAACCGGTGGGTAAGAACACCCTGCCCGCCATTTATTACGGTGTCAAAGAGATTCAAAAACAAGGGGATGACACCGTCCTGGTGCTGCCCGGCAAAAAATTAAGCTACCAGCTGCACCATCACCGCAGTGAACACTGGGTGGTGGTCAAGGGTACCGCCAAAGTGACGGTGGAAGGGGTTGGATCCTTTGTCCGCAGCGGTGAAAGCACCTTCGTCCAGACGGGCTTCAAACACCGGCTGGAAAACCCGGGCAAGGTTCTTTTGGAAGTCATTGAAGTTCAGCTTGGTGAGTACCTGGAAGAGAATGATATTGTAAGGTTTGATGACAAAATGCTGTCAATGCCGGGGTCATTTCATTTACACCGCTACGGGCATGAATCCTACTGGATTCGGGAGAACAAAAAAGGCAAAATTTCGTTGACCATTCTGCAAATACTGCTCCCTTATTTAGACTTAATTCATGATGAAGATGTGGATTATATCATGAGCAGGGAAGGGCGGTACAATTGGTACGAACACCTGCAAACACGACCCATCCGGCTGAAATCCGGTGCCACCGGCAGCGGCGGGAAGGTTGTTTGAGTGGATCATAGGGGAAGGATGGTGCAATAAACAGGTGAGCAACCCTTTAATGGATAAAATACAGGCCATGGCCAAGGCTGCGGATGACGGGTGGGGTAAAGCTTACGGGTTATTTGGGAAAGTTGTGCAGGAAAAGGAACTAAAGGTAGGAGCTGAAATCGGGGTTGCCTTTGGCGGCCATGCAGAATCATTGCTAAAGATTCCAACCTTAGAAAAGCTCTATGGCGTAGACCCCTATCTGCACATGGAGAACTATAACGACCCTATGAATTTACCACAGCTTGAGTTTGATCAGCTTTACCAGTACACCTTAGATCGATTAAGCTCCTTTGCAGAGAAATACCGGCATATCCGAAAGCCATCCATCGATGCTGTAAATGACATTGTTGGGCAGATTGACTTCGTATACATTGATGCCGATCACTCCTTCCAAGGGGTATTAAGGGATTTAACGGTGTGGTTTCCCAAGGTCACAAAAGGAGGGATTATAGGCGGTCATGACTACGGACATCCTAATTTTCCCGGGGTCAAAAGGGCTGTGGATGAGTTTTTTGACAGATTCGGGTGGGCTGTTCACACAGAGGGAGAAGGGGTTTGGTGGGTTGAAAAGATGATGGACGTTCTTGAGGAAGGTCAGAAATCCCTCATTCACAAGTTTATCCAAAAAGGAGATATCGTTTTAGATACTGCACAGGCAGGGGAATGGGGAAGACACGTCCTCCAAAATGTGCCGGGTGTTCAGTTTCACCGGTTTGACGGACATCACATGACCCTGGAGGATTATTGCCGGGTCAAGGGGATGCACAGAATAAATTTTCTTAGAGTCAACGCAGGGGAAGAAGAATTCAAAATTCTGTCCGGTACTTGGGTTTTACTGAAAAAAGGAAACATTGATTTTGTTTAATTCAGATATACAGGCACCTCTCCGGACAGCGGCGCAAAGCTGCTGAAGTTGCTGGAATACATGCAAAACTGTCGATACGAGATTTTCCTGCTTCAAAACAATGTTTTAGGGCATATACGAAATATTTCTCCAATTTTGTCTCAATTCCGCAACAGCCAATTTTTAGCCGTCAATGGTCGGCTGAAAAGACTTCTCTTGGGCAGTCCCGCAGAGATGCTTGATTTGGATTTGTTGTGCAGGGAACATGGCGTTAAACCCAAAGGAGTCATTCATATTGGCGCCCATGAAGGGAAAGAACTGTGAAAATGGGCTGTCAAAAGGTCTTGTTTATAGAAGCAAACCCGGAGGTCTATAAAAGGTTACAAGAACATATCAAGGGAAAGGAAAATGTATTGGCGGCGAATGTTACCATCAGTGATTATAACGGTTCGATTAACCTCCACGTTACTTCCTTTGACCAGAGCAGTTCCATATTGCCATTAAAAGAACATAAAAAAATTTATCCGGCTATTCAAGAGGTGTCTCAAAGGGAAGTACCATGCGAACCCTTGACCGTTTGATAACGGAGTTGGAACTGACACCGGAGGATTTTAACATTCTTAATATAGACATCCAGGGGGCGGAGTTAAAAGCCCTGAAGGGTGCTGTTAACGTACTGCATTTTATCGAAGTCATTAATACGGAAGTTAATTTTAAAGAGTTATACGAAGGCTGTGCCCTGATTCATGAGATTGATGAATTTCTCGAAGAGCATGGTTTTGAGCGTATTGAAACCACTTGCCCCTTTCATCCCTCGTGGGGAGATGCGTTCTATGTAAGAAAGAACGAGTAGGGTGGTTTAAAGAGAATGAAAATCTACATTTTACCGGTCCCAAAAAAACTACAGCCGGCCGCTCAAGTATTCAAGTACCCCAGGCATAATAAAGATTACGGTGTTGAACAGGACTTTTACCATTATCTTTTGATCAACAGGGATCTGACGGTGGAAAACCCCCGGTTGGCTGATTGGCATTACCTGCCGGTATTCTGGACCCGCTGGCATTTAAATCATCTTTATGGAAAAATATGCTTGGCAGAGCTACAACAGGAGATGGATCAAGCTATTTTGGATGACGCCAAAACCTTTACCATTTGCCAGTATGACGACGGTCCTCTGGTAAACCCGGGCCGGGCCTCTGTTTTCCTGGCCTCCAGAAAAAGTGAAGAGGGGATCGATATTCCCTTATTATGTTCACCTCACCAGGCTCCCCCGGTAAAACCTCAAAAACGATACCTGGCCTCCTTTGTAGGCCGGCTGGCTACCCATGGCATTCGGCAGCAAATGGCCCAGGTTCTCAAGGACAGGGAGGATGTCTTTGTTTTCGACGGTAATCTGGGCAGCGGGTTCTTTGTGGAGAAACTACAGGAATCTTATATCGGGCTTTGCCCGAGGGGGTATGGGGGCAGTTCCTTTCGATTTTTTGAGACCATGCAGCTGGGGGCGGTTCCCTTTTTAATCGGGGACCTGGATACCAGGCCCTTTAAAAGATTTATTGACTGGGACGGGATGAGTTTATATACAAATTCGGTTGCCGATCTTCATGCCATCCTTGATTCCATGAAACCGGCGGAGTTAGTGGAAATGGGGGAATGGGCAGGCTCCTTTTGGGAAAATGAACTGACCTATCAAAGATGGTGTAAATATGTATTAAAAGAACTGGTATCCCTTAAGTAATTTAAGACATGACAGTAAGGAGGAACCATGGATGATGGCGGAGATGGATCAGATTGCGGAACGTCTAAATCAAATAACTGCTTTGATTTCCCCTATACAGGGTTGGGTTAGTAACCAGGCAGGCAGGGCCTTATATCAAACGGCCCGGTTTCATGCGCCGATACCAACTGTGGTTGAACTGGGTTCCTGGCGGGGGTCTGAAAGCGAAGATTTACACAAAAAGATGCTGGAAGGTTACCAGGAAAACCAGTTATACGGATTCATTGTGTTTGATGACGTCCCAAGCTGGCCCGGGCCTACCAAAGTGGTTTCCGAATTACCCGGCTGGTACCGGCAGGTGAGTATACGTCATAACCAGTGCATCGTCCAAAAAGTGGAGTAATAGCTGACGATGGAAAAAAGGTAAAACAGCGGCTGTTGGGAAGATCCCATCCAGCCGCTGTTTTGTTAACAGATGCCCGGCAGTTGTCTAAAATATGCAATGGTTTTCCTTAACCCTTCATCTAAAGGAACAGCAGGGGCCCAGTTCAGCCTTTCCTTCGCCAGGGTGATATCCGGCCGGCGCTGCATTGGGTCATCCTGGGGCAGCGGTTTAAATACAATGCCGGACTTTGAGCCGGTCATGGCAATGACTTTCTCCGCCAGTTCCAGGATGGTGAATTCCCCCAGGTTGCCCAGGTTCACCGGGCCGGTGAAATCGCCGGAGTGGTTCATCATTCGGTCCAGACCCGTCACCAAATCGTCAATATAGCAAAAGGACCGGGTCTGCCTGCCGTCCCCATAAACCGTGATGTCCTGGCCGGTCAGAGACTGCATGATAAAATTACTGACCACCCTGCCGTCCTGGGGATGCATCCTTGGACCATAGGTGTTAAAAATACGGACTACCTTGATGTCGAGGCCGTGCTGCCGGTGGTAATCAAAAAACAGGGTTTCCGCGCAGCGTTTTCCCTCATCATAACAGGACCGTATACCACGGGGGTTGACATGGCCCCAGTAGTCTTCCCCCTGGGGGTGTACCAGGGGATCGCCGTACACCTCACTGGTGGAGGCCTGCAGGATGGTGGCCTTGACCCGTTTGGCCAGACCCAGCATATTGATGGCCCCCAGCACGCTGGTCTTGGTGGTCTTGATGGGGTTGTATTGATAGTGGACCGGCGAGGCGGGGCAGGCCAGGTTATAGATTTGATCCACTTCCAACAAAATGGGCTCCACCACGTCGTGGCGAATCAATTCAAACCGGGGGTGGCCCATTAAATGCCGGACATTCTCCTTGGAGCCGGTGAAAAAATTGTCCAGGCAGAGGACTTCTTCCCCCTGGTTCAGCAAGTACTCACATAGGTGAGAACCGATAAAGCCCGCGCCGCCGGTTACTAAAACACGCTTATTTGCCATAGCCGTTTCTCCCCACACAGGTATAGTCAAACCCCAACCGGTGCATCTGCTCCGGATCGAATTGATTGCGCCCGTCAAAGATCACAGGCTGCCCCATCAGTTTCTTCATCTCCTGGAAATCAGGCTGGCGGAATTGCCGCCATTCGGTCAGCAGCAGCAAGGCATCAACCCCTTTCAGGGCCTCCATCATATGGTTGACAAATTGAATCCTTTCACCATGGACGTCAAAAATTCTTCCGGCTTCCTCCATGGCCACCGGGTCGTAGGCCTGCACCACCGCTCCCCGGTTGATCAACTCGTTAATAATGACTACCGAGGGGGCTTCCCGCATATCGTCCGTTTGGGGTTTAAAGGCCAATCCCCAGACCCCGAAGGTTTTGCCCTGCAAATCTTCCCCCCACCGCTTTAAAATTGCCCGCAGCAGGTAACGCTTCTGTCTCTCGTTGACACGGTGGGCCGCCTCAACCAGGCTCATTTCCACACCGTACTTGCGCCCGGTGGCGGTTAATTCACGGATATCCTTCGGGAAACAGGAACCGCCGTAACCGATACCGGCATAAAGAAAGGGCATGCCGATGCGGCTGTCGGTGCCGATGCCCAGCCGAACCTTGGCAATATCGCCGCCCACCGCATCACATAAGCAGGCCATTTCATTGATAAAACTGATCCTTAAGGCCAGCAGCGGGCGGTGTCCCCACAGCGATAAAGCAGAACAGCGCTTCAGCCAGACCCTCCTGCAGGAGAGTAGTAAAGAAGAGCCGCCCTTCCCCTAAATTTTTCTCAATCAGTTCCTTTAAACCGGGTTCATAAATGGGGACCTTGCCTGCCTGCAGCGCTGCAATCTTTTCCTGGTTAATGTCCACGCACCATACCGTATTCCCCATCTCCGCAAAACAGGTTCCCGTGACCAAAACATAGCCGGTTCCCACCACACAAATATTCATTGCCGTACCTCGCTGTAATGGATAATCAGTCCTGCTCTCTTCCATAGTATTGCGGCAAGTAAAATTTGGTTCTTGCCGGAAGAAAGAACACAAAAAAGAACCCTGCCGGTGGCAGGGCTTAAGGTACCAAAGTTTCAATGTTTTGAATATATTCAGGAAAACTCACCGTATCCCCCAGGGTCTTGATGGTATTCCTGACGGCTTGCAGTTCAAGGGTGCTGCCATAGTGGTGAAACAGCAAGCTGTACAAATAATAGATATCCACATAGGATGGGTAGAGTTTAACCCCTTTATTAAGCAGGTTTTGAGCTTCATTGAACCGGCTTAATTTAATCAGGCACCATGCCACCCATCTTAATAAAACTGTTGCTTCCAGGGAGTTTTTGGTCTCATCCAGGAATTTTTTAAATTTTGTTACCGCTTCCAGGTAGTTTTGGGAGAGCACTTCGCCAACCGCGTCGTAATAGGGGTAGTCTTCCGCTGAACGCTCTTGAAAAGAACAATAGAGGAAATCCGCCTGGCGGCTTAAGGTAAGCTTTCTTTGAAAAACCGGGTGCCAGCGGACAACGGAGAATTCATCCCCAATGCGGTAGGTAAAGGGCAGATAGACCAGATCCGCCGCCGTGCCCTTTAAAAATTGTTCAACGCACTGCTGTTCCGTGGGGTTCAGATCCACAGGAGCAAGTTTTAGCCAATCCTGTTCGGTATTGATGCCCACCGGCCGGTAACCTGCCACCTCCTTATAGAAGGCTTTCAGCTTAGGGATAATCTGCTGCCAGTTGAAGAGAGCGGCGGTTTGGTAGCCCTCTTCCTGCAGGCGCCGGTATAACGGACCGTCCTCCAGCAGGCGAATGATGGTATCTGCCAGTGCACGGGTGTTGCCGGCCGGAAAGAACAAACAGTTTTCCCCGTCCACCCCGTAGGCTTTCACCCCGTCATTGGGGGTGGTGATCACCGGGGTGCCACAGGCCATAGCCTCCAGGGGAGGCAGGGGGAAGGTTTCATATTCGGAAGCGCAAACATAGGTCCAGGTCTGGCGGTAAACCGAACCCAGTTCCTCCTGGGAGGGGTTGATCACCACTGTACCCAGGGGCTGTGCCGGGGGGAAAGGGGTGACCCACTGGAATTCCACGTCATAACCCTTTTCCCGCACCAGTTGGCAGGCTTCCCAGATATCCGGAATTCGTTTAAAGGGGGTGGTATCCCGGCCCACCCCGAGGACGATTTTTTTCTCCGCTTCACGGCTTTTTGGATAGAAAATTTGGTCGTTCAGGGCATTGGGAAAGACCGGGGCTTCCCGGTCAAAGACTTCTTTAATCTTACGGGCGCCGGTTTCAGAACAGGTAATCACATGCACGGGTAGCTGATAAAGTTTGTGAATGAGCTGCTGTTTATCCTCACTGACCTTATCCCAGTCCCACAAGTGAAAATCCCCCTGCTCAAAATAAACCACCGGGGCGGTGCAGGACTCCACACAGGCCCCCAGTTGATCCCAGTAAGAGGCCACCACCACATCACAGTCACCGGGAATGCCCCGGGCCAGCTCAATACCAAAGGGAAGCTGGATATAATCTGCCTTGATCTCAAACCAATCCGGTTTTGGGAAATGGGCCAGCAGGCTGACTCGTATACCGTGTTTGACCAGTTCGTTGGCATGTTCCAGGATAATTTTTACCCCGCCACAGACACTAACGTGCCCGAGCAAATATACAACGTGGATTGCTTTTCTGTGGAAGTCATTTTTTATTTCAATTACCCTACACCACCGTGGGTAACGGAAGTATTCTGGAAAATGTCAGTATAGAACATTCTGTAATTTTAGACAACTGTCACCTGCGCAATGTGGAGCGGATTGAAGATAGTTTAATCGGTTACAACAGCAAGGTTTACCGGCAGGAAAGCCAGCGCCGGGCCCTGCGGCTGCTGGTAGGGGATGACTGTGAAATAACGATGTAACAGAACCGTACTCCAGGGAAGCAGGTCATCTTTGACCTGGACATGGTCAATTATGTCAGGTGCTTGATTAAGAAGTTCCGGCGGTAGAGGGTTATAAAGATTGATATAAGAAGAAGGAGCAGTCCTGGGCACTGCTCCTTCCTCTTTCGTCTGGTATGGGTACCCTATAAGGCTGCTAGCCTGGTTTCTATCATTTTATTAAAGATGTCCTGGAAAGGTGTCTTTTTGAGCTGGCTAAACGCAGTATCAAGGGCTGTAAAAGCCTGGGAAGGTTTCCCCCGGGCGAAATCGTCCGCTCCCTGTTGGATTAAGCTGTCCGTTAAATTCTTGATTAAAACCCTGGGTTTTTCGTCAGCAATACCGTGCGTAGAGAAAAGCCGGATGGGCGGTGGACCCATGGCCAGACACCGGTTCATGCAGGCCAGGGCCTGGGCAGTTTTGCCCTGTTCGGCATAGATGACTCCTTTTAAATACACCAGGTCGGTGTAATCGGGATACGCCTGTAAATAACGGTCGGCGAAGTCAATGCCTTCCTGGTATTGTTTAAGGTTTAACATGCAGAACACCATACTGCGAACCAGGGTCGGCGCGTAGGATTCCGTTAAAGGCGTTTTCTGCAGCGACATCCGGTAGTATTCCAGAGACTTCCGGTATTCTCCCAGTTTTTGGTGTTCAACGGCGATATAAAAGGGGATAAAACCGGTCTGACCATAATCCTGCAGGGCCTTATATAGAATCCTTAAGTTCCGCTCAATTTTACTTTTATACACCGCCGGGTCGTTTTCATAACCATAGTGGTAGATCGTGATATTGGATTGACCAATTTTATCCGGGGAAGAATTGCGAATCACCGAGGGCAATATCTGCTCGTGAATGGGCACTTCAAAGCGATGCAGGGGGTTGTTGCGAAACAGCCGGAAACCTGTAAAACTGGTACTGGGCTGGTCATTAAACAGATTGGTGATATTGACCCAGTAACCCTGATAATTTTCATTTTCAATCACTTTCCTGAGCAAAGGAGCGGTCTCCGGTTGGAGTGCTTCGTCGCAGTCCAAAAAGAGAATCCAGTCCCCGGTGGCGTACTCCAGGGATTGATTGCGGGCCATTGCAAAGTCATCCTGCCACACGTGGTGGTAGACCTCCGCCCCCAGTTGTTCAGCAATTTCCACCGTGAAATCGGTGGAACCGGTGTCCACCACCACGATTTGATCCACAAAGGGTTTGGCGCTGTTGATACAGCGGGCGATATGCTGCTCTTCATTCTTGGCAATCATGCACAAGCTGATGGTTTTAGGCATTTAATGAACTCCCTTCAACCGGGTATCCTTTTTCAGAATTTTTTGCAGTTCAATCAACCAGCCGTTAAACTTGGGATCATCGGGATAATGCTGCAATGCCGCCTGTACCATTTTCAAAGTTTGTCTGCTATAGATCTCCTTTACCAAGCGTTCATAGCGGTCTGTTGCGGGCACCATGTCCAATGCCCGGTGAAGCATGGTTTGGGCGGTATCCAGTTCATCATTGTTGTAAAAATACTTGCCCAGCGCATAATAGTAGTCCGGGTGAACCGAACCTTTCTTCATTTCCTGCAAAGCCAGCCTGCCGGCCATTTCAACCCTGTCCTGATTGGCCGGTTCTTCCAGTAGATAAGCAATTTTGGCCTCTGCGGAGGCCAGGCCGCAGCGGGTTAACAGGCTATTGGCCGCTGCAAACCCCTTTTGGGCCAGGAGCTTATTGAGGATTTTGCCAAAATAATAATTGCTGACATTGACTTCCACAGCAGGCGAGCGATTGAACAACAAAGCGTTGACGCTTTGCAGCACCTCGCGATACTCAGGGTCCAGGGCGGTGCTTTGTTCCAGGCAGGGCAGGGCATTCACCGGGGGACCGGCGGTCCACCGGGCGGTGACCAGCTCTTCTAAAATGGTTTCATATAAATGGGATTCGTGAATATCCTTTAACGTTCGGCTTGCCTCCTGAAACCGGCCCGTCTTAATGAAGGTCATGCATTTGTATTGAGCGACGTCTGTTTTATCTCCGGGAAGTTCATTAAATAACTGACATGCCAGTTCATACTCCTCAATCTCATAGAGTATCCGGGCCAGCATGGTCTGTTCCGTAACCTTATTGGCATGTTTGACATTAGCCTTTAAAATTTCGTAAACCTGCCGCCCGTCATTCAGGGAGGACTTAAGGATTTTAGCCAGCGTTATATAGTTCTTCATGTCGGTGTTCTTCAGTCTTAGCCCCTGGATTTGATACTGCAGGGCTTTCTTAAAGTCACCTTCGGCTTGATAAATTTCCGCCAGTTTAAAATTGGGCAGGAAACTGCCCACCCCGGTGCGGGAGGTATATTTACCCGAGGATTGCTCCCCGAGGCTGAGGCACTTTTCAAAACAGGCCGTGGCTCTCCCGGTATGACCCAACTGGTAGTAAAGCTCTCCCTCAATAAAGTAGATATCTACATAGTCCGGGTAGTTGGCCTTGCATTGTTCGATATATTCTACAACCTCATCCAACCGTCCCATTTTCAAGAGGCAGGAGATCAGGGAGATAAAGATGCTGGGGGCGTACATGGCCCGCAGGTTAACGTACTGCAGGGCCTTCTTGTAATGAGTTAAGGCGCCTTCGAGATCATTCAAATTAACACAGGAACCTCCCAGGCTGTACAGGTAAAAGGGGTTGTTCGGGTCATTGTCTACCAGTCGCTGGTTAATGCGGTGATTGCGAACGGCCTTGTTCTTGGCTATAAATTCCGAGGCCAGATAACCGTAGTGCAAAATGCTGATGCCGGAGTTTACCACAGCGGCGGTGCTGCCTCCGGCTGATATGGAACTGATAACCTGCTCATGAAGCTTCCCCTCAAAGCGGTACGCCGGTTTGTTACGGAACATGCGCACGTTTATATGCTTCAGGGGGTCATTGCCGTCCGTTAAATTAATGATCTGGAAAAAATAAGCCTCATAGCGGTCCGTGCGGGCCAGGTTTCTTAAACGCTCGCAGCAGTCGGGTTCCAGTTCCTCATCGGCATCCAAATAGAGGATCCAGTCTCCGGCTGCTTTGTCGAGGCTGAAATTGCGGGCGGCGGCAAAGTCCTCATCCCAATTGTAATGGTAAATTTTCGCATTAAACTGCTCCGCTATTTTTACGGTATTATCCTGGGAGCCGGTATCTACAATAATAATTTCATCCACACAGTCTTTGGCGCTGTTCAGGCACCTGGCCAGGTTGCGTTCCTCGTTTTTGACGATCATGCACAATGAGATCATGGTTTTCCTCCATACACTTTTCTAAGCCAGTATATGTCGGGGGAGTGGATACTGTGAAAAGAAAGGGTCGGCAACCGGGAGTTGCCGACCGGGGGCTTTAGGTACAGAAGGTAGCGACGGGTACCCACTCTGCATGTTTAAATTCGTTGACTTTGCTGCCAAGGCTGAAAGGTGCGCCGGTTTTGGTGGCCAGGTAAACCAGGACGCCGATGGCAGAGCTGGTAATGGCCCTTACTTCGAGATTTCTTTGCCCGGTACCGGGGATGGCAACTTCTGTATCCTCACTGCAGCACGCCGGTATTGTGAAACCTACCTCGATTAAGTCAACACACGGGCAGTCTGTCAGGTTACGTACAACAAAGGTAACACTTTGTACGACATTTGTGTTATTGAGACCCTTCAGCAGGACGGTTATCTCATCACAATCCACAAAGAAAGGACCGGTGGTCAAGAAGGGGCTGGCAGCCTGGTTGGCCAGGATCTGGCTGACTTCGGACTTAATCTCCTGCAGGCCGAAGGTGGGGCTGAAGACCGCAGACTCAATGGCGGAGACTTCTGATTTAATATCGGACAGCAGAGCCACCGGGCAGTCGATGACAAGATTACTTACTATGGCCAGGATTTCCGATACTTCGGCTTTGATTTCACTTAAACCAAAGGTGGGGTTATCGAGCTGGTCCATGATGCCGCCGACAATGGTTTGCACCATTGACACTTCGGATTTAATTTCTAAAAGGCCAAAGGTGGGGTTGAACACACCCCGCTCGATGTTTCTCACTTCACGCTTAATTTCTTTCAAACCAAACTTGGGATTGCAAAGGATTTCTTCGCATTTTGCAAGCTCCCGCTTCAGAATGCAGAGGGCCTTGATAATTTTGTGCAGTAAAACGGCATCGTGGTCCAAATCGAAATCATCGTATTGGTCACCGCTGCAGGTTTTATCCTTACATTTGTCCATATCCTTGCCCCAGGGATTATCATCGTCATCCCAGTTCCACACAAGAAAGACCTCCTTTAATAATTATCTTTTACATAATATGACAAGGGATGATAATTGTTACTAAAGTGCCAGGGAAAGATGATTTTTTGTAGAGGTAAGCATAAAAATAAAATTGGCTAAAAAGCAAAGTGCCGGCAACAGGTTGCCGGCACCGGGAGACGATGGATTATACGCAGATGGTACCCAGAGGCAGGAAGTCTGCAGAGAAGAACTCTGTTTGTTTAACTAAGAGTGCCCTTGTTGCAGCATAAAGGAAGATGCCAAAGGTGGAGCTGGTTTGGGCGTTAAGGATTAAGTTCGTTTCTGTAAGAAGAGGATTAATTACAAAAAAAGCACTGGCTCCGCAGCAGGGAGTGATATCTAAGAATGCAACAGAGTTAACAAGTGAAATAGGACAGGTGCCTATATCAAATACTTCAAACGTTACGCTTTGGAATGTTGCGGTGGCATTAAATGCTTTAACTTCGGCATTATCCTCGGTAGCAGATGCAAGGAAGGGGCCGGTGGTCAGGTTTGTGGAGAATCCCTGTGCGCTTGCAAATTGCTCAAATTCAAACAGGAGTGTCGATACCTCGGATTTAATTTCCTCTAAGCCGAAAGTTGGGCTGAAGACAGCGCCGAAGATTTCGGATACCTCAGACTTGATCTCTTCTAAACCGAAGGTTTCACTGAAGACAGCAGACTCGATGGTGGATACTTCGGACTTAATGTCAGAGAACAGGGTGAAGTCGAGGTTGGTTACAATTGCCAGGATTTCAGAAATCTCGGACTTAATTTCTGCCAGGCCGAAGGTTTCGCTGAAGACAGCCGATTCAATGGCGGAGACTTCGGATTTAATGTCCACCAGCAGAAGAGTCGGGACAACAACATTCAGATTGCTGACAATGGCCAGGATTTCCGATACCTCGGATTTAATTTCTACCAGACCGAAGGTCGGACTGTCAATCTCGTCAGCAATGCCGGCCACAATGGTTTCAATCAGCGAAACCTCCGACTTTATTTCCGGCAGGCCGAAGGTGGGGCTGAAAACACCCAGTTCAATGTTTCTTACTTCCCTCTTAATTTCCGGCAATCCGAAGGTGGGACTGAAAATACCGCATTCGATACGCCTGATTTCTCTTTTGATTTCCTTTAAACCAAAGGTGGGACTGAAAATTGCTTTCTCAAGAAGAGCAATTTCTTTCTTAATTTCCCTGAGACAAAATTTGTTGTTTTTCAGCAAGCACAGAATGAGCTTTAGCTTTAGACAGGTGAAAATAAAGCATTTAAGCAGCTTATCATCATGGCAGTGGTGTTTATGGTGCGGTTTAAGATGCGGTTTATGGTGGGGCTTATGACAGGGATCCTTAAAGTCACACACGCCGCTGCTGCCGTAACCGTCAAGATCTTCATTCATACCGGCCCAGTCAATCAGGTTTCCCCAATCAGCGGTATTCCCCCAGTCCTTACCAAAACCAAAGGTTTCTTCCACCTGGGCCAGGTCGTTTGCCAATTCTTCAATCATGTCATCGGGGATGTCCTGGTCGAAATCTTCCGGAAAATCTTCAGAGTAATCATCCGAAAAACCTTCGCTGAAATACTCTGCCAGTTCTTCTTCGGAATAACTGGGTATTTTTTCCAGCATGGAGTTAACCATGGTTTTGATGTACTGTTTAAACTCCTTTTGGTTCATCAGCTTACCTCCTTTATTACATTTGTTGTTAATTTATTCCACTGGTGGGAATTCGGTTACTTTTTTCCACAAGAAAAAACACCCGAAATAAATTTCGAGTGTGTTCTTGCATTCTGTGCCCGTTAAATGCTTGCCGGGATTTCCACCTGCTGGTTTTGCAGGACTTTGAGGGTAATAAAGATAACCATTTTTTCTTCCACTTGCCTGAATTCCCTCTCTTCAAAGGGCAGGGTAGCGGTTTTGGGGCGGGTACGATTGAGATACTCATCAAATTCAACAATTCTGGCACTGATCAATTCACAGAAGGGAAGTTCATTAAAAAATTCCTGGGTTATCTGGTTAAACTCGGATAAATCCCCTGACAATAATTGATCCTTTTCTGCGAAGCCGGGGCCGGCAAGCGGTTGCCGGCGGAAGAATTCAAACTCTTCCACGGTATTGGTCATGATGGTTGCCGGTAAAGCCCCGTTAAAGGTAACGGGCGTTGTGCAGCTGAAGGGAACGTCGACGGTGCAATGACGAATGTCCCCGCAAACACCCTCTGTATTGGAGCAAAGGCGGGTGGAATAATCAATGTTTTTACGCACAAATCCTTTCAGGGACAGCACGGTGGGTCCGGCCGGCTGCATGGGATCCTGCAGCAGCAGGCATTGGGTTATTTTAACCCGTTTTTTGATGTTCTTGATTTCCAAAGCCGGTTCCGGGAGAGTAATGGTTGAGTTCACATTTACCTGAACGGTAAATTCCGCCAGTATAACCGGTATTTTTACTGTGGCGCCGGTTGCCAATCCCATAATCGGTACTGTTACATTGGGACATTCGGGTTGGACCCCGCCGGTAAAGACTCTCTTTGGTTTGGGTGGGGGAAAGCATCCTGACATTGTATCAATCCTCCTTTAATGAATTTATTGCATGTTATTCAAGGCGGACTTTTTATGTTACTTTTTATGGAAAAAAAACCAATTAGATGAACAGGTGAGTTTGATTTCCTTCTCTACCAACCCGGTCAAGAAAAATTTTCGAATTTTATGGAAAAAAGTGTCACCTTAACTCTTAATCGAATAATATACAGTAAAATATGGAAGGTAATGAATAAAATGTTAATTAATTTAAACAAATGAATAAGGAAGTAATGCCTATGCCCTGGGGAGCAAGGTTACTTCCCTAAAATCAGGATATTAAGAAATCCTTAAACTTTCGGTGCATTCAGGTTCTTTTTCAACAAACTTCTTCAAAACCTCTGACATGTCAACGCCGAAGATCAATTAGGAATAAGCACCTGCTGATTTTGTAAGATCTTCAGAGTAATAAAGAGAACCATTTTTTCTTCAACTTGTTTGAATTCTCTTTCTTCAAAAGGTAAGTTGCTGTGGTGCGGGCGGACGCGGTTAATCAGTTCATCAAACTCAACAATCCTTGCGCTAATCAATTCGCAGAAGGGCAGTTCATTAAAGAATTCCTGGCTGACTTGGTTGAATTCTGAGAAATCACCGGAAAGCAGAAAATCTTTTTCGGCAAATTCACGGTCAGGTAAATCCTGTCTGCGGAAGAATTCAAACTCATCTCTGGTATTGATGCCTAAAGTTGCCGGCATAGCCCCGTTAAAGATAACCGGTGTTGAGCAGCTAAAAGGAACATCCACGGTGCAATGGCGGATGTCGCCGCAGACACCCTCGGCATTGGAACATCCACGGGTAGAATACTCAATATTTTTACGTACAAAACCTTTTAAGAAGAGTACGTTGGTGTCCTGCAGCAGCAGGCACTGGGTAACTTTCAGGCGCTTTTTGATTCTTTTGATTTCCAGGGCCGGTTCAGGCAGGGTAATCATGGAGTCCATGTTGACCTGTACGGTGAGTTCGGCCAGCACCACCGGTATTTTTACGGTTACGGGACCGGTTATTTGGGTAATGGCAGCGGTTGTGCTCACACAGTCCGGTTGAGTTCCGCCGGTAACATTAACGCATGTTGCCGTTGCATGACTTTTGCTTTTTACCAATTCTCCCTGCAATTGATCAAAGACATCATTTTTGGACATTCAGGTAATCCCCCTTTATAATTTGATAGTGCATGATATTCATCTTGCTTGACTCGGGTTACATTTTCTGGACTTGAAACCTAATTTTTGTATAGTTTTTGAATTTTTCTTAAAGGATCAGGTTAACGTTTAAAAGGGCATTGATTTCTTAGAGGTTCAGTTTTATCCTGAGGTTCATCATTCCAACCGCTTAATTCCGTTATAACAGGCAGGTTACCTTCTGAACCAGCTGCTTCTTCAACCGATAAACCTACCCCTATGGTTTCCTGATCTGTGACAGGGGTGGAATCCTCCTGCGGGATTTCAGTTGTTTCCTCAATGAGAAGGCCGGTATCACCGGTTTCCTGATCTGTAAGAAGGGTAGAATCCTCCTGGGACATTTCGGTTATTTCTTCGATATTCAGGTTCGGACCTGTAACCCCCGGGTCAGCAACTGACGGTAGGTATTCCTTGTAGAACAGTGTCTCTGGTTCAACGGTTTCTTCATCATGCAGGTCAGAGGGGAAGACCTCGGTTTCCGGAAAAGAATCTTCTTCAATTAAGCCTGTGTCATCTTCCGACAGGTTTTTTGTAAACTTACTCTCATTGTTAACTTCAGGCAGTTGGCTTTGAAAATCACTGAGCAGTGCATCCGAAAAAGGGGGAATACTTACCTGTTGTTTTTGAAGAACCTTAATAGTAAGCAAAATAACCATTTTTTGCTCTATTACAGAAAACTCGATTTCTTCAATGGGAAGGTCGCCACACGGTCGGGTGCGGTTAATAAATTCATCATATTCAACAATCCTGCTGCTGACCAATTCACAGTAGGGGAGTTCGTTGTAAAACTCCTCGGTTGCCTGGTTAAATTCCGAAAAGTCACCGGAAAGCAGTTCATCTTTTTCGGCGAAATTACGGGTGGGTAAAGCCTGTTTTCTAATATATTCAAATTCAGCGCTGGTATTAATGATGGGCAGTATTGGATCTGTGATGAATTCAACTGTTGTTGTGCAGTTAAAGGGAACATCAACGGCACAATGGCGAATGTCACCGCATATCCCCTTATCATTGGCACAGCCCCTTGAAGCATAAGTAATGTTTTTACGAACAAAGCCCTCCAGAAAAAGCACAGGAGGAATTTGTTCTCCCGGATCAAGCAAAAGCAGGCATTGGGTGAGCTTTACCCGCTTTCCAATATCTTTTATTCCCATTGCTTTTTCAGGTAACTTAATCACGGAAGCCAAATTTATCTGTACCGCCAATTCTGCCAGAACCACCGGTATTTTTGCCGTTACTCCGGTTGTAAGCCCGGTGATGGTTACCGGGGTATTCTCACAGTCCTGGACGTTTCTCCTGTTAATGCTTTCAACGCATGCTCTGCCCGGGTGGTAAAACACCGGGACCTCGTCTGATACGATTGCTTCAGTCGGAATTTGCTCGTCCCTGCCGGGTTCTGCACAATGGTTAACTTCCTCCTGCTCATCTTCCTCCGGTTTTGATAGAAATGTTTCTGCTTCTATTACCTCATTCAGACCAGGCCACGATAAGGTTGTATCGTTCTCTAGGGGTTCCTGTTCTTGACTGGTTAGTTGTCTCTCTTTAGGTCGTTGTTCAAAAAAATCTGTTTTAAAGTTAAACAAGACTTATCCCTCCTCAAAAAACTTTTTTACTACATGCTATTCAATAGAAGTTAATATGTTATTAATACAGCGGAAAAAATGCAAGTTTATGTTTCTTCTTAGGACAAGAGGAAACAAGGAACGGTCATGGAGGGATTCTTTACGTTAAATTGGAAAGTAATTTTGTCTTGTTTTCTTAAAAAATTCCCGGATCTTTTGCAATTGCTCAGCGTTTGGATTGTGCTCAATTGCTTCCATGTAAATATCGGTTAAAGCATGGAACATGGCAGCGGCAATGGCCTGGTACTGTTCGAAATCCTTTGCCGCGATAAACTTTTCCACAGCTGCCTGCCATAGTTCTAAACTTTCCAGCAGGCATTTATTTTTACTGGCCGCAATGGCAGCCGTACAAAGGTTACGGCAGTTATCCAGGTTATTTTCGTTAAGATACTCTAACACCCGTCCGGGTTGAGATTGAGACAAGAGTATATCCGTGAGAGGGGGGATGGCCAGGTCTGCTCCGCCAACGGTTTGAGCAGCAGAACGGTAGTGTTCTAAACTCTTATCTGTATCACCTTGCAGTAGATGTATTTCCGCCAGCCGGCAGTGGGGCAGATAACTAGCAACTCCGGAACCCCTATGGTACTTTTCCCAGGGAGCATCACCCAGTTGCAGGCATCTTTCAAAACATTCTCTGGCGGCCTGCAGACTACCCGTTCTTAAGTAGGAAAAACCCTGTAAATAGATAAGATCCGTGTAGTCCGGGTATAAATCGATGGCTGTGTTTGCCACCGTTACTGTTTCATTATATTTTTCTAATTTAAATAAGCATTTTATCATTCCGTAGTACAAGTTAGCCGGTATTATCGTGCCAAATAAACCATGGGCCACCTGAAAATGTGCCAGGGCCGCTTTATACTTCCCAGCTTTATAGAATTGAAATCCCATCTCCCGGTGCAGTACAGGATTTCTACCATATTCCTTCATATCTCTGGCAAGTAAATAGACATTTCTACGAAAAACTGCCTGCCTGGATTGTGATTTTACGTTCTGACTATAATGAAAAACGGTAACAGGCAAGCAGGTGAGCGCTATTTCCCCGTGCTTCTCCGTAATTGAACGGTCAACATCTTCCATAAACCGGGAATGATAATGCAAATCATGTTTATTACGAATGACTCTGCAAACAGCTTGTTCCTGATAATTGCCCCTGTTGTTTGGGTCGAAAAAAGTTCTTAGCAGAACCCTGTGACCAACGGAAGTGGAAGTATTTAAACCTTCCAGCAGTACAGGCAGATCAGCCAGGTTCATTTCCTCGTCCCCGTTCAAAAATAATATCCAGTCCCCGCCGGCATTCTGCAGGGCAAAGTTTCTGAGTTTGGCAAAACTGTCTGACCAGTTCAGACGGTAAAGGTTGGCGCCCATTTGATAGGCGATGTTCAGGGTGTTATCGGAGCATTCCGTAACAATCAGCATAATTTTATTGGCTATCTCACCAACACTGCGCAGGCACCTGGCAATGTTCTTTTCTTCATCTTTTGCCAGAATACAAACACTTAACTGAAACTGCTTTGCTCCTCGCAGGAGAAAGGGCCTTATTTGTGACAATAACTGTTCGGGAGACTGGCCAAAAACTTTGCCTTCCACAGGGTATTTTGGGTTACGGTGTCTCATTTTTGTGGCTTTTTCAATGCTGTGGGCAGCCAGGGAATAACGCCCGCATCGAATGTGACTGGCGGCTTGTAAGAAAAATAATTCACCGTAGTCCGGATAGATGCTTTGAAAATAAGCCAGTTGTTCTAAAGCATCCCGGTACCGGCCAAGTTCAATGAGACAAACCACCAGTTTATAGACTAACGGGGGAGCATATCCGGAACTGGGATTGGTTACTTTTAAAGCTTCAATAAAGTTTTCCAAAGCCTTTTGATATTGCCCTTGCCTGGTATATTCTATTCCTACATTATAAAGATAAAAGCCGTCCCGGCAGACCCGGTCCCCCCGGGATTCTTCCAGCAACCTTACGTTTCGTACAATTTTTGAGGGAATGTTTACCTTTTTCGGGTTATAACCATGGTGCAGCAGGGTTACATTAAGACGGCCGATTCTAGCGGGTCCGGCATGTTGAAAGATAGAATCGGAGATCTGCTCGTGAATTTTTCCCTTAAACCGGAATTGTGGCAGGTTACGGAACAACCTGACAGATTGAAAGGTAATTTCTTGGTCCTCTCCCAGAAGATTTCTGATGTCAAGATAATAGGCATCGTAGTTCTCCGATTGAATTGCCTCCATTAAATGATGCCCCAGGTTTGGGTCGATCTCCTCATCACAATCCAAAAAAAGAATCCAATCTCCCGTGGCCTTTTCCAGGGAATAATTACGGGCTGCGCTAAAGTCATTGATCCAGGAGAAAGGATAGACTTCCGCTCCTAGGCTTTGGGCTATCTCGGGAGTTTGGTCAGTTGAACCGGTATCCACAACAATGATCTGTTTTACATAGGGCAGGGCACTTTTAATACAGTTGCCAATAAAATCACTTTCGTTTTTAGCGATCATGCAGAGGCTTATGTTGATTGGCAAAGTAATTCTTCCTTTCCGGTTAGTTTCTTCTTAAAGCTGCCTAACCCTAACAGATGATGGTGTACCGGCGAAGTATGAGGATAGCTTGCAGAAATATGCCTTAAGCAATGTTGGAAGAAATCAGTTAGAACAGTTAATAAAGAAATATAATTTTGGCTGTCCTTTTCCAAATCACAGGCATGCCGGATAAACCTAATCCCCTCCAGTTTATTGCCTGTGCAGCTGTTGATGAGGCCGAACCATTTGTAGTTGACTGCATATTTTCGGTGATACAGGGAAAGTGAAAAGAGTCTTTCTGCCAGGTTGTGATTTTTCTGAGTAAAGGCTTGCTGCCCCATTTGGCTGTAGAGTAGGGAAAGGTGTAAGGGTTCCATAACGGTTTCTAAGAACTTGACGGCTTTAACCCTATCAAAGGAAACCAGTTGGTAGGCAAAATTCAAGAAAGACGGGGAAAAAGAATCGTTCCCGGGCCGGTTTTGTTCCTGGTCAATGAGTTGTGCCACATGTTGGGCTAAAAATTGGTTTAGCACATCCTTTTCACGACTAAATTCTGTATGCCTTATGTCATGACGCAGCACCTGGCATATGGCAGCCAGGGACGTAACTTCTTCATGGGAAGAGGGAATTTTCAAAAGAAAATTCTCAGCCGCCTGCCAATCTTTTAAATAAATGCAAGATTTGCTGGCAAGAACATAGATTTCAGGGAATGGCTGCGGCAGGGTGTTTATTTCCCGCACAACAATTTTGTACTCGCCCATGTCAAATAATAATTTGATTCGTTCCTCCGGACTTACATGGGGTAAGTGTGTCTGCAAAAAGCTGATGGTGTCCTCCGAATTGTTAAAATAACGCTGTGCCAGCAGACCCAGACGTAGGGATGAAGCATAAGAAGCAGCCCCGGATTGAATGGCCTGGAGTTGATAATTCAGGGCTTGCTCCCAATCCTGCAGATGTATGCAGATATCGGCCAGTTGTTCACAGGCTAAAAAACTTTGTACCCCTTCCATGGAGATATAATGCGGGTTGATCTTGTTATATTTCAGGCACTGTTTAAAACGATCCATCGCCAGTTCAAAAAGCTTTACCGATGTAAAAATTTCCCCCTGAAGATAATAGAGGTCGGGGTAATCGGGGAAATAAGACAAACCTTCTTGGGCAAGTTTAAGAGCCGGCTCGTACTCTCCCAGGTCCACCAGGCAAAGGGTAAAATTACGGTATAACCCGGGCAGGTAGTTGGAATTTTTGTTCTCATACTGTTTAGCCAGTAGAAAATGATGTTTTGCTTTTTCCAACTGGTCGCTCACATAAAAACTAACCCCCAGATTATAATGAATAAAATCGTCCGTGGGGTTCTCTGCCAGCATGCTTTCCAGTATGGTTATGTTGCGCCGGTTTTTTTGTGCTCGTTTCGGATGATCAAAGGAGTAGCCATAGTGCAAAATTTCTAAACCCGAATAGACAATGGCTGCTGCAGGGTTGTGGCGCAGAATACTGGGTGCTATCTGTTCATGCAAGGCACCTTCAAAGCAATAGTTGGGATTGTTTTTAAACATTCGTATGTTCAGGCCACGGCATTTTTGCGGCTCCGAAGCAGAAGTGTAATTGATGATGCTGAAGGTGAAGGCCTCCGCCTCGGTTTGTTGGGCCAACTGCCGCAGGGACCGCCCGGTTTCCGGGGGCAGTTCTTCATCTGCGTCCAGGTAAAAAATCCATTCTCCCTGGGCCCGTTGTTTAATTTCATTTCTTGCCTTGGCAAAGTCGTTTTCCCATTGAGTGAAGAAGACGCTGGCCCCTTGCTCTTGTGCCAGAACCGGTGTCCGGTCACTGGAACCGGTGTCCAGTACCAGGATTTCATCTACATAATCCATCACACTAATTAAACAACGAACGATATTGAATTCTTCATTTTTGACAATCATACAAAGGCTAATCAGAGGATGCTTTGGCTCTTTCAAAATAATTACCTCCAGACTTGACCTTTGTGTTTACAATATGCGACATAAAAAAGTTTGGTGCAGCTGCTGTGAGACAAATAACATTACAGGTCGGGTAAGCTGCAAAAACATTATTTAAAAATACACTAAGTGTAACAAATGTCAAAACCTAGAATATTATACAATAAATCATAATAAAGGGAGGCATTTCAATGGCTGTCAGAAAAATTTGTGTTCAGGAAATTACGACCTTAAACCGGACAGAAACCTTTACGGTCACCTGTACAACCCCGTCCTTTACACCGATCGGTCTAGGTTCCCCGTCGGAGGCCAATGCTGTTCTTTACAATGCGGCGTTTACCGTCAGTCCTGTTCCGACCATCTCTTTTTCCTATGATGTTCAGTTTAAGTATGCTTTCTTACAAAACGGAGGGACATTTGAAGAATTTTGCGATGTATTGAGCAATTCCGGTGCACTAACCTTTAATACCGGTGTAACGTCCTGCGATTGTCAGGATGCGTTCTCCATTACTTCCTCTATCGCTATCGACCCTGCTGCAATCACAACCACCCAGGATCCTAATACGGTTTCTGGTCCTGTAACCGTCAGTTTCACCCTGAACAACCTGTGTGCCCAGACCATCATCTGCGTAGAAGATACTATCTGTCCGTAAGAAAAAGTAAGGGCGAGATGCGGCAATACTGTCGTTCGCAAATTGGTTCTTTCATAGAAGTTTACATTAAATGTCCCTTTCCTAAATAGAGTAACTAAAACAGCTTTAGGCAACAGAGTGAAATCTATGGAAAAACAGGAACTGTGGATTGCTGCATGGGCAGATCCTTTTTACAGAAATTTTCAAGGAGACACCAATGGAAAAATATGATTCAAGATTTTTTGTTTACAGTGACCCTAAAATGGACTATATGGTTTATGAACTTCCTCCTACTTGGTGGAGCAGATACTATGAGTATGAATGGGCCAGTAAATTTACAGGAGCTGAGGATACTGTTTTAGATGCTGGCTGTGGAATCTGTCACCCTTTTAAATTTCACCTTTCAGATGTTTGCAAAGAAGTTCATGCCTGTGATCTTGACAAAAGAATACTGTCACCGGAAGCGATCATAAATAACATTTTAAATGACTGTGGGAACAAAGTGTCTAAACCGGCTTTACTTGCCTACTGTCAAAAGATCCGTTTTAATCAATGCAGTATTACGTCACTTCCCTATGAGGATAAAAAGTTTGATAAAATATTTTGTATATCTGTTTTAGAACATATGAGCCCTCAGGACATAAAACTGTCCCTCGGGGAGTTTAAAAGAACCCTAAGGGACAACGGCTTAATCGTTCTAACCTTTGATTATCCTACTATTAACCTGGAACAATTTAAGGACACGGTCAATGAAGTTGGACTCAATTTTGTTGGAAGCTTTACTTTCAACATGCCTGAAGATGCAGTCACATCCAATTTGTGGGGTAAACTTTATTGCTACAGAACAGTTCTGAAAAAACACCAACTGTAACTGCCGCAAAGAGGGGTAAAAAGACCCCTCTTTTTCCATATCTGAAAAGGAATCAGGCAGACATCCGAATGGTATAGGTACTGCGGCAGGGATTGATGAAACCTGTAGCCGATATAGTTTAGATTTGGCATGGAGGTATCAACCTTTGCACCCCCAAATTCCACCCCGATGATACCGACTAACGCCCGGGGAAATGAGCAGGCTACTTTTTTCACCAAATCCTGGTCAATTGTTTATCCACTTAACTTAAAAAATGATAACGGGGTGAAAATGATTATCTATACTAACAATGAGAGAGCCCTGTTAAAATAAGGCTCTCTCATTGTTTATATATTCACAACGTACGTTTTTGTATTAGACCGAGCACACACCCGTTCTTGAATCTTACTTGAGCACGAAGCACTTTATGGCATATATTTTCTGTGTTTCTAATTCTTCTTTCCCGCGGCAGTCGGAAGTTTCCCAGGGATAGAAAAGCAACAACTCCATTAGGAGACAAGGATCTCCCCCAAAAACAACCTGACGATAACAAGCATGGCCATATTTTAGGGATGATAACGCTCACAAAATCAATCCTACTCCAGCGATTCGTAAAGTTTTCCCCGCAGTATTTTTAGTTCCTCTTTCAACCGCTTGTTTTCGGCTTCCAGTTCCTTGATGCGCTTATTCTTCGCAGTAATAATGATGTCCTTGCTGGCATCGGTCATTTCCCGTTTTATCTGCTTCGGAGAAGGCGCGGCCGCCTGCTGCTTACGGAGATTCTCGATGCGCTCCTTGATCTCCTGGTGGGTGTAAAGATAAGACTTACTCACCCCGGCCTTCAGAGAAACACTGTTGAAGTTGATTTTCTCCCCGGCTTTAATCAGCCTCTGGATGGCCTCGTCAATCTTTTTCACGGTTTCCTCGCTCTTGCGCCGGGCGTGTTTTTTCAATCCCTCCGTGTTACGCTGGTGCTTACCGGACATTTAAACGTTCCTCCCCCACGTACTCCCGCCCTTTTTTCCCTGCTAAGTGGTGGATATGGCCTTCTTTTATCTAATTACCGCCCCTTCTGGTGGCCGGCCCTTACGTTTTCCGTCCAAACGAACAAACAACAGTTTTTTAGGGTTATTATACGGCATGCTTTTTTCTTTAACTTCATCAACTACGGCTTGAACCACCGCGGCTACCTCGTCGGTAATGGGTACGCGGTGGTTTAACACCTGAGTTTTGGGAATATCGCCGCAGAGCCACCAGCCCTGGGCGGTACGGTCTAGACAGTTATCATACCGGAGGTTCAGGATATCGGAAATGCGCCAGCCCGTAGCGCGGAGGAGAACAACTATCGGGATATACTGCGAAGGTGTCAATTGCTCCAGATTTTCTTCCAGTTGTTTTAGAACTCCTTCAGGGATAAATTTAATATCCTCTTCCGACCTGATAGCACGTTTAGGAAAATCTTCTTTGAATAACAACGAAAAGTGGGGTTTTTCCGGCGCCTCCGGGTATCCGGCCCGCTGGATGTAGTCAAAAAAGCCCCGTAGGCTGAGTAGACAATCACGATGCTGTTTTTGCCAGCCTTCTGTATATGATCGGTACCACGCCAAGTAATTTTCCATGTCTTTACGTGATAACTTCTTTAGGTCCTGCCAATGAGGATATTGTTCATGTATAAATCGCAGGAACAAACGCAGGGCTATTAAGTCTGTATTACATTGGCTATATGACCGAATACCTACTCGCACCTTCAGGTATCTTTTAGCCAGAGGCCGGAAGGGAAAGGGAATGTCCTCAAAAGAAAGCAGGTAACGAGATTCGTTTTGGGTATATTTCGCTCCCGGTATTTTCCGCACGTCCCAGACGTTCTTTTCAAACTCCTCCCGGTCGTCGTAGAAGTTGAGCATAAACTGATATACTTGCTGTAACAGAGTTTCGTATTGGGTACTGGATAAACGGCCTTTTTTGTTGACCGAAACCCCCTGTTCAACCAGATAAGAACGCCACCTGGTCATAACTATCTCTATCTTAAAATCCGTAAAACTTCCGATTCCGGGATAAACCTGCTTCAGAAAGTCAGCCAAGCGGGCAAAGCAAGTTCCGTAAGAGACCGCCGTTTGTAACCGCAAGGTATATTCACGGAGGCGGTGAATAAAGAAAAACTTGACCTCTTCCTTAATACCTGGCTGCAGGCGGGAAAAGTCAATAATCTTATTGGGTAGTGTCCAACGTTCAGGCCGAAACTCGTCAAAGATGGGGTCGGTAATATCCCACCTGTCTTTTTCCCAGTATCCCGTCAGCGTTTCCTCGATTTCCCGCCATTTTTCTGGCGTCGGAACCGGCCTATATACCGTGCTCACTATTCAGAACCCTCCTTTTACTGTCGTTTAAGGCGCATCATTTCCTCTGCCTTCTCCCAATCCTGGCGCAGGTCTTCGTCGCTCGGGTGCAGGTAGATTTGCATGGTGGTCTGAATCTGGGCATGTCCTGCCCGTTTTTGCAAGTGTTCCGGCTTCCAGCCGGTCCGGCGCAGTTCGGTCAAGGAGCTGTGCCGAAGAATGTGGGGGCTGACGTCAATTCCCGTTTTGGCCTTCAACCTGCGAAAGAGAGAGGCGACGTCCTGGTACTCCATGGGTTGGTACTTGTTTTCCCCGGACAGCTTTATAAAAACATGGTTTGTATCCACTTCGTCTGTGTGGAATTCAGCCACATAGTCAAAAAACAGGTTGATCAAATCCGGTGAAACGTCCACCGTCCGGGGGCTGCAGATGGTTTTAATTTCGGCGAGGTTGGGAAGTTCACCCCTATCCCGGATATGGATCTTTTGTCCGTCGGGCTCAAAGTCTTCCAGCCACAGGGCCAGGGCCTCGCCGATCCGCATGGAGCTTTTCCACAAAAGCTGGATTAAAAATTTGTCCCTTAAGTTTGAACAGGCATCAATCAGTTTCTTTACCTGCTCTTTGGGTATAGTCTTTGGTCTGGAACGGCGAACCTTCACCTTTAAAATCTTTGCCGGATACTCCTTGTCTTTATTGACGTGGTAGAGGAAGTCTTTAAAGCCCCTCCTGCTCCCGGGGATGGTCTTTTTAAGCCTCTCGGAAAGCTGGACGCTGTAGTCCTCGTGGCGCATGAGGTAGTCGTAGAAATTAAGGACCGTGGAGATTACGGTGTTCACAGTGGCTGGCTTGCGGGGGGACATTACGGGTGTCGCCGGGATTACTTTCAGATTCCCGTAGGGATTCTGGAGCCAGCGCATGAAGTCGGCCATGTCGTCTATGTTGATTTTACGGTAATCCAGCTCCTCCTGCTCAAGGAACTCGAAAAAGAGTTTCAGGTGCTGGCAGTAAGCGCGTAGGCTGTTTCGAGCAGCTCCACTGTTATCTTTGAACTTAATGAACCGCATGACGGGAAGGACGGGCTCACTATCCGAACCAACCAGCATATACCGGGTTTTCCCATCAGGAGTTGTAACCGTTTCCACCCTCACTGAGATGCACCACCATCAGAAACAATATTTTCTATATTATACTACCAGTACTATATTAACATAATACATTTAACTAGTATTTTAAGAATAAAAATAGGGATAAACCCTTTCTTAGAATACTATAAGGTCTATCCCTTACCCTAGTGTATTTAACACCAGTCACCCCGTTGCTATTTAATTATTAAGAGGTTTGACCTTGGAAGAAGATATTTAACGTCACGGCACTGGCGGCGTTAACAGCGGCATAGTATAACCGGGCGTACTTCAGGAATGTGGTAGCGACAAAGGTTGCCATAGAATTCTGGTTTATGGTAGTGTTGCTGACTTCGTCCACCCAGGTGGTGCCGTCCGGGCTCAGTTGCAGCCTAACCAGTGCCTGTGCGTTGGCATCCAGGGAGTTGTTAACCACACCAAAGGTCCAGGTTGCAACACCCAGGACAGTGTAGGTTGTGTCGGGTGAACCAGCTGTATTGGTAACGCTTGCCCTTGTGGCGGATACATCTGTGGTTGCCAGTGTGCTGGCCAGCGTACCTGTAACCAGTAATCCGTTGGTGGGTGGTGTAATGGATAAACCGCCGGCCGGTGCAGTGATGGACAGGCCGGTTGAAGTAATGGTTAACCCGCCGGTGGGTGGGGTGATGGATAAACCACTGGCCGGAGCCGTCACTGTCAGCCCGTTGGCCGGTGCAGTAATGGACAGACCAGTTGAAGTGATAGTTAACCCGTTGGTTGGCGGCGTAATGGATAACCCGCCGGTGGGTGGGGTGATGGATAAACCACTGGCTGGTGCCGTCACCGTCAGCCCGTTGGCCGGTGCGGTGACTGACAGACCGGTTGACGTAATGGTCAAACCGTTCGTTGGCGGAGTAATAGATAATCCGCCGGTGGGTGGGGTGATTGCCAAACCGCTGGCAGGAGCCGTCACTGTCAGACCGTTGGTAGGAGCAGTAATGGCAAGACCGGTTGAAGTAATGGCCAGGTTACCGGAGGTGTCTGTGTTGAAAGCAACGTTGTTACTTCCATAGATTTTGATCCTCGCGTAATCTGGATTGTCTTGGAAAATTTTGAAGTTAGGCATAAGATTAACCTCCCGTGTAATTTATTAGCAATATATGCCTTTATATAGAATATTTTCAGTAAGTGTGGAAAGTTACAACTTTAATGCATAATTTATAATAAAAAATGTTACAAGGAGATCACCTATGGGCAACCGGATTAGTTTATGTATGATTGTCAAAAACGAGGAAGGGAATATACGCAGGTGCCTGCAAAGTGTAGCCGGTGTGGTTGACGAAATCATTGTGGTTGACACCGGTTCCACTGATGCTACACCCGAAATCGCACGGGAAATGGGAGCGAAGGTCTACTCCTATGACTGGAATGAAAATTTTAGTGATGCCCGGAATGCATCGATCCAGCGGGCGACGGGGGAGTGGATTTTCTTTTTGGATGCCGATGAGGAACTGGCCCGTGAGAGCAGGGATGTTCTGGCCAGGTACACCGCCGAAAAGAATGTGGAAGGCTACTTTATCAAAATTATTAATTATATTGGAGCTGACGGCTGGGCGGAAACCTGTCCGGATGTGGTTTTTCGTCTTTTCAGAAACAGGCCTGAATACAGGTTTCGTGGCGCTATCCATGAACAAATTGCAGATGTCATTCTGGAGAAAAATAAACAGGCCTCCTACGGAATGGCCAATGAGATCGTGATTATGCACTATGGTTACTTAGATAGTCAAATAGATCAAAAGGACAAAAAGAACAGAAACCTGAAAATCATTGAAAAAGAGCTGGAAAGTCAACCCGGAAATTACCTGCTGCGGTATCACTATGGTGTTGAGCTGTTTCGTCTTGAAAAGTATGCAGAGGCAACGCAGGTTTTCGTTGAAACGGCCAATCATACGGATCCCCAAACTATTTATTTCCCTAAATTATTACGATATATCGTCCTTGCCTACCATTCTGCGGGGCAGCCGGAAAAGGCCCTCGATACCATTGCACAGGGGCTGCGGGTCTTTCCCGATTATGCAGATCTCTATTATTACGGGGGCCTTTGCCTTCTTGCTCTAAAGCAATACATGAAGGCAAGAGACCTTTTCCTGCATGCTGTTTCCTTACCGGAACAACCGCCTCAATATGCATCCTTCGGAGGAGTCAGGGGTTTCCGTGCCTTCTATTTTTTAGGTGATATTGCTGAAACGTTTTTAAATGATGAAGAAGCTTTAGACTATTACCTTAAAAGTTTACGGGATAATCCAAATTTCCAACCTGCCCTGGAAAAGATTATTAAAATTTTAAACCCCCGGTCAAATCCTGAATATACCAGGGAGTGCCTGGAAAAAGTATTGGATCTTAGTATACCCCAGGCCAAACTGGTGCTGGCCAACATCTTCTTCCAAGAGGGGGCCTACCGGTTGGCCTTGGATTTTCTGGAGGAAGCGATTCAGACCGGCAATGGGACAGCTGAAATCTTATACCGGAAAGCATTTTGCCTGATTCAGGAGAGGCGGTTTTTGGAAGCCCTCAGGATATTAAGCGGCTATAGCCCGGACAGTTATCTTTACCCGCTGGCAAAATTAAATGAGTTATTTTGTTTTTGGGTTCAAGGGAAAAGGAAAAAGGTTCTTTCCATTATAGAAGAAATGCGTGCAATGGGCTTATCAGAGGAGACGGATAATGTGTTAAAACTTCTTATGAAGATCCAGGAGAAACGGAAGACCGTTCGGAAAATGTATCTGGGGGAAGAAGGGATGGCTCTTCTGCTGGATCTGATTAAAAGATTGCTTAATCTAGGGGAACCTGAGAAAGTAAACGAACTGTTAAACCGGGTAAACCCTGATTGCCTGGCAGAGCGTAAGTGGGATGTTATCTTGCTTTACCATGAAGCCGGATGCCGGGAAAAAAGCGTGGAGTTATTAGAAGAATATCTGACCGTTAGCCGCAGCGGGGAGGCCCATTTTCTTTTGGCAGAGGCCTACCGGGAATTGGGGAATCCGGCGGCAGCTGACCTTCACTACCGCCATGCCATAGAATTGGACCCCCACCAACCAAGATACTATCTTAAACAAATAGAACTTTATGAGAACTGGCGCGAAAGGCTTGGGAAAGAATTAGCAGATGGGGATCAACGGAACGGCGAAATCACAGAGGAGGTCCATCTGGAATGAACAATACCGTTACTCTGGCTATGATTGTAAAGAACGAGGCGGGCAACCTCGGCGACTGCCTGGAAAGTGTTAAAGACCAGGTGGATGAAATTGTCATTGTGGATACAGGTTCCACCGACAACACCCTGGAGATTGCGGGCAGGTATACCGACAAAATATATACTTACCCCTGGCAGGGAGATTTCAGCGCGGCCCGTAACTATGCCATCGCCAGGTCCGGCGGGCAGTGGATTTTATACCTTGATGCGGATGAGAGGTTGTTTTGTGAACCGGGCCAGTTAAAGAAGACGGTTATAAAGGATGACCAAATTGAAGCGTATCTGCTGCCCCTTGATTATCCTATTAACGAATCAACCGGAGAATATAATCGCTTTCTGGTCCTGCGGTTGTTTAAAAATACAAAGGATTATTACTTCGCAGGCCGTATACACGAGCAGGTTATTATTCATAAAAATGAGGCCGTTGGATTTACCCAAGACATCATTATAAAGCACCAGGCAGTCTCCCCGAAGGAGCGGAATCGCAAAAGAGGCCGCAATTTAACCGCATTAAAGGAAGCATGCGCCGCAGAGCCGCAGAACTTTTTTCTTCAATATTACCTGGGGATTGAATGGCTTGGTCTGGGTAAACCAGCTCAAGCCCTGCCGTTCCTGGAAAGTGCCTACCGGAATATCACCGATAACCATTTGCATTTCCGCATGCCGGCCCTGCGGTACCTTCTTACCTGTCTCAATGCCCTGGAAAAGTTTGATGATACCATATGTCTGGGGCAGGAGGCAGCCCTCCGGTATCCCCAGTACACGGATATCTATTACCTGACTGGGATTGCTCTGGAAGAGAAAGCAGAGTACAAACTGGCTGTCAAATGGTTTGAAGAGGCTGTCAAATGTGGCGTCCCTCCGGTCTTATACACGCATATGCAGGGGGCAGGCAGCTTTCTTGCTTACTATCACATGGGATATTGTTGCCAAAACATGGGCCGGCCGGACGTCGCACAGACCTGTTATGAGCAGGCCTTACATGTAAATAAAAGCTACTATTACCCGGCCACCAGTTTGTTTTTATTAATGCTGACCCATCATGGGCCCCGTTTTACCTTTGATTATTTTAATGAGAAAGGTTATTTAAACCATACTCCCATTGCTCTAAGTATTGCAGAGTTATTTTTTAGTTACGGCTATCCTGGTTTAGCAAAAAAGTGTTTGGAAGGCTCGGAAGTCAGCCGGCATATGACAGAAGAGATTTTATTTCACCTGGGGCGCTACCGTATTTATTCCGAAAATTTCCAGGAGGGGTTAATTTGTTTAGATCGTATCCCCGGAGACAGTCAATTCTCAAACATGGCGGTAACCCACAGGTCCGTGGCACTCCTGTTAACGGGTTGTCTAAAGGAGTGCCGGAACCTGGCCCTGACCATGTGGAAAAACAAACAATTAAGGCCCACTTCCAGGGTACTGTTGGGTTTGTGTCGTTTCATGCAACAAGGCGGCATGGCAATTCAAGGTATGCAGGGGAACGAGGAAGAGCTCGTACAATGCTCTCTGCACCTGCTTGATTTGTGCTATCACTATCTACCGGATCGGCCCGGTGATGCATGCAAAAATCTGGAACGGCTAATTTCACATTTGGAAACCTTATTAATTACGTCTCCAAAAGGGATTCAAAAATTGGAACAGTTTTATCAAGACAAAATGAATGCTGTACGGGAGTTGTTCGATTACAAATTCCAGACCGGTGGAGTCGGCGTATGAGTGAAGGAATGAAAGTAAGCCTGTGCTTGATTGCAAAAAATGAACAGCACTGCATTTTGTCCTGTATTGAGAGTGTTAAACATTTGGTCCACGAAGTCGTTGTGGTGGATACGGGGTCTTCAGATGATACGGTTCTTCTTGCCCAAAAAGCAGGTGCCAGGGTCTTTCATATCGCATGGACCGGTGACTTTGCCCAGGCCAGAAATTTTGGTCTGGAGCAAGCAGCGGGCGATTGGATTCTGGTTCTTGACGCCGATGAGGTTCTGGCGCCCGGAAGCACGGAAGAGTTTCATCAATTACTAAATGATGCAGAGGTTGAAGGCTATTTTTTAACGATTATCAATTTTCTTGGCAACGGCCAGGAGTTTACCACAGATAAAGTGGTAAGGCTGTTCCGGAATAAGCCTTCCTATCGTTTTACCGGTGCTATTCACGAGCAGGTGGCGCCTTCGATTTTAAAAGCAACCGGGGGTAAGGGGCTGGTAAGCGCACCTGTTGTGATTCATCATTACGGTTATTTAGACGCAGAGCTGGCTGAAAAAGATAAATTCAGCCGAAACACTTCCATAATATACAGAGAACTGGCAAAGAACCCTGGGGACCCGTTTCTTTTATATTCCCTGGCCCTTGAACATTTCCAAAGGGGGCAAGTTGCCGAGGGGGTTCGCTGTCTGGAATGGGCACTGTCCCAAATGAAGGGATCAGAGGGGTATTTTGAGGATGTTCTTGTGCATACAGCCATCGGTCTATGGGGATTGGAGAATTTGCAAAGACTTCTTGATTTTCTCAATAACTCGCTGTCGATGCTGCCCGAACAAGGGGATTTGTTATTGATCAGGGGAATGACATTTCTAACCCTTAAACAATATGCAGAAGCCGCTGGGGATCTGGTGCATGCCTTTAAAACCGGAAGCAGCAAACTTTTCCCTCAATATAAAATTCTCTGCCTGGCAGGTGATGCTTTCAGTTTATCCGGGGATTTCATAAAAGCAGAAGAAAATTACCTGTCGGCACTTAGAATGAACACCCGTTTTCTTTATCCGTTACTACAGTTAATAGGGTTAATCCAAAGGGGTCACCTCTTGTTAGATTGTGACAGGTTGGCACGGTTTTGTCCACTTAAAAATAAAGATTCCCTTTGGCGGGATTTACTGTCGGGCGGTGGCACGTTATTGGCCCTGATTGTATTGTTGCTTGAAATTTATCATTTAGCCGTAGATCCAGACCAGGAATTCCTGCTGTGGCAATTAAGCGGGGAACTGGTTAGTTTGGTCGAGAAACTCGACTCTCTACCCGCCAGGAAGCCGGTCCATGAATACATTTCTGTTGCCAGTCGGGAAATTCACGCCTATGCTTTAATAATCGATAAGGGATACCAAGGCAGGTATTTTTGTGCCTTAGACAAGATGAAAGATCTGGTAATTCGTTTGCTTTTAATGTTTATGAGAGAATGCTGCCCACAGTGGGAGGTGGACACCCCGAAACCGGCATTTATTCGTTCAGTGGAAAGGTGATATGAATGACAAAAAGAGTTATGGTGGCAAGTCCTGTCAAGCAAAAAAAAGTAATCCTGAAAGAATTTCTAGAGTCACTGGAGAAATTGGATAAATCAGGCCTGCAAATGGATTTTGTCTTTATTGATGATAATAACGATCATTCTTTGTTGGACAATTTTGCCAGGCAAAAGGATAATGTGCGGATTATTAAGGTAAAGTCCCTTGATAAATATATTTGTGATGAGCAAACACATTACTGGCACGAGGAACTGATCTGGAAAGTAGCCGCCTTTAAAAATAAATTTCTCGAGATGGCTTATGAAGAAGGTTACGATTATTTATTCCTTGCCGATTCTGATTTATATCTTCATCCCAAAACGATCAAGCATTTAGTCTCCCTTAATAAAGACATTGTTTCCGAAGTCTTTTGGACCAAGTGGGGGCCTGACCTACAACCCTTGCCCCAGGTTTGGGTAGCGGATCAGTACCAGTTATTTCAGGCACCAAGGGGTCATGAATTAAGTGAGGAAGATGTAAAGAAGAGGACACAGGAATTTCTGGATATGCTATCAAAGCCCGGTACCTATAGGGTGGGAGGTCTGGGGGCCTGCACCTTGCTCAGCAGGAAGGCCCTGTCCATGGGAATTTCCTTCAGAGAGATTTATAACGTCGGATTATGGGGGGAGGACCGGCATTTTTGTATCAGGGCGGTGGCCCTTGGCCTGGAATTGTATGCCGATACTCACTACCCACCTTTCCATATTTACAGGGAGTCGGAGCTTGGTGAACTGGCTGTATATAAAAAGAAGATCCGTTCAGGACGTAGGAAAACAGGGAAGACAAAAAACAATATAGGAACAGAACCGGGAAGTAAAATAACACTGGCTATGTTAGTCAGAAATGAGGCGGGCAGATATTTGGAAAGGGTTCTGAAACAGGCCAAACGATATATCGATAACGCCGTGATTCTGGATGATGCCAGTGAGGATGAGACGGTAGAGGTCTGTAAAAAGGTTTTAGATGGGATTCCTTTGACAATGGTTTCTAATGAAACTTCTTGCTTTAATAATGAAATTTTTCTAAGAAAGAAACTATGGCAAATGGCTGTTGATACTGAACCAGATTGGATTTTAATCCTGGATGCCGATGAGGTTTTTGAAGACAATGCTGCGGAAGTGTTAAAGGCACTGGCAAAACGAAAGGATCTGTACTGGTACGCCTTTCGGCTGTTTGACATGTGGACTGAAACCCACTACCGGGAAGATCAATACTGGTGTGCCCACAAAACCTTCCGACCATTTATGGTCAGGTATTTTCCAGAGTTTGATTACCGCTGGCGGGAAACCCCTCTCCACTGCGGTAGGCTTCCCATAAATATTTTACATTTAAAAGGTGAAAACCACCCTCTGAGACTGAAACACCTGGGTTGGATGAAACCGGAGGACCGGCTGCATAAATATTACCGCTACAAAAAGCTGGATCCCCGGGCTCATTATGGTATCGCAGAACAATATGAGTCCATTCTGGATCCACGCCCCAACCTGGTTCCATGGGGTTCAAAATAAGAAGGAAAGAAATACCTGTACAGCCGGAGAAGAAGTTGCCTGCCCGTAACACGAAATACAGTTTTGGCAGAATAAGTCACAGGTGGTGTTATTAAAGACATATACTACAAAAAAGACATGAGGTGCAGTCTTATGACCATTTTTAATATACGGGCAACGAAAGACACCTTTGTGATAAGTGATAAGAAATGCCGGCCCCAGTGTCATTCACCTTGTTTGCCTGTGGGAAAAACGGGCTTGGGATATATGTTTTATACTCGCTTTATTTCATATATTTTTTTTGACCTTTCTGAGATCCCGGGTGATGATGAAATTACCTCGGCTAAATTAAAAATCTCTCTTTATGATCCTCCTTGTCTGGGGCACCCGCCTGATTATATGGGTATCCAGGCATTGAAAGAACCTTTTCGGGATTGTTATACCAATTATCAAAACAGACCGGCTGTGATACCCCACTCTTTAAAAAAAATCCCTATTTACAGTTTAAAGGTATTTACCATTGATGTTACAGATTTTGTAAAGGCTTGGCATTCCGGTAAGTGGGAAAACCAGGGGTTGGCACTTGTGCCTGTGCAGCTGGATACCAACGGTGTTATCCTTTTCTATAGTTCAGACAGCCCGAATATGTCGCAGCATCCAATACTAAGGATCAGTACAGTTGCCAGGGGCCCGTGCCAAAAACCATGTACAGTTAACCAAGAAGAAACCTATACTGTCAAGAAATTATGGGGTTTCAGCAAGTCACATGAAATCTGGGACTACACAATTTACAGTTATATTGTAAAAAATATTGGAGAAAAAAAGATACTGGTTCAATTACAATTCAGCCCCGATAACGTTGTTTTTTTGGATGAAGAACCTGAAATCGAGCTGTTGCCGGGACAGTCACGCATTATGGTAAGCAGCTTTTTTGCCCGTTACATCAGACTTAAATTTCGTCTTGCCCCGGGTGAGACCGGGGAGGGAACTTTAAAAGTTTGGTTACAGGCCAGGCAGTAAGACGGATTAAAAAGCATCAAAGGGAATATCCAAAAGGGGATAACTTTTGGCGCCCGTATTCTCGAAATGCCACCACTCGCTGCCGATTCTTTTGAAACCGTGCCTCACCATAACACTTCCCAGCAATTCCCTGTTTTTGATCTGTTCTTTGGTCACTGAAAAAAATAAAAGCTCCCGTTCTTGGGGAGCTTTACAGACTTTATTTGGCCGCAGCCTGGGAAATTGCGGTATAGTGCTGCTGCACATAGCGCTCGGAGATACCGCTGCCATGGGGGCGGCTTTTATGTAAGTAGAGATCAAAATGTCCCGTAACACCGTTGTCCGGAGTGGTATCTACGCTGTGGGGCATACCGGAAAGGGAACCGGCAATATTTCTGCCGTTTTTATGAATGACAACCGGGCGGGGCGACCAGGCCCACTGGCCGAATAACTCTTTCATGGTTTTTGTATCCTCTGAGGTTGCAGGTTCTATGTCACAATGATTGCCGGCAGACAGGACCTTTAAATTGAGGTTCACCCCCGTCTTGCAATCGGTAACGGAAAAAACCTCACCGCTCTTAAACAAAGATTTTCCCTCAGTAAACCAGTTAACCAGTTCAACAGTTTTTGGTTGAGCCCTTTGCGCATTGGCATCTTGCTGGGTGTCTTGCTGAGCACCCGGTTGTTCCTGATCCGGTTGGCCCACTAACCAGTCATGGGATTGTGATCTGTCAACTGCACCCCTTGAAGGCAGTGCCGCACCGGAGATAAGCAAGCGTTGGCCAATGGACAGGTTATCACCTGTCAACTTGTTCATTCGTTTAAGTTCTTCCACTGTGGTGCCGTAGGTTCTGGAGATCACCCAGAGGCTATCCCCTTTTTTTACGGTGTAAAAGGTCCCGGCAAAGGCTGTGCTGTTAAAGAATAAAACACTGGAAATAACCAGGCTGCAGACAGTTACCTTATTTAAAAACATAAAAATCTCCTTTTTCTACATACAGTGGCACAAAAAGCCATATATTTAATTGTACCTGTAATGGACAAGCATATCAACGAGAAAAATATCTCAGTGTGGTCCTATTTTTCTAATCAACCAACATTATTCTTGCTGCATTATATACCATTAATTTCCAATATATTGTAATTTACCATTAAAAATAACCCGGTAGCATTTCCCGGGATTCCGTTAAAATATTGCTATTCTATTTGACTAAAAGGGTTTTTACCGGTTATATGGCGAAATACTAGCTGGATATCTTATTCCCAGCTGTACCTGTGCTTATCATGGGGCCTGTGGCGCGGGTCTGGGAGTGGGAGTTTTCTTCAGCATTTTATACGACGCCACCTGCGCCAAAGATGTGGAGCGGACGATCTCCATGAGGGCCGCCAACGCAGCCCTGTGCGCCATTGCCAATACCGACGGCCCGGGCTGCTGTAAACAGAGCGTCCGTTCTCGGAAGCGCTGCTGGATAAAATCTCGCGCCAGGGAGTCCGGGTTTACCCGGTGGAAATCCATGCCATTAAAAAGAGACTGCACAACGATAAAATTATTCTGGGTTACGGTCATTTGATGGAAAAGAAAATTAAGGAAGGGATCGGCAATTAAAGGCGGTACTGGAGGAGGAAATTGGATAAGCGAAAGGTTTTCTCTGGTGCACGGTTTTTTTATCTTTTATAATGGTGAATAAAAAACAGTAGGTGAAGGGCAATGAGCAAGAGCAAAATAAGAAAAAATCTCAGCGATGAGGAAATGCTGGCCAATTATAAAGAAGAAATCACCTTTGAAAATGCCTGGGATGATACAGCGATTGCCAGGCCCGTATCCAAATCCGTTAGGAAAGACTCGGAGAGGGAAGGGATTCATTCTTTCTTTACCCCGGAACTGCAGGAACAGGTGGGGAAAGCTCTGTTAGAGCTGAAAGTTCAACTCTATAAGGAAGGGATCATTAACTATAAAATTGAGGTAAGCAGAGAAGGCCGCCAGGTGATTTTGACTGCGGTGAATGCCGTGGGTAAGAAAAAAAGTACTGATAAAACTGCCGGGAAGAAAAAGTGAGAAGGCAAAACAAAGCAAAGGCTGCCGTCAACGCCGGCAGCCTCAAATACGCCACCCCCCAAAAACTATGGGGTCCCCGACATCTTGCCAACCGTTCTATGCCCAATTACTTCTGCCCCTGCGGGGGACCCTTTGCATAAAAACAAAATGTCACCCGCTGCCTACCGCAGTAAATACCGAAAATAGGATAAATAAGTGGCAAAGAAAGGACAAAATCGGGCTCTCCATGGTTGTTAAAATAGAGACTGAGATTAATCAAATTTCAGGGGAGGAGTGCACTTGAAAGGGATTTTCGGGGGAGCCGTTTATTTATCGCTGGCCGCCGGAATTTGGGGCGGTATGTATGTAGTAAGCAAATATGCCTTGGACACCATTCCACCTTTTACCTTGCTATTTTTGCGCTACTTGATAGCCTCTTTCCTGCTGGGGTGGATTTGCTGGTTAAAAAGAGAAGAACTGGTTCCCACCAGGGAGAGATGGCTGATTTTCCAGATCGGTTTTGTGGGCTATTTTCTTTCCATTGCCGCCCAGTTTATTGGAACAAAGCTTTCTTCAGCCCACATGGGCGCGGTCATCACTACGTTATCACCGGTCTTTCTGTCAGCTTTCGCCGTCTTGTTATTGAAAGAGAAGATCACTGTAAAACAGGTGGTCTCCATCGACATTGCCCTGACCGGGGTACTGGTGGTGGTGGGAATGCCCGGCCTGCAGGGTGAAGGGTCGGCCCTGGCAGGGGACTTGTTCTTATTGGCCGCCGCCCTGTTCTGGGGCTATTACTCGGTGCTCTCCAGAAAGGCTTCGTCCGTTTACTCGCCGCTGCAGATTACCACCTGGGGCATTGTCATTGCCACGGTGCTTACCTTTCCCTGCATTTTCTTTGAGCTCTCCGATTGGTCTACCGGGGACTTGGTCAAGCTACCCATTCTCTTGAGTGTCCTTTACATTGGGATCATTTCCACCGCCCTGGCATTTTTCAGCTGGAACAAGGGGTTGGCCCTTGTGCCATCCCACCAGGCCGGTCTTTTCTTCTTCTTTCAACCGGTGGTGGGGACACTGCTGGGATGGTTTTTCTTACATGAGCATCTCAGCCAGTCTTTCTTCATTGGCAGTTTGTTAATTCTCGCCGGCGTCTACTACAACATGAAACAAAATAGTGCAAGCAATTAAGTTAAAATGCTTAAGTAGTATCCCTGGTGGGATACTACTTATTTTTTTTACTTCAGCAAGACCAAGAAAGGTTAGGTGTTATGCAAAAAATTTCTCTTAAAATTTACCATGAAGAGGAATTATGGCAGGTTGTCTAATGTGCTATAGACAAAGATAATTGATTGATTGTTCAGGCAATGGGTATGAGAAGAGAGCATTGTTTCATCAACCGTCCCTGTTTGAATTCAGGCTTTCTTTGAATGCATAAACCACATTAATAATGATTAGCGACAAAAGTAGAAGCTGTTAAAGAAAGGGTTTTCCAGCGGACTGAGCGAATTGGAAAGCAGAGAATTTTGCTAAGGGGGAACCTGTGTGAGCCTTCGATTCATTATCGGGAGAGCGGGCAGCGGGAAAAGCCATACCTGCCTGGAGGAGATTCGCCGGGAACTGCGGCGCCGGCAGGAGGGCCCGCCCGTCATATTGCTGGTACCGGAACAGGCCACCTTCCAATATGAATACATGTTGGTGTCCACACCGGGGCTGCAGGGCATCATGCGGGCACAGGTCTTAAGCTTCCGCCGCCTGGCCTGGCGGGTGCTGCAGGAGGTGGGAGGGGCTGCCAGGACCCACATCGGGGAACTGGGCAAGCGCATGGTACTGCGCCGCATTCTGGAACAAAGGAAGTCTGAATTAAAGATTTTTCACCGGGCGGCCAGGCAGCCCGGTTTTGCAGACAGCCTGGCCGGTGCCCTGTCCGAGCTCAAAATGTACCGGATTAAACCCGCTGATTTACAAAAGAGTATTCAGCGGCTGCAGCAGGACCGTGACAGTGCCATACTGGATAAGCTGCGAGACGTAAGCCTGCTGTATAGCCAGCTGGAAGAGTTTCTGGCTGGCCGGTTTACCGACCCGGATGATTACCTGAACCTGCTGGCAGAGCGATTGGGGAGCGCTCCGACGGTGCAAGGGGCTGAGATTTACATAGACGGTTTTACCGGCTTTACCCCCCAGGAATTTGGGGTCATTGAACAGCTTTTGGTGACGGCAAACAGGGTAAGCGTAGCATTGTGTTTCGACCCGGTTTACATAAAGGAACCCTGTCATGAACTGGATGCATTCTATCCACCCGTGGAGACCTACCATACCCTGAGAGAAATGGCCGGTACCTTAAGGATCGCTACGGAGCCTCCCGTGCTGCTGCAACACGAGACACCCGTACGCTTTAAACATAGTCCGGGCATCGCATATCTGGAGAAAAACTATTTCCGCTACACGGCTGTGCCCGGTGAACAAACAGCAGGGGTGAGGCTTACGGCCTGTGCCAACCGCCGGGCGGAAGTGGAGGCAGCGGCCAGGGAAATCCTTCGGTTGAGCAGGGAAGAGGGACTTCGCTGGCGGGAAATGGTCGTCATGGTAAGGGACCTGGCCAATTACAGCCATTTGATCGGCACGGTTTTTGAAGATCACGATATCCCTTATTTTATTGACCAGAAAAGAACAGTGCTGCACCACCCCCTGGTGGAGCTTATTCGCAGTGCCCTGGAAACGGTGTCCCAGCAGTGGGCCTACGACCCGGTTTTCCGCTATTTAAAAACCGACCTGGTACCGGTGCGGCGGGATGAAGTAGACAAGCTGGAAAACTACGTGCTGGCCCACGGCATTCGTGGTTCCCGCTGGAGCGATGGCCGGGATTGGACCTACCGCAGGCGCTACACCCTGGGCGAAGAACAGGAGTGCAATGAGTGGGAGGCCAGGGAACTGGCCTTGATTAACCAGGTACGTTACTCGTCCACCGAATCGCTGCTGAACTTTAACCGGAGGGTCAGTGAGGTCCGAAATGTGCGGGAGATTACCGCAGCCCTGTTTGAACTGCTGGAGTCCCTGGATGTGGCAGCAAGGCTGGAAACCTGGGCCAGGGAGGCGGAGCAACAGGGGCGGTTGGTGGAAGCCAGGGAACATGCCCAGCTGTGGCAGAACATCCTGCTGCTGCTGGATGAAATTGTGGAGGCCATGGGAAAAGAGCAACTTTCCCTGGAGGAATATGCCCGGGTGCTGGAGTCCGGGCTGGAAGGCCTGAAACTGGGCTTGATCCCGCCGGGACTGGATCAGGTGGTGGTGGGAACATTGGAGCGTTCCCGCAACCCCAATGTGAAAGCGGCGCTGGTGCTGGGCATCAGCGACGGGGTGCTGCCCGCCCGGCCCGGCGAAGAGGGTTTGTTTAGCGATTTTGAACGGGAAGCCCTGCGGGAAGCGGGGATTGCCCTGGCCCCGGGTTCCCGGAGAAAAATATTTGATGAACAGTACCTGGTCTACGTGGCGCTGACCCGGGCCAGCCAGGTGCTGTGGCTGAGCTACCCCCAGGCGGACGATGAGGGAAAAGCACTGGTTCCTTCCCAGATCATCTCCAGGATCAAGGAACTGCTGCCCGGCCTGCAGGAACGGGTGGTTCCGGTGGAACCGCCCGGTACGGACGGGGATTTGGAGTTTATCGCCTGCCCGGGACGCAGCATGTCTTATCTGGCCGCCATGCTGCAGGAAATGAAAGCGGGCCGCCGGGTGGACCCGGTCTGGCTGGACGTTTACTCCTGGTTTGTACAGCAGCCTGCCTTTAAGGAAACCTGCGGCCGGGTGCTGGCCGGGTTGTTTCACGTTAATCAGGAAACCTCCCTGTCCCGGGGGCTTGGGCAGCGGCTTTACGGCAGCCGGCTGAAGGCCAGCGTGTCCCGGTTGGAGAAGTTTACTGCCTGCCCCTTTGCTCACTTTCTGTCCCACGGGCTGAAGCTGAAGGAGCGGGGGCAGTTTAAACTGGCGGCGCCGGACCTGGGACAGTTTTTCCACGCTGCCCTGAAAAACGTTGCCGACCGCATCAAAGAGCAAGGAACGGATTGGGCACAGCTAACCAGGACCACGGCAGGGACCATGGTGGGAGAAATTGTGGAAGAACTGGCTCCCCAGCTGCAAAATGAAATCCTTCTCAGCACAGCCCGCCACCGCTACCTGATTCGAAAACTAAAGAGTACGTTGGAAAGATCGGTGCTGACCCTGGCAGAGCATGCCAGAAGGGGCGTCTTCCGCCCGGTGGCGGTGGAAATCGGCTTTGGCGAGCAGGCGGAACTGCCGCCGGTACAATTTGACTTGGGGGACCGGTGCGTGATGGAAATGGCCGGTCGCATTGATCGCATCGACTGTGCCAGGGAAGGGGGCAAGCCGTATTTTACCATTATCGATTACAAATCCGGCCAGGCCGAACTGAAACTGGCGGATATTCTGCACGGCCTGAAGCTGCAGCTGCTGATGTATTTGGATGTGGCCCTGCGGCATGCGGATCAGCTGGTGAACCAGCCGGCCCTGCCGGCGGCTATGCTGTACTTCAGCGTTAAGGACCCCCTCGTTGCCAGCACAGGTCCCCTGGCTGCGGCAGAGGCGGAGAAGGGGCTTCTCAAGCAGTTGAAAATGAAAGGCCTGCTGCTGGCGGATCCCCTGGTGATTGCCCAAATGGACAATCAACTGAATGGCCAGTCGGAGCTGCTGCCAGTGGGGTTGAAGAAGAACGGGGAGTTTTACAGCAATTCCAGGGTGATCAGCGAGGAACAGTTCAACCTGCTGAGAAGCTACCTGGAGGAAAAATTGAAGTCCACCGGCCGGCGGATGATCTACGGCGAAATCGAAATCAGCCCTTACCGGCGAGGGAAGGACAAGGCCTGTCGTTTCTGTATTTTCAAGCCGGTGTGCCAGTTCGATCCCCTGCTGGAGGACAACATGTATCGCCTGTTGTTTGACCTGGAGGAGCCGGCGCTCTGGTCATTGATAAGGGAAAGTCTGGGTGATGATAACCATGCGTGATAAAAAATGGACCGATGAACAATGGGCCGCCATCACCACCAGGGACACAAATTTACTGGTGGCAGCTGCGGCCGGGGCAGGCAAGACAGCGGTGCTGGTGGAGAGAATCATCCTGCTGATTACCGACCCGGTCCGGCCGGTGGATGTGGACCAACTGCTGATTGTCACCTTCACCAATGCTGCGGCTGCGGAAATGAGGGAGCGCATAGCAGGCGCCTTAAGCAAAGCGTTGAAGGAAAACCCTCACTCCAGGCGGCTGGCCAAACAATTGGCCATGCTGAACCGGGCCTCCATTACCACCCTGCATTCCTTTTGCCTTGACCTGCTGCGGCGTTATTTTTACCTGCTGGATCTCGACCCGGGCTTCCGGGTGGCCGATGAGGTGGAAGCAGAACTGCTGCGGCTGGAAGTGCTGGAAGAACTATTTGAAGAACGATACAACCGTGAGGACAATGAAACCTTTGCCCGTTTGGTGGATGCCTACGGTGGCCAGCGGGATGACAGCAAGCTTCAGGACCTGGTCCTGGCGCTTTACCGCTTTTCCGGCAGTCACCCGTGGCCCCGGTTCTGGCTGGCAGAGATGACAGAAACCTTTGCCCTTTCGGAAGGTCAATCGTTGGATGATCTGCCCTGGATTTACCAGGTTAAAGAAGAGATAAGTCAGGAAATGCAGTCTGTGCTGCGCCTATTGAAACAAGCCGCCGGTTGGGCCGGACGGCCGGGCGGGCCGGAGCTTTACTGCAAAAACCTGACCGAAGATCTTATTCAGACAGAGCCGCTGGTTGATTGCCGTGAGGTAAGCTGGGACAAGCTGTACCGGTCCTTTGCCGGAATCAAATGGGGCAAGTTAAGTCCCTGCCGGGGGGAGGTGGACGAAGGTCTTAAGAACAGGGTACAGGCCTTGAGAAATAAGGCCAAGGACAAAGTGAACGAAATCGTCAACACCTATTTCTGTGCCAAACCCGAAATTCTGCTGCAGGATTTGCGTTCCCTCCACCCCCTGATCAAAGAATTGGCCGCCCTCACGGTGGAATTTATGGAACGTTATCAAAAGAAGAAGCAGTCCAAGGGTCTGGTTGACTTCGGGGATCTGGAGCATTACTGTCTGTCCATCCTGCTGGACAAGGCAAGCAAGCCCGGGGAAATGATACCCTCCGCCGTGGCCCTGGAATTAAAAAAGCAGTTTGCTGAAGTGCTGGTGGATGAATATCAGGACATCAATGCGGTGCAGGAGACTGTCTTACAGCTGGTGTCCCGGGAGGACAACCGCTTTATGGTGGGGGACGTCAAACAAAGCATCTACCGCTTCCGCCTGGCGGAACCCGGGCTTTTCCTGGGGAAATACCGGCAGTACGGAGTGACGGGCAACGCTGCCGGCTGCCGTATCGATTTGAGCAAAAACTTCCGCAGCCGGCTGGGTGTGGTCAATGCCGTCAACTTTATTTTCCGGCAGATCATGACCCGGGCCGCCGGGGAAATCGATTATGACGAGGCGGCAGAACTCCGGTACGGCGCTGATTTTCCTGCATTGGAAGGGGTCATCACCGCCGAGGGACCGGTGGAACTGCATTTGATCGACGGCAAAGATGCACAGCCTGACCAGGCAGAACTACCGGATAACTGCGAAGACAATGAAATGCCCGACCCGGACGGGGAACCGGAGGAGTTGGGCGCCGACCAGGCGGAGGCCAGATTGGTGGGCCGGCGTATTCTGGAGATGATCAAGGGTAGAGAGTTGTCCACGGGACCGGAGTTTATGGTCTGGGACAAAGAATTGGCCCAATACCGCCCGGTGACCTATCGCGATATTGTCATTTTACTGCGGGCAACCACCGGCCGGGCCAATACCTTTTTGGAAGAATTGCGGGCCATGGGGATTCCCGCCTATGCGGAGCTGGGTACAGGCTATTTTGCAGCGGTGGAGGTTGAAACCTTTTTATCTCTGCTGAAAATCATCGACAACCCCCGGCAGGATGTTCCCCTGGCCGGCGTCCTACGGTCTCCCATAGTGGGTCTTAAAGCGGAGGAACTGGCAGAAATCCGGCTGTGCAACTGTGACGGGGACTTCTATGATGCGGTGGTTTCTGCCGCCCGGGCAGATTTGGAGGAACTTTCCCGCAAACTTACCGGTTTCCTGGCCAAGCTGGACCGGTGGCGTTCCCAGGCCAGGCGGGGGCCCCTGGCAGATTTAATCTGGATGCTGTACAGGGAAACCGGGTATTACGATTATGTCGGAGGTATGGTCGGCGGCACCCAGCGCCAGGCCAACCTGCGGGTTCTTTATCACCGGGCCAAACAGTTTGAAGCCACCTCTTTCCGGGGTTTGTTCCGCTTCCTGCGTTTTGTGGAACGCCTGCAGGACGCCGGCAGCGATCTCGGCTCGGCCAGAACCCTTGGTGAGAGCGAAGACGTGGTGCGCGTTATGAGTATTCACAAGAGCAAAGGGCTGGAATTTCCGGTGGTCTTTGTGGCCGGACTGGGCAAAAAATTTAACCTGATGGATTTAAACAAAGAACTGCTCATGCATAAGAAGCTGGGTTTGGGTCCCCAGGTGATCAACCTGGCAACCCGGGTCTCCTATCCCAGCCTGCCCAAACTGCTACTGCAGCAGCAGATCAAAAAAGAATCGGTGGCGGAAGAGATGAGGGTCCTCTATGTGGCCTTGACCCGGGCCAGGGAAAAGCTTATTCTTGTGGGAGCGGTGCGGGATCTGGAGAAGTCCCTGGAGAAATGGTGCTCCTCCGCTGCCCAGGCCGGTTGGCCGCTGCCCGATACCGAATTGACGGCTGCCAGGACCTACCTGGATTGGCTCTGTCCTGCCATTGCCCGGCACCGGAACGGCCAGGCCTTGCTTCAGCTGGCCCGGTCGGAGGCACAGCCATTGTCGGAAGTGGCAGCGGATGCTTCCACCTGGCAGACTGCCTTTATCAATTTGCATCAGGTGCAAAACCCGCCCCGGGACAACCGGCAGCAGGTGGCAGGACTGCTGGAAAAAGTAAAGGCGCTGGCTCCCCTTGGGGACCTGGGACAGGCGGCAGAGATAGAGCGGAGGCTCAACTGGCGCTATCCCCTGGCGGAGTTGACGGCAAAGCCGGCCAAAGCAGCGGTTACCGAAATTAAACGCCGTTTTGATGAACTGGCCCGGCTGGAGGACGAGGCCGTGCCCTACCGCCCGAAAATCACCGGGCGGCCCAGATTTTTGCAGCAGGACAAGGGCCTTACCCCGGCGGAAAGAGGTTCTGCCATCCACCTGGTGATGCAGCACATACCACTGGAGAAAATCCCGGCTGAGCAGGACATTCACAGGCTGCTGGAACATCTTGTGGCCCGGGAAATATTGCTCCCGGAACAGGCCGCCGTGATTGACCCGGCTCAAATTACCGGCTTTTTTGCCAGCCCGCTGGGACAGAGGCTGCTGAATGCCGGGAAAGTACAGCGGGAACTGCCCTTCAGCCTGGCCCTGCCGGCGGTGGAGGTCTACCCGGAACTGTCCCGGGCCGGCGACGGGGAGGTGGTCCTGGTGCAGGGTGTCATTGACTGCCTGGCGGACGAAGGGGACGGGCTGCTGCTGATCGATTACAAGTCCGATGCCGTCCACCCCGGACAAGCCTCCCCGGCAGAACGTTACCGGGGTCAAATCAATCTTTATACCCGGGCGGTGCAAAATATTCTGGGAAGGCCGGTTAAGGAAAGGGTCATCTACCTGTTTGACAGCGGGGAAACCCTTTACTTCGGCGCCTAAAGAAACGGAGAAACGGTGCCGGTTGTTGAATTCAACAACCGGCACCAAAAAGAAAAAGAGGTCAGGACAGGGAATATGCAGGACAAAAGGTTGTTACTAAAGGCCGCTTTCCTTTCCCAAGTTGTCATTTTATTAACCGGGCTGGCAGCGCTGTGGTTCTTTTATGTGCGGCAGGGGACCCGTTGGGAAAGCATTTTCAGATTGGACAATGCAGGCCTGGTGCTGGGCTGCGGTACGCTGCTGGCAGCGGGCCTGGTGATCATGCAAATACTGCTGGTTATCTTCGTGCCCCATGATAAACTGCTGGATGACGGCACCAACAAAATTTTTTACACCTTTTCCTACCCAACCCTCGCTCTGTTAATGAGTTTTGGGGCCTTTGCGGAAGAACTGTTGTTTCGGGCCGCCATGCAGCCCGGTTTCGGCATCGTTCTCACCAGTGTGCTGTTTGCGGTCATTCATGTCCGGTATTTAAAGAAATGGATATTGTTGCTGGGCACCTTCGTAATGAGCCTGGCCCTTGGCTGGCTCTATGAAACAACGCAAAACATCTGGGCGCCCGTTTGGGCACATTTTCTGGTTAACTTTGTGATGATCTGCTTCGGAAAGAACGGGCTGTTTATTCCAAAGGATGACTCCGAAGCAAGTCAAAACTAATAAGGTCACAGGGGGACATATGAAGAAGCGGAGATTTAAGAAGGAGTTTAAAGTGCATTAAAAATACAGGGCATTGATCTGGCCCTGGCCAGAACGGTCTGGAGCAAAAGATCCCAGCCATACAGGCTGCCACAATCTTCATAAAGTGGAATTATTTACTTAGTCTTAAGAGGGGAAATCAGTGGAGTTGGTCATTTCCCCGACAGGAATTTGTATAAATTTGCAGAATATAGTAGACAGAACTTTTCCTGGTGTTGTCAGTCTTATGTTACAAGACATAAGCCTGGCTTTTTTTGCTTTCCTACATGAATTGGGTCGAAGGAACTATAGTAATAAAACAGCAAAAATGGTATGATTTACTGTAATTAACCAGTTAAAAACCTGGATCCTTTGACATCCGGTTTTTTATGTCTATGACAGAAATTTTGACAAAAGGGGACAAAGGGATGAAGCTTAAGATTTTAACATTGTTCACAATCCTGACCGTAATCCTTACCTTCTCCAAGCCAGCCACAGCAGCCCAGGTTATTGTCGACGGTCAGCCCCTGGAGGCTGAGGTGATGCTGGAAAACGGTACAACTTTGGTACCTTTAAGGGCGATCTTTGAAACCTTAAGGGCCAGCGTCCGCTGGGACCCCGCTGCCAAAACCATAACTGCGGTAAAAGACGATGTAACCATTGTGCTGCCAATTGGCTCCCCCAGCGCCTACCGCAACGGCGTGCAGGTTTCCCTGCAAGTGCCGGGCAGAATTATCAAGAACATCACCATGGTACCCCTGCGCTTTGTCTCGGAATCCTTGGGGGCAGAGGTTCAATGGGTCAGTACCACACAAACGGTGATCATCACCTCAGCACCGGTGCAGCAGGAGACAGTTCTTGTCTTCCATCAGAATATTAAAGAGAACAGTGACCCTTTGTATAACCAGGTTTTAAAGGGTCTTAAAGAGGCAGAAGAAAAAGTGGTTTTCATGACGGATAACCAGGAGCAGTATGGCGATGTAGAAAAAGTATTGTCTGTGGCCCAACAGGTCCTGCAGGATCATCCTTACTTGAATTACATAGAGTCTCTGGAAGTGAGGGTCCGCAGCGGCAGGACAACCTGTATAGAAATACTCTTTCAATATAATTTCCCTGCCCGGGAAGTAAAGGAGATGATCCAGGCCGTGGAGGAAAAATCCCTGGAGATTATTAAAAAGGAAATTAAACCGGGTATGACGGATCTGGAGAAGGAAAAGGCCCTGCATGACTATGTCGTACTGAATACCAGGTATGATTATGAAAATTATCAAAGCAATGCCATCCCCAAGGAATCCTATACCGCCTACGGGGTACTGGTGAACGGTGTCGGCGTATGCCAGGGCTATGCAGCAGCCATGTGCAAGCTGCTGGACATGGTAGGTATCGAAAACCAATTTATCATAGGAACCGGCCACAACAGTCGCGGTACCGAATCCCACGGCTGGAACAAAGTAAAAATAAACGGCCGGTGGTATCACCTGGACACCACATGGAACGACCCGGCACCGGATCTACCCGGCATGATAAGTTATAAATATTTCAACCTTACGGACGATGAAATAAAGAAGGACCACAGCTGGAGCGAAACAGAACAGGGCTTGTTTCAAATAAAATAGCTTAATGGGCCTGATTTTATTTCAGGTCTTTTTAAATCCGTAACCTTGGATTTGATTGCCCTAATCATTGTGTAACCTTGTAAATAAAAAATGGTATAATAACCATAAATAATCACTTCATTCAACCCTGGAGTAATTTAAGAAGCAAGCATTCTAGAACATAAAGGCATGGGAATTTTTACATCAGCAGATAAGCTTAATTCCCCTTACCCATACAGGTGGCCGCTGCGATGGCGGCGCCGATACCAGAACCGTTCCTGGTCAGGACGAGGGATACCCTATTTGAGTTGTCACGATATATTTCTTTAAAGACATTGTTAATATTTGCCACATAGCCGGGCATTTTTTCAAACAGGGAGCCGTCCGCCCCGATGACATGGTCCCTGTTAAGCTCCGGATCCACATGCCGCACGATACCGACGTAGGTGGCGGCAATCAGCCGGGCAGACCTGGTGGTAACCAGTGAGGCAATCCTTTGCAAAGCCTGCCTTTCTTCCGGAGTTAAACCTTTGACGCTCCAGTTTGTTTTTAGCCAGCCGGAGATATGAGCCAGATCGGGAGTCTCGTCCGCCAGCATGAAAGCCAAATCCCCGGCCGTAATTGAATCCGCAGCAGCGACAAAATCAGGAATTTTCTCTTTAAAAAGCAGCCTCTGTTGTATCAGGTCCGTAAGGATTAAACGAAAAATTTCACCGATGTACCGTCCTGAAGCGGCTTTTTCCAGAAGCTGCTCCCCCGGTTTTTCACTGGCCTGGTCCAGGATTTTGTCATAATAGGTCAGGGGAAGCTTGTTAAAATTACCGGACTCCATGTTGATGATCATAGGTCCCTGGGAGGAAGGTTCCTTCGGTTCGATATAACAGGAGTTATGACCTGTGCCGCTAATGGAGCCGATGTCGGCGCAGGGATCGCAATAGGCAGCAGTGAGCAGCGTCCCCGTGGTATCGTTAATGATTGCCACAGGTTTAACATTGAACAAGCTATTCTTTGCCAGAGCCCTTTCCAAGAGACCGGTAATTTCCTGGCCTTCCACGCCGGATGTTTTAAATTCCTTGGTCCAATTCAGTAATACCGCCCTGTTGGCTCCTATTTGCCTGCAGGGAAAGGAGAAGGTATGGCCCAAAGGATAGGTGCTGTCATGCTCCAGTAAATTTGCGATTTGTATGGCGATAAAATCAAACAGATCCCCGGCATTGGCATCCTGGGAAGTATAATCATAAGCTCCGCAGGGGTCTTTCAGTAAGAAAGATTGCTGTTTTCTGATCTCAAAACGGCCGCCCCCAAAAAGATCAACCAGCTGCAAACGAATGTTGGTTCCCCCAAAATCGATGGCTAAGAAAGTTCCTGTTTCTCTGCCGTCGGCGGTTTGTAAAAAAGTGCGAAGCATTTTGAGAGAACTTTTTCCGGACAAACCCTCTGCCATTTCTTTTTTAAACTTCATGGCGATCTCCAAAATCTCGGAAGCCGGCAGCCAAAAATTTTTTTCGATGCCGCTCAATTTCTCCGCTAAAACTTCCGTCATTGTAAAGCCCCCCTATAGGCATGCCCTTTGGTAAACCGATTTCATTCCTGTGGATTTGGTCATATTTCCCATCTATTTAATAACAATTATACTCAAGAAATATTATATCTTAAATGCCTGGTATTGATTTTATCATGTTTTTTCACGGTACATGGGCCCTATCTTAAAATATTTTCATAATTGGTCATGTTCTGAATTTTTCATCTACCAGGCAGGAATTTACGTAGATCTGTTAAATTGGTCTACAATCGATTGCAAAGAAATTTATGAAATGGCCCCGGACACCCTGAAGGCCATTAAGCAGAAAGGGCTGCGGGTGCCGCATACCGCACCCATTTTGATATTCTGCGGGCGGGTGATTTGGCGTCGCGGCTTTATTTAGCCTACCGGGCCGCTACGATATCGTACTTTTCAATTTTGCTGTCTGCCAGCAGGACGATCAGAACCAGGATCACCGCCCCCGCGATATAAGGGATGTTCATGTTAATATCATATAACACGCCACCGACCACCGGGCCTAAAATCCGCCCCAGGCTGCCAAAGGATTGCATCAGTCCGATGGAGGCGCCCTGTCCCCCGGTGGAATTTTTACTGACCAGGGTGGAGGCGCTGGGTCCCATCAGTGAGCCGCCGATATTAAAAATGGCAGTGCTGGCAAACATGGCGCCCATGTCGGGGGAAACCCATATTAAAAGCAGCCCCGCAGCGGAAATGGCTAAGCCGGCCTTGATTAAATTAACATCGCCAAAACGCTTCACCAGCTTGCCAATGAATCCTCCCTGAACAACCACCCCGATCACGCCGAGAACCGTAAACAATGTCCCCATTTCCTTTGGGCCAAAGCCAACCCTGTCTTTGGCAAACAGGGCAAAGGTTCCTTCAAACATGGCCATGGTGAAATGCAGGATAAAACCAAGGAGAAAGAGAGTAAACAGGGGATGGTTGATGACGCCCGGGGATAACCTGGCCTGGGCTTCTGTAACCTGGCTGCCCCGGTCGGTGTGCGATTCAGGCAAGAAAGCATAGGCAAAGGGACAGGTTAACAGGGCCAGGCCGCCCGCCGCAAAGAAAGGCAGGTGAAAGCCGTAATGGCCCAGCCATCCTCCCAGGGCAGGGCCAAAGATCATCCCCACTCCCATGGCGGCGCCCATCATACCCATACCCCTGGACCTTTCGCTTTCCCCGGTGGAATCGGCAATATAGGCCATTGCCGTGGGCAGAGTTGCCGATGAGATGATACCGGACAGGATTCTCACGGCAAACATTATCCACAAATTGTTGGCAAAGCCAAAGAGAATAAAGGTAATGGCGTAACCGCTTAAACCGATCAGAATGACCGGCCGCCTGCCAATCCGGTCTGACAACCTGCCCCAAAAAGGAGAAAAGAAGAACTGCATCAGGGAGTAAGAAGCCATAAAAAGCCCAAGGATTGTGGGGCCTCCCCCCAGGTGGGTAATAAAAAACGGCATAATGGGAATGACGATACCAAAACCCACCATAACCAGAAACAAAATAATAAATAAAATGGCTATGGCTGTTGTATTCTTTCTCATAGGAATCCTTTCGGCCATCATAAAATTAACGGTAAATTTAATATAACCAAAAAAGAGCAGGAAGGTAAACCCTTCGCTGCTCCAAAATATTTATGAAATTTTACTCAGGCCAGGCAGCCTGCGGCGATTTGCTGAATTTTACATCCCACAGCACATGCATTCTCAAACTTTCGTCCTCTTCAATATTGCCGGATATTTTCTTATTGGCAATCATAATATCAAAGGGTATCTTTACATAATTATCAAAAAGTAACTTGCCGGCTTCTTCCTTGCGGAAAGCTATGGGCAGGCGCACCCCGTTTTGCCACTTCACCAGCAGCAGGTACATATCGGCTTCGGGATCATAGGCCCAGTTGGGAGGGAAATATTCTCCCCCGGCCTTTTCCAAGGGTTCCGTCCAGGCGGGATTTACCAGTACCATGGTGGTACGGGCAAATTCTTTGCCGTTTTCTTCATAATTTAGATCTGCCCAGGCGCCGAAATCCGGGCTGTAAGCAGCGCCGCCATACTCCTGAATCACATCAAACATTGGTTCTTGTGCCATCTCTAATCCTCCTAAATTGAAACTTTGCTTTATACTCGTCCTTTTGGACATTATTCCCATCTTAAAACAATTCAATCTGTTCCTGCTTGTTTTTTATCTTTTCGCCTAAAAGGTTCTTGAGATTAGGACTTCCCTCCCGTAACCACAGCTTGTAGCCCTGGGACTGCAGGACAGTCTCCGGGCTTTTGCCGGCCGTCATGCCCACAAAGGTTCCGTCTAACTGCCAGATGTACAGGTAGACCTTGTCCGACGAAGGACTCACCTGAACCTTGGCTACGCACCACTGGCTTTTGTGTTTCCAATAGATGTATTGTTGATCCATACGCTTGATTTCCACAGCGGAACCCCCGTTATTTGCCGTTCCATTACCACATTCGCCATCCAAGTGGAAAATCCTGTTTTAAAATGCGGCGAGAGAAAAACTTCAACGGGGTACATATATAGGTATGGTTCTATGGCAAATGACCCCGTACTACCCAACATTTCTTGCATTTTTCTAACACGAAAGGGTATGTATAATAGTTTGTAGAAGTAGCATTTAATTAACAACCATATGGAGGGTTCATTATGACTATAGAAAAAGCGGTTCAGCAAGACCCATGGGGTACCAATGTGGAAATTTTACCGGATTTTTGGGTAGATCCGGAGAAATTATCCGTTATGCAGGATTTAATGTTTTCCGGCATCAATGTTATGCTGACCGGCGACCCCGGCACAGGAAAAACCGAACTGACCAAACGACTGGCCCAGGCCCATAACCTGCCCTTCCACCGGGTCAATGTGGGGGCCATTCGCACCCCCAGGGACTGGTTTGGTCACTGGGAATTTATCGGGGGACAAACCGTCTTTATCCAATCCGAATTCGTAGCTGCCATTCAGCGCCCGGGTATTGTGGCCCTGGATGAATTCAACCGGGTCACGCCGGACATTCACAACTCCATCTACACCATCCTGGACCACAACCGGGAAGTATTTATCGAAGAAACCAAACAATACATCTCCGTCCATCCCTGCTGCATCTTCATCGCCACCGAAAACCGGGGCCGCAGCCATACCGGCACCTTTATGGAAGACACCGCGGTGGAAGACCGCTTTGAAACCCTGCAGTTGACGCTACCGCCCGTTGAAGTAATGGCCGACCTGCTGGAAAAGGTCTACGGCGCCACCCCGGACCACGCCCTGCTGCTGGCCAGGATCACCCATAAATTAAACACCCTCTACCACGAAGAAAGCCTGAGCCGCCCCACCGGCTTCCGCCCGGCCATTTCAGCCGCCGCGCTGGTCAAACGGGGACAACCCTTAAATACCGCCCTGAAATACACCTTCGTGAACCGCTTCTCCCCGGAGGGTGGCGTGGACAGCGAGCAAACTACGGTGCTGCAGGTGATTCAAGCGTATTTGAAATAACAATAGGCAAGAGTTGCGGAGTATGGAATACCCGTAGGGTATGCCATGCAAAACATACCTCACGGATCTGCAAATACCGAACAAACCAACCTACTAATGGAGGTGACATCCAATGGCCTCTCCAACCCAAACAGAACTCTGGAAAAACAAAAGCCTCTCAGACTTCTGGCTCACCGGCCGGGGTTTGGACAACAACAAGAACGGCACCGGCCAGCAATATGCCCTCTTCAGCCACAAACTCCTGACCTCCGAAGACACAGACGCCCAGGCCATGGCCATGACAGCCATCCTGGGGGCGGTATCCAGGGTGGTGGACATCGTCCATGGCCGCCATAAATTTATCGTCAACTTCAGCTCCAAAGAAACCAGAACCGATTTTGCCGCCAAACAAATCGCCCTCAGCGCGGAACCACTTTTCAACCCCCCCAAGGGATACCTGATGCCCGACATCGTGGACGTACTGACCGGCATGGCCCTGCATGAGGCCGCCCATGCCCAGTTCAGCTCCCCGGAATACTATACCGAAATGCCGGGCAACCCCTTTATGGCGGTAATCCGCAATGTGGTGGAAGACACCTACGTGGAACACCTGACCACCTTGTATTACCCGGGTTATGCGGGCTACTTCTGGAAGCACCGCCGCTATGAATTTGACCTGGACCCTGACAAATGGGCCCATAAGCCCACCAAAAACCTGATGGAAAACGAACTGAATTTACGTGCCACAGAATTTTTGCTGGTGATGCGATCCTCCAGGGACTATGTCTCCCGGTTGGCCAGGGTCAACAACGTGGCGGACATGCTGAAAAAGATGATCTACATTGACAACCCGGCCCGGTTGGAGAAACTGAATACCCGAACGGTAGCCAGAAAAATTTACGACGAACTGTTTGGCAACCTGGTGCAGCATGATATTGCCTATTCACTGCCCAGTTCCCTGCTGGATTACAACAACCGGGGCAAACACCAGGCGGAGCCTGGCAGTGCTACGGCCAACAACAAAACCAATATCCCCAGCGATCTGCAAAACCTGATTCAAAACATGCGCCAGGAGCAGCTCCAGGTGGCTAACATGAGCGAATTGATGGAAGCGGGTCTCGACCCCGGTTACCCGCCGCCACCGCCGCCCATGGTGGTTTTCCGAAGGTCATTACCGGACGAAGGAGCCGCTGAAAGATATGAACAGGCCCGCAGCGTGGTTAAACCCTTTGTCATTCGACTTAGAAACCGTTTGAGTTGGGCCAACACCCGGCAGGTGATCAACCAGTATCAACTTCCCAGCGGCGAATTGGACGAAGACTCCCTTTACCAGGCCAGGTTTTCCAACAAAATTTTTCGCTGCACGGAAATTATCGAAACCCGCACCCGCAATCTGGACATCGGCCTGCTGGTGGACACCAGCGCCTCCATGGTGTACCCTGCAGGGAATGGAAACTCCAGAGTAGAATTGGCCCGCAACCTGGCAGCCCTGTTTGTGGAGGCCCTGGAACCGGTTGATTCGGTGAAAACCTGGGTCTTTGGTTTTAACCTGAAAGGCGCAGTAAATATGTACGAACTCTACTCCCCCGGTTTAACCAACAAAGCCCGCATCGGCATGACCGGAGCGGAAGGGACCACCCCCGAGGGTACCGCTTTGAAATATGCCGCTCTCCGGTTAATGTCCGAAGGTCGTCCCTTTGTGCAAAAGGTTTTAATTGTCATTGCCGACGGCAATCCCAACCCCGGACCGGAGACAAAACTGGTAAAAGAACAGGTAAGGCGTTTGAAAGCCCTGGGGTGCAATACCATCAATATTCTGGTGGGAGACCGCCCCCTGGAATATGGTTACGAATACAGCATTCCCTGGACCGATTATTACACTGTCACCACCGAATTCGGTCGACTGCTGAAAAAGCTGGTTGAGAAAGAATAGGATGAAAAAACCTGCAGTTAGGAATAAATGGTTTCAACTGCAGGTTTATCATTTTTAGGATTTATTCTTAAAAAATAGGATTTTGGATTGCAGGCAAGAGCAAGAAAAAGTATTTTGTCAAGATTATTTAAGAAAAAACCAAGAAAAACATCAAAGAACATTATTCAAACAAATTTTTCACTATGAGTACCGATTTTTACTCTAAAAAGTATATCTTTTTATCTCGAAAAGAGTAATGACAAATAAATTTTGTCATACCATGAATAATCTTTATAAATGTTCAAATACGTAATGATAAAGATTTGCTAATGAAAAATATTTTTTATTTTAGTGCAAAAAAAGTACTTGAAATCAAAAAAACCTTTTGATAGCATAACCGAAAACAGAAGATGACAAAGAATATCTCCCCTATAAAAATTTATTGCCAATAGAATAATTTATTTACAAAATAATTGTCATAAAAAACCTGCTTTTTATGTGAAGCAGAATTCGTCAACCGGTTATATATTCATTAGCTTTAGGTTTGGGGGGTGAAGGATGTGTTTTTTCGCAAGATAACCACCAAGAAAAACGGCAAAGAGTATGTCTATGTAAAGTTAATTGAAAACTACCGTCAAGATGGGAAGGTTAAACAACGGGTCATTGCCAATTTTGGCAGCGTGGATAACCTGTCCTCGGATCGTATTAACTGCTTGATTGCCAGCTTGAGAAAACTGCACAATGAAATTGAAACCCAGGTAAATGAACCTAAAGTTTCTCTGAATATTACTTCACAGGCCAATGAAATCAAAAGGTTTTTGAATATCTCCCACTTGAAGCAGGCTATGACTCAACTATTGGGAGAGCGAGCTTACGAGGTAGCAGAGGCACTGGCCATTAAATTCATGACAGCCGGTGAAGTCAACAAACCTGTGCAAGAGGTCTGTAAAAACATGGGCCTGGTTGATGCAACCAGTCTGCAGTTTTACAACGTAATGAAAGCATTAGGCCAGGATGAAGCAAAGGAAATTTTGCTAAAAACCAGAATTCCTGTTGCCGGTGGTAATGATAATATTCACAAGCCCGTCATCATCCATCTCTTTAAAGGTACGTTTGAAGGGAATTCCTTTGACGTTGACATGACGGGGAGTGTTTACATGCCACAGGGTTATCAGAAAGAAATCTTTCTGCTGTTGGCCTGCGACCATCAAGGTGCTCCGGTTGATTTTGAATATGCGGAGGAATCATGCGACATCCCCCGGCAACTAAGTGTCCTGGTTAAGAGAATAAAGAACCTGTTGTCCGAAAACATCCTTGTTTTGGACGAAGAAAACCTTCTCCACAACACCACCTTGCCCGTTGCCAAACCGGTCTCGGATGTGCATGGAGAAATCCTGGCAGCACTGGAAAGGGGGAGTGTGCTAAAAGATAATAACGTATTCTTTCAGGTTGTCAGGCATAAGCAGGTAAGTGAAGGGAAGATCAAGGAGATCAAAGCAAAACTGGCCAAGGTTTCTGCCGGTTTGGAAACCATCAAAGCAGACGTTTTACTGGGCAAACTAACCAAAGAATCCATTGTTCGCAAGAAAGCAGACAGTGTTATCAAGACCAACCAGTGTGAAAATCTGGTTACTTACAGTTTTAATGAAAGTGACCAGTCATTCAGTTACAGCATTAACGAAGAAGGTCTGAACCAAAAGAAACAATCGAAGTTCATGACCACCTGGGTCCTTCATAATGCCGGCGCCGGGGAACTTCCCATGCAGGATGGGCTGGACGTTAAAACAGACCAGTTCCATGTGATAACGGATCAATTAAAGATACCGCCCATCAATTTATATGTAGATTACCATTATTCACCGGAAATCATCTCAGGCCATATACAGCTTGAGATTCTTAAAAACCAAATCCTCAACGCAATGAACACACCGCATCAAGGGGGTGAGATATAAGAAAAAATTTTTGTCAATACAAATTTCTTCATTTTCTTTCTGATTTTAGCACCTTCGCAAAGAACATTCAATACGTTGGGGCAAATAATTAATGAATATTTGTCACTACCATTAGACAAAAATTTTAACCTTAAGCACCTTTTGAGACTTGATTTGAAGGGGGTTGCCCAAATGCGCGGATTGTATGAAGCGTTAATGTCCGCATCCAGGGCTCACGCCAAATGGGAACTGGAAATGTCCAATAACATCATCAAGAACAGAAAACATTTGCTGATTTTAGCAATCATGATGCTTCCTTTAGTTATTCCGGCCATTGGTCATGCGGCAGATTTACCTTATTTCATTGGCGGCAAAAGTGCCTTCGGACCTTCTCACTATAACCCCACCATGTTCTACGGTTCCATGGCTGTGGGTATCTGTGCGGGTCTGATTACCGGCTGTATCGGTGCCGGCGGTGGTTTCGTAATCACTCCTGCCCTGATGAGCTTGGGCGTTAAGGGGATCCTGGCGGTCGGTACCGACCAGTTCCACATCTTTGCCAAAGCCATCATGGGTACTGTAATTCACAAAAAACTGGGTAACGTTAACGTTCCTCTGGCCATTGCCTTTCTGGTGGGTTCCGGTGTGGGTGTTACCGCCGGCGGCAGCCTGAACCGGGCGTTGTTTAATGCCAACCCTGTGTTAAGCGACTTTATGATCAGCACAGTTTATGTTGTAATGTTAGGCTTCCTTGGTTTTTACTCCATGTATGATTTCATTAAAACCAGACATCAAACCGGTGGAGATGCCCATGGCGGTCCGGTGGGCATGACTAAACTGGCCATTAAATTACAAAGCATCAACCTTGCTCCGATGGTGAAGTTTGACGAAGACATCACACCCGGCGGCCGTAAGATTTCCGGCTGGTTTGTGGCTGTTTGCGGTGCCATCGTTGGTTTTGCCGCAGCCATCATGGGTGTGGGCGGCGGCTTCCTGACCTTCCCGATGTTTGTTTATGGTCTGGGTGTTTCCTCCTTTACCACCGTTGGTACCGATATTCTGCAGATTATCTTTACCGCCGGTTACAGTTCCATCGCCCAGTACGCCATCTATGGCTACATCTTCTATACCCTGGCCATGGGCATGCTGGTGGGCTCCCTGCTGGGCATCCAAATCGGCGCAGCCACCACCAAGGTTGTTTCCGGCATTTACATCCGTGCCTTTTACGCCATTGCCATTATGGCCGGCTTTGTGAACAGGGCCTTTGCTCTGCCCGAGAAAATGGCGCAGATGGGTTATATTCAAATGGATGCAGCCACCGGCAAGCTCCTTGCCGATATCGGAGCCTGGATCTTCTTTGGTTTGGTACTTCTATTTGCCGGCTGGATCATAATGTCCTTTATCAAGGGTATCCCCACATTGAGGGCTGAATCTGCCAAAGGCGCCGTGGCATCCGGTGGGAAAGGAGTGAGCCATTAATGATTAGAGATAGCAAAGCCTTTTTTATCGGGCTGATTATGATGGCATCCTTCCTGGGTATCTATGCGTACATGATGAGTCCGTCCTTCGGCAACGGCAGAAACGGTTTGGAATTTGCCGATGATATGTTCAACTCCATTTCCAAGGGTTCCGTTTACGATGTAATCCAGGGTGAAGTTAAAAAGATCGACAAGTGGAACGGCACTGAAATTGAGGTTGCTTTAAAGTGCAAAGACGAAGCGCAGGCTGACAGGTGGTCCAAGGCTTTACAAAAGGTGGACGGCTCAGAGGTTAGCGTTGATAAACAAAACGTTAAAGTAAAGGCCGACCTGGGCAAACTGCTGGCAAACATCTCCGAAGACTGCAGCAATATGTTTGAAAATAAGGGTGATGTTGTGCAGCAGAAATATGGTACCGACCCCAGGGATGCTACCAACCGCTGGTACAGCATAACAAAAGCCATTGTAAAAGACCTGGAAAAACAGGAGAGGTTTAAGGAGTCAGTGGCCATAACCCAGTTCCAGAAAAAAGTCATTGAGCCTTCCTACAACTACTACGGAGTAGAAGCCAAGCAGGTAAAGGATAACAGCGGCGTCATGACCTTTATGATGGTGTTCTACCTGATCTACACCCTGTGGTATGGTTTCGCCATCTATTACCTGTGCCAGGGATTGGGCATTACCATGAGTAAATCCGCTAAAAAACAAGAAGCATAAACGAAAAACACCCCTGGACGGGGTGTTTTCTCTATGCATATCAAAAAATATAAGTTTGGGATATCCCTTTACCTGTAGTGGATACCTAATAATTTTAGATACGACTTTCTATTTTTGTCAATACTTTTATGAGGTTTTTACACCAATTAATTATTTGCAAACTTATACCAGAGGATGTGACAGGTAAAAGGGGGGTAAAAAACCCCTTTTTTAATAAAATATTATTGACAAATCACTAGCGTTGCATAAAACTTTCGCATAAATTAAAAGGTAATAATTGGAAGATATAATTGTATAATTTTGTAATTATTTGGGTGTATACACCAATTAACCCATTTTACTTTATGCTAAAGGA
>JBFMCH010000065.1:0-119763 GCA_040754595.1 Bacillota bacterium
CAAAAAATATTAGTTTTCGTCTTAAAATCTAAAAAAAGTGGGTCACTACTGTTAATTAATGTAAATTTTATTTTTTGAAAGAAGTAAAATTAGGGTTTTAAAGGGGTTTTTTCAACACCCTCCTAGTGGTCAATTTTTATTTTAGCAAATACACCCGGCTTCGAGGAAAACTATACTGATTTTATACTTTACGAATGGTTAGGCAAATCATACCACCGGATGAAAACGCAGTATGACTACAACTTGACCAGAATTTATGAAATGGTGATAAACTCAAACCCCTGTTATGCTTTCCTGCTGGAGGGCAATACCATCATCCAGAACAAGATGGTGGCAGCCCATGTGCTGGCCCACTGCGATTTTTTTAAGAACAATGTGTATTTCAGCCATACCAACCCTAAGGATATCATAGAATCCATGGCGGTTGCCGCTGACCGATTTCGCAAATATGAAATGGTGCACGGTCAGGATAAGGTAGAAGCATTTCTGGATGCAGTGATGTCCGTCCAGGAGCACATCGACCCCCATCGGATGATTAAACGGCAGCAGAAAAACTGCGGCAAGCAAGAAAGCTGCTGTGGAGAAAAACCCGAAACACCCTATGACGACCTGTGGGAATTGGATAAACCGGCCCATGCCTGCGGCTGCCAGGGAGGATGCAAAAACAAACGTGCCAAACTGCCGGAGCAGCCGGAAAAGGATCTCCTGCTGTTTATCATGGAGAATGCCAAAGAGCTGGAAGAATGGCACCTGGATATTATTTCCACCTTACGGGACGAAATGTTTTATTTCTGGCCCCAGATGCAGACGAAAATTATGAACGAAGGCTGGGCCACTTACTGGCATTTAAGAATCATGCGGGAAATGGAGCTAACGGAGGCAGAAGCCATTGAGTTTGCCAAAATGCACGCAGGAGTCATCGTGTCTTCCCGCAACAACATCAACCCGTATTTGTTGGGCCTTAAAATGTTTGAGGATATCGAGAAACGCTGGGACCAGAAATTTGGTGAAGGGGCCGGCCGGGAAAAAATATTTGAGATCCGGGAAATGGATAATGATATCTCCTTCCTCCGCAATTACCTGACAAAGGAACTGGTGGAGGAACTGGATTTATATTTATACCGCAAAATCGGGCACGACTGGAAAATCATCGAAAAAAACTGGGAAAAGGTACGGGATCACCTGGTTCACAGCATGACCAACTGCGGTTTCCCGGTAATTATGGTGGAAGACGGGGATTATGGCAAACGGGGGGAACTGTATCTGCGTCACGTCTTTGAGGATAGGGAACTGGACATCAAATATTTGGAGAAGACGCTGGTCCATGTGCATAAACTTTGGAACAGGCCGGTCCATCTGGAAACCAGGATTGACAACAAACCTGCCCTGTTTACCTTTGACGGAGAAAAAGGAAACAGGAAGTTTCTTTAAATTTCGGGTTCTTTGTGTTGCTGATTCAACTAAAAAGGCCGTCAGGCTCGCGTTTATAACCTTGTTGGGGTTATCGGCGTGAGCTTTTTTGTTGAAAGAAGACAAGCTGGTCTTTAGCAGGACATTTGTCAAAGGTGGTTGTTCTTTTTGGACACCGGCCGGTAAATTTGATCAATAAAGAACGGGCATACTACAACAAAAAAACACTGGAGTGAAGTCAGCATGAGACCCCTGTGGAAAGGTGCCGTAAGCTTCGGGCTGGTATATGTGCCGGTGAAAATGTATGCCGCCACGGAAAAGAAAAATATTAAATTTAATTACCTGCACGAAAAATGCAAGACACCCATTCAATACCGTCGTTACTGTCCCTATTGTGATACAGAGGTGGCCAATGAGGAAATCGTCAGGGGCTATGAGTACGAAAAAGGTAAATATGTCATCATGAAGGAAGAGGATTTAGAGCATTTACCCGGCGAGAACACCCGCAGCATCAACATTGTTGATTTTGTGGATTTAAAAGACATCGATCCCCTTTTTTATGATAAGGGTTATTACTTGTCGCCGGGTGAAGGTGGACAAAAGGTTTATGAACTGCTCAAAAAGTCCATGCAGGAAACCGGTAAAGTGGCGGTGGCCAAGGTGGTCATTCGGAACAAAGAATCCCTGGCGGCTCTACGGGTGGCAGACGGAGTCTTGACCATGAGCACTATGTTTTATCCCGATGAAGTAAGAAAACCGGCCGCCATTCCGGAACTGGATTATAAAGTGGATGTCCACGATAACGAGCTTAAAATGGCGGTAAATCTAATCAACAACCTGTCTGCGGAGTTTCAGCCGGAGAAGTATACCGACGACTACCGGGAGCAACTGATGGAAGTCATTCAGGCCAAAGTGGCAGGAGAAGGGGGGGAGGTGGCCCCTGTACCGCAGACGGACAAAGTGGTTGACCTGATGTCCGCCCTGAAGGCCAGCATTGACCTGGTGAAACAGGACAGAGGGGACAAAAAGAAAAAAGAGGCGGGCACCAGGAAAGGCACCAGAGGCAGAAAGGCAACGGCATCTTAAAACAGTCGGTATGGAAAGGGGGCGGAAAAAATAAATAAACAACTGCCTAAACTGAAACCCATGCTGGCAGTGCAAACTCATCCCTTTGACAGCTCTGACTATTTGTATGAAATAAAGTGGGACGGTTACCGGGGACTGGCCTATCTGGACCATCAGACCACGCTGCTCTCCCGCAACCAACTGGATTTGACCCCGCGATTTCCGGAGCTGCAGGGACTGCATTTGAGGGCAAAGGAGAAACCAACGGTTTTGGACGGGGAAATTGTCATCCTCCAGGACGGCAAACCGTCCTTCAGCGCGCTGCAGACCCGGGGTAAGATTTCTGATGCTCTTAAAGTTAAAAGGCTGTCCCGGCAAATCCCGGCCACATTTATCGCCTTTGATGTGCTGTACAAAGCGGGAGAAAATGTGATGGGCATGACCACCCGGGAAAGAAAACAACTATTGGAGGAGATCGTTGAGCAAGGTCCGGATCTTATCATTTCCCAGTATGTGGTGGGATCCGGCGTTGACTTTTACCGGGCAGTGACTGCCGCCGGCTTGGAAGGCATGGTGGCTAAGCGCCTGGACAGCCCTTATCTGCCGGGCAAAAGATCCCCTGCCTGGAAAAAGGTTCGGCTGGTGCAGTCCGCGGAGTGGGCCATTTGCGGTTGGGAAAAGGGGGAGGGCAAAAGAAGCCTGGGCGCCCTCATCCTGGCAGGGTATCAGGACGGAAAGTGGATTTATATGGGAAAGGTAGGTACCGGTTTTACCAGGGACGAAGAGGACAGGCTGTTAAAACTGCTGAAACCGTTGGAGCTCCCGTCCCCTGTTTTTGCGCCGCCCAGGGGGGAAATCAGGCAGCCCACCTGGGTTCAACCGGCATTGGTCTGCGAAGTGACCTTCAGTGAAATCAGCCCTGACGGCAGGTTACGGCACCCCAGCTACAAAGGAATCCGCCATGACAAACTGCCGCAGGAGTGTGCACCGCAGTAAAAAAGCACAACCCCTTGCCATTCAGGGTTGTGCTTTTGCTTTAAAGTTTAATTTGATATTTTTGAGCCCTGTAAAGCAGAGCCGAACGGGTGATGCCAAGAAGTTGGGCGGCCTTTGTTTGATTGCCGCCGCTTTTTTCCAATGCTTTAAGAATCAATTCCTTTTCCACTTCATCAAAGGAAATGCCCTGATCGGGGAAATTTATAATCAGACCCTGACTGGCTTCACTCTTACCGGTGTCGGTCTTTTGTATTTCTTTAGGTAAATGATGGGCTTTAATCTCATGCCCCTGGGACAGGATAACGGCCCTTTCAATAACATTTTGCAATTCCCGGATGTTGCCGGGCCACTCGTACGATGTAAGAAGTCCCATCGCTTCCGGAGACATAAATTGTTCCTGGGAAGGATTAAATTTTTGCAGGAAATGCATGACCAGCAAAGGAATATCCTCCGCTCTTTCCCGCAAGGGAGGCAGGTGGATGGGCAAGACGTTCAGCCGGTAATATAAATCCTCCCGGAAAGTTCCTTTTCGGATGCACTCCATGGGGTCCCGGTTGGTGGCGGCGATAACCCGCACATCCACCTTAATGCTTTCGGTTCCCCCCACCCGTTCAAACTGCTTTTCCTGCAAAACCCGCAGCAGTTTAACCTGCATGGAAAGGGGCATCTCGGTGATCTCATCAAGGAACAATGTCCCGTGGTTGGCCAGTTCAAAGCGTCCCAATTTACGGGCTACGGCGCCGGTAAAGGCCCCCTTTTCATGTCCAAACAGCTCGCTTTCCAGCAAAGACTCCGGCAAAGCGGCACAGTTAATGGGTACAAAGGGTTTGTCCCGGCGGGAACTGAGCTGGTGGATGGACAGGGCGGTTACCTCCTTGCCGGTACCGCTTTCACCGGTGATTAATACGGTGGCGTTGCTGTCTGCCACCTTTTCCATCAGTGTACATACATCCTGGATGGCCTGGCTGTTCCCAACAATACGACCGTATTTTTTGCTCAGTTCGGAACGCAGAAAGGTAACTTCCTCCTGCAGCCGGCTGACCATTAAGGCCTGTCTGACCACCAATTTCAACTCGTCCAAATCAAAGGGCTTGGTGATGTAGTCCGCTGCCCCCAGTTTCATGGCCTCAATGGCTGTGTCAATGGTGCCGTGGGCTGTTATCATGATGACCGGCAGCTTTGGCATCAAGTCCTTTGCCTTCACCAGCACCTCCAAACCATCCATCTCCGGCATTTTTAAATCCAGAATCACCAGGGAAGGGATCTCTTTTCGGAGCAGTTCCAATCCTTGTTTGCCCCTGGTGGCGGTGAGCACCTGGTAGCCCTCCTGACGCAACCCCTTTTCCAAGGCCCAACACATATGCTCTTCATCGTCAATTACAAGTATTTTGTTCATTGAAAGCACTCCCTTCCTTCGGGTTGGATTTGGGGTAGACTTACGGTAAAGGTGGTGCCGGCCGAAGAGGTTTCGGTGACCCAGATTTTCCCCCCGTGCAGGTGAACGATCTGGTGACTGATGGCCAGGCCCAAACCGGAACCGTCTTCCTTCGTGCTGTAAAAGGGATCAAAAATACGGGCCAGGTCCTGGGGTTCAATTCCTTTCCCGGTGTCTGTGAAGCAGACCTGTACGGTATCCTTATCCGTCCTTGTTTGTATCGTCAGTTTGCCGCCCCCCGGCATGGCTTGGATGGCGTTTAAGATCAAGTTAACAAAGACCTGCTTGATTCTGTCCGCATCGATGGCTGCCGGGGGTAATGCAGAGGCAAAACTTTTCTCCAGCTCAATCTTATTTTGTCTTAGCATGGGATAGGTAAAGGTTAATACCGACTCCAAAAGCACGTTTAAATCTGTGGGACTGACAATCGGTTTACTGGGACGTCCAAAATCCAATAATTCCTGAACCACTTTGTTTCCCCGGTCGATTTGTTCACAAATAACCCGGGTATATTCCTTTATTTCCTGCAGGGATTTAAACTCACCTTCCATAACCTGCACCGTTGCTTTCACGATTCCCAGGGGGTTTCTTAGCTCATGGGCAACACCGGTCACCAGGCGGCCCAGGGCAACCAACCTCTCCGAACGCATCAATTCCTCTTCCAGTCTTTTCTTTTCCTTGAGAGAATCCGCCATGTTATTGATGGCCTGTACCACTTCACCAATTTCGCCGGGCATGGCCGGCAGTCTTTTTTCAATATCTTCCTCCATACCAAGCAGGCCTTTTTTTATCACCTGTACTTCGGAAGCCAAATTGTGAATGACATAAAGGGCCGCTCCCAGACCGAAGATCAAACCAAAAAGTGTAAGGTACCTGGCGACCAGGCTGAACTGCCTGCTCTGGGCAAAGACCGGGTGCACCTGTTCGTCCGCCCAGGCAATGGCAACCAGTCGGCCCTTATGCATGACCGGCATCAGGTATTCAAAGGTCTGATCTCCAAGGGAACCGGTGATTCGGGATAAGGGTTCCTTGGTAGCGGTAACGGCTGTAATGCCGGAGGAAGCCTCGTTTAAAATTCGCTGCTCCCTTGCTTTTTTCTCCTCCGGTGTTTGGGGCCGGTACTGGTGTAAAAAACCATAAACGTAAAGGTCTTTGGTTTCAGGAATATAGAGACCCAGGCGGACTCCCGGGTTGGCATCGGCCAACGGCTTGGCAGACTTTTTAAAGGCGCCGGCCAGCACATGCACGTTGTTGGATGAGGCCGCAAACCTGTCGCCCTGTGCCTGGTTGAGATACTCATTTAATTCCCGGACAGTGGTTTTCACCATGGTTCCCAGTCGTTCTTCTTTTGTTTTTAACAGTATTTCATCCTTGGCCCCGGAAAAAAAGATGTCATAAACCATGACCAGGATCGGAATTAATAAGATGGCCGAAACAGTGACCATAATTTGAGTGGCAAAGGATGTATTTTTAAAGATCCTTAACATAGCAATCACCTCCTAATGCATGTTAACAAACAGCTGCAGGTTGCTGTGTATAAAATCATACAGAACAGTTGGTTTGTTACAACAAGCACAAATGTACGTAGAATAAGAGATTGCGAATGATAACGGAGTATCACAACAGATCCCGAAGTGTATGTGTATGAAAACATACAGTTAGTTTATTGTTTAGCTAGGAAAAACCCCAAAAATAAGTGGCATGGTTTTTGCTTGTAAGTGGGGGTAAGAGAGAATAAAAAGGATACTTCTTAAGAAAAATTCAATTCATTATACCATAATGGCTAAAAGTGTTAAATGAGCAATGGTTGATTTTATACATAGTTCAGCAAAATTTTTGTTTCTGGTCCTTGTATTTGTTTGTAATCAAGCAATTATTCCGGAGAGCTATGGAACAAGTCAATTTTTAATTCTCAAAGGGAGGAATGGGGCATGACCAGCGCTCAATTTGCGGCATGGGTTCAGGAGAAATTTGATTCCTGCAATATTCATAATGAAATTGAGACCAGTAAAGTGATCGTGGAAGTAATGAAAAAATTTTTTTCCCTGGCAAAAGAAGAGGAAGAGAACCATTAAACGGTTACACAGTAAGCAAGGTCGTATGGTGGTTTCAACAAGGGGTGAGAGTACTGGATGCCCGAACATGCAGAAAAAAAAGTAAAACACATTATGGTGCCCATCCAGGATTATGCAACCGTTTTTTTGGAAAACTCCCTGAGAGATGCCATGTTTGTTTTAAAAAGCACTTTCTTTGCGGGGTGTACAGCCGGGTCGCAGGCTCACCGGTCGGTCTTGGTGTTTGACAATCATAAAAAATTGGTTGGAACCTTAAGTTTTCGAGATGTTATCGCTTCATTAAAAACACACGGCGAAGGACCCAACTACTGGGAAAGTACCTTTACTCGCTTATGTCTTTTCCAGGCCGGCAAGAAAGTGAAAGAGGTTATGAGGCCGCTGGGGGAGATCAGGGTCAATGTAGAGGACGGTATTCTGGACGCCATTGACTTGCTGATGGACCAGGATTTGGAACTGATCCCGGTGGAGGAAAAGGGTCATATCGTTGGCATGGTCAGGACGGTTGAAATCTTTAAGGAAGTTAGCGAACTGGTTGAGGCCAATGCCTTGTCGTAACAGGGGGCGAGAGAAATGAGCTTTTTGTCTTACCCGGAGGGCACAGGAGCAGGTACAGCAAACAACGAGTTTTTCCGGCAATTAATAAGCCATCTGACAAACCATGCCGGCATTCAAAGGTCGGCAAAATTGAAAGGGGTTGTGCAAAGGGCGGTTGCAGCCGGCGATTTGTGTACCGGCTATCCTCACCTTAACAGGGATGTGGTCATGGCCGGCATGCTGCTGTTCCCTCTGATCAGGGAAGGATACCTTCCGGGCGGCCTGCAGGGGGCTATGGGGGTTCTTGGGGGTATGGAAGTGGAGGAGAGATTTAAGATCCTGCAAGTTCTCGTGTCTGCGCAAACGGATTTTGCCCGGGGCGAGGCAAAGATAGTCCGATATTTCTACCATTGACGGTGAATGGAGTGATGGTATTGGATAAAAATCGTTTTAAAAAAGCAAAACACAATCATTCCTGGAATCTGGAAATCGTATTAAAAGAATTACGGCAGCACAGCGATCAAGGCGGTGTCTCGCTGGAGTACCTGGCCCTGGCATGCGGGGTAAGCACCAGGCAGATCTACCGCTATCTCAGAGAACTGCAAAGCTTGGGATACGAAATTCTAAAGACGGTTTCTCATGATTCAGAATGTTCCGGCGGTTACACCCTGAAGGAACCTGATTCGGAACATCACGAAGAATTGCCGCTGCTTAATCTGCTGGATGACTTGGAAAAACAAAAAAATCAAATCCTGCTTGCAAAAACCTTTATCAAAGAATTGTTAATTCGTTTATGGATGAACAAGCTGGGCGTGGTTTTACCCTTAACCCTTCCCATCCTGGCATTTGATCATGATGATGCGGTTACTGTGAGCCGGCAGACACTGGTTATCTCTGATCCGTCGGTGGGGGTCTACGAGGATGTGAGGATCAGGGTATCCGCCAGGGTAATCAGCAATGTTACACAAAGTTTGGCCGCTGAGATTATTGCCAAACAAAAACAAAAAGACGGCTGGTTTAACGTTCAATTAAAGACCAAAAGGATCCGGGAAATGACCGGTTTACTGACGCAATGGGGCAGCGAAATTGAGGTTGTCGAACCCGGTTGGCTCAGGCACAGGATGTTGGAGAATTGCAAAGCCCTTCTTCATGCCAACTGGTTGAGAAAACTGGATAAAACCAATCTTTGTGTTCAGGGTAGTAAATTTCTAGTTAGTTATTAAAGAATTCATTGATGAGAGAGGGGGTGGCGAAAAGAAGTTCAGGAAGATGAACCTTGGTTGTTTTTCGGAAGAAATGTACGTTTGAACTGTTTTCAGAGACGCGATTATGCATGACATGTACCTGCTGAAGGATTTACAGAAGACTTATTCCAACAAGTTAACCGGTTGATCATGAAATGTTCAAGCACATTTGGTATAAAACTAACTTGGGAAGCACTTTGTTTCACAAACAAGCAAACGAAGCAGCGTATTCTTTACAGCACCTTGTCTTTAACTAAATTGATCTTTGGGGGCTATCGTTATGAACATTTTAAAGTACGTACCGATCTTGGATACCTTAAAGAACTACGATAAGCGGGACTTTCGATTTGATTTAATCGCTGCGCTTACCGTAGCAGTGGTCGCTCTGCCGCAAACCATGGCCTACGCCATGATTGCCGGTGTCCACCCGGCTTACGGCCTGTATTCGGGGATTGTCCTTACCATCATCGCATCTTCCTTCGGCAGTTCCCACCAACTGGCCACCGGGCCCACCAACGCCATTTCTCTGCTCATTGCAGCTTACATGGTGCCCTTTGTGGGGCAGGATAATTTCTTTGCCAACCTGTTCTTACTGACCTTTCTGGTGGGCGCCATCCAGTTTTTAATGGGTGTGTTACGGCTGGGTTCCCTGGTCAACTATGTATCCCACGCAGTTATCGTAGGCTTTACCGCCGGCGCCGGTATTATCATTGCCATGGGACAGCTCAACAACCTGATGGGGATCAAGCTGCCCCAGGGGCATCTTTCCAGTATCGATAAAGTGGTCGCCTGTTTCCAAAACATTGATAAAATGAACTACGTTGCCTTTGGCATCGGACTCTTTACCATTGCGATCATCCTGATCTGCAGAAGGATTAATAAAAACCTGCCCGGTGCGTTATTGGGGGTCATTTTCTCGGTCATTTTGGTGATGGTCCTGGGGCTGGAAAAATACGGTGTAAAAGTGGTCGGGAAAATTCCCCAGGCCGTTCCACCTTTCAGCATGCCCAATTTTAATCCTTCAGCCATTGCTGATTTAGGCACCGGGGCGCTGGTCATTGCCATTATCGGGCTGGTGGAGGCGGTATCCATCTCCAAGGCCATTGCCTCCAAAACACTGCAAAAAATCGACCCCAACCAGGAGTTTATCGGCCAGGGCATGGCCAACATGGGCGGCGCCTTCCTAAGCAGTATTGCGGGTTCCGGTTCCTTCACCCGTTCGGCCATCACCTACCAGAACGGGGGCAGAACCAGGCTGTCCGGGGTGCTGGTGGGTTTCATCATTCTGCTGGTATTAATCTTCTTTGCACCCTTTGCCAGGTATATCCCCAATGCTAGTCTGGCCGGGGTCATCATGGTGGTGGCTTATTCCATGATTGACAAGAAGGCCCTGGTGAAAGTGTTGAAAACCAACCGCAATGATGCCGTTGTATTGCTGGTAACCATGCTAACCACCATCTTTGCGCCTGAACTGGAACAGGCCATTTACGCCGGTGTGGCCATTTCTCTGATCCTCTATCTGAAAGACTCCGGCGTGGCCAGCGTGAAAACCCTGGCTCCCGTCAGAGCCAGTGACGGGAGATTTGTGGAGCAGACCATTAACGGCGAGAGTCCCTCCATTGCCATTTTCCAACTGGAAGGCAACCTTTATTTCGGCTCTGCTTCCGATTTGGAAAAGAAGCTAACGGATAATTATTCGGATTCCCAGGTATTTCTGATCCGTTTTAAAGGTGTTTCGGTGATCGACATTACTGCCCTGGAGGTTATTGAGGCCTTCATTAACAGGGCCCTGGGTGGTAACAAGAGAGTCATGATGTCAGGTGTTACACCGAAAATCTATAAAATGCTGGAGAAAATGCACATTGTTGATCACGTGGGCAAAGACAATATCTTTATGGAAGATGATGAAGTATTCGCCACTTCCGGCAAAGCCCTGGACGAAGCCAGTTCCTTTGTACGTAATGTCAGCTACAGCTCGCAGGAAAGAGCTGTCCAGGCATAATTCGAGACCCGGGAGTAACATGGTAATAAAATAAAAAAATATTATACATTTTTTAATTAATTATAACAATCCAGAAGGTTAAAAAATCTTTTTGAATTATTTTTCGTCATTACAAGTACGAAAATAAAATAAGTAAAGAGTTCGTAACAAAAAAGCGGCCTGGCGGACCGCTTTTTTTAATGCTTCATAAAATTGAGATAAGTAATTGTATGATATAGATAGCAGGAGATAAATAGAAATATCTTACTTGAATGAAGCTGTACAAAATTTCACGTAACAGTTATTTTAAGACAAAGCAAAATGTCACCTCGTTTTGCAATGTTTAAAAATGTTGGGCAGACAAGGTGCGAAGGAAGACTTGGCATTGGGTAGGCCGGCACAGTGTACGGAGATTTTTCCGCGCGCGTGTGCTGGCCTTTTCGTTTCGGCCACAGTATAGATTAAGGGGGTAGAAAAATGTACGGAACCTCTAAGTGCGGCAAATGTGCCAACAAGGAAACCTGTGAAATTCGGTTGCACCTCGGCAGCATCATCCAAGAAGCCATCAAGAATGCGGAAACGGAAGTAAAACGCCTGGCGCCCAAGGAAATTGACTATATGATTTTGACGGACATTTCGGTGATTCCCACCCGCTGCGAGAACTATGTAAGTCTGGACGGTTTGAAAGAAGAACAAAGTGAAAGGGAAAGTTTGTTTTTCCTGGGCAGATCCCTGGCGCCTACGGCCATATAAAAAATACAAGAAAGATGTCAACGCTCCTGACAAATCAGGGGCTTTTTATTTGACAAAGGGACTCTTTAAACCGCCAATTTCAATGCTATCAGGAGTAGTCAGTAGTGACAAAAAAATTTATTCCCGTGGAAACATGAGCAGAAGGGCAATTGTGAGAGTACAAGTGCTGAAAATCACAAAAACAAGGAAATATCGCCCTGTACAATAATTTCTTGTTTTATTACGCTAATAGCACAATGACAGAACAATTTGTCAATAAGGGAGTTTAACGGTTGTCATAAAAGACAGGGGGCTGGTTTATGTCACAGTCCGCAATGGAAAAACGCATATGCGATGAATTTATCAAGTTCCAGAGAGAACTCGTTGGGCGGGGACCGGAGTGTACCAGGGTAATGATCTGCCGGGATATGGTGATCATCCGGTCAACCGGCGTCCTGACCAAGGAGGAAAAACATGTGAGCGGAACTCGCAAGGGCAGATCTCTGGTAAAGCAATTAAGAATGGAGTTAAGAGAAACGTACATTGAACGAATCGAAGACGTTATCCGGGAGATTACACAGTGCAAAGTCATGAGCAGCCATGGGGATATCAGTATCAGAACCGGTGAACATATCGAAGTCTTTATCCTGGATGCCGATTTGGAAAAAAAGTTTAGAAGATAACCGGCAGGTTGAATTCTTGTTTGATGAAGCTGCAAGGGTTCGCGTTGTCGGATCTCTGAAAGGTTGGTAGGCCTTACACAAAGCTGAACCTTGGTGTTGGTAGACCAGCGTTATCAATGGGCAGGAAACTGCTTGATTGGTCGCTGGTCTTTTTATTTTCACCGGAAGGGGGTGGGTTACCGGCAGGATTGATTTTTCAAGAACTGCCTTGTTTACACTACTATAAACATAAGCAAGCACCTTAGTGAAAAAAAGAAAGAGAGAGGTGTGGTAGGATGAACAAAAACAGTAAGCGTATTTTCTTTATATTATTGGGGTTAGGTTTGTTTTTAGCGCTTTATTTTGCTCCCCAATTCGGTCCTGCTGTGGACCCGTCCGGAAAAGCCTTTGAATTGTCTCAGGAAGGTAAGGCAGCCATTGGCTTATTCCTGCTGGCAGGTATTTGGTGGGTCTTTGAAGTGACCCCCATCGGTGTCACCAGTATTGCCATCGGTGTTTTCCAGGCCTTATTTTTCATTCGTCCGGCCAAGGATGCTTTCCGTGATTTTATGGATCCCACGGTCATGTTTATTTTAGGTTCCCTATTGATCGGTTTAGCATTTACCAAGGCCGGCGTCACCAAGAGAATCGCCTATAAAATGTTGGATGTGGTCGGTGAAGATACCCGGAAGATTTTATTAGGGGTATTTGTCGTAACGGCATTATTAACCCACATTATGGCCCATACGGCGGTAGCCGCCACCATGTTCCCGATTTTGGTCGCCATCCTGGCCCTTTACGGCGAAAACTCCGACGGCAGGCCCACCAAGTTCGGTAAGGCTTTGTTTATCGGGATGGCCTATACGGCTGGTGCGGGCAGTATCTGTACCCTGCTGGGCGGCGCCCGTAACCCCGCGGCGGTTGGTTTCTATAAGGAATTTACCGGGATTGACGTATCCTTTATTGAATTCACCACCCACCTGGCCCCTTTTGGCTGGGCAGCGGTTTTACTGGTCTGGGCTTTACTGCTGGTTATCTACAAACCTGAAAAAACCAAGATTCCCGGCTTACGGGAAAAGGCTCGTGCCGAATATGCCAAACTGGGACCTGTCAGCAAGCAAGAGATTTTCGTTGGCATTGTCGTCTTCTGTGCTTTGACCATGCTTGTGCTGCAGGCAATTATTCCCGCCTTAAAAACCATGGACCGTTCTGTTCCGCTGCTGGCTGCAGGATTACTGTTCTTCCTCTCGAATATACTGACAGTGGAAGACTTGGAGAAGAAAATTCCCTGGAACATCGTCCTGCTGTTCTCCGGCGCCATGAGTATTGGTTTCTGCCTGTGGAAAACCGGCGCTGCTCAATGGATTGCCGTTAAGTGGCTGGCGATGCTGGTAAATGCTCACTGGCTGGTATTTGTACTGGGGATCTGTTTCCTGGTGCTGATCATGACCAACTTTATCATGAACGTGGCGGCCATTGCCATCACCTTGCCCGTGGCCCTGGTCATTGCCAAATACTTAGGAGTCAACCCTGAATTGATTTTGTACGGCGCTACCGCTATGGCCGGGATGCCCTTCCTGCTGCTGATCGGCGCCGCTCCAAACGCCATGGCCTACGAGTCCAAACAATTTACCACCGGTGAATTCTTTATGACCGGTATTCCCGCCAGTGCCATGATTCTCTGCCTCCTGGTCTTGATGACCTTTACCTACTGGCCTTTGATCGGCATGTCAGCGCTGATTAAATAGCACCCCATCTCTGATACACCTGGAGCTGCCAGGTGTATCAGAAATTTGTCCTATTTCATTTAACGAGCGAGGGGATACATTGTGGAAGCAAACAGCCAGGTTATTTTTGCCACAGCGGTGTTTTTAATCACCTATGCCGTTATTATTTCGGAAAAGATTCACCGGGCGGTGATTGCGCTCCTGGGGGCCATGGTCATTATCCTGGGAGGCGTACTCCATCAGGAAAAAGCGGTAGAAGCGGTTGATTTCAACACCATTGGCCTGCTGGTAGGCATGATGATTATCGTAGGTGTTGCCAGAAATTCCGGTGTCTTCGAGTATCTTGCGGTCTGGGCTGCTAAAAGGAGTAAGGGTGAGCCGCTGGCCATTTTGGTATCTTTATCCGTCATTACAGCCTGTTTGTCCGCTCTTCTTGATAACGTAACAACCGTTTTGTTGATTGTGCCCGTAACCTTTTCCATTGCCAGGGCACTGGAAATTAACCCCAGCCCCATTTTGATCTCAGAAGTTTTGGCATCCAACATCGGCGGAACCGCAACACTCATTGGTGATCCCCCGAATATTATGATTGGTTCTGCCACCGGCTTGGGGTTTATGGACTTTGTGATTAATCTTACACCGGTCATTATTGTGATTATGGCAGTTACAGTCGTTCTCCTTAAGATGATTTATCGAAAACAGTTGATTGTACGGGAAGAATTAAAGCAAAACATTATGGATTTAAACCCGGAAAACGAAATTAAAGACCCGGTATTGTTAAAGAAATCTTTGTTTGTCATCGCTTTAACCATTGGTGGCTTTTTACTGCACCAGTACGTTCACCTGGAATCGGCTACCATCGCCCTGGGGGGGGCGGCCCTTTTACTTTTAATTACCGGTGATGATCCGGAGCATGCCCTGGCAGCCGTTGAGTGGCCCGTCATCTTCTTCTTCGCCGGACTGTTTATCCTGGTGGGCGGTCTGGAGGAAGTGGGGGTCATTGAATGGATTGCCAGGGAGTCGCTGAAACTGACCGGGGGCGAATTGCTGCCCACCGGCATGTTAATCCTGTGGTTATCAGCCATTGCCTCGGCCTTTGTGGATAACATTCCCTTTGTGGCCACCATGATCCCGTTAATTCAGGAAATGGGCAGGTTGGGCGGCATTGCCGACCTGAACCCGCTCTGGTGGTCTTTATCCCTGGGTGCTTGCCTGGGCGGCAACGGCACCATTATCGGCGCATCTGCCAACGTTGTGGTGGCCGGCATGGCAGAGAAGCGTGGCGTTAAGTGGACTTTCGTCGGTTTTATGAAAGTGGCCTTTCCTCTTATGCTTGTTTCTGTCGTTATTTCAACTGTCTACCTGTATTTCTTCTTTTTAACCTAATCATCTGGCAATCTCAGGTATTAGGGGAGTGATGTCCTCTTGGAAGTACCGGATATTCTAAATGCGCCGGCGAAACGCGGCAAGCATAATCATGAGGCCAACCTGGGGATTGTACTAAGGGAACTGAGGGACAGCACTCAGGCAGGAGGGGTAACTCTCCAGCACCTGGTAAATGTATGTGGAGTCAGTAAGCGCCACATTTACCGTTATTTGAAAGAATTGGAGGAGATGGGTGTACCCATAGAAAGGCCGCAGATTATCCAACCGGGCAAGTTGGGCGTGGGGCGCTATAAATTAAAGGACAGTCAGGCCAATGAAGCGATGGGTGAGACCATGCTGCTGGCGGCTTTAAATCAAATGCTGGAACGGTGCCATATTTACCACAATCAGATGGTGTTTTTAAAGGGTGTCATTGTTCAGAGCATGGCCATCCGTTACGGATTTAAGCTGCCACCGCATCTGATGATGCAGGGGGAACAGTAATCTCAAAAATTTAATGAAAGTGTTAGAACGGAACCCTTTCTCGGATTGCTGAGAAAGGGTTTGTTTTTGTTAAGAAAATCTTAAAGTTGCGAAACAAACATTAATATGAAGAAAGACTGAGTTATTTTACAAGAAACACAGGTGCAAGTAAATATATCGGGCTGTACAGAATTAATTTAAATCTGTACTTTAGAGACACAAAAGTTTGTCATTACACGACATTAGATTTTTGTCACAAAAGACAAGACCTTATTCAGTTGTGCGTTGAGATAAATGGAGAAATTTTTTGACATACCATGAGGAGGTTTGTGTTTATCGTAACAAACTTTTGCCTGCAACTCCGAGCACCCTTTTGACACAAAGCACCTGACCGATAAGCCTGTATTTGGAATTCAAACTGAAAAGGGGGAGGGTACTTGAGCCAGCAGACATTACTGGAAAAACAAATATGCGAGGCCTTTATAAAATTCCAACGGGAACTGGTGGGGCGGGGACCGGAAACCACAAAGGCCATGATTTGCCGGGATATGGTGATTGTCCGTTCCAAAGGGGTCCTGACCAAAGAAGAAAAACATGTCAGCAGCACCCGGAAAGGCAGATCCCTGGTGAAGCAGCTAAGAATGGAGCTTCGAGAGTCTTACCTGGAGCAAATTGAAAACATGGTTGCTGACCTAACCAAATGCCAGGTTGTCAGCAGTCACGGGGACATCAGTATCCGAACAGGGGAGCAAATAGAAGTTTTTATCTTAAACACAGACTTAGAAAGAAAAATAAAAACAAACTAACTGGCCTGAGACTTGGATAAGGTCGCAGGCGAGTTAATAGGGTGGAATGTTGGTAGACCGGATGCGAAGCCGTAAGGCTTGGTATAAAGTAAACCAACGTTATCTTGGTTCATGATGGCCAAAATAGCGTTGGTTTTATTTTTTGAGGGAGGGGAGGGCTGTACCCGGGCTCAGTCGCACGCAGCATCAGTAACAGCTTTACATACAGCACCTTTTACCGCTTCGTGAGTTGGAAGAAAAAATAAATGAGTGTTATAACGTTAAGCACCTTTATTATTTTAGTCGAGGTGATTGCTATGAGTAGTGAAGTAAAACGGTATTTCTTTGTGGTTCTCGGATTTGCTGCATTGTTATTATTTTATTTTATGCCGTCCCTGGACCCTGCGGTGGACCCCATGGGCAAAAGCTTTGAACTTACACAGGCCGGTAAAGCCGGTCTGGGGCTGTTCCTGTTAGCAGGGATCTGGTGGGTTTTTGAAGTGGTTCCCATTGGTGTAACCAGTATTGCCATCGGCATTTTACAACCTGTATTTGGCATTCGTCCTGCAAAAGAAGCGTTTCGGGATTTTATGGACCCCACAGTCATGTTTATTTTAGGTTCACTGCTGGTAGGGCTTGCCTTTACCCAGTGCGGCATTACCAAAAGGATCGCCTATAAGATGCTGGTGATTGTCGGCGAAGACACCAGAAAGATTTTGCTGGGTGTTTTTGTCCTGACAGCGCTGTTAACTCACGTCATGGCTCATACCGCTGTAGCAGGCACCATGTTTCCCATCTTGATGTCCATTTTGGCGCTGTATGGCGCTGAAGCGGGGAAGCCCAGTAAATTCGGTAAAGCACTGTTTATCGGCATGGCCTTTGCCGCCGGTGCGGGCAGTATTTGCACGTTGATGGGCGGGGCCCGGAACCCTGCAGCTGTCGGCTTCTTTAAAGAATTTACAGGACAGGATGTCAGCTTTTTAGAATTTTCCGCAGCCCTGGCGCCCTTTGGCTGGGCCAGCGTTTTTATGGTGTTCTTCTTAATGATTACCCTTTTTAAGCCTGAGAAACTACAGGTGCCCGGTCTACGCCAGCGCGCCCAGAACGAATTGGATAAATTAGGTCCCATTACCAAACAGGAAATTTTTGTACTTAGCGTGGTTACCATTGCCCTGTGCACCTTAATTTTCCAAAAGTTTATCCCGGCACTGAAGGGTATGGACCGGTCCGTGCCTTTGCTGGCAGCAGGCTTAATCTTCTTTATTACGAAGGTGCTTACTGTAAAAGAACTGGAAAAATCCATCCCCTGGAACATCATGCTGCTGTTCTCCGGGGCTATGAGTATCGGTTTTGCTCTATGGCAAACCGGGGCTGCCGAATGGATGGCTGTCAGCTGGCTATCCCTCATTAAAGATGCCCCCTGGTTGGTGTTCCTGCTAGGTATTTCCTTCCTGGTACTTATTTTAACAAACTTTATTATGAACGTAGCGGCCATTTCCATTTGTCTGCCCGTCGCTCTGGTTATTGCCAAATACCTGGGCGTAAACCCGGAAATCGTTCTGTACTCTTCCGTAGCCATGTCTGGGATGCCTTTCCTGCTGTTGATCGGCGCCGCTCCCAATGCCATTGCTTACGAGTCCAGGCAATTTACCACCGGTGAGTTCTTTGTCACCGGTATCCCGGCAAGTTTAGCCATTCTCGCCATGGTGGCAATCTTCTCCTTAACCTTCTGGCCCATTATCGGCATTCCTGCTGTTCTTCACTAATACCCGTGAACCCCTGGTTACAAAACCAGGGGTTCTTAAAATAAAATGTTTTTAATTCTCTCATTGTAATGACAAGGGAATGGCATTATAATACTCATTGGTGACATGCGTGGTAATACCTTTAATTTATTTGCAGAGGTGATGTATGTGGAAGGAAACAGCCAGGTCATTTTAGCGACTACCATATTTTTGGTAGCCTATGCCATTATCATTTCAGAAAAGATTCACCGTACCGTTGTCGCCCTTTTTGGGGCGATGATTCTGATTATTGCCGGTGTGCTGCACCAGGACGAGGCGATCCATCATATTGACTTTAATACCATCGGGTTGCTGGTAGGTATGATGATTATCGTGGGAATTACCAGACGTTCAGGGGTATTTGAGTATTTGGCCGTGAAAGCTGCCAAGCAAAGCAAAGGCGAACCACTGGCCATCATGGTGTCCTTGTCCATTGTTACTGCCGTTTTATCTGCACTGCTGGACAATGTTACCACGGTTCTTTTGATTGTTCCGGTTACTTTTTCCATTGCCCGGCAGCTGGAAATTAACCCCATGCCCATTTTAATTGCTGAAATTCTGGCGTCCAACATTGGCGGTACTGCCACCCTGGTTGGTGACCCGCCGAATATTATGATTGGTTCGGCCGTCGGCATCGGTTTTATGGACTTTGTTATCAATCTGACTCCCATTGTAGCTCCCATTATGATTGTTACAATTTACCTGCTAAAATGGATCTACAGGAAGCAGTTTGTGGTTCGGGAAGAGTTAAAGAAAAATATTTTGGCCATGAATGAAAATGACGAAATTAAAGATCCCAAACTTCTCAAGCAGTCTCTCATCGTGCTTGCTCTGACCGTGCTAGGCTTCTTATTACACCAGTATGTCCACTTGGAGTCTGCTACCATTGCTCTGGCGGGAGCGGCTCTGCTGCTGTTAGTGACGCGCCAGGAACCCGAGCATGCTTTAGAAGCGGTGGAATGGCCTGTGATCTTCTTTTTTGCCGGCCTGTTCATCCTGGTGGGCGGTCTGGTAGAAGTTGGGGTCATTGAGTGGATTGCGGTGCAAGCCCTTGAATTAACCGGGGGCGAATTGCTGACCACAGGGATGTTAATCCTCTGGCTGTCAGCCATTGCATCTGCCTTTGTTGATAACATCCCCTTTGTTGCGACCATGATCCCTCTTATTCAAGATATGGGACGTTTAGGTGGCATTACCGATCTGATGCCCCTGTGGTGGTCCCTTTCCCTGGGTGCTTGCCTGGGCGGTAACGGTACCATTATCGGCGCTTCTGCGAACGTAGTTGTTGCCGGTATGGCCGAGAAACAGGGTATTCACTTTACCTTCTTAGGCTTTATGAAGGTTGCCTTCCCGCTCATGCTGGTATCCATCGTTATGTCCACGGTGTATTTGTACTTCTTCTACTTAACTTAATTTTACCGGCTGTTGGCCCGGTGATATGCAAATATCGCCGGGCTATTATATTTCTCACCGTCCGGGGGACAAATAGTAACAGAAACGAGGGAGGGAATAAATTTGGCTACTGCTGTCGCCACCGAAGTCACCTTAGAAGGAAAAAAGATCAAACTTACCAATTTAAACAAGCTAATGTGGCCTGAGGGCTTGACCAAAGCCCATTTGGTAAAGTATTATACGGACATTGCGCCCTACTTGCTTCCCTACATTAAAGGTCGTCCCCTGGTCATGAAGCGATACCCCCATGGCATTGAGGGAGAGTATTTTTACCAGAAGGAGTGCCCCGACTACGCGCCGGATTGGGTGCAAACCGTAAGCGTCCCTCATACAGACAAAAGGGTCAATTACATCGTGTGTGAGGATGCTGCCACGTTGGTTTGGCTGGCCAACCAGGGATGTATTGAAATTCATGCATGGTTGTCACAGAAATCCAATGTGGAACACCCTGATATCGCCATCATTGACCTGGACCCAGGGGATCAGGCCAGTTTTAAGGATGTCATGGAAGTGGCCCTGGTGGTGCACCAGGCCTTAAATCACCTCCGTTTAAAAGGCTATCCCAAAACTTCCGGAGCCAGCGGCATTCATATCTTCATTCCGTTGCAGCCCGTCCATACGTTCCAGGAAGTCACCAGGGCCATGGGTTTGGTGGCCAGACTGGTGGCCGGCACCTTGCCGGACAAGGCAACCGTTGAAAGATCACTGGAAAAGCGGGAACAGAACAAGGTGTATGTGGACTACCTGCAAAATACCCGGGGTAAAAGCATGGCCTGGACCTACAGCCTAAGGCCGCTGCCCGGTGCGCCCGTTTCAACCCCCGTTCCTTGGGAAGAAATTGAACACCTGGCCCTTAACCCGGCGGATTTTAACATGGCCACCATCTTTCGACGCCTGCAGTTGTTTGGGGACTTGCACCGGGACATGGCCAAGAACCCCCAGGATTTATCAGAAATCCTGAGCATGACATAATTCATTTCGATAAAATTTAACACTTTGGAAGGAAAAACCAATTGCCATCCCGAAAGTGGTAGAAATCCAACTGCAGGGGTGGTCGGTTTGCAGAACCGTCAATATTGGATATACTGGCAAATGCTGATGCCCGGCGCCGGTCGCCGGGTCTGGGATTTGGTGAATTATTTTGGCTCCCCGAAGCAGGCCTGGGAGGCTGCCGAGTCCGAATTGTCGGAAATCCCTTTTATCGGAAGGGACGACGCAAAAAAATTGGTTAAGCGGAGGGAAAGCTTACAGTACGGTAAGCTGGTTGAATACCTGAAGAAGTTGAACTGTGCCGTCTTCACCATTGAAGACGAGGCATACCCTTCTCTGCTGAAAACCATTTATGACCCGCCGCCGGCCATTTTTGTCAGGGGCGCATTGCCCTCCGGTGAAAACGCTGCTTTAGCCATGGTGGGTTCCAGGCAGCCGACCCCTTACGGCTTGGCCGCGGCCGAATCCTTGGCCGGTGAATTGGCCGGGGCGGGGCTTACCATCATCAGCGGCATGGCCAGGGGAATTGACAGTGCGGCACACCGGGGGGCTTTAAAGGTGAACGGCAGCACCGTCGCTGTTTTAGGTTGCGGCCCCGATGTTGTTTACCCCAGGGAAAATGAGCGATTAATGAAACAAATCCTGGAAAAGGGAGCTGTACTGACGGAATTTCCCCCGGGCACCGCACCTAAACCCTGGCATTTTCCCTGTCGAAATCGAATCATCAGCGGGTTGAGCAGCGCTGTGCTGGTGGTGGAAGCAGCAGAAAAAAGCGGCGCCTTGATCACCGCCGATTTTGCTCTTGAGCAGGGCCGGGAGGTCCTGGCCATTCCGGGAAATATAAACAGTAGCAAAAGTGCCGGCGCCAATAAACTGATCCGGCAGGGTGCCAGACTTATCACAAGACCGGCCGATGTTCTGGAGGAATTGGGTCTGGGAGACATCTCCCTGCATAATCGTTGCGGCAAGGGATTGGATTGCGCCGGTTTAACCGGCAATGAGAAAAAAGTCATGCAGGCCCTGACACACCTGCCCATGTCACTGGAGCAGATTATTGACGAATGCCGTTTGGAACCGAAAGAGGTTGCCGCCGCGTTGACCGTTTTAGAGCTAAAGGGTTTCACCCGAATACTGCCGGGGAAGATGTATGCGGCTGCCGGACTATAGAGTGTTCTAAAAGATTAGGAATTTTGATACATTGTAAAAGAAGTAAGGGACGGTAATAATAGTTCCAAGAGGAACGGAAACCCTTACTAACATGAGAGCTTGCTAGGCTTTCGTAAAATGGGGTGTACCGATTGAGTAAAACACTTGTGATTGTTGAATCACCTGCCAAAGCTAAAAGCATCGGCAAATATCTAGGCAGAAATTATACCGTAAAGGCTTCCATGGGGCATGTGCGGGACCTGCCCAAAAGTCAATTCGGTGTAGATGTAGAAAATGATTTTTCTCCCAAGTACATCGCCATCCGGGGCAAAGGGGATATTATCAAGGAACTTCGCACCGCCGTCAAAAAGGCGGACCGGGTCCTGCTGGCCTCCGACCCTGACCGGGAAGGGGAAGCCATTGCCTGGCACTTGACCAAGTTACTGGATATTAATGAAGACAGCCACTGTCGCATTGAGTTTAACGAAATTACGCCAAAGGCCATTGAACAGGCAGTAAAACACCCGCGCCCCATTGACCTGGACAGGGTGCATGCACAACAGGCCAGAAGGATTTTGGATCGCCTGGTAGGATATAATCTAAGTCCCCTTCTCTGGCGAAAGGTAAAAAAGGGACTGTCGGCAGGCAGAGTTCAATCCGTTGCCGTCAGGCTGATTTGTGACCGGGAAGAGGAAATTCAGGCCTTTACTCCTGAAGAGTACTGGAGCCTTACGGCTAAATTAGTCAAGTCTGGAAAATCTCCCTTTGAGGCGAAGCTTCATAAATATCAAAACAAAAAGATCGAAATACTCAACCAGGAGACCATGGATAAAATTCTGGCTGACCTCAAGGGAGTTTCTTACGTTGTTGCCAGCGTGACCAGAAAGGAGAAACTGCGCCACCCAGCGGCGCCCTTTACCACCAGTTCGCTGCAGCAGGAAGCTTCCAGAAAGCTGAATTTTACTTCCCGCAAAACCATGGTGGTGGCCCAGCAGCTCTACGAAGGTCTGGACCTGGGCAAAGAAGGCCCGGTGGGCTTGGTCACGTATATTCGCACCGATTCCACCAGGGTTTCGGAAACGGCTGTGGAAGAGGCCAGAAAATTCATTTTGGAAAGATTTGGACCGGCTTATCTTCCCAAGCAGCCAAGGCAGGTGGCGTCCAAGGGCAAGGTGCAGGATGCCCACGAGGCCATCCGCCCCACATCGGTGAACCGTGATCCGGAAAGCATCAAAGAGTTTTTAACCAACGATCAATACAAGCTTTATAAACTGATCTGGTCAAGATTTGTGGCCAGCCAGATGGCGCCGGCGGTCATTGATACCACCAGCATGGACATCGCCGCAGGAGACTATATTTTCCGGGCCAGCGGCTCCATCGTCAAGTTTCCAGGATTTATGCAGGTCTATATTGAAGGAAATGATGACGGCACCAAAGAAGAAGAAAAACTGCTGCCGGAACTGGCAGAAGGGGATAAGGTACAGGCCAAGTCGTTAACACCCAAGCAGCACTTTACCCAGCCACCGCCCCGCTATACCGATGCCACCCTGGTGAAAGTATTGGAAGAAAAAGGCATCGGGCGCCCCAGCACCTATGCGCCCATTGTGGAAACCATTCAAAAGCGCGGCTATGTGGTGAGGGAAAACAAACAATTCTATCCCACGGAACTGGGCATGATTGTGGTGGATCTGCTGAAACACCATTTCCCGGAAATCATAAACATAGAGTTTACGGCCGATATGGAAGAAAAATTGGACCAGATTGCCGAAGGCGAACAATGGTGGGCGGGTGTCTTAAAAGAATTCTACGAACCCTTCTCCAAGACCCTGGAAGCGGCCGAGGAAAAAATCGGCAAAGTTGAAGTTGCCGATGAAGTGACGGAAGAGGTCTGCGAACAGTGCGGCAGAAATATGGTTATAAAACTGGGACGGTACGGAAAATTTCTGGCCTGCCCCGGTTTCCCCGAATGCCGCAACACCAGGCCGCTGCTGGAGCCAACGGGAGTAAACTGTCCCAGGTGTGAAGGCGAAATGGTATTGAGACGCAGCAAAAAAGGGCGCAAGTTTTACGGCTGCAGCCGTTATCCTGAATGTGAATTTGTTACCTGGGATACGCCCACACAGGAGAAGTGTCCCCAATGCGGCGAAATGATGGTAGAAAAAATGAACCGCAGTCGAGAAAAACTGCTGCAATGTGTGAACGAACACTGTCCAACTAGAGGAGAAACCGGTACTTCTGAAAAGAAGGGTGCCGTAAAGAAGAAAAAGGCTGTCAGCAAGAAGAAGTAAGATGTGAGAAAATGGAGGTGAGATGATCGGGGTAACGAAGCAAGGACCCGGGTTTTCTCACTTCTAACCTCCCACTTCTCACCTCTCAAACAGGAGGCTAATCAGAAATGTCAGAAACCAGGGTTATGGTAATCGGCGCCGGGTTGGCAGGGTCCGAGGCGGCCTGGCAGTTGGCCCGCCGGGGAGTCAAGGTCGATCTTTATGAAATGAGGCCACGGAAATACCCGCCGGCCCACCACACTCCTTACTTTTCAGAACTGGTTTGCAGTAATTCCCTGAGAGCCGCTGCCATTGAAAACGCCGTAGGTTTGCTGAAAGAAGAAATGCGGCAGCTGGGCTCTTTAATTATTTCTGCCGCAGATGCCCACAGGGTACCGGCCGGGGGCGCACTTGCGGTGGACCGGGAAGGGTTTGCCAGATTCATTACCCACACCCTGGAGCGGCACCCGCTGATTGATGTGCACCGGGATGAGGTAACAAAATTGCCTGGGCAGGGAGTTGTCATCATTGCGTCAGGCCCCCTTACCTCAGAGGCGTTGTCACAGGAAATCGCCAGGCTGACAGGGGAACAGTACCTATACTTTTATGATGCGGCCGCTCCCATTGTAACCCTGGAGTCCCTGGATATAACAAAGGTTTTTCGGGCTTCCCGGTATGGGAAGGGCGAAGAGGCCTATTTAAATTGCCCCATGAACCGGGAAGAATATGAAACCTTTTACGAAGCGCTGCTTCATGCAGAAAGGGCACCTTTAAAGGAATTCGAGAAACAAGTTCACTTTGAAGGGTGCATGCCCGTTGAGGTTTTGGCTTCCCGGGGGAAAGACACACTGCTTTACGGACCGCTCAAGCCTGTGGGCCTGACAGATCCCCGCACGGGAAAAAGACCCCACGGGGTTGTCCAGCTAAGGCAGGACAATGCGGAAGGAACCCTTTACAACCTGGTTGGTTTTCAAACAAACCTCAAATGGGGAGAGCAAAAGAGAGTTTTTAGTTTGATCCCGGGGTTGAAAAATGCAGAATTTGTCCGCTACGGAGTTATGCACCGGAATACCTATATCAACTCCCCGGCTTTATTAAAGCCGACACTGCAGATGAAAGAACATGAATCAATCTTTTTCGCCGGTCAGATCACCGGGGTGGAAGGCTATGTGGAATCCGCCGCGGCAGGGTTGATGGCGGGGCTTAACGCGGCCAGGCTGGCAACGGGCCGGAAATTGCTAGAATTTCCCGTGGAGACTGCCCACGGAGCTCTCGTCCATTATATTACCACCGCCCCCGGTGGGAACTTCCAACCGATGAACGTTACCTTCGGGCTGTTTCCAGAGCTTCCCGTACGAATCAAAGGGAAAAGGGAACGGGGTCAAGCCCATGCGGTAAGGGCTTTGAACATGCTTAAAGAATGGTCAGAAGCGGAAAGAATCAATGATCTTTAAATTTTCAAAATGTGATAACAATTTCTTCTTTAAATTGTCGAAAGGTAGTTGCAATTTAAAGTGGGCTTGTGATATGCTTTATTAAGTGCCATATTTCGACACTCCGACGGGTTGTTATGTATATTCTGATCGATCATTTTATCGGTTATTTAAAACTACAAAAGAATTTTTCCGACCGTACCGTAGAAGCCTACCAGAAAGATCTATTTGACGGCTTGGACTTTTTTTCTTCCGTTCTTTCCACCCCGGTGGAACAGATCGAGCCGTCTGTTATTGATGGCAGGCTGCTGCGAGGCTTTTTGGCGAATTTACAGCAAAGGAAATTGAGCAGGGCCACGGTGGCCAGAAAATTGGCCTCCTGGCGGTCCTTTTTCCGGTTTTTATACAACGACAGGCTGATCAAAGCCAATCCCATGCTGAGGATGGCCAACCCGAAGCAGGAAAAAAGGCTGCCCAAATTCCTGCACCAGGAAGAGGCGAAACAACTTGTGGAGGCGCCGGATGCCACTCCCCTGGGCCTCCGGGACCGGGCGCTGCTGGAGTTTCTTTATGCCACAGGAACCCGGGTATCCGAGTTAGTTTCCCTGGACCTGAATAACCTTGAACTGAACCGGGGTTACGTAAGGGTGATGGGCAAGGGGGCCAAGGAACGAATGGTCCCGATTCATGACCGGGCGGTGGCGGCCCTGGAACACTATTTACGAAATGTCAGACCCGGCCTGGTTAAACAGGATTGTCCCGCAGTATTTGTCAATTATCAGGGGACCCGACTCAGTGACCGGGGCATTCGAAAAATCATCGATAAATACTGCCGGCAGGTGGGGCTTAAAAATAACATCAGTCCCCATGCGATCCGTCATTCCTTTGCCACACACCTGCTGGATAACGGCGCGGATTTGCGCAGTGTCCAGGAATTGTTGGGGCATGTTTCGTTATCTACCACTCAGATTTATACACACGTTACCAAGCAGAAACTGAAGAAGGTTTACAAGATGAACCACCCGAGGGCATAGGTTGGTTAGAGGGAAGGGATGTCTATGTTTCATGCGACAACCATCGTTGCCGTGAAAAAAGGAACCAAAGTGGCTGTAGCCGGTGACGGGCAGGTAACCTTTGGTCAGAATACCATTATGAAACATACCGCCCGCAAGGTCAGACGCCTGCACCAGGGTCAAGTGGTGGCCGGGTTTGCAGGTTCGGTGGCGGATGCATTTACCCTGTTTGAAAAATTTGAAGGCAAATTGGAAGAATATCATGGCAATTTAATGAGGGCTGCGGTTGAATTGGCCAAAGACTGGCGAACTGACAAGTACCTGCGGACCCTGGAAGCCATGTTGATTGTAGCAAATAAGGAACACCTCTTAGTCTTGTCCGGCAACGGCGAAGTTATTGAACCAGACGAAGGAGTTACAGCCATCGGTTCCGGGGGACCCTATGCACTGGCGGCTGCCAGGGCCTTAGTCAAACACACCGACCTGTCGCCCAAAGAAGTGGCACAGGAGGCCCTTAGTCTGGCAGCAGATATTTGTGTTTATACTAATAACAATATCTCGGTGGAGGAAATTTAAATTCAGGATTTAAAGGAGTGGAGCCTATGGAGGCCCTAACACCCCGGGAAATCGTAGCTGAGCTTGATAAATATATTGTCGGACAGAACAAAGCGAAAAAAGCAGTGGCTGTGGCTTTGCGAAACAGGTACCGCCGCGGTAAACTGCCGGAAGATTTAATCGACGAAGTTGTTCCCAAGAATATATTGATGATTGGTCCCACCGGCGTTGGGAAGACTGAAATTGCACGCCGGCTGGCCAAACTGGTCAAGGCGCCCTTTGTCAAGGTAGAGGCCACCAAGTTTACCGAAGTGGGTTATGTGGGACGCGATGTTGAGTCCATGGTGAGGGATCTGGTAGAAACCTCCATCCGCATGATGAAGCAGGAGAAGATCGAGGAGGTTGAGGAAAGGGCCAAGCGTATGGCCGACGAGCGCATTGTGGAACTCTTGTCCCCTCTGCCCAGCCGGCCGGTGCAGGCAAAGAACCCCTTTGAAATGCTGTTTGGCGGCGTACAAGACAACCAGGAAGACAACAAGGTCTGGGAGCAGCAAAACAGCCGAATTAAATTTGAAAGGGAAACCTTAAGGGAAAAGCTGGCCCGCGGTGAGTTGGAAAATGAGTATTTGGAAATTGAGGTGGAAGATCATCATCCACCCATGCTTGAGGTATTCAGCAACAGCGGCGTGGAAGAGATGGGCGTCAATATGCAGGACGTTTTGGGAAGCATCTTCCCGAGAAAAAAACGCAAGCGCAAAGTCACTGTCAGCGAGGCCCGTAAAATCCTGACCCAGCAGGAAGCCCAGAAGCTTATCGACATGGATGAATTGACCACCCAGGCAGTAAAACGGGCAGAGGACCACGGGATCATCTTCCTGGACGAAATAGACAAAATCGCCACCCGGGAGGGGAACCACGCGGGAGCGGATGTCTCCCGGGGCGGGGTACAAAGAGATATCCTGCCCATCGTAGAAGGCTCCACAGTGGTAACCAAATACGGCCCGGTCAAGACAGACCATATACTATTTATCGCAGCCGGTGCTTTTCATATCTCAAAACCTTCTGATTTAATTCCCGAACTGCAGGGACGTTTTCCCATCCGTGTGGAACTGGAGAGCCTGAGCAGAAGTGATTTTGAGCAAATCTTAATAGAGCCACAAAACTCTCTTATAAAACAGTATACAGAACTCTTGCTTACCGAAGGAGTTAGGATAGAATTTTCAAAAAATTCACTTGTACAAATCGCTGATATTGCTTATACTGTAAATGAGCAAAATGAGAATATTGGTGCAAGGCGTCTACACACCATCCTGGAAAAACTACTGGAGGACATTTCTTTCGAGGCTCCCGAACTCAAAGGACAGTCACTCACTATCGACAGTGAATATGTTCAAGAGAAGCTAAAGGACGTCGTAGCAAACCGTGACTTAAGTCGTTACATTCTTTAATAAGTAGGGGAGAGTGACAGAATTGAGAAGCTTATTGGAAAGAACTCGCACAATTAATAAGCTGCTGCAGAAATCCGCAGGATACCCGGTTGATTTCGGTGAAATCGCAGAAGTGCTGTCTGAAAATATTGATTGCAACTGCTACATTATCGATCGCCGTGGACGTGCCCTTGGTTACAAGTTTATGCCCCAATTTACCTGTGACATCATGAGAGACATTGTTGAAGGTTCCAATCGTTTCCCGGAAGAGTATAATGAAAGCTTATTGAGCATCAACGAGACCCACGCCAATTTCTGCCAAACCTATGATGCCTGCGTTTTCTTCGATGAAGAAAAATGCAAGGGTCAAAACAAAGTAACCACGGTGGTTCCCATTGTGGGCGCCGGTTCCCGCTTGGGTACCCTGGTTTTGGCCAAGTTTAACCAGAACTTCACCGACGAAGATCTAATCTTAGCCGAATACGGCGCCACCGTTGTGGCCATGGAAGTTCTGCGGGCCCGGGCAGGCCGTATGGAAGAAGAAGCCCGCAAAAAGGCAGCCGTGCAGATTGCCCTGGGGACCTTGTCCTACTCCGAACTGGATGCTGTGCAGCATATCTTTGAACAACTTGAAGGGGATGAAGGGGTCCTGGTGGCCAGCAAAATTGCCGACCGTGTGGGCATCACCCGCTCCGTCATCGTAAACGCCTTGCGCAAATTCGAGAGCGCCGGTGTCATCGAATCCAAATCCCTCGGCATGAAGGGCACCTACATCCGCGTACTGAACGACCGCTTGCTGGAAGAACTGCAAAGACTCAAGCATAATTAATATGAAAGAGAAACCACAGTATAGGATGCTGTGGTTTATTCGCATTTAGCTTGGTTATAGTAAAACTTATGAGAGGTTGTAAGGAATAATTTAAAAAGTATTCAAACGGGGACGGTTCTTGAAGGGGGCAATCGGAAGTTTTGCATGCAAAAAGGCTCAACCGTCAGATATTAGCTGATTGTTGAGCCTTTAATAATACTTACGCAAAAAACTAAGCGCAAAATTTTTGATTGCCCCAGAAGAACGAAGTCGCGACTTTCCCGGGCTATGGGGTTTATTCGTTTCTGTACTCTCTGGAAAATATTTTTCTAAAAAGAAGGACTTTTTGGATTTATGTCGAAAAAAACGGGGTTTCAATCAGCACTCTTTTCCTTGCTATATGTTCATTTTAACACACTTGTAAGGGAATTTCACTAGACTTTATATTATGAAGGCCATCGCGGAGCGATTTCGTTCTTCTTGACTTGAATTCCAACCTGTCAAATTCAAGTCAAGAACCGTCCCAACTTGAATTAAGGACCGTTCCCTTGTAGCACTTGTCGCAAATCTAAAAGCCAAAGGCCGATGGCTGATGGCCGACGGCCTGACCCGAAAGGAATGCAGAATAAGCACTTGGGACTTGCACCATAGGGCTTATTATGCTAAAATATGCCTTGGTGTTAATTACACACGTTGTCGGATTCGGGCAAGGTTGCCTTATCTTTAAGGTCTTGCCGGAGATGAGGGTAACGGAGGACTAAAAACAAGGCAGGGAGGAGGTGTAACTAGCTATGGCAGTTATCTCCATGAAACAGTTACTGGAAGCAGGCGTTCATTTTGGACACCAGACCCGTCGCTGGAACCCCAAAATGGCTCCCTATATCTTCACCGATCGTAACGGTATCTACATTATTGATCTGCAAAAAACCGTTAAGAAAGTGGAAGAGTGTTATGACTTTGTGAAGCAACTGGCTGCGGATGGCGGTACCATACTGTTTGTTGGTACCAAGAAGCAGGCCCAGGAAGCCGTTAAGGAAGAAGCCGAACGCTGCGGGATGTTCTATGTCAATCAGCGCTGGCTGGGTGGTATGCTGACCAACTTCCAAACCATCCGTCATCGTATCGATCGACTGCATGAACTGGAGCGTATGGAAGAAGACGGTACCTTTGAGGTTCTGCCCAAAAAGGAAGTTGCTCAGCTTCTGCATGAAAAAGAGAAACTGGATAAGTTCCTTGGTGGAATTAAGAATATGCGCCGTCTGCCGGGGGCTCTGTTTGTGATCGATCCCCGGAAGGAACGCATCGCGGTGGCAGAAGCTCGTAAGCTCGGTATTCCAATTGTAGCCATTGTTGATACAAACTGCGATCCTGACGAGGTTGATTACGTAATTCCCGGTAACGATGACGCTATTCGGGCAGTAAAACTGCTTACCGCCAAGATGGCTGACGCTGTTTTGGAAGGTAAACAGGGCGAACAAGTCGCAGAGTAGAATGTAGGTAGAGGGCGTCTTGCAACACGGGAGGCCCCTACCTTTTTTTATGTTTGTTAGGGGAAGATTATGGTTATAATACCACAAGATTAACAGGGTACCTTATTCTGTCCATTCTTAAAATTTACCTATTCTGATCGTTAAATAAAGGAGGATTTGATCATGGCAGAGATCTCTGCAAGCATGGTTAAAGAGTTAAGAGAACGTACCGGAGCCGGTATGATGGACTGCAAAAAAGCCCTGGCCGAAGTGGCCGGGGATATGGAAAAAGCCATTGAGTTTCTGCGTGAAAAGGGTCTGGCTGCAGCAGCCAAGAAGGCCGGCAGAATTGCCGCTGAAGGCATTGTAGAAGCTTACATACATGGTGGCGGCCGTATCGGTGTTCTGGTGGAAATCAACTGTGAGACCGACTTCGTAGCCAAAAACGAAGATTTCCGTGCCCTGGCCAGGGACATTGCTATGCAGATTGCCGCTGCAAAACCAGAGTATGTACGCCGTGAGGAAGTACCTGCCGAAGCCATTGAAAAAGAGCGTGAGATTTTACGGGCCCAGGCATTAAATGAAGGCAAACCCGAAAAAATCGTTGATAAAATGGTGGAAGGCCGCATTGAAAAGTACTTTAAAGAAGTTTGCCTGCTTGAACAGCCCTTTATTAAGGACAGCGATAAGAGCGTCCAGCAGGTTGTTAACGAAATCATTGCCAAGATCGGCGAAAAGATTGACGTTCGTCGTTTTACCCGTTATGAAATGGGTGAAGGGTTACAAAAACGTCAAGAAGATTTTGCCGCTGAAGTGGCCGCCCAAATTAAGTGCTAAGCACTTTTTAAGCAGAGATCTAAAAGGATTTTTTAAAATATTGTAGAATTACAGAACTACCAGACTGGAGGACACCCTTAATGGTAACTCCCAAGTTCAGGCGGGTCATCCTTAAACTGAGCGGCGAAGCCCTGGCAGGTCAAAAAGGATATGGTATCGACCCTGAAGTGGTGTACTCAATCGCCAAGCAAATAAAAGACATTATTGAGCTGAGAGTACAATTGGCCATTGTGGTCGGCGGCGGTAATATCTGGCGGGGCATTTCCGGCAGCACCAAGGGGATGGACAGGGCCACTGCCGATTATATGGGCATGCTCGCCACCATCATAAATTCCCTGGCTTTGCAAGATGCCCTGGAAAATATTGACGTGGACACCCGGGTACAAACAGCCATTGAAATGAGAGCTGTAGCCGAGTCCTATATCCGTCGCCGGGCCATCAGACATATGGAAAAGGGCCGTGTGGTTATTTTTGCCGCCGGTACCGGCAACCCCTATTTCTCCACCGACACAACCTCAGCCCTGCGTGCTGCGGAAGTTGAGGCGGAAATTATTCTGATGGCCAAACAGGTGGACGGGGTCTACGAAGCCGATCCTTTGAAAAACCCGGATGCCAAGAAATTTGATGAACTTTCTTATATTGAAGTTCTTAACCGCGGGCTGCAGGTGATGGATTCTACCGCCGTTTCGCTTTGTATGGATAATAAAATACCGCTGTTAGTTTTCAACTTAAATGTAGAGGGCAATATTAAGAGAGCAATTTTAGGGGAACGGATAGGTACATTTGTTGGGGGGGAATTAAATGGTTAAAGAAATCATTGCTTCTGCAGAACAAAATATGAAAAAGACTGTGGAAGTTGTTCGTAAAGAATTCGCTTCTTTACGGGCTGGTCGTGCAACCCCTGCTTTGCTGGATAAGGTGACAGTTTCATATTACGGAACTCCTACCCCGCTAAACCAGCTTGCCAATATTTCTGTGCCGGAAGCCCGTATGCTGGTCATTCAGCCCTGGGATAAGAGTGCCATTCCTGAAATTGAAAGATCTCTCATGAAGTCTGATTTGGGCATTACCCCGACCAGTGACGGTACGGTTATTCGTCTGGTGATTCCCCAGTTAACCCAGGAACGCCGGACAGAACTGGTTAAGGTTGTGAAGAAAAAAGCGGAGGAAGGCCGTGTGGCAATCCGGAACATCCGCCGGGATGTCAACGATAACCTCAAGGCCAAGCAAAAAGAAGGTGTTCCCGAGGATGAAGTAAAACGGGGACAGGATGATATGCAAAAAATCACCGATAAATTTATTAAAGAGATTGATGAAATGGTGAAATCCAAAGAACAGGAGATTATGCAAGTTTAGATGATACCAGGTGTGCTGGGTTACAGGCTAAACGATGCAGTTTCCCTGCTTGAGAGTTCAGGCTATCAGGTAACGGTTGTCACCACCGGGCCGCCCAAGGGCAACCCCGGCGGACCCGAGCGAGTGGTAAAATTGGAAGCAAAGGACTCTGATAATTTGGTGCTGACAGTGGTATGTGAGGAGAAGGGGAAAGGAGGTGTACACAATGGCCTATAAAATCACGGACGAGTGTATGGCCTGCGGCACCTGCTTGGAAACCTGTCCCAACAATGCCATTGAGGAGGGTGACATTTTTAAGATAACCATGGACTGCGAAAATTGCGGCGCATGCGTGGATATATGCCCTACCGGAGCCATTATTGAAGACTAATGCAGTAAACCCCCTTCAGATCCGGAAGGGGGTTGTTATATTGGAGGCTTATGCGATGTTAAAAAAGATAACCGGTCTGTTAAACAGACAAAAGGTTACGGAGGACGAGAACACGCTTCTGCAATCCATAGACCGGAACAGGCTTCCTAAACATATCGCCATTATTATGGACGGTAACGGCCGCTGGGCCCTGCGAAGGGGTATGCCCAGGTCCCTGGGCCACCGGGCCGGGGTAGAGTCCCTGCGCAGCATTGTTGAATTATGCTCGGAACTAGGCGTTAAAGTTTTAACCTGTTATGCCTTCTCAACCGAGAACTGGAAACGCCCAAAGGAAGAAGTATCTTTTTTAATGGATTTGCTGATCGAATACCTGGATAAAGAAATACAGGAACTACACCGCAATCAGGTAAAAATAAATGCCATCGGGCACCTGGAGGAACTGCCTCAACCAGCCCGGGAAGCACTTGCCAGGGCCTTCCGTAAGACCGAAAATAATTCAGGATTGCTTCTGAACCTTGCGCTTAATTACGGAGGCCGCACGGAACTGACCGATGCCGTTGTTAAGATTGCCCGTTTGGTAAAAAACAACCAGATCGAAGTCAGCGACATTAACGAAAACCTGATCAAAGAACATCTTTACACGGCGGGGATGCCGGATCCCGACCTGTTGATCAGACCCTCCGGTGATTTTAGAATCAGCAATTTTCTTCTATGGCAGCTTGCCTATACGGAATTTTGGCTGTCGGATGTGATGTGGCCGGATTTTAAAAGGATTCACCTGTTGCAAGCCATTCTGGATTTTCAACGTCGGGAACGACGTTTTGGAGGATTAATCAAAAAGTAGGTTGGTGGACGAATTGCTGCACTTACGAGTGCTGAGCGCGATCGTAGGAATACCGGTGATCATTGTTGCCGCATGGTATGGCAGTTGGGTACTCTGGTTGTTAACCTTTATGTTCTTCTTCTTTGCCGCACGGGAAATCACTGTCATTCTTAAAGGGTTGGGCCTGAAACCCGCTAGATGGATCATCCAAATCGGAGGATTAATTACCTTTGCGGGCGCATACCTATATAATGATGAAACCTTGGGCCTTGCCTTTGTCTCCCTGGTCATTGCCAATCTTTTAATGATGGCCTTGCTATATCCCCGTACCATGCCTGTAGACATTTTTGGCAATTTGTTTGCCATCTTTTATTTAAGCAACTTCATTTTCTTTTACCTGACCCGGGGGTTGGAAAACGGTTTCGTCTGGATACTCCTGTTACTAAGTGCTACTTGGGCCAGTGACACCTTTGCTTATTTTGTGGGGCGGTCCATTGGCAGGCACAAGCTGGCGCCGGTTCTCAGCCCGAAGAAAACTGTCGAAGGGGCTGTGGGAGGACTCTTTGGTTCTGCACTGGTCTCCTTCCTTTTCGTACAGTGGGTTCCTTCCCTGCCTTTGCTGCCGGTTTTACTTTTAGGAGTCCTGATCGGAATTGCTTCTTTACTGGGAGACCTGGTTGAATCGGCCTTAAAAAGGCAGGCCGACATCAAAGATTCCGGACATATGATCCCCGGCCACGGGGGTGTGCTGGACCGTTTCGACAGCCTGTTGTTTACGGCGCCTTTGGTATACTACTCTGTTAAACTGTTTATAATTTGAGTATAATTCATAGAGGTGATAAAGTTTGCCATCCTGGCTTAAGACAGCCCTGAATTATGTATTGGCCGGGCTACTTCTTTTAGTGGCTTTCTTTCTCATTGATAAAATTTCGGAGTACTTTATCAGAGGTTTTTCCTTTGTACTGCCGCTGATTATTCCTTTTATCATCGCTGTTTTCATCAGTTTTTTACTGGAACCGATGGTATGTGTGCTTCAGAATAAGGCCCGCCTGTCCAGGGGATCGGCGGTGGCGTTATCCATGCTGACGTTGTTTTCTTTTTTGGGGACCATTATTACCCTGTTGTTGTTGCGGTTAATTACCGAATTAATTCATTTGTCCAAAACGGTGCCCTACATTATTTTCGATATCCAAAGCTGGGTTGAAATATCTTTGCCCAAATTTCAGCGTCTTTACGGCGAGTTACCCCCGGGTATCACTGATTACATCCAGCAATCTTTCAGATCTGTTGCGCAAACCCTGCAAAATTTCCTTAGTATTACATTAGACTCCTTGTTAAATATATTTTCGGTTATTCCAGGTATCATAACCCTAATTGTTGTCAGTTTTCTAGCGACCTATTTTATCAGTAAAGACAGGAGAAGTTTAGCCAGGCAGTGGGTCCGCCTGATGCCGGCTCCCTATGGCGAACAAAGCCTGCATGTTATAAAAGAAGTGTTTGGGGCCTTTATTTCATATATTAAAGCCCAGGGAATTTTGGTAAGTATCAGTACGATGATCAGCATTATCGGTTTATACGTGATTGGGGCGGACTATGCCCTGACCATGGGGCTGCTCATCGGTTTTTTTGATATCATTCCCGTCCTGGGGCCCGGCACGATCATTTTGCCCTGGGTGGGCTGGTCCTTTGTTTCCGGGAACGCCGCCTTTGGCATAAAACTCTTTGTTTTGTATCTGATAGTTTTAGTATCCAGGCAATTATTGGAAACCAAGGTGGTAGCAACCAACCTGGGACTTCACCCTCTGGCCACGCTGGTTGCTTTGTTCGTTGGCTTCAAAGTACTGGGCTTTGTGGGGATGATTGCCGGACCGATCTTGTTAATTGCGGTTCAAGCCGTTATAAAAGCAGGAATTCCAACTCCAAGGGTGAAATAAAATAACTGAGGTGCCAAAGCATGAAGCAGATTGCAATCCTGGGAAGTACAGGCTCCATTGGCAGACAAACCCTGGAGGTTGTGGATTCTTTTCCCGATAAACTGAAAGTGGTTGGACTGGCGGCAGGCCGAAACCGCCAGGCGTTTTTGCGACAATGCCTTCAATACAAGCCTCTGGTGGTGTCCCTGGAAGGGGAGGAAGATGCAAAATGGCTGCAAGAACATTTGGCCGCTGAAGGTTTTTTTCCGGATATTTACCACGGGGTCAATGGTTTGGTGGCTGTAGCCACCTGTCAGGAAGCTTCCACAGTGGTAACCGCTTTAAGCGGCGCCATAGGTTTAATCCCCACCTGTGCTGCCATCAAGGCCAAAAAACAAATTGCCCTGGCCAATAAAGAAACCCTGGTGGCCGCAGGAGATTATGTAACCAGGCTGGCGGAACAAAATAAGGTACAAATCCTGCCGGTGGACAGTGAGCATTCCGCCATCTGGCAGTGTTTACACGGGGAAGACAGGCAATCCGTAAAAAGAATCCTGTTAACCGCCTCCGGCGGTCCTTTCCGGCAATATGACCGGGACGCCCTGGCACAAGTGACTCCCCAGGCGGCCCTTAAACACCCCAACTGGTCCATGGGACAAAAGATCACCATTGACTCCGCCACCTTGATGAATAAAGGCCTGGAGGTTATCGAAGCCCGGTGGCTGTTCAACCTTGACTTCAATGATATTAACGTGGTGATTCATCCCCAGAGCATTATTCACTCCATGGTGGAGTACGGTGACGGTTCCATCCTGGCCCACCTGGGCATGCCGGATATGCGGACCCCCATTCAATATGCCCTCAGTTATCCGGAGCGCTGGTTTAACCAACTGCCGCGGTTGAATTTAACCGAACTAAAGGGGTTAACCTTTGAAGAACCGGATACCGGGCGGTTTCCTTCTCTGGGCCTGGCCTACCAGGCCGGACGACAGGGAGGAACAGCACCGGCGGTGCTGAACGCCGCCAATGAAATTGCTGTACATGCGTTTCTGTCAGGCCAAATCAATTTTTTAGAGATTCCTGCAGTGGTGGAAAGAACCCTTGATCAACACAGGGCAATCACACCGTCCAGCCTGGAGGAAATCATCGAAATCGACGGCTGGGCCAGAACGGCAGCCAATAAAATTATAAGGAACTTATAGAGGTGAAGTTATGCAGACATTTATCGCTTCGGTGGTTGTTTTTGGTTTACTGATTTTCTTCCATGAATTAGGCCATTTCCTGGTTGCTAAAAGGGTTGGGATTATGGTGCACGAGTTTTCACTGGGGTTTGGGCCTAAAATTTTTGGCATCCACCGGGGCGAAACCAGGTATAATCTTCGCCTGTTACCACTGGGTGGTTTTGTCCGCATGGCCGGCATGGACCCCAATGAGGAAGAAGATAAAGGAATCCCCATTGAAAAAACCTTCAATTATAAAACCGCCCTGCAGAGGGCGGCGGTGATTGTTGCCGGTCCGCTGATGAACTTTGTCCTGGCTGCAGTTCTCTTTGCGCTTATCTTAATGTTACAGGGAGTTCCCGACCCCACAACCACGAAAGTGGGAGAAATTATCGCTGGCTCTCCTGCCCAAAGGGCCGGCCTAAAAGTAGGGGACGTAATCACTGCCGTAAATAACAGCCCTGTTGAAAACTGGGATCAACTGGTTGCGGAAACCAACAAAAACCCGGGACAACCTTTGCGGATAAAAGTGTTAAGGGACGCACAGGAGCTTAACCTGACGGTCGCCACCGTTAAAGATGAATCCGGCCAACATAAAATGGGGATCAGGCCGACATTGAAAAAAATGGATCCTTTCTCGGCGCTGGCCAAAGGCACCGCCTTTACAGTTCAGATTTCAGGCTTAATTCTTTCTTTCCTTGGTCAAATCTTTACCCAACAGGCCCCCATGGATTTGGGCGGTCCGGTCAGAGTCGTCAGTGAAATCGGCAAGGCGGCAGAGTTCGGAATCTTTCAGGTGATGCAGCTGGCCGCCTTCTTAAGCATTAACCTGGGTCTGTTTAACATGCTGCCCATCCCTGCCCTGGACGGCAGCCGGGTGTTGTTTTTACTCTGGGAAAAGATAACCGGCAGGCCGGTGGAACCCTCCAAGGAAAGCTTCATTCACATGGTGGGCTTTGGGTTGTTACTGCTTCTCATGGTCGTTATCACTTACAACGATATTGTTTCTCTCATGTTTGACAACCGGTGACGGAGGATAGTATGAACTTTAAGAAAACACGCCCGGTCATGGTGGGTCCTGTACAGATCGGCGGGGGCGCCCCCGTTGTGGTCCAATCCATGACCAACACCGATACCCGGGATGCTCCCGCTACCATCCACCAGATTAATGAACTGGCTCAGGTTGGCTGTGAAGTGATCCGGGTTGCAGTGCCGGATCAAGAAGCCGCGGCGGCTTTGCCGGCCATCAAAGCGGGAATTACCCTTCCCCTTATCGCAGACATTCACTTCGATTATCGTTTGGCCCTGGCTGCTTTACAGGCCGGCGTGGACGGGTTGAGGATCAACCCCGGCAATATTGGCGGCAAAGCCAAGGTGCGGGAGGTTGTAGCCGCTGCCGCTGAGCGCAGGGTGCCCATCCGTATCGGGGTAAATGCCGGTTCCCTGGAAAAGGAACTGTTAAAAAAATACGGCGGGGTCACTGCCGATGGCCTGCTGGAAAGCGCTTTAAACCACATTCAACTGTTGGAGGAACTCAACTACCCGGAAATTAAGGTTTCCCTTAAAGCCTCCAACATTCCTTTAATGCTGGAAGCATACCGGAAACTGTCGGCCAGGGTGGATTACCCCATGCATGTGGGGGTCACCGAAGCCGGTACAATAAGAAGCGGCACCATTAAATCCGCCGTGGGCATCGGTGCCCTGCTGGCCCAAGGGATCGGGGACACCATCCGGGTTTCCCTGACGGGCCATCCAAAACATGAAGTACATGTGGCCTGGGAGATCCTCAAGGCGCTGGGTTTGCGCCGGCGGGGGGTGGAACTGATTTCCTGCCCCACCTGCGGCAGAACCCAGATAAACCTGATTCAAATTGCCGAGCAGGTGGAAGAGAGACTGGCCAATGTAGACAAGCCTATCAAAGTGGCGGTCATGGGATGCGCGGTCAACGGACCCGGCGAGGCCAGGGAGGCCGATGTCGGCATCGCCGGCGGCAGAGGCATCGGCCTCATCTTCCGCAAAGGCGAAATCATCCGCCAAGTCCCCGAGGAAAACCTGCTGGCGGAACTGCTGAAAGAAATAGAGAAGTTATAAATCTACAAAAAAGAAGTCTATACTTACAAAGAAGGTAAAAAGATACAATTCCAATAGCCAATAGCCAATGGCCAGACCCCAGAGAAATACCCAATAGCATACCAGGAGGATCTAACATGCGTGCCACTCAAATGTTAATACCTACTTTACGAGAGGTTCCGGCTGAGGCGGAAGTCGTCAGCCACCAGCTATTATTACGGGCCGGTTTTATTCGGAAAACCGCTTCCGGCATTTATACATATTTACCCTTCGCCCAGCGGGTGCTTAAGAAAATCATGCAAATTGTCAGGGAAGAGATGGACAGGCAGGGCGGGCAGGAAATGCTAATGCCCATTATCCAACCGGCTGAAATATGGCTGGAGTCAGGGCGCTGGCATGTCTATGGTCCTGAACTGTTCCGTTTGAAGGACCGGCACAATCGTGATTTTTGTTTGGCGCCCACCCACGAAGAGGTTATTACCCTGGTGGTGCGTGGTGAAGTAAAATCCTATAAGCAGCTGCCGCAGCTCTTGTATCATATTACCAACAAATACCGTGACGAGCGCCGCCCCAGGTTTGGTCTTATGCGGGGCAGGGAATTTATCATGAAGGACCTCTACTCCTTTGACCGGGATGAGGAAGGTTTGGAGATCAGCTACCGGAAAATGCATGAAGCTTACACCAATGTTTTCAGTCGCTGCGGGCTGCAGTTCCGCCCGGTGGAGGCCGATTCCGGTGCCATTGGCGGCAGCACCACCCATGAATTTATGGTGCTGGCGGAATCAGGCGAAGCGGCCATCCTGTATTGTTCTGTTTGCGATTACGCCGCCAATGTGGAAAAAGCCACAACCCTGCCGGCGGCCGGTCTTGATCCCGGCATTCAACCATTGGATCTGCAGGAAGCAAGCACCCCCGGCAAGAAATCCGCCGAGGAGGTTGCCGCCTTTTTTGGGATTGAACCCTTCCATGTGATTAAAACCATGTTGTATAAAACCGATCAAGAAGTTGTGGCGGCACTGGTGCGCGGTGACCGGGATGTCAACGAAATCAAACTGTTAAATACCCTGGGCGCGCTGACCCTTGAACTGGCTGACGAAGCCACGGTGCAGCAGGCCACCGGCACACCCGCCGGTTACGTGGGTCCGGTTGGCTTAAAGAACATCCGCATTGTGGCGGACCCCGAAGTGATGGCTCTCACCAATGCAGTGGCCGGGGCCAACAAACGGGATACTCACCTTATCAACGTCAATGCCAACCGGGACTTTAAGCCCGATCTGGTAGAAGATATCCGTATGGTCAGGGCAGGGGAGCCCTGCCCGAAATGCGGCGCCCAGCTGCAGGAAGCCCGGGGGATTGAAGTGGGTCAGATCTTCAAGCTGGGCACCAAGTACAGCAAGGTCCTGGGAGCAAACTTCCTGGATGAAAACGGCAAGGAAAAACCCATTGTCATGGGCTGCTACGGCATCGGGGTCACCCGGACCATGGCCGCGGCCATTGAGCAGAACCACGATCAAGACGGCATCATCTGGCCTGCCAGCATTGCCCCCTATCATGCAGTGGTGATTCCGGTGTCCCCCAAGGATGAAAACCAGATGAAGCTGGCTGAAACCCTGTATCAGGAACTTAACCGGGCAGGGGTGGAAAGCGTGCTGGATGACCGTCTGGAACGTCCCGGTGTTAAATTTAAGGATGCCGATTTAATCGGTTACCCGCTGAGAATTGTTGTGGGAAATAAAGCCGTTGAGGAAGGCGTAGTTGAGATCCGCCGGCGGCGTTCCGGTCAAACGGATTTGATTTCCCTATCCGAAGCAGTGGAAAAGGTACGAGAAATTTTACCCACCCTGTAGGAGTAAATTATGATTGTAAATAAAGTTCTGGTACTGTCAGTCTCGGCCGGAGACGGTCATATGAGGGCAGCGGCGGCCATCAAACAGGAGGTCCTGCAGCGAAACCCCCATGCCGCAGTGATTGTTCTTGATACCTTTCGTTATGCCAGTCCTTTCATTGAGAAGGTGGTACTGGGCACCTACATGGAAATTATCAAGATGTCTCCGGTTATCTACGGCTATCTTTACCGGCAGGCAGAGAAGGAAAAACCCATATCCGGTTTTGCCAAGAATGAATTTAACCGGATTATTAACCGGTTGGCAGCACCAAAGCTGATCTCTTTTATCGAGCAGATGCAGCCCCAGGCCATTGTCTGCACCCACCCTTTTCCCCTGGGTATCTTAACCCATTTGCGGGACATGGGAAAATGTGAGGTGCCCATTATCGCTGCCATTACCGACTTTACGGTTCATCCCTTCTGGCTGTTCGATGATGTGGACTGCTATTTGGTGGCTGCGGAGTCCCTGGTGAAGGCCTTTGCGGATCATGGCATCAAATTAAGCAAAATCAAAGCCACCGGCATACCCATTGACCCGAGCTTTGCTGTTCCCAAAGACCGGGATTTGCTGCGCCGGCAATGGAACCTGAACCCCAAACTGCCCGCCATCTTGATTATGGGGGGTGGCCTGGGCATGGGGCCTCTGGGAGAAGTGGTAAAAGAATTGGCTTCCGCAGGCTTACCCTGCCAGCTGGTGGTGGTCTGCGGTCGCAATGAACAATTAAGAAATAAACTGCTTAAAATGCTGCCCGGATTGCCCGGCAGGGTAGAGGTATTGGGTTACGTCACCAACATTCAGGATCTGATGGCCGTCTGCGACTTAATGGTCGGCAAGGCCGGCGGGCTTACTTCTTCGGAAGCCATGGCAAGCGGGCTGCCCATGTTTATTACCGATCCCATTCCCGGGCAGGAGGAACGCAATGCGGAGTTCCTGGAAAGCGTGGGCGCGGCCAGGTTGGTAAGGGGTCAGAAGGATCTTCTGCAGCAAGTTAAATACTATCTTAACCAACCGTCTCTGCAAAAATCGATGACCGAAGCGGCCAGAGCCATCGGACGGCCCAAATCCGCCGCCGCCGCGGTGGATGTGATAGAAGAGCTTATCGAAAAAAATACCGGTGAATCGCTTCGTTCGATTAACTAGGGGTGTCAACTCAGGTCGGGACCCCGGGAGTTGAACCCCTTTGCCAGGATTTTTGAGGGCAACCGAAGTTGCCGCCTGGCACGCAGGGCCTGCCAGGCCAAGTTTCCTTTGGAGGGTTTACCTTGGCTGTATCGTTATTTGATGTGCTGTATAAACACAAATTCAACAACGACTTGCAAGAAATCTTCAAACATGCCCAGGTGGTTCGTGTTGTTGTCAGTGTTGCCAGAAGGCAGTGGAAATTACAGTTAAAAAATCATCGACAACTAACCAGTGAAGAAATTATTAAGCTGAAGTCGGCCCTGGCTGCCCTGACACCGGGGCCGGTTTTGTTAGAGATTGACCTGCAGTCATCCAGGATGCCCTTTGAACAGCCGGATACCGAGTTTCTCAAGGCGGAGCTGGCGCACAGGTTTCCGGTGGTCCGTGGCTGGTTAAACAATACACAGTGGCAGTGTGAGGAAGGCTGTTTAACCATTTACCTGCCGGACGAGGTGAGTCTGGAACTGTTAAAGGGCAGGGAGTGTGAATTGTTTTTACAGAACTGCATCAAGTCCAACTTTGGACTTGATTATACCGTTCATTTAGAGATAAAGCAGGAGGCGGCTGCGGAACCTTCCTGGTGTGAAATGCAAGACCAGTTGGAACGGGCACTGTGGGAAAAACTGGCGGCCGAACAAGCGCCTGCCCAAAAAGAAAATTCCGGGGCTGCATCCGGCAACTCCGGCGATGAGAATATTATCCTCGGGCGGGCCATCAAAGGGGATGCCAAACCCATCAAAGAAATTCAGGAAGAAGAACGGACCGTTGTACTACGGGGAAAAGTCTTTGATCTTGAGCTAAAGCAGCTGAAATCCGGCAGGCAAATCCTGACCTTTAATATAACAGACTACACCGACTCCATTGAGGTGAAAAAGTTTCTCGACGAGGATGACACCAAAACCCCTGAGCGGGTAAAAAACGGCCAGTGGGTGGTCATTCGGGGGCCGGTGCAGTACGATAAATTTTCCCAGGAACTGACTTTGATGGCCTATGATATCAACCTGGCTGAGACAACCGTCCGGCAAGATCAGGCGGAAGAAAAACGGGTAGAGCTTCATTTGCACACCAAGATGAGCACCATGGACAGTGTGTGCAGCGCCGCTGACATCATAAAACAAGCGGCGGCCTGGGGTCATCCGGCAGTGGCGGTCACCGACCACGGAGTTGTTCAGGCCTTCCCGGAGGCCTATGCCGCAGCCAAAAAAGCAGGCATCCATTTGATTTACGGCGTTGAAGGCTACCTTATCGATGACGGCATTGCCACTGTATTGAATCTAAAAGATAACGGGTTTTTAACCGATTTAGAGTACGTTGTGCTGGATTTTGAAACCACCGGATTCTCTCCCCAGACCGATGAAATCATCGAAATCGGCGCAGTAAAGTACAGGAATGGCGAAGAAGTGGATCGTTACGGGACCCTGGTGAAGCCTGAAAAGGAGATTCCCTTTGAAGTCACCAAACTGACCGGCATTACGTCTGAGATGCTCAGAGAGGCCCCGGCAGGCCCCCAGGCTCTGGCCGCCTTGAGGGATTTTATCGGAGACACCGTGCTGGTGGCCCATAATGCTGCCTTTGACTTGGGATTCCTTAAAGTAGGTTTTCGCAAACACCTGCAGCAAGAGGTACAGAACCGGGTCATTGATACATTGGGTGTCGCCCGGGTGGCGCTGCCGCAGCTGAAAAACCACAAGCTGGATACTCTGGTCAAAGAATTTAAAATTGAACTGGCCAATCACCACCGGGCGGTGGATGATGCGGCTGCCACGGGCAAACTGTGGCAGATCCTGATGAAAAAGGTTCTGGAACAAGGGGTAAGAGATTTAGAAACCCTCGCTGAAATGGGCAGGGGCGTCCAGCAGGAAAAGCTCAGGTCCAAGCACGTGACGATTTTAGTGAAAGATGAAGTGGGGCTGAAGAATCTCTACCAGCTTATTACCTTATCCCACCTGGAATATTTTCACCGCCAGCCGCGAATTCCCAGGCGGGAGTTGATCAAACGCAGGGAAGGTCTGCTGGTGGGCTCCGCCTGCGAGGCTGGTGAACTCTACCAGGCCCTGCTGTCCGGCGCCTCCCGGGAGGAACTGGAGGCGATCGCTTCCTTTTATGACTACCTGGAAATCCAACCCCTGGGCAACAATGAATTTCTGGTGCGGTCCGGCCAGGTCAATTCACTGGAGGATTTAAAAGAACTGAACCGCAAGATCGTCAACCTGGGGGATCGGCTGGGCATTCCGGTGGTGGCAACCGGCGACGTGCACTTCCTGGACCCGGAAGATGAGGTTTACCGGCGAATTTTGATGGCGGGCAAAGGCTTTGAGGATGCCGACAACCAGGCCCCCCTTTACTTTAAAACCACCGACGAAATGCTGCAGGAATTTTCCTACCTGGGAGAGGAAACCGCGTACCGGGTGGTCATAGAAAATCCCCGGCAGATCGCTTCCCGGGTAAAGTCCTTTAAGCCCATCCCGGATACACTGCATCCCCCCTATATCGAAGGGGCGGAGCAGCAAATTACCGACATGACTTTACAGAAGGCCCGGGAGTTATACGGCGACCCGCTGCCGGAAGTGGTGCAGCAAAGGGTTGACAAGGAACTGAAGTCCATCATTGGCAACGGCTTTGCGGTGCTTTACCTGATCGCTCATAAATTGGTGAAGAAATCCTTAGATGACGGCTACTTGGTGGGTTCCCGGGGTTCGGTGGGTTCTTCCCTGGTGGCAACCTTTACCAACATCACGGAAGTCAACCCGCTGCCGCCCCATTACCGGTGCCCGCAATGCCGCCACAGTGAGTTTATTACCGACGGTTCCGCCGGCTGCGGCGCGGATATGCCGGATAAAACCTGCCCCCGCTGCGGGACAAACTATATGAAAGAGGGCCACGACATTCCCTTTGAGGTGTTCCTTGGCTTTGACGGGGACAAGGTGCCTGATATTGATTTGAACTTCTCCGGGGAATACCAGCCCCGGGCCCATAAATACACCGAAGAGCTGTTTGGCAAAGAATTCGTGTTTCGGGCCGGCACCATTGGCACCATTGCGGAAAAAACAGCCTTTGGTTTCGTGAAAAACTATTTTGAGGAAAGAAACATCAAGAAGCGAAATGCCGAGCTGAAAAGGCTGGTTTTGGGCTGTGCCGGTGTGAAAAGGACCACTGGTCAGCACCCCGGGGGACTGATGGTGGTGCCCAACAATCTGGATGTGCACATGTTTACACCGGTGCAGCGACCGGCCGACGATGTAAAATCCGATACCACCACCACCCATTTTGATTACCACTCCATTCACGACAGTTTGGTGAAACTGGATATTCTGGGTCACGACGACCCGACGGTCATCCGCATGCTGGAGGATTTAACGGGGATCAATGCCCGGGAAATTCCCCTGGATGACCAGAAAACCATGAGCCTGTTTTCCTCCACCGAAGCCCTGGGGGTAACGCCGGAAGAGATCAGGTCCCCGGTTGGGACCTATGCCATTCCTGAATTTGGCACCAAATTTGTGCGCCAGATGCTGGTGGATACCAAGCCCAAGACTTTTTCGGAACTGGTCCGTATTTCAGGCTTTTCCCACGGCACCGATGTTTGGCTGAACAACGCCCAGGACTTAATCAGGGCCGGCACCTGCAAACTGTCCGAGGCCATCTCGGCCCGGGACGATATCATGGTTTACTTGATTTATAAAGGACTGCAGCCCAAACAGGCCTTTAAAATTATGGAGGGTGTGCGCAAAGGAAAGGGCGTCAAGGAAGAGGATGCCGAGATCATGCGGGCCCACAAGGTACCGGAATGGTATATCGAGTCCTGCCGCAGGATTAAATACATGTTCCCCAAGGCCCACGCCACGGCCTATGTGATGATGGCATTCCGCATCGCCTGGTTTAAGGTTTTCCGTCCCGAGGCCTTCTACGCCGCTTACTTCACAGTGCGGGCCGATGATTTTGATGCGGAGCTCATGGTGCAGGGCCCCAAGAAAATCCGGCAGGTGATTGAAGAGATCGAAGAGAAGGGAAACGGTGCCTCCCAGAAAGAAAAGAACATGCTCACCATTTTAGAAGTAGCCCTGGAGGCCAACTGCCGGGGGATCAAACTGCTGCCCGTGCATTTGGAAAAATCCGACGCCGCCAAATTTATCATTACCCCCGAAGGCTTGCTTTCCCCCTTTGGGGGACTGCAGGGAGTAGGCGCAGCCGCAGCCCAAAACATCGTGGCCGCCAGGGAGGAAGCCCCCTTTACTTCTATCGATGATCTGCGGAACCGGGCTAAAATCTCGAAAACCGTCATTGAGGTGTTACAAAACCACGGCTGCCTGGCGAATCTGCAGGCTTCCGATCAAATGGCTCTGTTTTAATCACCATTGAATGAATAGAAAAAGGACCCTGCTGTTTTTTTAACTGCAGGGTCTCTTTTTGTATCCTACACTAATGGCAAATTAGCATAAATCCCTGGGGAAGCGTGTTTATAAGTAGGGCCAGGTCCTCTTCCTTGAGGTAAATGCAGCTGTAGGTTTTCGGGAGGCCCAGTGCCTGGTGATTATCGGACATGTTATCAGGTACGCTGTGCAGCAGGATATCGGCATTGAGCCGCATCCAGCCGGGTGTTGTTTTACTGGTGCCTGTTTGACGGCTTTGTTCATAGAGGGTTCCTATAGGAAGTTGATTGGACTTTAAAGCGATCTCCATCTTTTTAACGGTTTTATTTCCTTCCAACAACCACAGGGCGGGAGAGTTATCCAATTTTAATTCCAGCCATTTGCTGTTCCCCAGGTTGGTGGTTGTAAAGGAATACTCATAGTCCAGGGTTTCATTACTGGTGGAAATAAGATGTACCTTCACTTTGTAGGTCTTTCCGGGCATTAGCACCCGGTGGGAAATAAATCTGATCTGGTTGTTTTTAATCTCGCCCCGGCCGGGTAACCCATTAATTGAAAGAGTACCGGACTTTAGCTGTTGATTGGCCTCGATCAGGATGTCCCGGGTCAACCATACACTGTCCGAACCGGGTTTGGGAAAAACCTGCTGGATTAAGAACTCCGGTGTGGTCTTAAAATTTGCCTTTACGGATTCCTCCAGCACAGTGCCGCTTTCGCCGGGCAGGCCTTTTTTAATCTCTATAGAATACCGGTGCAGGTTTCTTAACTTTTTGCCGGGCCAGTACAGCCAGCGGCTGTAATCAAAGATAGAACCTTTTCCCTCTATATGGGCCTTAACAGGCTCCAATTTCCCCGGTACTGGCCCCTTTACATAATTATGTATTTCCCGGGGGCTGACATTGGTGTTAAACTGTAATATAACCGGTCCCCGGGAGGGGACGGTGTCGCTGGCTTCGATCCCTACAAATCTTAGTTTTACCTGGGATTGAAATTCTCCGGAGGCCCAAACGTAAAAGGGCCAAATCATGGCCGGGGCAGACTTAAATTTGTAATGGTATCGCTGTCCCCGGGGATAGCTTTTTTCGGGGATCTTAACCTGCAGGGTACTGGCGGTGATCCAATTGTAGGTAAAGGGGACCTGCAGGCCGTTGTCCACCCGTTCTACAACAAGGTCCCGGGCAGCCAAAGGTTTCATAGGCGCCAGAAATTTAAAAGTAACGATCACTTCCCCTTCAGCACTGTCCTCGATACGCTGGGTGACAAAAAATCCGATGGCGATCCAGAGGGCCAGTGTAACGAAGAAAATGACTGCGTATTGAATAATACGGGTCCGACTGATTTGGACAATCATGAAAACGTTCCTCCAACCGTTTAAGTTTTGTCCACCACTTGCGAGGAGCCTGATTCGTTAGAAATCACCGATAACGTTACGAATTGTTTCGTAAGTTATATATTTCCAATGATGGTCGAATATGACTATATTCCGAAAGAAAGGAAATAATAGAAGCAGGCAAAACTTTGGGAGGTTTATCCATATGAAAAAAGGCAAGATGGCCGCTGCTATCATTTTATCTGCCGCTTTGACCCTCGGCACCGGGGCCCTGATGTACAGTAAAAATACTCAGGAACAGGCGGCCCGACTGCCGTCCGTTACCACAGAGTCCATGCCATCACCGGCAGTACCGCCGGCAACCCAGGAGAAAGTGGGCAAACAGGGGGCAGAAAAGGTAGAGAATAATTCTCCGGCCAAAGAGCAGACCCAAACCAATTCCCACAACCAGGCCGGTTCCGGTGCACAGACCTCTGCCAACGAAAAAATGGGCTGGTATTACAAACCCAACAAGCAGCATAAACTGCCCGAGGTAAACCCCAGGGGAAGGGCTTTGTTGGAAAAGTATAACGGCATTTATCACGGGGATACCAGTGGTAAGAATATCTACCTCACCTTTGATGAGGGGTATGAAAACGGATATACGCCAAAAATTCTGGATGCCTTAAAGGAAACCAATGTCAAGGCCGCTTTCTTCATTACCGGAGATTACCTGCGCAGGCACCCGGATCTGGTAAAACGCATGGTCAATGAAGGGCATATTGTGGGGAACCACACCTATAATCATCCCAGCTTACCCCAGGTAAGTGACGCTACGGTGCAAAAAGAAATTGAGTCCCTCAGTGAGGGCTTCGAGAAATTAACCGGGGCTAAAATGAAGTACCTGCGCCCCCCCATGGGAGAATACAGCGAACGGACCTTAAAATTAACCCATGAGATGGGCTATCGCAATGTTTTTTGGAGTGTGGCCCTGGTGGACTGGCGCCCGGATGCCGGCAGCCCGGAGCAAAATAAGAATACCGTCATGGAGCGGTTGCATAACGGGGCGGTGGTTCTGTTGCACGCCGTTAACAAGGCCAATGCGGATATGCTGGGGGATTTGATAAAAGAGTGCAAAGAGAAGGGGTACCAGTTTAGGAGTCTGGATGAAATTTAGGTGCATATCTTTGGTAACATCTTTACAAAATAAGAAACTTACAATTTTCATTTCCATAAAAAGGTATCAAATAAACTATCCACTATAAAGTATAATATTGCTATCATTCCGGCCATAGTGAATAGCTTCCTCCGTGATAAATTTACTTTATGGTAATATTTATAGAAAATGTATAGTGCAATTATCGAAAGTGCTGTAAATACAGAGGTATCGTAAAGACGTTCTAACATTATCGATTTCCGCCCCTAAAATAATTATATGTTCCTTTTACAACCGCTTTGGTGTATCCAGTTACAGCACCAGATGCAAAACCAATGGAATACCCGACAGCAGCCCCAGCAGCAGCCCCTTTAAACCCCTTTGAAACAGTTGCTGCTCCCCCTAAAACACTTCCAACAGCTGCACCTGTTATTGCATTTTTTGAAGCCTCTTTAAGAGCTTGTTCTTTTGCACTCTTTAATATTGATGATCCATTACCGACCTGTTTAGAAATCTCCCTATTTAATGTAGTACTCTTATTTTTGACGCCTTTCGATCATTTTTAAGTCTCCAAATCCCGGTCTATATACTGATGAAGCCATTAGAAAAAACCTCCTTAAAAAATTTATTTATTTTATTGTAAAAGCTTAAAGTTATTCTCTAAGAAAATGTATATTTTTTTATAAAGTATTATTATGGTTCTTTCCCTAATAACCATAATTCTCGATCTTTACGTTACAGTTATTAAGTTTAAGAACTAAGTGTTTTTTCTTTATACTACTTTTTTAAAAAATTACAACAATTATTTATATATAAATAATGACAAACTTCGACACTGTTGTTGGGAGTAAATTTGTATATTTTCAAGATATTACCTTTATACTTTTTCGCAAAATTCCTGTAAAATAATTGTGTTTCCTAACATAACTGACTGATTGAGGTATGTCCCATGCTCTACAACTATTCCGGCGTTGTGCATATTCATACAAAATACTCCGACGGGTCGGCGGATTTAAAGGGCATTGCCAGGGCAGCCTATAAAACCGGCGCCAATTTTGTTTTAATCAACGACCATGATACCCTCAAGGGCCTGTACCTTGAAGGGGAATGCTACATGCACGGCGTTCTGTTGCTGGTGGGGTCGGAGGTGACCCCCAGGCGCAACCATTTTTTATGTTACGATATTGACACGGTGCCCAGCAGAGACTTAAAGCCGGAACAATACGTAAGGGAAGTGTACCGGCAGGGAGGTTTTGGTTTCCTGGCCCATCCCGACCAAAAGGAAAATCCCCTGTTTCCCGGCCGGATGCACTGGGAAAACTGGGATTTGGACATGCCCTTCGGGGTGGAGATATGGAACTTCTTTTCTCAGTGGATGGGAAGTTTTAAGACCGTAAAGGGACTCTTAAAGAGCATTTTCTTTCCCAAGGCCCTGCTGAAGCCTCCTCATCCGGAAACCCTGCTGCGGTGGGACCGGTTGGGAAGTGTGAGGCCGGTCCCCGCCATCGCCGGCGTGGACGCCCACGGTGGCAGGCAGTTTAACTGGCTGCCCACCATTGTCAGCAGTTATATACACCAGTTTAAGACCCTGCGCACCCATGTGCTGACCAGGGAACCCCTACAGGGGGATCTGCAAAGGGACCGGCGAATGATTTTATCTGCTATCAAAAAGGGGCGCAGCTACCTGGTGAACCACTTTGCCGGTAAAGTGGAACAATTTTCTTTTTACCTGCAGGATCAAGAACGCTGCTGGCATATGGGAGAGGAAGCCCAACACTGCCCGGGCATGATTTTTAAAATTGAATTGCCTGAGAAAGCCCATGTCAGGATCATCAAAGACGGCAGGCTGTTTTCCCAGAGCACCACCCGCTCCTTGAGACTGCCCAACCCGGGACCCGGCGTTTACAGAGTGGAGGTATATAAAGGTAAATTCTGGCCCCGTCCATGGATTTTCTCCAATCATATTTATTTAAGGGCTTCGTAATGCCAGGGATAAGGAAAAATCCCTGGCATTGTTTTTTGAAGGGATTTGCTGTTTGTTATCGAATTAAACAACCGGAGGTGTTGGAAAATGCAGGTTTATTTTGTCCTAGCCACCCTGTTGTCCCTGGCCGTTGCCGCATTCGCTATACAAAATTCCGAGTTGGTGACCATTCGCTTTTTATTCTGGCAGCTTCCCAGCGTTCCCCAGGTGATGGTCATTTTAGGGGCAGCCCTGGGGGGAATGATTATTGCCTTCTTCTTTGGTTTTTCCCGCCGCTATCAATTATCCAGGCAGTTGAATGAGCTAAAGGAATATGCCCGGCTGTTGGAGCAGGAATTAGTCAAATATAAACCCGGGTGCGACGGAAAGGAGAAAAACAATCAACCATCATAAGGTTTTTCATATTTCCCGTGCATAGATTTAATAGGAAAGAGATACGATAGTACTAAAGATTAGCACTAGAAACCAGAGGCCTTGTCAAGAAATGGTTTCTATGGTATACTTATTATGCTTTTTGATTGTTATTGTGGTTTTCAACCTTTTTTGCTAGGAGAGGAGTGGGTCATTCCCACTCTTTCGTATTACATTGGGCAGAAACGGTAAGGAGGATGTTCTTTGGCTAAAAATACAGTCGTAGAAAAAGTAACAGCTGCCATCAAACCCGCCATTGAAGAAGAAAATTTAGAACTGGTTGACGTTGAGTATGTCAAAGAAGGCGGTAACTGGTACCTGAGGGTCTTCATTGATAAGCTTGGGGGTGTAGATCTGGATGATTGCCAGGCTGTGTCGGAAAAGATTGACACAATCCTGGATGATTTGGATCCGGTTCCCCAGGCCTATTTTTTAGAGGTATCCTCACCGGGACTGGAACGGCCGTTGAAAAAACCCGAAGATTTCCACCGGTTTAAAGGCCAGCTGGTTCATATTACCACCTTTGCCCCGGTTGACGGGTCCAAATCCTTTACCGGCAAATTGCTGGATTACACTGATGAAGGGATTCAACTGGATGTGAAAGGGAAGCAGGTACTTTTACCCCATAAGCAGGTTGCAGCATCACGCCTGGCAGTGGAATTTTGATTTTTAACGGGAGGAGCAAAAAGTGAATAGTGAGTTTTTAGAAGCTTTAAGGGACCTTGAAAAAGAGAAAGGTATTGCCGTGGATGTACTTCTGGAAGCCATTGAAGCAGCGCTGTTGTCGGCTTACAAGCGGAACTTCGGCTCTCTGCAAAACGCCAGGGTGCATATCGACAGGGATACCGGCGATTATAAAGTATATTCCCAGCGTACGGTGGTGGAAGAGGTAGAAGACGACCGGGTAGAAATCTCCCTGGAGGAGGCAAGAAAAATTGATCCCCGGTTCAACCTGGGAGATGTAGTGGAAAACGAGGTTACACCACGGAATTTTGGACGGATTGCAGCCCAAACTGCCAAACAGGTGGTGGTCCAGCGCATCCGTGAAGCGGAAAGAAACATTATCTTTGAAGAATTTTCCAACCGGGAAGGCGATATTCTTACCGGCATCGTCCAGCGCATTGAAAACAAAAATGTATTCATTGAACTGGGTAAAACCGAGGCCATTTTAACACCCTCCGAGCAAATGCCCAATGAAGACTACCGTCAGGGTGACCGGTTAAAAACTTATATCGTTGAGGTGCGCAAAACCACCAAGGGTCCGCAAATTCTGGTTTCCCGCACGCACCCGGGACTGCTGAAACGCCTGTTTGAAATGGAAGTTCCGGAACTGCAGGACGGCGTGGTTGAATTGAAATCCATTGCCCGGGAAGCGGGCTACCGCTCGAAGATCGCAGTCTATTCAAAGGATGAAAATGTTGACCCGGTGGGCGCCTGCGTGGGACCCAAGGGAATGCGTGTGCAAAACATTGTCAATGAGTTGAACGGGGAAAAAATTGATATTGTGAAGTGGAATCAGGATCCCTCCAAATATGTAGCCTCCTCCCTCAGCCCGGCCAAGGTTGTGGCCGTTGAAGTTTGGGAGGATGAGAAGGTGGCAAGGGTGATTGTACCCGATTACCAGCTTTCCCTGGCCATCGGCAAAGAGGGGCAAAATGCCCGTTTAGCCGCCAAACTGACCGGCTGGAAGATTGATATCAAGAGTGAGTCCCAGATGGCTGAACTTTATCCTGAATATGATACGATAGAAGATGTGCCGGAAGACCCGGCGGGTTATTCATCGGAAGCGTACTTGGAAAAATACGATGAATACCCTGCGGAAGATGCTGCAGTCGATAAGGACGAGAAGTAAGGAGGTTTTGCAGTGCCCAAGGTCAAAAAAGTTCCGCTCAGGATGTGTATCGGTTGTCAGGAAATGAAGCCCAAGCGTGAACTGACACGGGTGGTGCGAACCCCCCAGGAAACGGTTGAAATTGACCCCACCGGTAAAAAGTCCGGCCGGGGAGCCTATATTTGTCCCAACCCTGACTGCCTGCAAAAGGCCGTTAAAGGGAAAAGATTGGAACGGTCGTTGGAATGTCCCATCTCACCGGAAATTATTGAAACTCTTAAGCAGGGAATGGTGAAATAGGAGTGCATGGGCCAATTTTTCATCTATTGGGTTTGAGCCAGCGGGCTGGCAAGGCCGTGTCGGGTGATTTTGCTGTACGGGAAAATATTGCCAGGGGCAAAGTAAAGATGCTGATCATTGCCACCAATACTTCCGAGAGAATTAAACAGGACTTTGTTCGCATGGGCCAGTCAAAGAACATCCCTACGGTATTGGCCTTTACAAAGGAAGAATTGGGGTCCGCACTGGGTAAATCCCCCCGTGCCGCAGTGGCGATTTTGGATGCAAACTTTGCTCAGGGGATAGGACGCCTGCTGGAGAAGGGAGAGGGATAAAAGATTTGGTTGCGTTTGTTGAAATTATGGAGGTGAATATATGGCAAAAAAACGGGTCCATGAACTGGCTAAAGAGCTTAACATAGAAAATAAGGATCTTATCAATAAACTGGTTGAAATGGGAATATCCGTAAAATCGCACATGAGTGCTTTAGAAGATAATGATATCCAAAAGGTCGTCATGGAATACGGGAAAAAGAAAAATCCCGTCCGAGAAAATAAAACGGAGCCGATGACCAAACAAAATCCGAATGAACGGGGTAGGGGGCAAGGAATGGAAGGCAAAAAGGAAAGAGATCAATTATTCAGACCCGACAATGCCAAGGGTCCGGGACTGGTAGACAGGGTTCCCAACCGCCCACCCGATCGAAGATATGAAGACAAACCAAAGGCACCCCTGCGTCCGCCTCAGGATACACGGGGAGCGAAACCGGCAGCCAACAGGGACGCTGCCAAAACAGAAGTAAAGGAAGCCGGACAGCGGCCCCAGAGACCGCAGGGAGGCGGCAGGCCTCCCCAGGGCGAGCGACCCTATCAAGGTCAACAGGGGAGACCCGACCAGCGTGATCGTACCAACCAGCCCCAGGGAGACCGTCCTGCCGGCGGTGGCAGACCGCCTTATGGCGACCGCACCGGTGGTGGCAGACCGCCCCAGGGGGACCGTCCCGCCGGTGCCGGCAGACCGCCTTATGGCGACCGCACCGGTGGTGGCAGACCGCCCCAAGGGGACCGTCCCGCCGGTGCCGGCAGACCGCCCTATGGCGACCGTACCGGTGGTGGCAGACCGCCTCAGGGGGACCGTCCCGCCGGTGCCGGCAGACCGCCCTATGGCGACCGTGCCGGCGGCGGCAGACCGCCTCAGGGGGACCGTCCCGCCGGTGCCGGCAGACCACCTTATGGTGACCGTGCCGGCGGCGGCAGACCACCCTATGGAGATCGTCCCGCCGGCGGCGGCAGGTCGCCCCAGGGAGGACGACCGGGGGGCGGGGCGCGCAATGCGGGTCCGGTAATTCCAAAACCGCCGGAGCAGGTTGCCCAGCCGAAGCCTACCAAGGCGCCGGATAAAACCAAGGGTGACCGCCGTAAAAATTATGAGAAAGACGGTAAGTGGGCTGACAATAGCATCGAAAGTACCAAACTGAATAAACACCGCCAGCAAAAACCCAGAAGGAGACAGGAACATCCTGCACCGCCGCCGGTACTGGATAAGAGACCCATTCAGATCGGTGAAACCGTTACGGTTCAGGAATTGGCCGAAAAGCTCAAGAAGACTGCGGCGGAAGTCATTAAAAAACTTTTAGGCCTGGGCATTCTGGCCACTATTAACCAGGAGATTGACTTTGATACCGCTGCCCTGATTGCCGGTGAATTTGGCGTGGAAGCGGAGCTGAAAGTGGCGGTGGATAAAGAGGCCCTGGTGATGGCTGAGCCCGAGGATGATCCTTCTCTATTTGTTTCCCGTCCACCGGTGGTAACCATCATGGGTCACGTTGACCATGGTAAAACCTCTTTGCTGGATGCCATCCGGGAGACCAATGTGACCGCCGGTGAGGCCGGGGGTATTACCCAGCATATCGGCGCTTACCAGGTGGAGCACAACGGCAAGAAAATCACCTTTGTGGATACGCCGGGTCACGCCGCCTTTACGGCCATGCGGGCCCGTGGCGCACAAATTACGGATATCGCCATTCTGGTGGTGGCCGCCGATGACGGGGTGATGCCCCAAACGGTGGAGGCCATTAACCACGCCAAGGCCGCCAATGTTCCCATTATTGTAGCCATTAACAAAATGGATAAACCGGACGCCAACCCGGACAAAGTAAAGCAGGAACTGACCCAGCATGAACTGGTGGTGGAAGACTGGGGGGGCGATGTCATTGCCGTTCCTGTATCCGCCAAGGCCCGTACCGGCCTGGATAACCTGCTGGAAATGATCCTGCTGGTGGCCGAGGTGCATGAACTGAAAGCCAACCCCAACCGCCAGGCCAGGGGTACCGTTGTGGAGGCTGAACTGGATAAGGGCAGAGGCCCCGTAGCCACCGTCCTGGTCCAGAATGGCACCTTAAATGTGGGAGATACTATTGTTGTGGGTCATGTTTCCGGCCGCGTCAGGGCCATGATCGATGATAAGGGCCGCCGGGTGAAAAAGGCCGGTCCCAGTACACCGGTGGAAATCCTGGGTCTGTCCGATGTGCCGGAAGCCGGGGATATCCTGGTGGCGGTAGAAGACGAAAAGCTGGCCAGAGAAGTGGCGGAAAAACGGCAAATTCGCAAGAGAGAAGAAATTCTTAAGTCTACGACCAAAATCTCGCTGGATGATTTGTTTAAACACATCCAGGAGGGTCAGATCAAAGAACTGCCCATCATTGTGAAAGCCGATGTACAGGGATCCATCGAAGCGCTGGCCCAGGCCCTGGAGAAGCTGACCACCGATGAGGTCAAGGTGAACCTTATTCACAGCGGGGTTGGCGCCATCAATGAAACCGACATTATGCTGGCCTCTGCCTCCAATGCCATTGTCATCGGATTTAACGTTCGCCCGGATGCCAATGCCAGAAAGATAGCCGAAGCAGAAAAAATTGACATTCACCTCTATCGCGTTATTTATGAGGTAATCGATGATGTCAAGAAGGCCATGAGCGGCCTGCTGGATCCTGAATTTAAAGAGGTCATTCTGGGACACGTGGAGGTCAGAAGGATCTTCAAGGCCTCCAAAATTGGCACCATTGCCGGGGGTTATGTAACCGAAGGCAAGATTACCAGGGATTCGGGAATCCGGGTCATTCGCGACGGGATTGTCATTCATGAAGGCAAACTGGACTCCTTGAAACGTTTCAAAGACGATGCCAAAGAAGTGGCTCAGGGTTATGAGTGCGGCATCACCATTGATCGTTTTAACGACATCCAGGAAGGAGATATCATCGAGGCCTTCACCGTAGAAACCATTAAACGGGAACTTGCATAGATTATCCAAGAACTTAAATTACACAGGAGGTGTGTAGCATGTCACACCGACCGGAACGTATCGCTGAAGCCATTAAAAAAGAGATAGCAGACTTACTGAGAAATGAAATAAAAGACCCCAGGGTGGGTTTTGTCACCATCACCGGGGTGGAAGTTACCAAGGACCTGTGCTTTGCTAAAATTTTTATCAGTGTTATGGGTTCCGAAGACCAGCGGGCGGAAACATTAAGCACGCTGCAGAAAGCCGCCGGCTACATGCGTTCAGAAATCGGCCGCAGAATCAAGGTCCGGCATGCACCGGAAATCATCTTTAAATTAGATACCTCGTTAGACAACGGTACTCGCATCATGGAGCTCCTCCGTGAGATTAACCGTCAGGAGGAAAAACGCCCATGAATAACCTAATGGCAGTGGCAGAGGTCATTAAAAAAGCACAGCGGCCTCTGCTATGCGGTCATGTCATGCCTGACGGGGACAGCCTGGGCTCCGTACTGGCTCTGGGGCTGGGCCTGCAGCGGCTGGGCAAAGAGGTGACCCTCGTCAGCTCGGACCCCGTACCGGACCTCTATCATTTTCTGCCGGGCGTGGAAACGGTGATTGTGGGGGAGGTACCAGAGGGAGACTATGATTTGCTGGTTGCCGTGGATTTTTCGGTGCCCGATCGTTTGGGTTCAGCCCTGCATGCTTTCGTGAAGAACGGGCTGCCCGTGGCGGTCATTGATCATCATGTAAATGACCACCCCTTCGGACATTACAATTATGTACGGACCGAAGCCGCAGCCACCGGAGAAATTATTATGGACCTCCTGGACCTGTTGCAGATCGATTTAAATCTGGATCTGGCCATCAATCTTTATACGGCCATTGTCACCGACACGGGGTCCTTTCGCTATGAAAACACAACTTCCGAGACCCACGCCAAGACTGCCCGGCTGTTGGAATGCGGGGTGCCGGTTTCCCGCCTGTCCAACTACATCTTTGGGGAACAGCCCCTGGTCTTGTTGAGACTGCTGGAAGCCGCCCTGGGTACGCTGGAAGTCAGTGATTGCGGTCAAATAGCCTGGATGAGTATCTCCAGGGAGATGGTACAGTCGGCGGGGGCCAGTGGCCAGCACATCGAAGGCCTCATTAATTACCCCCGCAAAATCAAAGGGGTCGAACTGGCCATCGTATTCCGTGAATTGGATGAACAGCGGGTTAAAGTAAGTTTTCGGTCTAAATACCAGGTCGACGTCAATCTTTTAGCAAAAAAATTTGGTGGTGGAGGTCATGTACGGGCCTCCGGATGTACCGTAGAGGGCCCGCTGGAACAGGCAAGAGAACTGGTTCTCAAGGAAGTAAAAGAATTTTTCCGGGAGGGTTCCGATGGACGGCATCCTTAACGTCTTAAAACCCCCTGGCATGACGTCCCATGATGTGGTTGCCTTTGTTCGCAGGGTTACCGGTAACAAAAAATGCGGTCATACCGGTACCCTTGACCCCGGCGCCGCAGGAGTGCTGCCGGTCTGCCTGGGCAAAGCCACAAAATTGGCCAGATTTGTCACGGAGGGGGACAAGACTTACCGGGGCGAGATCACCCTGGGTATCGCCACGTCAACCCAGGATGCCTTTGGAGATATTCTGGCATATCAGGACGCATCCCGGGTAACCCTTGAGCAGTTTAAAGAGGTGATTCCTTCCTTTCTAGGCAGTATTGAACAAGTCCCCCCGATGGCTTCCGCCATTAAAGTGCAGGGGCAGCGTCTTTATGAATTGGAGCGTCAAGGCAAGACCGTAGAGGTTCCCACCCGGGTGGTCACAATCTACGACCTGAAAATCATTGACAGCTGGGACTGGCAAACACCTCACCCCCGTATTTTGTTTGATTGCACTTGTTCAAAGGGGACATATGTGCGTACCCTGTGCTCGGATATTGGCCAGGCACTGGGGTGTGGCGCCTATATGTCCTTTTTGCTGCGCTCCCGGGTGGGCGCCTTTGGCCTGGAGAGCACCGTTACCCTGGAAACGCTGGCGAAATTAGCCGAGGAAAAACAATGTGCGGAAGTTACCATACCCATGGTACAGGCAGTACAGCATTTGCCGGTGGTGGAGATCCTTCCCACCGCTCAAAAATCCGTAACTTCCGGCGCCACCCTATATCCCTCGGGAATTCGGTCCAGGTCCGGGGAAGTTTCCCCGGGTGATTTGGTGCGGGTACAGGTTGACCAGCAACTGTTAGGGATTTTCCAGGCGGTTCTAGATGGGCAGCAGGAAACCAGCCGGCTGGTTTATAAACCGGAGGTTGTATTTGCTTCCTAAAAGCTTATTCCTTACCTTTACATATATTTCGTAAATAATTTTTTGGTTTACCAAAATGTCGAGAGGTATTATATTATAAAGGGCGGATTGTTCGACTGGCAGGGGGTCATTGAAATTGCGCGTTTACGAAAGCCTTACCGGGCTTAAAGACAGGTATCCGAATATCACCGTCGCCTTGGGGAATTTTGACGGTATCCACCTTGGTCACCAAAGGCTGATCGGGGAGGCAGTGGCAATTGCCCGCCGGAACAATGGAACGGCAGCGGTATTAACCTTTCACCCGCATCCGATGGCGGTACTGAAACCCGAACTGGCGCCGCCCATGCTGCTGGACCAGGAAGCAAAGCGGCGAATGATGGCGGAACTGGGTGTCGATATCTTGATTTTGCTGCCCTTTACCCTGAACTTTGCTCAACTGAGTCCGGAGGAATTTATTAAAGACGTGCTTGTAAAGCAATTAAATGTCAAAGCCATCGTGGTAGGCTACAATTATTCCTTCGGCCACAGGGGCCGTGGCAACCCGGAAACCATCTGGAAATATGCGGAGGAGTGCGGCTATACGTTGAGCGTTATTCCACCGGTGAAGGTGGTCAGCCAGGTGGTCAGCAGCACCTTAATTCGAAACAAACTGGCGGAGGGAGATGTGGCCGCCGCCCAAAAACTGCTGGGCTACTATCCTTTTACCGAGGGGACGGTTGTCCTGGGGGACCGGCGGGGGAATACCCTGGGCTTTCCCACGGCCAATATTGACTGCCCGGCGGGTATGATGGTGCCGGCCAGAGGGGTTTACAGTGTCCATGTGGATATGGACGGTGAGACCTATCTGGGCGTAGCCAATGTGGGCACCAAGCCTACCTTTAACGGCATCAATCAACGAATCAACATTGAGGTTCATTTGCTGGATTTCTGTGGCGACATTTACGGGAAGAAAATAAAAGTGAAATATGTTCGCAGGTTGAGGGACGAGAGAAAGTTTTCCTCCATTACCGACCTGGTTAATCAAATCCAGGCCGATGTGCAAAGTGCCAGATTTGACCATCCGGAGTAAATCGAATAATGGACGGGTCTCCCTAATATATTTAATATTACCTAACATTTACTTATGGCAGCACTTATGCTACAATAAATGCGGCATACGTCCCGAGATCATAACGAAAGGAGACGTTGTCCGTGGGGTATCCAAGATATGATACTCCTGAAGAGGAGGTTAAACGCTGGCTTAATCACATCGCACTGATTTGTGTAAGCGAAGAGTTTCAATCCCTCAAACGTGAATTGGAATCTCTCTATGTTAAATCCAATATGGACAATGTAAGAATTACAGCCTTCCAGGATGCCCTTTATGCCTTTTTGGCCCAGGAAGAGGATGAAAACCGGACCTATCAATCTCGCAGCTGCTGAGCGGAGTGATGTATGCGGATTATCATCACCGAGCACGCTCGCAAGAGGCTAAAGGATTTGCGTCAGGATAAAATTACCAGTGCTGATATTCTCACCGCAGCCAGAGGGATTCCGGGTCGCATACCGACAGCCACCCGATTCAGGGGGTTTTTCGCCAAATCAGGCCGTATGTTTGATATTGTTGCCAAAGATATTGAAAACGGTCGCTTGGTGATTACCATAATTGGGAAATAATATTCTCAGGAACTGTTATCTAGGGAATTCGTTCACTCCGACGGTTGTCTTGGATAACAGGGATTATCAGAATAAGGAGGTGAACATCGTGGCATTGTCTGCAGAAAGAAAGAATGAAATTATTCAAACCTTTAAAACCCATGAGAGCGATACCGGTTCTCCCGAAGTGCAAATTGCTCTTCTGACCGAACGTATCAATCAATTAACCGAGCACCTGAAGTCCTTTAAAAAGGATCACCATTCCCGCCGTGGCCTGTTAAAAATGGTTGGCCAGCGTCGTGCTCTTCTCAATTACCTGCGGGACCGTAACTTCGACCGCTACCGTGCCATTTTGGAAAAACTGGGATTGCGCAAGTAGTAAAAGTGGGCTGTTCGCCCACTTTTGTTTTATATAGGGGTCAGTGAGACGGCAATCTGTATTTTTCATGTAGTAAGAAGGAAATACTAATAAAAATGTCGAAGTGCTAAGATTTGTCAAGAACTTGGAGTTGTGGAGGTAGAAAGAGTGTCAGAGAATCCAGTATTAATCAGGGAGATTTCCCTGGGGGGCAGAGCCCTCACCCTGGAAACAGGCAGATTGGCCAAGCAGGCCAGCGGCGCCGTATTGGTAACATACGGGGAGACCGTGGTCCTGGTCACCGCAACGGTGGCGAAGAATACCAGGGACATTGACTTTTTCCCGCTTACAGTGGACTATGAGGAAAGACTTTATGCTGTGGGAAAAATTCCCGGCGGTTTTATTAAACGTGAAGGGCGGCCCAGTGAAAAGGCCATCCTGTCCGGTCGCCTGATTGACCGCCCCATCCGACCGCTGTTCCCTAAACACATGCGGAATGAGGTCCAGGTGGTGGCCACCGTATTATCCGTTGACCAGGATAATGCACCGGAAATTGCCGCCATGATCGGCGCGTCTGCTGCTTTACATATCTCGAAGATTCCCCTTAAAAAGCCCATTGGCGGCGTGATTGTAGGGCGGGTAGACGGCCAGTTTGTCGTGAACCCGGTGGTGCGCCAGGCGGAAAACAGTGATATGCACCTGGTGGTGGCGGGCACCGACGATGCCGTCATGATGGTGGAAGCCGGCGCCAAGGAAGTGCCGGAAGATCAAATTCTCGAAGGCATTATGTTTGGTCACGAAGTTGTCAAGGAAATTGTAAAATTCATTGAGGACTTCCGGACCGAAGCCCTGGCCATGGGCCTGGCCCAGGAAAAAATGGAAATTCCGGAACCGGAACTGGATGCCACCCTGGTAGATGCCATTCTGCCCAAGGCGGAAGAAGCCATTCGCGAGGCGGTACTCCATTGTTCCAGAGAAAACTTGAGCAAGAAGGAAAGAGAAGCCTACATGGATGAGGTTCTCAACGGCTTGCAGGAATTTTTCCTGGAACAATACCCGGACAACCCCAAAGAAGTCAACATGCTGATTGAAAAGGCCGAAAAGAAAGTCGTCCGCAGGATTATCACCCACGATAAACTGCGCATTGACGGCAGGGCCATCGATGAAATCCGTCCCATTTCCGTCCAAGTGGGTGTGCTTCCCCGGACCCACGGTACAGGGTTGTTTACCAGGGGCCAGACACAAATTTTGTCGGTGGCAACCCTTGGTTCCATCAGTGAAGAACAAATTCTGGACGGCCTTGGCCTGGAAGAAACTAAACGATATATGCACCACTATAATTTCCCGCCCTTCAGCACCGGGGAAACCAAGCCCATGCGGTCTCCGGGGCGCCGGGAAATCGGACACGGCGCGCTGGCGGAGCGGGCACTGGAACCCATGATCCCGTCCGAAGAGGTGTTCCCGTATACCATCCGGGTGGTTTCCGAAGCCATTGAATCAAACGGTTCCACCTCCATGGGCAGTGTCTGCGGCAGCACGCTGGCCCTGATGGATGCAGGGGTACCCTTGAAGGCTCCGGTGGCCGGCGTGGCCATGGGGCTGATTATGGAGGAAGACAAATTTACCGTCCTGACCGATATCCAGGGTCTGGAAGACCACCTGGGGGATATGGACTTTAAAGTAGCCGGCACCGCCAGGGGCGTTACCGCCCTGCAAATGGATATCAAGATTCCCGGCATCACCAGGGATGTCTTTGAACAGGCGCTGGAACAGGCAAACCGGGGGCGTATGTTTATCCTGGGCAAAATGCTGGATGTTCTGCCGGAACCAAGACCGGAAATCTCCCAGTATGCTCCGAGCATCATTCGTACCAGCATTCATCCCGATAAAATCAGGGACGTGATCGGACCAGGCGGCAAGATCATCAAGAAGCTGGTTGAAGAAACCGGTGCGAATATTGATATTGAAGATGACGGCAGGGTCTTTATCGCCGCCGTTGACCGGGAAAAGGGCAAACGGGCTTTGGAAATTATCGAAGCCATTACCGCCGAGGTCGAAGTGGGCAAGTTATACAACGGCAAGGTTACCCGCTGCACCGATTTTGGCTGCTTTGTAGAGGTCATTCCCGGCGTCATGGGACTGCAGGGCAAGGAAGGCCTGGTCCACATTTCACAGCTGGCCTTCCAGCGGGTTGAAAAAACCGAAGACGTGGTGAAGGAAGGAGACGTCATCACCGTCAAAGCCATTGGCTACGATCATCAAGGCCGCCTGAAGCTGTCCAAAAAGGAAGCCATGAGGGATTTGGGCCTGGCGCATGAAGAAGCCCCCGATGATAAAGGGGAACGGGGGGAACGAAGGGAACGCAGACCCTTTAGCCGTCCAAAGGTTACCAAGGAATAAAATCACATTGGCCGGTAAACCGGAGTTAACCATTGATTTAACTTCCGTTTACCGGCTATGTTTTTGTTAATGAGATTGGTTCCAGGTTATCTGGATATAGAAGCGGATACACTCTTTGCCAAAACTCCTAAGGAATAGGTAAAATAAGATTGTGCCTTTATATACAAGCTTTTCTTAAAAGAGGTGATGGCAATTCGTAAAGGTAAATTAATGTCGGTCATTGTATTGTTTTTGCTGGTTTCTTTCCTGACGGCGGTTCCCTTCAGTCATGCCGAGGCCTACCTGGGGGACAGAACCTTGAAGTACGGTATAGTGGGCTACGATGTTTTACAACTGCAAAAGAATCTGGGTTATTTGGGATATAACGTCGGCAAGCTGGACGGCAAGTTCGGCTGGCAAACCTTTAGTGCGGTCAAGAATTTTCAGTGGCGTAATGGTTTAAAGGTAGACGGTATTGTTGGTAAAAACACCGCCAACGCCATTATTGCCCAGGTGAGCGGCAACAAGGCACAGCGTCCTAAGGCGGCAAACGCCGCTTCCCGAGGCAATCTGCCCCTTTCCCGGCAGGACCTCTATGATCTGGCCAGGGTGGTGCACGGCGAAGCCCGGGGAGAATCCTTTACGGGACAAGTTGCCGTTGCATCAGTGGTTTTAAACAGGTTACAGTCCGGACAGTTCGGCAATACTGTTCAGGACGTCATTTTTCAGCCCTGGGCCTTTACAGCCGTACATGACAGGCAGTTTTATTTGCCGCCCGACCAATCTGCTTTCCGGGCTGTCAATGCGGCTGTAAAGGGCTGGGACCCTACGGGCGGAGCTCTCTACTACTGGAACCCGCAGACCGCCACCAGTAAATGGGTTTGGACTCGCCCAATTATTAACCAAATTGGTAGACATGTGTTTGCCTACTAAAACCTGACTATTTAGAGCAACCCCCTCGATTAAAAGAGGGGGTTTGCCTTTTCCGGACCGGGGCCTGCCATTTCGGTTTGTAGAAATATTCCTCTCCCTGCTGGCATAGAGATTGGAAAGAGTAATTTTTTTAGGGGGAGAATAATCATGAGGATACTGTACATTCGCAGGGGCCCGGTTTATAAAGTGATTCTGTGGCTTTTCATCATCCTGTTCTTCATTAGTCTGGGGATCCTGGCCACCCGTGAAAAATACGAAAGAGTGCTTGCCCCCATTTACCAGGGCAGCGATCAAGAAAAAAAGATTGCCCTGACCTGCAATGTTTTCTGGGGAGAAGAGTATATCCCCAAGATGCTGGAAGTGCTGGAAGACCAGCAGGTGAAGATTACCTTTTTTGCCGGCGGCACCTGGGTGAGGGATTTTCCGGAACTGCTCAAAAAAATGGACGCCGCAGGCCATGAAATCGGCTCACACGGCTATTCACACCCCCATCCCGACCGGCTTTCCAAAAGCGGCAACCTGAGGGATATGCAAAGGGCGGAAAAGCTGATTTATGATACCATTAACAAGCGGCCCAAGCTGTACGCACCACCCTACGGGGAAAGGGGACCGACGGTCCTTAAGGCCGCCGAGGAACAGGGATATACCTTTATTCTCTGGAGTATTGACACCATTGACTGGCAGCGCCCCTCGCCGGACGTCATTGTCAGACGGGTGGTGGATAAAGCGCATAACGGCTCCATTGTCCTGATGCACCCGACGGCTCCCACTGTAAAGGCGCTGCCGGTAATCATCAAGCAGTTGAAGAAAGAGGGTTATGAATTTGTGACGGTGGGAGAAATGATTGAGAACCTCCCTGCGGAACAAAGGAAAGAGAATGTGAAAAATTAATAGACTTACCGGTTCGGGGTATACTTACAATGATCTAAATTTTCTGCAGCCATACTTTTAGAGATTCTTAAATTTTTAAAGGATTTTCTGAGTTATTGGCGAAAAGACTGGTTAATTGCGCTTCCAGGGGGTGTTGTAATGTTTTACCAAAAAGAAGTACTACCAAATGGAGTAAGAATCCTTACACAACAGGTATCCCATGTCCGTTCCGTGGCTTTGGGAATATGGGTAGATGTCGGGTCCCGGGATGAGAGTGATACAACCTCAGGTATTTCCCATTATATCGAGCACATGTTGTTTAAGGGCACCAAACACCGGACCGCCAAACAAATCGCCGAAGAACTGGATGCTGTGGGCGGCCAGTTAAACGCATTTACCACCAAGGAGTATACTTGCTATTATGCCAAGGTGCTGGATGAACATTTTGACCTGGCGGTGGACATTCTGACCGATATGCTGTTCCATTCCAAAGTTTCCGAGCAGGATGTGGAGCGGGAAAAAAATGTGATCCTGGAAGAGATCAAGATGTACGAGGATGCCCCGGATGAACTTGTCCATGACATGTTCGCCAAAACCATCTGGTCCGGTCACCCTCTGGGCAGACCCATCATCGGGACTTCGGACACGGTATGCAGTTTTAACTACCAGGATCTCCGTTCTTATATGAAGGATCACTATACGCCAAAGCGGATGGTTATTTCTGTGGCCGGGAATATAAGACACCGGCAGGTGGTTGAGAAACTGTCCCCGCTGTTTGGCAGCTTGACCGGTGAGGGCATTAGCAGGCAGCTGCAAAAGCCCAGTCCCACCGTGCAGGTAAACTGCCGCAGCAAAGAAACAGAACAGGTACATATGGTGATTGGGGCCCCCGGATTAAGTTTGGACAATGATCTGGTCTACATTGCCCAGGTAATCAATACCATCCTTGGTGGGGGGTTGTCCTCCAGGCTGTTCCAGGAAATCAGAGAACAACGGGGTCTGGTCTATACGGTCTATTCGTACCACAGCTCTTACTACGATACCGGTATCTTTGGGGTTTATGCCGGCTTAAGCAAGCAAAATGTAAACCAGGCTATGGAGCTGATCTTTAAAGAGATCCGGGAAATCAAAAAGAACGGGGTGTCCAGGGAAGAACTGCAACGGGCCAAAGACCAGTTGAAAGGCAACCTTTTACTGTCCCTGGAAAGTGTCAACACCCACATGAGCCGGCTTGGTAAGTCTGAACTGTACCTGGGCAAGGTGTACAGCCCGGAAGAAATTGTGGAAAAGCTCAACCGGGTCACCGTTGAGGACACCGTGCGGGTGGCTTCGGAGTTATTCCAACCGGACAAATTCTCCATGGCCGCCATTGGCCCCTGGCAGGATTGCGGAGAGTTAAAAGCCGTTCTGGATACCTTAAGAGACTAGCAAACTTCCCCTGGCAACAGGGGATTTTTGGTTGTGACAAACATGGGGGAGGTACTATTGTTATCCCCGGTCGCTCCAGGCTCCGCAAAGTCGCTCTCTAAGGATAACAATAGTACCTTGCCAATTCGAATCACATGTTCATATCAGGAAGTCCCTTTCAATAGTGGATTTTTTGTTTACCCGGAATATTTGTCCACCGCCTTCATATTATTTAGCAGGGAGGTGGAGAATATTGGTAGGGAGTATTTTTGTGGGATTGCTGGCAGCTTTGCTGGTGGTGTTTTCCATCAGGGAACGCATACGGATAAAACGCTACCGTAAAGAATGGGATGCCATCGGGGAAAGTAAGGCCTCGCCCATTTCTGAGTCTCTGGCGGGGCTGGTTGGCACTGCCGGCGGTATTTATTTGTCCCTGGTGATGCTGACAACCTTTTTAGAAATTGATGTACCTTCCAGGGTAAACGTTTCTGTGGTCAGCCTGGAGCCGATGGCTGCCATATCCTTTCTCCTGGCGATCATCAGTCCCTTTTTCAATCGTTTCATGAGAGGTTTGAAGAGATTTACATTCAGGTAAGGGAGGGTTGGCCATGCGGTTGTGTGAATTAGTGGGCAAAGAAATAGTGAATATTAACAATGGCGCCCGCCTTGGCGTGATCGGGGAATCCGATGTCACCATCGATGTTGAGTCCGGGGCCATTTGCTCCATTATCTTACCCAGGCGGAGCAATTTTATCAACATGTGGATGGATAAGCAGCAAATGATCATCCCCTGGGAAAGTATCCGCAAGATCGGTGAAGAAGTCATTATTGTTGAAATGGACCAGTGCAATCCGGTTTTTCAAAAATACAATTATTAGGAACCCCGTCTCCGGGGTTCTTTTTATATGCTTTCCTGAAGCAATCATGATGAGTAATAAACTTTTAACATTTCATACTATTCAGTAAACAATCCTCTGCCTGCTCATAAACGTCAGGCACGGATGACCCTCCGGTTATATGGAACTTGACAAGTGCAAATCAGGTAATGGATAATAAAATGCAACAATTCTGCATAAAAACACAGGTACAAATCACAAAGGCGGTGGTCTAATGATAAAGGTTGTTGTTGCAGGCGCAGTGGGTAAAATGGGACAGGAATCCTGCAAAGCGGTGGCGCAGGCAGAAGGAATGCAATTGGTAGGGGCAGTGGACAGCAGGGATAGCGGCAGTGCCATTGGTACATACATCGGCAAGCCGGATATAAACGTCGCGATTTCCAATGACCTGGAGCAGGTGTTTCGGGAAGTTCAACCCGATGTGCTGGTTGACTTTACGCGCCCCGGTGTGGTGCAGGGGCACATTGAACTGGCCCTGCAGGCCGGTGTAAGACCGGTAGTAGGGACCACCGGCATGAACGCCGGTGAAATTGAACGCTTTGTACAGATGGCCTCCGATAAAAAAATTGGGGGGTTGATTGTCCCCAATTTTGCCATTGGTGCCTTATTAATGATAAAATTTGCCACGGAAGCCGCCAAATATTTTCCCCATGTGGAAATTATCGAGCTGCACCATGACCAGAAGATGGATGCGCCGTCGGGGACTGCCGTGAAAACGGCGGAATCCATTGCCGCTGTGAGAGGCCGGATGTCCCAGGGCATGCCCAGTGAATTTGAGAAGATTGAAGGGGTGCGGGGCGGCAATTTTGAAGGCATGCGCATCCACAGTGTGCGGCTGCCCGGATTCGTAGCCCACCAGGAGGTAATTTTTGGCGGCATTGGCCAGACATTAAGCATCCGGCATGATTCCATTTCCAGAGAGTCCTTTATGCCGGGCCTTATCCTGGCTGTACGCAAGGTGATGGCGCTGGACCGTCTAGTTTATGGATTGGAAAATATACTGTTTGAATAACTAAATATGGTATTTCCCGCACCTCCGTTAAGACCGTACGTACAAGCACCACCCCCTCCGGTAACTCATATCATGTAGTGTGTAATAGATGGTTGAGAGGAGGGGACATCATGCAGCCCGATTTAAATGGGGTGAAGGTGGCTGTCCTGGGTGGTGACGCCAGGGAAATTGTGCTGGTCTCTACCTTATCTCGCCTGGGTGCACATGTAAGGGTCGTTGGCCTGCCGGTTAAACAAGATCCCCCGCATGTAATCCATTACCAGAGATTGGAAGAAGCATTGGCAGATGTTCAGGCAGTCATATTGCCGGTACCAGGCATCCTGGAAGACGGTAATCTTTATTCTGTATATGAAGAGAAGCCTCTGGCACTTTCTGAAGCGTTACTGGTTAAGCTGCCTCCCCAGGCCCCCATTTTTGTGGGGTTCGCCCGGCCAAAGCTGAAGGAAATCGTCCAGCGAAGCAATGTAAAGCTGATCACTGTGCTGGACCTGGATGAAGTGGCCATCCTGAATTCCATTCCTTCGGCGGAAGGGGCCATTCAGATGGCCATGGAGAATACGGCCATTACCATTCACAACAGCAAGTCCTTTGTGTTGGGATTTGGCCGCACCGGAGCCAGCATTGCCAGGCTGCTCCATGGCATGGGGGCCAGGGTGACTGTGGTAACCAGGTCGCCTGCTGACCGGGCCAGGGTCTATGAGATGGGGATGGAGCCTTTATCCTTTGAAGAGCTGCCGGATGCAATTTCCAGGGCGGAGATCATTTTTAACACGGTACCTGCGGTTGTATTAAGCAACAGCGTTTTAAGCAAGGCAAGGGAGGACGCAGTAATCATCGATGTGGCTTCCCCGCCGGGCGGCACAGACTTTGAAGCCGCGGCAAGGTTTGGCATTAAAGCGCTGCTGGCGCCCGGCCTGCCAGGCAAGGTGGCGCCGAAAACCGCCGGTCAAATCTTGTCGAAGGTGATACCTTCCCTTTTAGCGCAGGAGTTGGTACGGAAAAACGGACAATAAAGGAATGGCTTGCGGAGGTGCGGCATATGCGTTTAAAAGGAATACGTATTGGCTTTGCCCTGACGGGATCCCACTGTACATTAGATGAAATCATGCCGAAAATTCAGGAGTTAGTGAACGAAGGGGCAGAGGTATTTCCCATTGTAAGTTATGCTGTTGACAAAATCGACACCCGTTTTGGCACAGCCCGAAAATGGCGTGATCTGCTAAAACAAATCACCGGCAAAGAGCCCATCAATACCGTCAGCGGCGCTGAACCAGTGGGACCCAAACAATTGGTGGATGTGGTCGTTATTGCCCCCTGCACCGGCAATACCATGGCCAAATTGGCCAACGGAATTACCGATACGCCGGTCTTAATGGCGGCCAAAGCCCATCTAAGAAACCAAAAACCGGTTATCCTCGGGATCTCCACCAACGACGGTTTGGGGATGAATGCAAAAAATCTTGGATTACTTCTTAACACCAAGAATGTTTATATGGTACCATTTGGTCAGGATAGTCCCACCGGAAAACCAAACTCTCTGAAAAGCCGCATGGATCTGATTATCGATACCATCGAACAGGCTTTGCAGGGAAAACAAATCCAACCTATTTTGGTGCAGCCCTAATTTTGTCCGAACCGGGGGTATCTAACATATCAAGGAGGGAAATTGAGCTTGAAAAAGGTGAATGTCGTTGTGGTCGGTGCTACCGGAGCAGTGGGTCAGGAGATTTTAAATATATTAAATGAACGCAATTTTCCCATTAACAATCTAAAACTCTGCGCAACTTCCCGTTCCGCCGGAACAGAAATTGAGTTCCAGGGCCAAAAATATGTTGTTGAGGAGACCACCCCCGAGTCCTTTACCGGCATGGACATCGCATTGTTTGCCGGCGGTAAAGCCAGTTTGGAGTATGGGCCGGCGGCTGTGGAACGCGGCTGTGTGGTCATTGATAACAGCAGCAATTACCGGATGGACCAGGAGGTTCCCCTAGTGGTGCCGGAAGTGAATCCGGAGGATGTCACCTGGCACAAGGGAATTATTGCCAATCCCAACTGCTCCACCATCATCATGGTGGTTGCGTTAAAACCCATTTATGATGCCGCAGGCATCAAACGGGTGGTGGTTTCCACGTACCAGGCGGTATCCGGCGCCGGCAAAGAAGGTATTGAAGAACTGACCGAACAGGTAAAAGCGGTTCTAGAAGGCAGGGAATATCCCCCCAGTAAATTTGCCCACCAGATTGCCTTTAACCTGATACCCCACATTGATGTATTCCAGGACATGGACTACACCAAAGAAGAATGGAAAATGGTGAAAGAAACCCAGAAAATTATGCATGACAGCAGCATTCGAATCACCGCCACCACCGTCCGGGTGCCGGTCTATCGCAGTCACTCCGAGTCTGTCAACATTGAAACCGAGCGAAAACTGACCGCCGCCCAGGCTAAAGAAATTCTGGCTCAGGCGCCGGGTGTCATTGTTCAAGACGACGTGGCCAACAAAGTGTATCCCATGCCCCTGTTCACCTCCGATAAGGATGAGGTCTTTGTGGGGCGCATTCGTGAAGACCATACCGTTGACAACGGCTTGAACCTTTGGGTGGCAGGCGATCAAATTCGCAAGGGTGCGGCAACCAATGCCGTGCAGATTGCGGAACTCCTATTAAAATATGACTGTTTAATGGAGAAGAAGTAACATGCGTTTTCTTGTGCAGAAGTTTGGCGGAACCTCACTGGTGACTCAGGAATTGAGGGATCTTGTTGTCGGCAGGATTTTTGCCGCTGCTGACGAAGGTTTTGCACCGGTGGTTGTGGTTTCTGCCATCGGCCGGGCCGGGGAACCCTATGCTACCGACACATTGATTAATTTTGCCTTATCCATTAACCGTGATCTCCCGGCCAGGGAAATGGATATGTTGATGTCCTGCGGGGAAATTATATCCGGTGTAGCCATGGTGAATACCCTGCAGCGGATGGGCAGGCAGGCGGTTCTCCTCACCGGGGCACAGGCGGGAATCATCACCGATGGCAACCATAATGATGCCCGTATTATCCGGGTAGACCCGAAAAACATTATTAAACATGCCGAACAGGGAAAAATCGTGGTTGTGGCGGGTTTTCAGGGGACCAGCGAAACAGGAGAAATTACCACCCTGGGCCGCGGCGGTAGTGACACCACCGCTTCCGCTTTGGGAGTGGCCCTTAATGCGGAATGCATTGACATCTATACCGATGTGGAAGGAATCATGACAGCAGACCCGAGAATTGTAGAAGATGCCCGCATTCTGGATACCGTCACCTACAATGAAATTTGCCAGCTGGCCCATGAAGGGGCCAAGGTCATCCATCCCAGGGCGGTAGAAATTGCCATGCAGAAGAATATTCCCATCCGGGTTCGCTCTACCTTTACCGATGCCCCGGGAACTTTGGTAACCAGTCATCATGAAGTTTATGGCACCATTGATATTACCAGAGACCGGGTTGCCAGCGGTGTTACCCATATTGCAGGAGTGACCCAGTTAAAAATCCATGTAAAGGATCTGACGGTGGAAGATCCTGCCTTACGTATCTTCAGGGCTTTGGCCCTGGCGGATATCAGTATTGACTTTATTAATGTCAGCCCGGAATTAATTATGTTAACGGTGAAAGATGAGGTAGCCCAAAAGGCTGTGGCTGTGCTGGAAAACCTCGGCATCTACCCCATGGTAAGATCCAACTGCGCTAAAGTTTCCACAGTGGGGGCAGGAATGACAGGTGTACCGGGTGTAATGGCTCGTATTGTGCAGGCCCTTACCGAAGAAGGGGTTGAAATATTGCAGTCTTCCGATTCCCATACCACCATCTGGGTTTTGGTGGAGAAAGTAAATATGAATAAAGCCATCCGTGCCCTGCACCGGAAGTTTGAACTGGGACATAGCTGCAAAACCCAATCGTAAGCAGAGGGTAATAAATAAGTAAGGATGGTGATAATTAATGGCAGCTGTTGATTTTGGGCGGGTTCTTACAGCAATGGTGACTCCCTTTAATCCTGATTTATCAGTTAACTTCGCCCAGGCTAAAAAATTAGGAAGGTATTTAGTGGAAAACGGATCGGACGGATTGGTGGTCTGCGGTACCACCGGGGAGTCCCCGACCCTGTCCAAAGACGAAAAAATTGAATTGTTTAAAGCCATTGTCGATGAGGTTGGGGGCCAGGCGGCGGTGGTGGCCGGTACCGGCAGCTATGACACCGCCGGCAGCATTGCCCTGACCAAAGAAGCAGAGAAGGTCGGCTGTGACGGTGTCATGCTGGTGGCGCCCTATTATAACAAGCCTTCCCAGGAAGGACTTTACCGTCATTTCCGGGCGGTGGCTGAAAGCACCAGCCTGCCGGTGATCCTTTATAACATACCGGGGCGTACCGGCATTAATGTCCTGCCGGCTACGGTGGCCAGGCTGGCGGCAGATGTTGCCAACATCGTGGCCATTAAAGAGGCCGCCGGCAATACCGACCAGGTCTCGGAACTGCGCCGGCTGTTACCCGAGGACTTTGCCATTTACAGCGGCGATGATTCCATGACCCTCCCAATGTTATCCCTGGGGGCCAAGGGCATCATCAGTGTGGCCGGTCATGTGGCCGGCAAGCAAATCCAGGAAATGATTGACGCCTTTACCTCCGGCAATACAACGCTGGCAGCCAACCTCCATAAACATTTGTTCCCGCTGTTTAAAGGACTGTTTATTACCACCAACCCCGTTCCTGTGAAGGCCGCTTTAAACCTGAAGGGATTTGCGGTGGGCGGTGTTCGACTGCCGCTGGTGGAAGCAACGGCCAGTGAAATTGAATCGGTAAAAGGCGTCATGAAAAGCCTTGAGCTGCTATAAATTTTATTAGCCACAGGACACATCCCGGTGTGTCCTGTTTGTATTTTTTTGGCACTTCCGGGTAATCATATTGCCGTTAGAGCATAATTTGAGTATAATTTATTGCGTAGGTTACAGGGACGGTTTACCACAGCAGTGTACAATTTCATATTTTTCCCCGCCTTCTCCTAGTTTCTCACCGTATATTGAATCGAAGCGCTTGTATCAAATCATTTAGCAACTATTTGGATCGTAGGAGGTGCGGTTTTGGCGAAAGAACCAAAGTTAGCTGTAATTCCCCTGGGGGGATTAGGCGAGATCGGTAAAAACATGACCGCGGTGAGATTCGGGGAAAACATTGTGCTCATTGACTGTGGTTTAATGTTTCCGGAAGAGGAAATGCTGGGGATCGATATTGTTATCCCCGATATAACTTACCTATTGGAACACAAGGAACAGGTACTGGGTATTTTGCTTACCCATGGCCATGAGGATCACATTGGAGCGTTGCCTTACGTCCTGCGGCAAATCAATGTCCCGGTGTTCGGTTCAAAACTTGCCCTGGGGCTGGTGCAGGGCAAATTAAAAGAACACAACATGTTGGAACAGGTCAAGCTGAATACCGTTAAACCCAGGGATACCATTCAAATTGGCCCCTTTAAGTGCGAATTTATCCGGGTATCCCACAGTATACCGGATGCTATGGCCATTGCCATCCATACACCCGTAGGAACCCTACTGCATACGGGGGATTTCAAAATCGACCAGACGCCTGTGGACGGCGAGGTCATCGATCTGCCCAGATTTGCTGCCCTGGGAGAAAAGGGCGTTTTGGTTATGCTGTCAGACAGTACGAACGTTGAGCGCGCTGGTTATACCATGTCCGAAAGGGTCGTGGGGAATACCTTCGATGAGACATTCCGGAATGCTCCGGAAAGGATCATTATCGCCACCTTTGCCTCCAATGTTCACCGGCTGCAGCAAGCCATTACCGTGGCCCATAAATATGACCGCCATGTAGCCGTGGTTGGGCGGAGTATGGTTAATGTTATGCAAGTGGCCGGTGAGCTGGGCTACCTCAAGATCCCGGCAGGGACACTGGTGGAACTGGATGAAGCCGCCCGGCTGCCCAAAAACAAGGTTGTCCTGCTGACCACCGGCAGCCAGGGTGAACCCATGTCCGCCCTGACCCGCATTGCCATGAACGATCACCGTCAGGTGGATGTTATGCCCGGGGACACCGTGATCATTTCTGCCACCCCCATTCCCGGCAATGAAAAACTGGTTGCCCGGATCATTGATCAGCTTTTCAAGCTGGGGGCCAAGGTTATCTATGAAGCCGTATCCGGTATTCACGTTTCCGGCCACCCCAGTCAGGAAGAATTAAAACTAATGATCAATTTAATCCGGCCCAAGTTTTTTATCCCGGTGCACGGGGAATACAGAATGCTGAAAAAGCATGCTGAGCTGGCCAGGGAGTTGGGAATACCCGCTGAAAATATTTTTGTGGGAGAGAACGGCCAGGTCTTTGAATTTACCCGTAAGTACGGACGAATGACCGGCAGAGTCACCTCAGGCAGAGTGCTGGTGGACGGATTGGGCGTCGGGGATGTGGGCAATATCGTTTTACGGGACAGAAAACAGTTGTCCCAGGACGGCATTTTAATTGTGGTTGTGACCATGGACAAAGAGAACAACCAGGTGCTGGCCGGTCCCGATATTGTTTCCAGAGGGTTCGTTTATGTCCGTGAATCGGAAATGCTCATGGAAGAGGCCAAAACAAAGGTTAAAATCGCCCTGGACAAGTGCTGCAACCGTGGGATTTCCGAATGGGCAGGCATTAAATCGCAAATCAGAGATGATTTAGGAAAATTTTTATATGAAAAAACTAGGAGAAGGCCAATGATCTTACCGATCATCATGGAAGTATAACCTGCTCCCGCCCCTGGGCGGGAGTTTTTATTTTTGTTTTAGAAAATTATGCTTTTTATAAACTGTGGATAACTTTTAGGGAGAAATCTGTTTTTCTACCCATGCAAAATAACTTAATAACTTAAGTACCAGGCACCCTTTTATTTTTTTTAAGAGGAGACTTGCTATGCAAGTTTTTGATTTGGTGATTAAAAACGGCAGGATTGCCGCCATTGGTACGGACCTGGCCCGGTACGGCACAAAAACCATAGAGGCCGGCGGAAACGGGTGGGATTGACGTCCACACCCACCTGGCGATGCCCTGCGGTGATCTGGTTACCAGCGATGATTTTACCAGCGGCACCATTGCCGCCGCCTGCGGCGGAACCACCACCGTGATTGATTTTGCCAACCAGACAAAGGGCCGGTCACTGGCAGAAACGGTGGAGGCATGCACCGGAAGGCAGAGGGGAAGGCGGTCGTTGATTACAGTTTCCACGTAACTCTTTCCGACCTGAATGAGAGCACGCTCAGGGAAATGCCGGTCATGATAGACCGGGGTTATACCAGTTTTAAGATGTTTACCACCTATGAGACGCTGCGAGTCACCGATGACGTTCTCCTGAAGGCCCTGGTCCAGGCCCGGACCCATGGCGGTCTGGTTTGTGTCCATGCGGAAAATCATCATATGATCGATTACCTGGTTAAGGAGTTTCAGGCAGCGGGAAAATCGAACCCAAATATCATGCTTTGAGCCGCCCGCCGCTGGCGGAAGGGGAAGCCGCCGGGCGGGTGATTAAGCTGGCCAGGCTGGTTGAAGCGCCCTGCTAAAATGGCTGCCCTGAGAGTATGATCAAAAAATCTAACAACTTCGCTAAGTCCAAATACTAAGGGACTGTCCTTCGGGGCAGTTCCTTTTGCTTTAGATGTCTTGATTTATTATATTAATTTACCACTTCAGGAAAATTCAAAAGGTTTTATGTTTATCCATACATTATGAGGATGGAATAAATGCATACTAGTAGTAATGTATAGAACAATACGAGGAGTGACTCTTTCCTTGAGACAACGTTATACCAATGATCAGCCCGGGCCGGTACCTTTTACTCCTATAACTACCAATCCCATGCAGCCACCGGGTGTTCCAAACATGCCCCAAACAAATCCAGAGACCAACCCGCAAACCATTCGGCAGCCCAATCCCGGTGTCCCCGGCGCCCCCAAGAGGGTGATGGGACAGGCTAAAGGAACTTTGGAAAATATAAAAGAATTGGGGACTCCCACCGTGCCGGAAAATATCAAAAGCAATATCCACTGTGTTACTATTGTTGGACAGATCGAAGGTCATATCGTGCTGCCCAACCAGAACAAAACTACCAAATACGAACATGTCATCCCGCAACTGGTGGCAATTGAGCAGGACGACAACATAGAAGGCGTTCTGTTGATATTAAATACAGTAGGCGGGGATGTAGAGGCCGGTCTGGCCATTGCAGAGGTGGTGGCCACCATGACCAAACCAACGGTTACCCTGGTACTGGGCGGGGGACACAGCATCGGTGTTCCCATTGCCGTTTCAGGTGCTTATAGTTTTATTGCCCCCACTGCCTCCATGACCATTCACCCCATCCGGCTCAACGGTCTGGTGATTGGCGTGCCGCAAACCTATGATTATTTAGACAAAATGCAGGACCGGGTAATTCGGTTTGTCACCGATCACTCCAAGGTTACTGATGAAAAATTCAGACAGTTAATGTTTAAAACCGGCGAACTGGCCCGGGACATCGGTACCGTGGTGATCGGCAAGGATGCCGTGGACTTTGGGCTAATCGACGAGGTCGGCGGCATTGGGCAAGCCCTTTGTAAACTTAAGGAAATCATAGAAAGCCGTAGAAACAAAGAGAGGTGCAAGATCCAATGATCCTGTGGACACCGCTGCCGGCGGAACAGGTCCTGGCAGGCTTTGATGATCAGGTATACCCGGATTATGAGTCCGGCGAAGTGGCGGGAATCCCTGTCCTGTTGGAAAAAGTGGACAACGGCAAAAAGAGAGTTGTTCGCATCAACAGTTCCGACCCGGCCCATTACCTTAACAAAGATGTATATCCCGGTTTAATCACTTAAACAAATATAAACGGCACCCCGTGCGGCGAGGTGCCGTTTATATTTGTATTTAACGGTAATACTGCTGGGGAGAACCTCCATAAACCTGCTGCTGGTTACCGAAGGTCGGCATGTTGTAATTCTGAAAGGCGCCCATGCCCTGGCCCATATTCATCATGGTTTGCTGCTGGGGGGGTTGAATGGCCTGGTTTTGGGCCTGTTGGTGTATGGTCATCATACTCTGCTGAATTTCTGTAATCATTTTTTGCACGTCGCTTTGCACCTGGCTGATCATGGTTTGTTCAGCCATCATGGGCTGGTGCCACCCCTGCTGATTGGCATAGTCATAGGCTTGTTTTTGCTCGGCAAAGGTGCGGTTTAAAACGTTGATATAATCCTGGCGTAATTTGTTGTCGTTGCATTCCAGGATTTTTGAGGTTAAACAAACAGCATCCCATTTTAACTGGTTTATTAAAGCCATACACAAGTTTTTATCGGTTACTTGATCACTGCGCATCTGAAAACCTCCTTTCATTTATTGAATTGGGCCGATATTGGTGTGCTGGGCCAGTCTTTGAAAACTGTCCGTACGGCTGCGGGCAAAGCTTTCACACATTTGACGAAGCTGAGGATCGGTGCATTCCCGTGCAAAGTGATTGAATTGGCCCACCAGGTTGCTTTCCAGCATCAGATGGCTTTGCAGGTCAAGTAATTCACGGGCGGTTATTTTTCCTTTGGCATGCGGCATCTTAAATCCCCCTTTCTAAGTGGAAATACTGTTGGATCAATGTTAATATGTTTTAGCATGTCCGACTTTATTCATCTGTGGCCGTCATAGGAGTATCCAATAAAAGGATTTTGGAAATTTCTGTAGTATATATTATTTGGAGGTGCCTGGCTTTGGACATACTGAGAAAATTAAAAGACGATTTGAAATATGAGATTTTCGGCATCATTTTAATATCCATCTCTGTGCTGGGCTTTATCAGTTTTGCCAATACACCCCTGGGGGCGGTTGGCGGCTTTGTGGGCCGGGTTCTCAAGGGGATGTTTGGCACCTTTGGCGGCATTGTCTTAATGGCCTTCCTGGGGTTGTTTGGCATCAAATTGATTGTTGATCGGAGTCGTACGCCGGTAAATATCAAAGTGTACGGCGCTGTGCTGTTATTTTTAATCATCCTTACCGTCTTGAGCCTCATGGTTCCTTTAAAAGCAACCTTTTCGGAAGTACTCATGGGAATCATGGACGAAAGCACCGCCAGCCAAGGCGGCGGGCTCCTTGGGTCGATGATCGCCTTTTTGCTGATTCAATCCTTTGGCAAAGCCGGCACTTATATTCTGTTGACCTCGGGCTTTGTGGTGGCCCTTTTGCTGATGACCAATATCTCCATGGCGGCGCTGGCGCAAAAGACCACCGCCAAAGCGAAGGATTGTTTCAGCAGCACCGGTAAAAGATTAAATGACTTTTTATTTACCGAAGTGGAGGAAGGGGATTCGACAGGCAACCAGAGTCAGCACGGAAACGTCACGCCGGTGATTATCAACACATCGCAGGACCACATACTGTACATGGATTCAGAACTGGACAAATATGAGGAGAAGGATGATCCGGAAAGAACAGGCCCCATCAATTTGACCTGTGACGGTAAACCCAGAACCGCCGGTCCGGTCAAGCAAACCGTACTTGACGAACAGGAGGAAACACCGAACAGTTCCTATACCCAATTGTCCCTGCAGGATGTCAGCCATTTTAAGCTGCCTCCCCTAACCCTGTTGTCCAGGCCCCTGAAAAGCAATAAAAACATATCCAGCGCCAGGGATATCACCGATAATATTGCAAAACTGGAAGAGACCCTGGAGAATTTCGGCATTAAGGCAAAGGTCACCCAGGTTTCCCGGGGACCTGCCATTACCCGTTACGAGATTCAACCGCCGGCAGGGGTAAAGGTCAGCCGCATTGTCAGTCTGGCCGACGATATTGCCCTGTCCATGGCAGCGCCGGATGTGCGCATTGAAGCGCCCATTCCAGGCAAAGCGGCGCTGGGCATTGAGGTCCCCAATCGGGAAATTTCCATGGTTCACCTCCGGGACCTGTTGGAGTCCAAGGAATTTACCGGCGCACCTTCCCGGTTAACGGTAGCTTTAGGGAAAGACATCGCCGGTACGCCGATATTGGCAGACCTGACAAAAATGCCCCACCTTTTGATTGCCGGCGCCACCGGTGCCGGTAAGAGTGTGTGTATCAACACGCTCATTTCCAGTATTCTCTTTAAATCGACACCGGATGAAGTAAAGTTCTTAATGATCGATCCCAAAATGGTGGAACTGGCCACCTATAACGGCATCCCCCACCTGGTATCCCCGGTGGTAACCAACCCCAAAAAAGCCGCCACAACCTTGCGGTGGGCCGTGCGGGAAATGGAAAGGCGTTACGAATTATTTGCCAAAGCCGGTGTGAGGGATATTGCCAGGTACAACAACCTTTTCAACGACAAAGAACCGGGGCAGGGTCAAAAACCGTTGCCCTTAATGGTGGTCATTATTGACGAGTTGGCTGACTTGATGATGGTGGCGCCGGCCGATGTGGAAGATGCCATCTGCCGCCTGGCCCAGATGGCCAGGGCTGCCGGCATTCACCTGGTGGTGGCCACCCAGCGTCCCTCGGTGGACGTCATTACCGGTTTAATCAAAGCCAACATTCCCTCCAGAATCTCCTTTGCTGTTTCTTCCCAGGTGGACTCCAGGACCATCTTGGATATGGCCGGGGCTGAAAAACTTCTGGGCAAGGGAGATATGTTGTTTTTCCCTGTGGGAGCGCCCAAGCCCATTCGAGTGCAGGGGGCCTATCTTTCGGACCGGGAAGTGGAAGACCTGGTCAACTTCTTGAAGAAGCAGTCCGAACCGGTCTATGACGATTCGGTGGCCAAGGAGGAACCCAAGGAACAGGAAACCCAGGAAGCCGAGGACGAGCTTCTGCCGGAAGCTGTCAAAATCCTGATTGAGACCGGCCATGCCTCCATTTCCATGCTGCAGCGGCGGCTGCATATCGGGTATGCCCGGGCGGCCCGTCTCATTGATATTATGGAAAAGAAGGGCATTGTAGGTGGCTATGAAGGAAGTAAACCCAGGGCCATTTTAATGACCATGGAGCAGTATTTACAGACCTTTAAAGGGAAGTAAACATATATTTTATTGATTAAATGGTCAACTTACAAAAGTTGACCATTTCTGCGGTACATGCTATACTGACGTTGCTTGAACTATTTGTATAATAGTGGGAGAAAATCATAGAATTTATTAGAATTTGACCTTTTTAGAGTGGAAATCATAATAAATGGGGCAATTTCTCTATTTCTTTTTGCAGGATAATCTAGAATAATCGAGAATAGATGGTGGCAAGGAAGAAGAGATCAATGGTTAAGGATATTTCTATAACAGATGCTCTGCAAATGAAGGACGTTTGCTTTGTGGATGTTCGTTCCGAGGGAGAATTTGCAGAAGGCTCCATTCCGGGCGCCGTTAATGTTCCCTTGTTTACGAACGAGGAGCGGACAGCAGTCGGCACCACCTACAAGCAGGTGGGGACAGAGGAAGCAAAGCGGTTAGGGTTAGAAATTGCCAGCCCCAAATTGCCGGAATTATTTAAGGACATAGCCGGTTTAGCAAAGAACAAAAGAGTATTGCTGTACTGCTGGCGCGGCGGTATGCGCAGTAAATATACAGCCTCTGTCTTAAATTCCCTGGGACTTCCTGTTTGCCGCATCCAGGGCGGGTACAAGGCTTACCGCCGGTATGTGCACAGGTATTTGGACCGGGAAATCATTCCCCATAAAAGCATCGTCCTGCATGGACTTACCGGTGTGGGTAAAACCATTGTTTTACAAAAACTGCGGGAACGTTTTTTACCTGTGCTGAACCTGGAGACCATTGCCCGCCACCGGGGTTCCGCCTACGGCAAAATCGGACTGCCGGATTCTCCTTCCCAAAAGGATTTTGAGGCTCAAATCGTGCAAGCGCTGGTGGCCGCCGAGGAAAAGGGCGTCATTTTTGTGGAGTGTGAAAGCCGCAGACTGGGTAAACTAATTGTGCCTACTGCCATCCTCAATTCCATGGCCGGAGGATATCGAGTTCTTCTTTATGCGTCTTTACAAACCCGTGTAAGTAGAATTATTGATGAGTATACCCAGGGACCGGATCATAATATTGAGCGGCTGCAGTTCAGTACCGGCCTGTTGAAAAAGTCCCTTGGCGCCAGAATTGTAGAAGATTTAAATATAAAGATAGCGGAGAAGCGGTTTACCGAGGTTATTCCATACTTGCTTACCCATTATTATGACCCACTGTACAACTATCCTGACAGGCCCAGCGAAGATTATGATTTGTCTGTGGACTGTGAAGACCTGGACAGCGCCGCAGACCAACTGGCTCAATGGGTGACAACACTGCCGGAGTATGGAGTGCCGGTGGAAAACGGAGGTGAATCCCATGTCAATCGGGGAAGTCTTGAGGAATGCGCGGATCAAGAAGGGCTATTCGTTTGAGTATTTGGAGGAAGCAACCAAAATCCGGGCCAAATATCTGGAGGCTTTAGAAAAAGAGAATTTTGCTGTTTTACCTGGACAGGTATACGCCAAGGCCTTTCTCAGGACCTATGCCAAGTTTCTGGAATTGGATACCGAAGAGATCATGAACGAGTTCAGTCAAATAAACAATGAAGCCCCACCGGAAGTTGAAAAGGATAAACATGAAGCGGAGCCCACGGACACAGGAAGCAAAAAATGGAGGTATGTGGCTGCGGGTGTGGCCCTAATCTCCTTGTTAGCCTTTAACGCCCTGTATAATATCGGCGACCGCCCCGAAGACAACAAGCCGGAATTACCCAAGACCGTACAACAACCACCCGCTGAAAATCCGAATAATATCCCCCCCGATACCAACCCGGCCCCTGACAATCCACCCCAGGCAAACCAACCGCCCCAGCAGGTTGAAGGAGTCCGGGTAGTGCTGAAGGTAACGGACGGTCAAAGCTGGATGCAGATTGTTGCCGATGGGAAAACGGTTTTTACCGGCACAGTGAATCCAGGTGAAACAAAAGATTTTCAAGCAGAGGAAAAAATCTACCTGCACGTCGGGAACGCCGGAGCGGTGGAAGTTAACGTAAACGGCAAAGAGCTGGGCCGTCTGGGTGAAAGCGGCAAGGTTTCTAAAAAGACTTTCAGTGCAGGAGAAGAACCTAACATAACCCAGGGGTAAAAATCATTAAAGATATAAGGGGCCAGCCGGCTCCTTATTCGTCTTTCAGCACAGTTTTGCAATGGGGGCATTTTTCCGGATTACCCTGGTAAAATTCCCCGCAGTGGGGACACCTCACCTGCATATCGGAGGTGACGTCCTGGGGCTTGCCCCTTTTTTGCTGCCTGTGATATTTAGATCGAAAATTGGACTGCAAAAGGTAGAATGGGATTACAGCCGCCGGTACAAAAAAAGTCCCAATGGCCCAACGCACCGAAGATTCCAGGGGATAACCCTGTTTCCGCGTGTCCCAGAAGATCCATATGGCACCAAGCAGTCCTAGTACCAGCCATATTATATGCATCTTATCACCCCATATTAAATTTTCTCCGATGCGCGAAAAAACCCTTTCTTATTTGTGTTTTAATCAGCATCAAAAAAACAACCCGACCGAAGTCGGGTTATCTTAGAATTGGTCTGCCTGAGGTTCTCTGTTCTTGGGCATTCTCTCGGCAAAGGCCCGGTTTTCGGCATCATCTGCATCGTACCTGCAGTCAGCTGCTTTGTAAGCCAGGTAGCCCATGGCAGCCAGGGAAGCAACGTGAACGGCCCAAAAACCAAAGTTGGGGTATCTCCAGGTGCTATCTCTCATTATGAGGTTCACCTCCAGGTCATTTTTTACTATTCTACCTTCAACGCCCCATTTTTACTCTCTATTTACAGCGGTTATAGGCTGCAAATTCTTACCAATAGGAAAAAAAGAAAATACCCGGGTACAAGTCCCGAGTATTTTTTCTATTTACGTTTTTTGGGTTTTCGGATCATGCCGATCCCGAACAAAAGCGCTCCGGAGATAATCAGCCAGGTTTCCTTGGGAAAAAACATGCTGACGCCAATTAATAAGAAACCAACCGCACTTAAGATCAATCGCCAATTTAATTTTCTGTTCAAAGAACTGCAACCACCTTGTACTTTTTGGCAAGAAGTATACCACATTTATGCTAACTGGCCAAGTAATTTGCAACAAAAAGAACATAAAAACACTAATCAAACCACCTCGTCCTGGTCCAAACCGAGGACTTCTTTGTATTGATAGTTGAAATGAATCGCTTCCGGAGATAAATAATCCACAACATAACTGGCAATGGTTTCGATATCCAGAGAGCCGTTAACGGCAAGCTGAATCATCTTTAAATGTTTTTCTTCCAATAGAACGGTATAGTTGTTGTATTCCAAAACCTGGTCCACCAGCATCGCCAGCCACTCAAGATCAACAATTTCCTCTAAAGAAAGTCTTCTCACATAAACCATAGGCATACCCCTTTGAAATCTTTTCAATATAGTAGTAGATCGTGAAAAATATTGCAACAAAAGTAAAATAATTTGAATAGTAAGACATTGACACATTTTAAATGCCTAAAAATACTAAACCTGTTTCCGACAGCAGGTTTAGTATGGCCAGGTTTTCCTTACTTTAATGCTTATAACACTTCAATAATTTATTATTTGTACGTCATTATCCTGGAAGATGGTATATTGGCCGTTTATTTCACGGTAATGGTATAATGGTTTTTCCATTTTTCTGGCCCACCTGGCACAATGTTTGGTGCCTCCGGCAATCACCCCGTTGGGCGGGAAGGTGCCCACCACCAGGATTTTCTTGGACAGCTGGGCCTGTGTTTTGTCCCGGGCCACAAAGGTCCATTTTACAGCAGGCTGACCCAGGTCAAACTGGCTGACAATGCAGCCGCCCCGGGCAACAATGCTTTGGTACAGGGATTTATTCTCCGGGGGGAAGACGGCCGCCTGCAGCCCGAAGGGGACCACTGCCACGGTGATGCCTCCTGCATCCAAACATCCCCAATGGGCGGCTGTATCAATTCCCGAGGCCAAGCCGGATAAAACCACGATGCCTTTCTTGGCCGCCTCCCCGGCAAGCTTGTAAGCCATGGCACAGTCGCGCTGGTGCTGCTGTATTTCCGAGGACGGAGACCCGGGAGCGGGCCTCCTGGGCCCTATAATGGCAATAATATCTTGATCGTGGGGGAATGTTCCCAGATAGTTGAATTTCATTTTATGATCCCTCCAAAAACCATTATAACAAAACCATCGAAATTTTTGACAACATTATCCATTATGATATAATTTGTATTATTTAAAAGTATGCACAGGGAGGTCGTCACAAGTGGCAAAGGAAAATAGTTTTGATATTGTCAGTCGTGTGGATATGCAGGAAGTTTTAAACGCCGTCAACCAGACTTTAAGAGAAATAGAAAACCGGTTTGATTTTAAAGGAAGTAAAAGCAAAATTATTTTTGAGGGGAAACCGGAAATTACATTAATCAGTGATGATGATTTTAAACTTCGCAACGTCATAGATATATTAGAAAGCAAATTGGTCAAACGAGGAGTAAATCTAAAGGCGCTGCGCTACGGCAAAATAGAACCGGCAGCGGGCGATACCGTACGTCAGGTGGTTACCCTGGTGCAGGGAATTGAACAGGACATCGCCAAAAAAATTGTCAAGGCCATTAAGGACAGCAAAGTCAAAGTACAGGCTTCCGTTCAGGGAGATCAGGTGAGGGTTGCCGGGAAAAACAGGGATGATTTGCAGGCAGCCATCGCCGTGGTGAAGGGGATGGAATTAAATATTCCCGTTGAGTTTACCAACTATAGAACGTTTTAGTTTAGCTTTGACAGGTTTATCCCGCTGATTTATACTATTTAAGAATATTTTTTATAATGCGAAAGGAAACGTTAATGCCCACCATAGGATTTGTCAGTTTGGGTTGCCCCAAAAACCTGGTAGACTCAGAGGTTATGCTGGGCATGCTGCGGGAGGCCAACTATCACATAACCACCAAGGAAGCAGATGCGGAAGTATTAATCGTTAACACCTGCGGTTTTATCCAAGCTGCCAAGGAGGAATCCATACGACATATCTTTGAATTGGCCCGCTATAAAGAAAAGGGCAAATGTCGTGCTCTCATCGTCACCGGCTGCCTGGCCCAGCGCTACCACCAGGAACTGATGGAGGAGATCCCGGAAATTGACGCCATGGTGGGACCGGGTCATATCAGCGAGATTGTTACCGTTGTCGATAACGCCCTGGGCCACAGGCAGCGAAGTTCCCACATCAATGATCCGTTGTATATCTACGACGAGCACGCCCCAAGATTACTGAGTACCCCTGCCCATACGGCCTATGTAAAAATTGCCGAAGGCTGCGATAATCGCTGCGCCTATTGTGCCATTCCCGATATCAGAGGCCGGTTTCGCAGCAGGACCATGGAATCCATCGGGGCGGAAGTAAAAAGGCTGGTGGGGAACGGGGCCAAAGAAATTATCTTAATCGCCCAGGACACCACCCGCTACGGGCTTGATCTTTACGATGAATACCGCCTGGCTGCATTGGTTCGTAAACTGGGACCTACCCCCGGTCTGCAATGGATTCGTTTACTGTACTGCTATCCCAACCGGTTCACCCAGGACTTAATTAAAGCCATCGCCGAAACACCCAATGTCTGCAAGTATATTGATTTGCCCCTGCAGCATGCTGCAGATGACATTCTGCGGGCCATGCGGCGCCCGGTTACCAAGCAGCAGGCCCGTGAGTTAATTGAAAGCCTACGGCGGGAGATACCGGAAATCGTTATCAGAACTTCCTTTATTGTTGGTTTTCCCGGGGAAACCGAAGAACATTTTCAAGAACTGCTGGACTTTATGGCAGAAATGAAATTTGACCGGGCCGGTGTTTTTACCTATTCCCAGGAAGAAGGAACCCCCGCTGCGGAGATGCAGAATCAGGTCCATGGCCGGATTAAACAGGAACGCTATCACCGGGCTATGACCTTGCAGCGGGAAATCTCTCTGGCCCAAAACAGGAAACGCATCGGGCAGGAACTGGAAGTTCTGGTGGAAGAAGCGGTGGACCCCGGCAAAGGGGTTTATGCCGGTCGTTCTTCCTTTGACGCCCCGGAGATTGACGGTACGGTGGAGCTCACCAGCCCCAGGCCTTTGGCCATTGGGGAGATTGTCAAAGTGAAAATTAACAGGGCCTTAGAGTATGATTTGATGGGAGAGTTGGCCCAATGAATTTGCCCAACCGACTGACGCTGGCCAGAATGTTTTTAATTCCTGTCTTTCTGGCTGTTGTCACCCTTAAAATTAAATACGGAGATATCATCGCCGCCGGTGTCTTCGTGCTGGCCGCCAGTACAGACGGGCTGGACGGCTATATTGCCCGCAAAAATAAGCAGGTTACCACCCTGGGCAAGTTTATGGACCCCCTGGCGGATAAACTGCTGGTTTCCGCGGCTCTGATCGTGCTGGTGGAACTGGGAAAACTATCGGCCTGGGTGGCGGTGCTGATTATCGGCCGGGAGTTTATGGTCACCGGCCTCAGGGCCATTGCCGCTGCCGAAGGTGTGGTGATCTCCGCCAGCAAACTAGGGAAATGGAAGACTGTGACCCAAATTATCGCCATTGTGGTCATGTTTTTGCATAATGTTACCTTACAATTCCTCGGTTTTGACCTGGGCAAGATCGCCATGGCGGTGGCCGTCTTCTTCACCATTTGGTCCGGCGTCGACTATGTGTCCAAAGGCTGGCATTTGTTAAAAAAAGGTGAATATTAGAAGATATGAAAAGAAAGGATAGGACGTCCGGGTCTTCCCCGGGCGTTTTTACTATGCTTGCCTTAGGGTGATTAGTTGCCTTAAGGCTTTTTATTTCCAATGGTTTCATAAAGAATCGTATATACGATCATGGTATAATGGTATAGCATATGAGCAGTACTAATACTGGAAAGGATGATGGCTATGCAATGGCACGGCCTTAAGCTTCCGGTTATTTTTTTGGCCTTTGTTTGCGGACTGGCCCTGGCCTTTGGCGGGCAGTGGGCTTATCAAGAATACAATTTTCAGAAGCCGTTAAACAAGGTTCTGGCCGAAAACAAACTGGTAGAGGACTTTAAGGTTGAAGAGAATTCCACAAAATCTGTGGTTAAAGTTAAATTATCGAAAGATACAGTTAACTTAATGGATGCTTATCAGGAAATCAACCAGTTGACGGGTCAGGTTATGGGTAAGACACCTTATCAACTGGAATTTGTCAGTGAAACCGACCCCTCACTGGACCAGGCCTTTTATGAGAGCCACCATGTGATTTATCAATCCCAGGTGGCGGGGAATTTCCCCGAGGTTGCCCTGAAGGTCCAGGAAGCTGCCCGGAAACAGGGGGCGGAAGGAAAGGTCTTTGTGGACCAAAACAATATTTACATTCAAATCACAAAACCGGACGGGCATTATCTGCATCAGGTTATCCCCAGACAAATTCCCGGTGAGGTGGTCTTCTGGCAAGGAGGTGCCAATGTTGCTAAAAGAAATTAGTATCGGCCTGGGCGCCGCACTGCTGGTCTTTGGTGCGACGGCGGGCTATGATATAACCCCTTTTATTTTTCTGCTGGCCTTTGGGGGGGCGCTTTTTTACCTGACCAGTGCCAGGGGCATGGTGAAATCGGGGTTCGGCAATTCTCCTGCGGTTCCCAAACGGCAGGAAATTTCCTTTGATGATATCGGCGGACAGGCTACCGCCATCAAGGAACTGAAAGAGGCCCTGGATTTTATCAGAAACCATAAAGAAATTCAGAGATTGGGTATCCGTCCCCTTAAAGGAATCTTAATGACCGGACCGCCGGGAACGGGTAAAACCCTGATGGCCAGGGCCGCTGCCAGCTACACCGATTCGGTGTTTGTTTCTGCCAGCGGTTCGGATTTCGTGGAAATGTATGCCGGTGTGGGGGCCCAAAGGGTTCGCAAGCTGTTCCAAACGGCCCGGGAAACCGCTACCAAACAAAAAAGGAGAAATGCCATTATCTTCATTGATGAGATTGAGGTTTTGGCAGCCAAACGGGGTCAAAATTCCAGTCATATGGAATATGACCAGACCCTGAATGCCCTGCTGGTGGAAATGGACGGACTGAAGGTGGATGACAGCGTGCGGCTTTTGATTATGGCCGCCACCAACCGGGTGGATATGATGGACCCGGCCCTGCTGCGTCCGGGACGCTTTGACCGCCAGGTGAAAGTGGATCTGCCGGATAAAACAGGCCGCTTGGAAATTCTCAAACTGCATACCCGCAACAAACCCATGGCCGAGGATGTGGACCTTTCCCAGGTGGCCAAAGAGACCTTTGGTTTTTCCGGCGCCCACCTGGAAAGTCTGGCCAACGAAGCGGCCATTCTGGCTATGCGGGAGGGCTTAAAGAAAATCCATTACCGTCATTTCCATGAGGCCGTCGACAAAGTGATTATGGGCGAAAAGCTGGACCGCCGGCCCAACCCCGAAGAACTGAAGCGGGTGGCTGTGCATGAGATCGGCCATGCCCTGATCAGCGAGCTGGTGCGCCCGGGATCGGTCTCAACCCTGACCGTGACTTCCAGGGGTGGCGCCTTGGGCTACATGCGTCAAAACCCCGAGGACGATACCTATTTATACACCAAGGACTACCTGGAAAATCAAATTGCCATTATGCTGGCAGGGGCGGTGGCGGAGGAAATTGTTTACGGCAACCGCAGCACCGGCGCTTCCAACGACTACGAAAAAGCCCTGCATACGGCAGAGACCATGATCAAGTCCGGCATGTCCAAGCTGGGCGTGGTTCGTTTGGAAAGCCTTCCCGGAGAAATGAAGCACAACGTGGTTTCTGAAATTATCAAGGAACAGGAGCAGCGGGTCTTTGAGTCGATGAAACAGCATCAGGAGTTTTTGAATTCTACCATGGCTGTTCTGCTGGAAAAAGAAAAGATTTCCGGCGAGGAATTCAGAGCATTGATGCTGGCCCCGGCCGCTGCATAAATTGATAATATCTGGAAACCATAAAAGAGACCAATCTTTGGTCTCTTTTGCTGCTTCATAAAGACTTAATTCCACTGTCAGGAGCAAGACAGCCAGGAATTGGTGTATAGCATGCTTTTCTCAATATTTGTGAAGGGAAATTGGTAGTACCGGCGAATAACTAAAGGATAAAGCAAGAAAAAGGTGATGCGTGTGCAGGCAGAAATCATTTTTACCGGTACAGAATTGTTGGTGGGTGAAGTATTAAATTCCCATGCCCAGTATTTAGGCAGACGCCTGACGGAGATGGGAATCGAAGTTATACAACACACAACGGTGGGAGACTACTGGGGCCGCATGGGTCTGGTGCTGCTCCAGGCCTTGGAGCGGTCTGACCTTATCTTTATTACCGGGGGTCTGGGGCCGACCATTGATGACCTGACCAAAGAAACGGTAGCGGAAGTACTGGAACTGGATATGAAGCTGGATGAGGCATCCCTCCAGGCCATTAAGGATTACTTTGCCAAAAGAGGCATGGAAATGCCGGCCAACAATACCAAACAGGCCTATTTCCCGGAGGGCGCCAGGATTTTGCCCAACACCAGGGGAACCGCCCCGGGTGCCATCGTCGAGGTCGATAAAAAAGCCATCATCATTTTACCCGGACCGCCCTGGGAACTGGAAACCATGTTTGAAAACTCCGTGGTGTCCTATTTGAACAGTTTGCCCCACAGGGGGACCCTGTGTACTTCCAAGACCTTTAAACTGACCGGTATCGGAGAAAGCTCCGTTCAGGAACTGATCTACGATTTATGCGGTATGGGCAATCCTGAAATTGCCTTTTTGGTGCAGCCCGGATTGGTGGAGATCCGGATTACCGGACAGGGGTCGACCCTGGAAGAGGCCTCCAGCCTGGTCCGGAATTTGTCTGATCTGGTTCGGCGCAGGTTATTCCAATATATTTTTGCCGAAGACGATGAAAAAATCGAACAGGTGGTGGGGCAGCTCCTGATTGATGCCGGGCTAACCATCGGGGTGGCTGAATCCTGCACCGGTGGTTTAATTGAGGCGCGGTTGTCCGATATTCCCGGTGCTTCCCGTTACCTGGTGGGAGGCGTTATTGCCTACAATAGCAGGGTCAAAGAAAAAATCCTGGGCGTTCCCCCGGAGATTTTGGAACAATTCGGGGCGGTGAGCCGTCAAACCGCCATTGCCATGGCAGAAGGGGTTCGCAGGGAACTGGGCAGCAGCATTGGTCTGTCCGTCACGGGGGTGGCGGGTCCCACTTCCTCCGAGGGAAAACCGGTGGGGCTGGTTTATATTGCATTGTCCTCGCCCACGGGGGTTTGCTTCCGGGAGTACCGTTTTCCCGGGGAGAGGAAAGCCATTCGTAACGGCACGGTCAATGCCGCTTTAAAGATGGCCAAACACTTTTTGCAAGGGAAATAATCTAGAAAGAAGGAAATGAATGAACCACAGAAAAGAAACAAAATTATTCGGGGAACTGGAAATTAGCAAAAGGATTGTCGACGGGCTGATCGAGATGGGGTTTGAAGAACCGACCCCCATTCAGCAACTTGCGGTGCCCCAGGTATTAGCCGGTCATGATATTATCGGTCAAGCTCAAACAGGCACCGGTAAAACGGCCGCCTTCAGCATACCGTTGATTGAAAGATTGGATTTTAGAATAAAGGAAATTCAGGCGGTTATCGTTACCCCAACCAGGGAACTGGCCATTCAGGTGGCTGAAGAGATCAGTAAAATCGGCCGTTTTTCCCGTATTAAGGTGCTGCCCATTTACGGGGGGCAATCCATCGAACGACAGATCAGGTCGCTGCGCTACGGTGTGCAGGTGGTGGTGGGGACTCCCGGCCGCCTGCTGGACCATCTCAGACGCCAGACATTAAAAATGGACCAGGTCCGTATGGTGGTGCTGGATGAAGCGGACGAAATGCTGGATATGGGTTTCATCGAGGACATTGAGGAAATCCTACGGCACACCCCGGCGGAACGGCAGACACTGCTTTTCTCCGCCACCATGCCGGGAGAAATTATCCGGCTGGCCCACCAGTATATGAAGGATCCCAAATACGTTACGGTCAGTAAAACCAATCTTACCGTACCCCAAATCGAACAGGTTTATTACGAGGCGCCGGAAAAGCACAAGTTGGAGGCCCTGTGCAGGCTGCTGGATATTACGGACATCACCCAGGGCATTGTTTTTTGCCGCACCAAGCGCGGCGTAGACGAACTGGTGGCCGGTCTGCAGGCCAGGGGATATACCGCTGCCGCCCTGCACGGGGATCTCAGCCAGCAGCAGAGGAATAACGTGATGAGGCAGTTCCGGTCAGGGGAAGTGGAACTACTGGTGGCCACCGACGTGGCAGCCAGGGGACTGGACATTGAGGGTGTATCCCACGTCATTAACTACGATATTCCCCAGGACCCGGAATTTTATGTACACCGGATTGGCCGTACCGGCAGGGCCGGCAGGTCTGGCGTGGCCATTACCATTATCAGCCCCCGGGAATACCGCCAGCTCCGGCTGATTGAGAATATTACCAAAACCAAAATCAAAAGGGAACGGCTCCCCAGTATAGCGGATGTGGCGGAGCGTCAGAAAGAAGGCATCAAGGACAGGCTGCTGCGCATTATGGAGGAAGGCAAGCTGGGCTACTATCGCTCTGTGGTGGACAGTCTGATTGATGAATATGACCCGATGGATATTGCGGCCGCCGCCCTCAAACTCTCTCTGGATCTGGAGCCCGCCGAGGATGAAGCGGACCTTGATACCGTCAATTTTGGCAATACCGGGGCCAGACCGGGCATGGTCAGGCTGTTCCTTACCCTGGGACGAAAGGACAAGACTACCCCGGCGGAAATCATCAAGCTGATTTCTGATGAGTCCGGCATCCCGGGCGGTAAAATCGGCAGCATTAACATTTATGAAAACTTCAGCTTTGTAGAGGTGCCGGAAGACTGGGCCAACTGCGTTATGAGCTGCCTGCACAGGCAGCAGTTTAAAGGCAGGCGGTTGTTTGTGGAACCTGCCAGGGCCAGACGGTAGTTTCTCGAGGCTCGAGGTTCGGAGTTCGAGGTTCGCAATAACAGGGGGTCCGTTCCCCTGAAGAACGAGCAATTAAGCTTCGAAAGCCGAATTTCGAGTCTCTTTTTTTATTGACTATTTAATTTAAGATACCTTATAATGGAAACAACCGAACATATGTTTAGATTGTGTGAAAGGAGATTTTTATGTCCGATAAACTGAAAGCCCTTGAACTGGCCCTGGCCAACATTGAAAGGCAGTTTGGCAAGGGTTCCATCATGAAGCTGGGAGACTCCACCAAACTGAACGTTGAAGCCATTTCCACCGGCGCTTTGTCCCTGGACATTGCCCTGGGGGTGGGCGGTCTGCCCCGGGGACGGGTGGTGGAGATCTATGGCCCTGAATCTTCCGGTAAAACCACCGTAGCTCTCCATGTCATTGCCGAAGCCCAGAGGCAAAACGGTATGGCCGCCTTTATTGATGCGGAACACGCCCTGGACCCGGTGTATGCCCGTCGTCTGGGCGTAGACACCGAAAACCTGCTGGTTTCTCAACCGGATACCGGTGAACAGGCCCTGGAGATTTGTGAAGCGCTGGTGCGCAGCGGCGCCATTGATGTGGTGGTGGTGGACTCGGTGGCCGCTCTGGTGCCCAGGGCCGAAATTGAAGGGGAAATGGGTGACGCCCATGTGGGCCTGCAGGCCAGATTAATGTCCCAGGCCCTGAGAAAACTGACCGGTATCGTGAGCAAATCCAAAACCACGGTGATCTTTATCAACCAAATTCGTGAGAAGGTGGGCATTGTTTACGGTTCACCGGAAGTTACCACCGGTGGACGAGCTTTGAAATTCTACGCCTCTGTCCGGATGGAGGTGCGCAAACACGAAAATATCAAACAGGGCACCGATATCATCGGCAGCCGCACCAAGGTGAAAATTGTCAAAAACAAAGTGGCTCCTCCCTTTAAGCAGGCAGAGTTTGATATTATGTACGGTACCGGTATTTCCAGGGAAGGCAGTGTGTTGGATGTGGCCACCGAATTGAAAATCATCAACAAAAGCGGCGCCTGGTATTCCTATGGCGGTGAAAGGTTGGGCCAGGGCCGGGAAAATGTCAAGGAATTGTTCAAGGAAAGACCGGAATTGGCCCAGGAAATCGAACGCAAGGTGCGTGAAAAACTGGCCCTGGGCAACATTGAGTTAGGGTCCGGCAGCGGCACCGTGGATGAACTCGCTGATGATGATGTTGTTTAGGGTTTGCTGCCAGGTGGTTTAAGGGGTTGCCTCCGGGTTGCCAGGGGGGTGAGAACCTTGACAGTGACTATAAAAAGATGTACAATTATCTTTGGGAGAAAATAGAATTTGATATCTGGCAACAGGTTTTTTATATAGATAAAATCCAATATCCTTAAGGCATTCCCCTTATCCTATTAGGGATTTTTGGCTTTTTCGCTGTGTCCCAATATCTTTAACGGTAATTTATTTACCTGCGATATGGACAAACCAGATATCCGGTTCTTTTTCTACCGAGTTTTACTCGGTTTTTTTATTTGTCTAAAATGAATTTAATTCGATGACAGAGACAGGAGGTGAAAACTGTGGAACCAATTCAATTAATTCTGGTGATACTCGTTACTGCCCTGGTTGGTCTGGCAGCAGGGTTTTTTATTCGAAAGAACATTGCCGAAGGGAAAATTGCCTCCGCTGAATTCCAGGCGAAGAAGATTTTGGATGAGGCTGAAAAGGATGCCGAAGGCAAAAAACGTGAGGCCATCGTAATGGCCAAAGAGGAAGTTCTTAAGCTGCGGAACGAAATGGAAAAGGAAATCCGGGACCGCAGAAATGAACTACAGCGTTTGGAGAGAAGACTTCTGCAAAAAGAAGAAACCTTGGACCGCAAAATGGATTCCATGGAAAAGAAAGAGGAATCCCTCTGCCGGAAAGAGGTTGAGATTGAGAACACCAAAGCCGAACTCACCGGTGCTTTACATCGTCAATTGGCAGAACTTGAGAGAGTTTCTGGGCTTTCTTCAGAAGAAGCGCGCCAGATTTTGTTGAATGATATTGAAAAAGATCTTCAACATGATATGGCTGTGATGATTAAAGACTACGAAAACAGAGCCAAAGAGGAGTCCGAAAAACGGGCCCGGGATATTATTTCCTCAGCGATTCAAAGGTGTGCGGCGGACCATGTGGCGGAAGCCACGGTTGCTGTTATTCCTTTGCCCAACGACGAAATGAAGGGTCGCATTATCGGTAGGGAAGGTCGTAACATCAGGGCCTTTGAGACCTTAACCGGTATCGACTTAATCATCGATGATACACCTGAGGCTGTCATCCTGTCGGGGTTTGATCCCATTCGCCGGGAAGTGGCACGCCTGGCGCTGGAGAGATTGATCTCCGATGGGCGTATCCACCCTGCCAGAATTGAAGAGATGGTGGAAAAGGCTCAGAAGGACGTGGAGGTTCAAATTCGCGAAGCAGGAGAGCAAGCCACCTTTGAAACAGGTGTACACGGCCTGCATCCCGAGCTGGTAAAACTGCTGGGAAGACTCAAGTTCCGCACCAGCTACGGTCAGAACGTATTGAAACACTCCATCGAGGTCTGCCACCTGGCAGGTCTCATGGCCGCCGAACTGGGGATTGATGTGAAGCTGGCCAAACGTGCCGGTTTGCTGCACGATATCGGCAAAGCGGTTGACCATGAGGTGGAGGGTCCCCACGTGGCCATCGGCGTCAGCCTGTGCCAGAAGTACAAGGAAAGCCCGGACGTCATCCACGCCATCGCCGCCCACCACGGGGACGAAGAACCAAGAACCATCGAAGCTGTGCTGGTCCAAGCGGCAGATGCCATTTCCGCTGCCCGTCCCGGGGCCAGAAGGGAAACCCTGGAGTCTTATATCAAGCGGCTGCAAAAACTTGAAGAGATTGCCAGCGCCTTTGAAGGGGTTGAAAAATCCTTTGCCATCCAGGCCGGCAGGGAAATCCGCATTATGGTTAAACCGGACAAGGTGGATGATTTAGCAGCTGTCCGCCTGGTGAGAGACGTTGCCAAAAAGATTGAAAACGAGCTGGATTATCCCGGACAGATTAAAGTGGTGATTATTCGGGAAACCAGGCATGTTGAATATGCTAAATAGGACCTAACAAAAAACGGCCCGTTTGGGCCGTTTTTTGTGTATTACAAATACATCCAGAAATGGAACGAAGTTTTTTTGCCAACAGGGGATTCGGCGGCAGGAATGAATAGTTAATCAAAGAATTATTACTTATTTGGATAGTTTAAACGGGTGGTGAAATTTTTTGGATTTCTGTTACAAGGGGAAGGAAGACCTGACCAACAGTATTAGCTTGTTGATCTCAATTTTGATCAGGTATCCTGAAGTGGCAAAGATTAATTTTGATCCCGAGAATCATGTATTAAAATTTACCTTTATGTACGCCGGTGTTTTATCGGATACGGAGATTGATGAGCTGAAGCATAACATTTTAAGCAGTATTGAGGTCTACAATACCCTGGAATGCAAATACCCGCAGGTTGTCAACCTTGACTACAAAATATCCGACAACCTTACCATGATTGAAATTCAGAGGGATGTGGACACACTAGTACAAGAGGAAATTGCCCTTATGGTTGAGTTATTCCGGCAGTCCATCCATAAGAGTCTGATCACAGAAGAAAGCGACCAACTGGTGGACGAGGATCTGGTGGTTCAAGAAGAACTGATTGAACATATGCTGGAAAGTGTTAAAACAAAATCCGAAAATAAAAGGTTGTACGCCTTCAGAGAAGAAGGCCGAGTCCTGGTTTTCAATAAGTAAGGGGGCTTTCTAAAAAATTGCGTGTCTTAATGATCGGAGACATTGTGGGCCGACCGGGCAGAAGGGCCGTGCTGGACAACCTGAGTTATATTCGTAACGAACGCGACATTGACTTCGTTATTGCCAACGGGGAAAACGCCGCCAGCGGGCATGGCATTACCAAAGAAATTGCCAAGCAGCTCTATGCCGCCGGCATCGATGTCTTTACCATGGGAAATCATGTTTGGAATAAAAAAGAAATTATAACTTATATTGATAAAGAAAAGCGGCTCCTGCGACCGGCCAATTATCCCCCTGGTACACCGGGAGCAGGTTTCCATATTTTTGAAACCAAACTGGGGCACTCGGTCGCGGTTGTCAATGTCTCGGGCAGGATTTATATGCAGGAATTGGATTGCCCCTTCAGGACCGTTGATCATATTCTTGAAAAAATAAAAGACAAAACCCGGATCATTTTTGTGGATTTTCATGCCGAAGCCACTTCCGAGAAGGTTGCTATGGGCTGGTACCTGGACGGGCGGGTAACGGCCATTTGTGGCACACATACCCATGTCCAGACAGCGGATGAGCGCATTTTACCCAATGGCAGTGCCTATATCACCGATATCGGGATGACCGGGCCAAGGGATTCGGTGATTGGTGTCACCACCCACCTGGTGATTGAGAAATTTATGACGCAGATGCCCCGGCGGTTCGAGGCTGCGGAAAGTCCTTATCAATTAAACGCGGTGGTCATTGATGTGGACCCCGCCAGTGGAACAGCCATTAAAATTGAACGTATATTTGATTTAGAATAGATTTTAGAACGCCCTCGCACAAAATTTATAAATTTCTTACAATAGCAGGAATTTTTAGGATTCTGCAGAATAAAATCAATACAGGGATTAGAGCAATCATCCAAACTAACTAAGGAGGGTTTCAGCATGGAAGTCTTAAAAGTTTCAGCAAAGTCCAATCCAAATTCTGTAGCCGGGGCACTGGCTGGTGTGCTAAGGGAGCGCGGTTGTGCCGAAATGCAGGCCATTGGTGCAGGTGCATTAAACCAGGCAGTAAAAGCTATAGCAATTGCCAGAGGTTTTGTGGCCCCCAGTGGAGTTGATTTGATTTGCATCCCTGCCTTTACTGACGTAATCATAGACGGTGATGAAAGAACAGCGATTAAGCTGATTGTAGAACCCAGATAAATTAATTAGTCAGTTCGGTACAACCTGTTTGCTAACGTTGCAAACAGGTTTCTTGCTTCCTGTGGATTTTTAGCTTGTGGAAAGGAGGGATGTCGGTTGCCCGTGGTAGACGGACACTGTGATACGTTAACCGTGTTGTCCCAGCAAAAAAGAACACTGGGTATGCAATCACCCCATGGACATTTGGATCTGCCCCGTTTGCGCAAGGGTGGCATCGATGTTCAATTTTTTGCGGTCTTTGTAGGACCTGAATGCAGTAGTGACCCGGCCGGCTATGTCAACGAAATCATCGATTTGTTTAACGAGGAGATAAAAATTAATCAACCTGAAATCGAACATGTCCGTTGTTATAGAGATATAGAAAATACACTGCAGAAGAAAAAGACCTCTGCGGTCCTTACCATAGAAGGCGGGGAAGCGCTTAACGGCAGGATTGAACAGCTGGATCTTTTTTATAACCTAGGGGTAAGGGGGTTAACCCTGACCTGGAACGGCAGAAACGAACTGGCCGATGGGGTAGGAATGGGCCCTGCGGCCAACGGTTTGACGCACCTGGGGCGGCAGGTGGTGCAGCGGATGGCTGCCCTTGGCATGATGATTGACGTGTCCCACCTGGCCGAACCCGGTTTTTGGGATGTGATAACCGAGGTTAAGACTCCCGTCACGGCAACCCACTCCAATTGCAGGCAGATTTGTGACCATCCCCGCAATTTAACCGACAAACAAATTAAGGCCGTTGCGGAAAGCGGCGGGGTGATCGGCGTCACTTATGTGCCCCAGTTTATCGATGTCAATCAACCGTCCATCCACAGGCTGCTGGACCATATTGACCATATCTATAAAATTGCCGGGATTTCCTGCATCGGCCTTGGTTCGGATTTTGACGGCATTGATCTCACCACCGAAGACCTGCATGACGCCAGCGTGGCAGTCCCCAATATTGCCTGCGCTTTGTCCAAACGGGGCTACAAAACCGGAGAGATTGAGAAGATTTTAGGGGACAACTGGCTGCGCCTGTTTAAGGAAGTTTGCGGTTAGTCTTTGCGCTGCCGGGGAGGAAATTTGCTTGTTAACGAGAAACAATATAGAATGGTCGCCATTCCGATCTGGGAATACTGGAAAGAAAAAAGCGGTGATTTCTTTTGTACACAGATTTGCATATCCACACCACTGCTTCGGACGGTTCGGACACTCCCCGGGAAGTGGTCAAGAAGGCCTTGAAGTTGGGGCTTAGAGCTATTGCGATTTCCGACCATGATACCCTGTCCGGGGTCACGGAAGCACAGCAGGCGGCTAACGGGTTCAGGCTGGAAGTTTTATCGGGCGTGGAAGTCAATACTTACTTTCAGGGCTATGAAGTCCATGTGCTGGGTTACTTGATCGACCCCCACAACGACGAATTTGTGACCAAACTGGAGGAATTTCAGGGCGAACGGTTGGAAAGAACCCAAAAAATGGTTGCAAAATTAAGAAACCTTGATATCAATATTGACTTAGACAGGGTGTTGGAACTGGCAGCCGGGGGTTCAGTGGGGCGGCCCCACGTAGCACGGGCCCTGTTGGAAAAGGGATATGTTTCAACCCTGCAGGAGGCCTTTGCCAATTACATCGGGGCTGGCAAAGCGGCTTTTGTGCCCAGGGAAAAACTTACACCGGTGGAAGCCGTTCAGTTAATCCTGAAGGCCGACGGAGTTCCTGTCCTGGCACATCCCGGGTTGGTTAAACTGGACCCCTTCCTGCCGGATCTCATCCAGGCCGGGCTAAAGGGAATTGAAGTATGGCATCGCAATCACACCCCGCTGATGGTGGACCACTATTATCACCTGGCTAAAAAATATAATTTAATCCCCACCGGGGGTTCAGATTATCATGGAGCCGGCCACGACATCTGCAATATCCTTGGAGGTGCTGTGGCACCCTATAAATCAGTCCAATTGTTAAAGACTGCAGCCGGAAAAAATTAGTTTCCGTCTGTGCATAATGCAAAATACAGGAGCGGAGTTAAAGAAAGATGAAACTGGCACGCCGGATGGAAGCGTTGGCACCGGGTATATTTACGGAAATGGCAAAGGCTAAGGCCAAAAAGGAAGTCAAAGGCGTAAAGGTCATTGATTTGAGTGTGGGAAGTCCCGACCTGCCCCCGGCCCCTCATATCATTGAAGCGCTGCGCAAGGGTGTGGAAAACCCCTGCAACTACACCTATCCCCTCAGTGGGAAACTGGAACTGCACCGGGCGCTGACCCACTGGTACAAACAGAGGTTTAACGTGGTCTTGGACCCGGCCACGGAAGTTTTAACCCTCATGGGGTCTCAGGACGGTCTGGCGCATGTTGCCCTGGCTTACATCAACCCCGGTGATATCGCTCTGGTGCCGGACCCGGGTTATCCCATTTACGCAGCCTCTATTTTGCTGGCCGAGGGTGAGCTATATCCCATGCCGCTGCTGGAGAAGAACCGTTTTCTGCCGGATTTCACCGTTATCCCGCCGGCAGTGGCCAAACGGGCCAGGATGATGACCATCAACTATCCCAACAACCCGGTGGCCGCTTCTGCCAATGCGGATTTCTATAAAGAGGTTGTGGATTTTGCCAAAACCTATGATATTGTGGTCTGCCATGATGTGGCCTACGCCGAACTGGCCTACGATGGTTTTAAACCCATGAGTTTCCTGGAAGTACCCGGAGCCAAAGAGGTGGGCATTGAGTTTTATTCCTTATCAAAGACCTATAACATGGCCGGCTGCCGCATCGGTTTTGCGGTGGGCAATGCAAATATTTTGCATGCCCTGGGGCGTATTAAGTCCAACATTGATTATGGTGTTTTTTCCGCCGTACAGGAGGCAGGCATCGCCGCCTTAACCGGTGACCAGGAATGCGTCCGGCAAACCGCTGCCACCTACCAGAGACGGCGGGACATTCTGGTGGAGGGCCTGGGCAAACTGGGCTGGCAAATGCCGAAACCGCAGGCCTCCATGTTTATCTGGGCGCCGCTGCCCGGAGGGTACCGTTCCTCCATGGATTTCTGCCTGGAGTTCTTAGATAAAACCGGCATCCTGATGGTGCCCGGGGTAGCCTTTGGGGCCCAGGGAGAAGGTTACGTGCGCATCGCCATGGTGCAGAAAGAGGAAGATTTGCGGGAGGCCATCGAAAGGGTTGCTTCTTTGTTCCAGTTCAGCTAGTTGAATGTCTACAACATCACCCCCTAGCATATACTACTGTAAGCGGGATTTAAGGGGTGGTGTTGTTTTGAACGGCAATGCGGATCTTCAGTATCTGCAGAAGCGGATTCAGGAACTGGAAGAAAAAATAGAGCAGCTTCGGCTTAGCCGTCGGGTGTTAATGAACTTGATAGAGAAAATCGAAAAGGATAAATCCACCTTTGTCACCCGATTGGAGAAGGAAAACCGCAAGCTTCACAAAGACAATTACCGATATGCCCAGAGCTTATTGAAACAAAACCGCAGAATTGTCGAGTTACAGAACCGGCTGGAGGACATTCTGACGGAAATGTAATGTAAAACCGCCTCAGGCGGTGTTTTTATTTCACTTCAATTAATGCAAAGCATCCGCTTGCCTGAGAATCTGCAGTTCCGGAGGATCCCCGGCCTGTTGCGGCCGGTGATGGTTCTCGATGAGACAGACCACATCCGGGGACAGGTTGACCCGCCTGGCAATGGCGGCCCCGGCCTGCGGGTGATTGGCGTGTGCGGCGGCGGCCTGAAAAAAATGTCCGTAGAAAAGTTTTTGCCGCAGCATCCTGTCATACAGCCTTGGTGCCAGCGTTGTCATGACTACGATGAAAACCTTGTCCATGGTTTTAATAAGATTGGCGGGTTTGCCCACGTCATGCAATAGGGCGGCTTTCATGAGCAGTCTTCTGTTTACCTGGGGATACTCAGGCAATAACTTTAAGCAGGTCCGGGCCACCCTTACACAGTGGGTTTGGGTTGGCCGGTCCATGCTAAAAAACAGGGACTGTTCTTCAGGATTTAAATGCGTTTTGACAAAGCTTATTTCACCTGGCCCCACTTTGCTGAAGAGAGCGTGCCAAAACTGCAGGACTCTGTTTAGAACCACCTTTTTATCCTCCGGTATATTGCAACAAAATACATCATGAATGGCAGGAGTTTTCCCGGTACTGGAAGAAATCAAGTAAAGGAATTATTATACCTACCAAACCCATCATAATGGAATTTGATGCGATATGCAACGACAAGGAAGGACAGCTCAAATGAATCATGGAAAACTGGTCCTGGTTTTAGGCGGCAGCCGCAGCGGCAAAAGTCAGTTTGCAGAGAGCTTGGCCCATCAGCGGGGGAATAAAATCCTTTACCTGGCCACTGCGGCAGTTTATGATGAGGAAATGGCCCGGCGGGTGCAGGTTCACCGGGAAAGGCGTCCGGCCATCTGGGATACCAGAGAGGAAACACTGCATGTCATTGAAGCAGTGGAGGAGTCAGCAAACCGGTACGATGTCCTGCTGCTGGATTGCCTTACTCTTTGGTTAACCAATTTATTATTGAACGATGCTGTACCCGGTTCCGGCACCCCCTGGCCGGACAAGGAGAAATATATGTTAAATCTTGTTGGTCAACTGGCTATTACCTGTCAAGGCAGACCGTCCAGTGTCATTGTGGTAAGCAATGAAGTGGGCCTGGGATTGGTGCCGGATAACCCGTTGGGCCGTGCCTTCCGGGATGTGGCCGGTGCAGCCAATCAGCTGATGGCTCAATATGCCGATGAGGTTTACTTTGTGGCAGCGGGGCTGCCCATTGAATTAAAATCCCGAGCATCTACCATTTAACAGAGAAAGGATTGATGACGGTGAAGACCGGGATCTACCTGGTGCGTCATGGCGAAACAGCCTGGAACGCCGGTGGAAAATTTCAGGGCCACTCGGACATTCCGCTGACTGAGCGCGGCAGAGAACAGGCCAGAACCCTGGCGGCACGCCTCAGCAGCCTGAAAATAGATGCCTTCTACAGCAGCGATTTGTCCCGGGCCAGGGAAACCGCCGAAATTCTGGCGGAACCCCACCAGGGAACCGTCTACTACCTGCCGGAATTGCGGGAAATCAATTTCGGCCAGTGGGAAGGTCTTACCTTTAAGGAAATTGCCGAAGCCTACGGCGAACTCAGCACCCAGTGGTGGACCACCCCGTTAACCACCCAGATTCCCGCCGGAGAACGGCTGCAGCAGGTGGTGGACCGCTGCACCAGGGCCATCACCGATATCCTCAACCGCCATGCCGGGGAAACGGTTGTGGTGGCGGCCCACGGCGGGGTCATCCGAATTATCGTGGGCATTGCCCTGGGGTTGGATTTGAATTTTTTTTGGAAATTACGTTTGGATAACGTCTCATTAACCATTCTGAAATACCACGGTTCGGACAAAGCCATTTTGGAACTGTTTAATGACACCTGCCATTTGCCTGATGAAAGTTGACCGGTCCCGAAGGAGATACAGAAACAACATTGTTTTCTGCCGGGTAAGGTGTCATAACCAAATAGAATTAATCAATTGAGGTACAGGAAATGTTTGCTAAACTTTCAAAAGAAAAATTCTTAAACCTGGTTGAGAACATTAAAGAATATGTGGATTTATTTACCCTTGAAGAGGGATTGGAGCAGTTTAAGAAATGCAGGCTAAAAGCAGTTCAGATCAATGGTGACAGTGTGCAAGCGCAGGTTCGGGACTACCAATACTATACCGCCACCATTGACGTGAATGATTTTCTGGAAAGTTATTGCACCTGCGGAGCAAAGGATTTCTGCAGTCACCTGGCTGCTGTCTTTTTTTACCTGTACTCCAGTCACCGATGGCCGGACACCTTTTTAGCAGAGGCCAAGGAACACCGTAAGCAGCAAGCAGCAAAGAAGACGGTCGAATTACTTGACAAAACCACTGTCAAAAAACCGCTTCCGAAAGATTCGGTGGAAGCCTGGCATCACTATTTTGAACTGGTATACGGGCAGATGATCAATCTACATGAGCATTCTCGTTATAAGTTTCTGGACGGGTTACAGTATTATCTGGTTTTTTCCGGCATATATGAAAAATTTCAGGAAAAGATGTTTTCCCATAGTTCCGGATGGCCTGTTACTCTACGGGAAATATTCCGGTTGCATAGCGTTTTGTTTCTCATGGACCGTTTGGAAAAGATCAACCGGACTCACCAGTGGTTTTCTCTTACTGCTTCCCAACCGGCCTATTGCGAACGTTGTGAGCAAGAGTTATTAAATCATATACCGAAAATTACCATTGAACAAAAAGAGGTTTTGCGGCCTTTTTTACAAAAGATCCTGGAGACCGTCCAAGAACACTATTTTCAACCATCTCAGACTCTTTTTGATTGGAGGTTTATCCACGGGGTATTGTGGGGGACGATCCTGTATCATCCTGCCCTGGTGGAAAGGGAAACGGCCTTCTTAAAAAGGAAGCTGCTTACGCCTTCACCGGATCGGTACAAGGCGGGACTTGGCCTTGTTTTCTTTAAGGTGTTGGAGAACGAGGACGCGGCAGCCCGGTCTATTCTGCAAGAATTAGATAACTTGAGGGTAAGAGATTTGTTTGAATATCTGTCTTCCTTCCGGCGAGTCGGAGATTGGCAGCGGCTTTTGGAATGGTTGAGATGGTTATTACCTCGGGCTGAGCACACGGACAGACATGAATTTGAAATCCTCTGTGAGTACTGGAACGATGCAGCCGGAGAAAGCGGCGTTCAGGAAGAGGCCTTACGGGTTCTCAAGACCTGGCTACCCAGAAGCCGCCGGTTTTATGCCGACCTGCTCCTACAATTAAAGCTGTACAGAGACTGGGTGGAATTGAATATTTTATATGCCAGTGATTCTGCCGATATATCGCCGGCTGATTCCCGTCTGCTGGAAAACAAGGACCCCGCGGCCTTACTGCCCCTGTATCACCAGTGGGCCGCCAGGCTCATTGAAAGCAAAAACCGCAAGTCCTACCAAGAAGCGGTAAAACTGCTTAAGAAATTACGATCCCTTTATAAGAAATTAAAACTGGGCCGGGAATGGGACGAGTTTATTAACTACCTGGCCGCCCCGGGGAGGATTCTTCGTTTGGGGAGAGCAGCAAATAAAGGGACAAGTCTACCAGTTTGGCGTAACGGATTTAAAATTTTGTCTCTTTGCCTGGCACCGGCCTTCCTTTTACGGTTCCTTTATCGAAACCATACAGCATAAGAATTGGACAGGCATTTATCTGTCACCCCGTCAGGCATTGGACTTTTTTGCTGAGCCCCCTCATATAAGGGCTGTGGACTGGCAGTGGAGCGAAGAAATCATCCGACTCCGGGAATATGCGCCGGTTATTAAGGAGATTCTGGCAGAGGGCCGGTGGCGACCGGACTTTGCCGGGTGGCAGGCGGACCGGCGGGGGTGGAGACTGGATTGGCCGTCGGATTTAGAGACCGGAGCAAACCTGCCCTATCTGTCGGACTGGACAGACGGGATTATAAATGAGCTGATAGAACAAAATCAACAGGTCCGCAAGTGCTGGGACGAACTTGCAGGCCAATATCCCCTGCTGCAATCCGGAGCAAACCTGCCCCCTGTTATCTCCGATGAAGAGGAGTGGCTGGAGGCCATTGGCTGGAAAAGGGATCTGACCCCTTTCCGGACCTGCCTGCAAATTATAGAGCCGTCTGAAAATACGCCCTGGCAGCTGAACATACTGCTTCAGGATCAGCAGGACCCGAGCCGCCTGGTCGTTTGGGGGCCGGCGCAACTTGAAGAAGGGACTGATTTTCAGGCTGGCGAAAAAATGCCCCCTGAATGGATACCTCATTTGGGGAGGATACACCAGGACACGAAAAAATGGATCAAACTCATCCCCTGGTTGGCGGATCAAAAGGGAAGAAGTACAGGCATACCGGACAGACTGCGTACTGCATTAACCGAGGACGAAACCTGGGAATTCCTGAATTCAAACTCTTCCTGTAAAACCGAGGGAACGTTCTAACAAGGTTCAACGCCTTTTGGAAATGGTGGAGGAACTCCGGAAGGAAGGAGACCGCTGTCTGATATTTACTCAGTTTTTGGGAATGGGGCAAATGCTTCAGCAAATTATTGAGAAAGAATTGCGTGAGAGGGTTTTCTTTCTCCATGGCGGGACACCCAGGGTACAACGAGACGAAATGATCGCTCGTTTTCAGGACCGGTCTCTGGTTGGCAAAGAAGCCTGCAACATTTTTATTCTGTCCTTGAAGGCGGGAGGGCTGGGGCTAAACCTGACCGCTGCCAATCATGTCTTTCACTTTGACCGCTGGTGGAACCCGGCGGTAGAAAACCAGGCCACCGACCGTTCCCACCGGATTGGACAGCGACGGATGGTACAGGTTCATAAATTTATTAGCCCGGGTACCCTGGAAGAAAGGATTGACGAAATGATTGAGCAAAAGCAGGATTTGAACCAGCAGATTGTCTGTGGCGGAGAAACATGGATTACGGAACTTTCCACGAAGGAAATAAGAGAAATTTTTGCCCTGCGTAAGGAATGGATAGGGGCATAAAGGAGTATAAAGAGGTAACGGCAGATGTCGAAGAAAAAAGAGGATAAAAAGAAAAAGAAGAGGCTACATCAAAAAAGAGCGCGGGTCAAAGGTGACAATCCCGGCAACCAGGCGGTTGAAACAGAACTTTTGTCCCGAGAACCAGAGAACCTCGGTCACCTCTCGCCCCCCTGGCAGCATTTTTACCGGACTGTAATTGATCAGATCAAATAGAGGAAAAAATAGGATATCATTTATAGCCCCCCCCAGGGTGGTTTTTGTTTTTCATGGATAATCGACTCCCCGCCGAGAAAAACTAGGTTTAACAAGTCAGCGGGGAGGGAAAGATTTTATGGAAGAGTATCTCAGATCCAGAGTTCCCTGGAGTACGGAGCCCAGTTTGGAAACCAAGGCCAATGAAGTGGGTGTAAACTTTAATGCTCTGATTGACGGTATAAAGAATAACAGGTCTGACGAAGAAATGGCAGAGGAATTCGGTGTAAAGCCCAAATGTATCGGCTATTTAAAAGAACATTTTTGGACCCGTGGCATTGGCTCCATTATGGGACAAGACTAATTTCTTATTTGCATAAAACTCAGACTCACTTCCCGTTGCCCTCGCGGAAAGGGGTCTCTTTTTCCGAGGGTACTGCTTAATCAGTTGTTTAAGTACGGGAGGTTTTTATCTTTGTTGCGAAGATTTTTGATCTTACTCCTGGCTGTTCCCATCATCGAAATGCTGATCCTGGTTGAAACGGGAAGGCGGTTTGGTTTTTGGACCACCCTGGGAATCTTGATTGTTCTGGGATTACTGGGCATTTTCCTGGTCAGGACCCAGGGGTTTGCGGTGGTGGGCAAGATCAAGCAGGAAATATCCCTGGGGCAGGTACCCACCACTTCTTTATTGGACGGTCTGCTGGTACTGGCCAGCGGTCTGCTGCTTTTGACGCCCGGGTTATTGACAGACTTTGTTGGATTGGCCATCTTATTTGAACCTGTCCGCCGCGTTTTAAGGCTCAAATTAAAGAGCTTTATCCTCAGGTCTTTTCTACCGGGCAGACTGCTCAGGATAAAATGGTAGGGTTTAAGGTCTTTATAATGACAATTTCCTAGTATCGTTAAACTACCTGTGATATAATAAACGAATATAATTTTTGACCAGCTTTTATCATAAAGAAGGGAGAGTTAGAGTTGTATCCAGAGAAATTTGCCAAATCCGGACTGACATTTGATGATGTATTGCTGATTCCTGCAGCTTCCGAAGTATTGCCGAGGGAAGTTGACACCTCTACCTACCTTACCAAACGAGTTAAACTAAATGTCCCCATCATGAGTGCCGGGATGGACACCGTGACTGAATCACGCATGGCCATTGCCATCGCCCGGGAGGGCGGCATCGGGGTCATTCACAAAAACATGTCCATTGCACGCCAGGCCATGGAGGTTGACCGGGTAAAACGGTCGGAACACGGGATTATTACCGATCCCATTTTTCTTTCCCCCGAAAGTCCTGTTCGGGAGGCCCACGAATTGATGGAGAGATATCACATTTCAGGGGTGCCTATTACGGTGGACGGCAAACTGGTAGGCATTCTGACTAACCGGGACCTCCGCTTTGAGACCAGCGATGACCGTCCTTGCAGCGATGTCATGACCAAAGACAACCTGATCACCGCGCCGGTGGGCACCACCCTGGAAGAAGCCAAACAAATTCTTATGAGGCACAAGGTGGAAAAGCTCCCCATCGTGGACGAGCACTATAACCTGCGAGGTTTAATCACAATCAAAGACATTAAAAAGGCCAAGGAATACCCCAACGCCGCCAAGGATGAGCGGGGACGCCTGAGGGTTGCCGCAGCGGTGGGCGTGGCTTCCGATACCATGGAAAGGGTGCAGGCACTGGTCAATGCCAAGGTGGATATCATCGTGGTGGATACCGCCCACGGTCATTCCCACATGGTCGTGCAAACCGTTAAAAACATCCGGTCTGCCTACCCGGATTTAAACATTATCGCCGGCAATGTAGCCACTGCCGAAGCCACCAGAGATTTGATTGCTGCCGGGGCGGATGCCGTTAAGGTGGGAATCGGTCCCGGTTCTATCTGTACCACCAGGGTGGTGGCAGGTGTCGGGGTACCGCAAATTACCGCGGTTTATGATTGCGCCCAGGAAGCGGCCAAATATGGCGTCCCGGTGATTGCGGACGGCGGCATTAAGTATTCCGGAGACATTGTGAAAGCCATCGCCGCCGGCGCCAGCGTAGTTATGCTGGGCAGCATCCTGGCGGGCACCGAAGAAAGCCCCGGGGAAAAAGAAATTTACCAGGGCCGCAGCTACAAGGTCTATCGCGGCATGGGTTCTCTGGGCGCCATGAAAGAGGGAAGCGGCGACCGCTACTTCCAGGAGCAGGCCAAGAAAATGGTGCCCGAGGGTGTGGAAGGCCGTGTTCCTTTTAAGGGTGCCCTATCTGATTCCATCTTCCAACTGGTGGGCGGTTTAAAGGCCGGTATGGGTTATACCGGCAGCCGGAGCATTGAGGAGCTTAAAACCAATGCCAGGTTTATCCGCATTACCCCGGCAGGCCTAAAGGAAAGCCACCCGCACGGCGTGCATATTACCAAGGAATCACCCAACTACAGTTTATAAGCAAAAAGTCCACGGGGCATACCTCCGTGGACTTAAATTTTTTTGAAATTAATAAATGATACACCCAACTACTTTATCAAAGAAATAGCCTATAGACGTAAGATTTCTCACCTCTATCCTCTCACATCTCACTTCTCAAATCATCGGCCCCGGTTTAGGAAGGTCAGTTTTTCAAATCGCTGGATGGCTTCCTTTGGCACATTTTTGCCAAACCTAACCATCAACACATTGGCGGGATGTTCCGTGATGTCCGGATCGTCGGTAGCCATTTTCATCAACCCTACAGCAGAAAACAGTCGGGTCATCATCTTTTGGTAGTTCATCATGGTGAGGCCGCTGTTTTTCAAATCCCAATGCCAGCAAAATACAATGGTAACAACGATATGGTCTTCCACAAAGTTGTGGGAAAAGGCCGCCATAAGTAAATAATGGGCAATTTTATCGTTTCTCCATTCCGGGCTTACTTCCACGGCGCCTAACTCAAGGACGTAAGGGTGCTTGCTCCACCGGCTGTACTCATCAGGGGCATGAAAAGTTACATAACCGATGATTTTGTCCTGAAACCTGGCAATGAAGACTTTGCCTTCCGGCAGGTCGGAAATGAGCATTAATGCTTCCTGCTGCCTGGCGGGGGGGCGGAAATTTTTCAGACCGGGGTCCATGGTTAAGCGAGAGATGTAATCGCTGCTACAGGGACCCTCCATATGAATAATGCCTCTGGATGTTCTGAGCACACCGTTTTCCATTTTAATCACCTTATTGTTGTTTGGTCTTTTGGTATCAGGGCTGAAGGCAATACTCATCGTGATCCCCCCTTACTTACAACTTAGACAGGATTACCGACCGTTAAGGTTTAAAAAACGACCTTTTAATTTATTATATGTTACTTGTACCTAAATTTACAAGCATTTAGCAACCTTTTTTTAGGGAGGTTCTTATACTAAACAATTTACGTTTTTCTGACAGGACTTTTTGTTTTCCCAAGTGTAACGACAGAAATCTCAGGAATGGTGCTGATTTTGAGTCTCCTTTGTAAAGAGTCACCGAAACTTGTAGGAAAAATTTTACAATTAAGCGGCAGGGAACTGCGACGAGAAAGGGAATAAGTAAGTATGAAAAGGCATATAATTCTATTTTTGCCGTTTAATTATAGTACAGGAAGGTGATGGGGTTCAGTGACCACAAAACTTAATTCCCTAACAGATGTTTTAAAAAAGACACTTTTCTTCTTTGATGGATTATCCGTTGAAGAAATCGCCCCCTATGTACAGAAGAAGATGCTGCAGGATTATTCAACTGCTAAGGTGATTGAAAAAATCAAACTGTGCTTAAAACAACACGCCTGCTTTTATAGCGATGAAAACGGCAAGTGGCGTTTAAAATTACAGGGTTATCCCGAAAACGATCACTTTTATCAAATGTTAATCAAACGCCAGCAGCCTATCGGGCTGCGCCAGGTGGTAACCAATCCTGTGGCCAGAAAGAAGAGAGTGCGGAAATTGGCCGAAGAGGCTGCTTTAATGCCGGACGGGCGGTTTGTCCAATTGGATAACGGTAGTTGGGGGTTGACCGAATGGAATGTTGATGCAGAACAGTATTCTTTAAAGCATCTGGTCATCAAAGCGCTCAAGATGCATCAAGGGGGGCTGTCCACCCAGCAGGTTTTCGAATGTGTCAATGAATGGCGGCAAACCACCAGGGCAACCGTGCAGCAAGTGTTAAACAAATTTCCCTATTTCGAAAGAAGCGGCAATGTTTGGACTTATAATCAACAGGGCCATGCATTGTACGATGATCTGGTAAAGCGGTATTTAAATATTTTAAACAAACAAAAGAAACAGTGGCAAAATGACCGGTCCAAACTGCTGCAAAAGAATGAGAAAATGGTGCTGCAGTTAAATGAATTGGGTTCAGCCCAGAGGGAAGCCGCCGCGGCACTGGCCCAAAGGGCCTCGGTGGTTGAACAGTACAATCACCTGGCAACGCAGCTGTCCGAAAAGGACCTGCTGCTAAACCTCCGCAAAAAGGAAATCTTACGGTACAGGCACGAACTGGAGAGAACAGAGAATAAGGCCAACAGCATTCTCTACCAGTGCAGATTATGGGTTCGCAAATGCAAGGAGATGGAAAACGAAAGCGCAAGGTTAAAAGAATTGGCCGAAAAAAATCAAACCGGTTTGGAAGGCTTGTTTTCCAAGCTCCAACAATACAAGGAACGGGACCGGGAAAATAAGGCCCGGCTGGCTGAGTTGAAGGAACGCTACAGCACCAGGGTGGCAGAACTGCAGACTGAAATCGTAGAGCTAAAACAAAAAATTGAAAAATATCAAGAGCTGGCCAGTATTGAAGAGCGCAAGCTGCAGAGGGACATCAATACGCTCAGCAACGATCTGAAGGAGGCTCTGGAGGGTGGAGAAGACCTGCAGAAATCCCTCCGTTTAACCCAGCAGGAACTGAGCCGGGTGCAGGCTGAAAAACACGAGTTGGAAGCAAAACTGAACCGGCCTCTGGTACGATTTTTCAGTAAAGTCAGCAGTCTCTTCGGCTGGTAATAGGACAGGACTTAACGATCGCAAAAAATCAGGGTGCACCGGGAGGTGTACCCTGATTTTGCTCGGAAACTATAAAACGGCCACGATCTGCTTAATGGCATTGATAAAATCAACGTTTTTGGGGTCCGCCACATTCAGGTAAATATTTTCAGTTTCCGGGGAGGGGTGGTAGGTTTTATCCAGAACCGGCACAATGCCGATGACCGGCAGGCCGGAATCCTTCTCGATTTCATCAATGGTAACCTGAATGGGGTCCGGCACCTTGTTTAAGACAATTTTAAAGTTTTCTGTGGAGTAACCCATATTTTGTAATTTATGCAAGTAGAGGATCAGGTCCTTTACGTTGTATCTGAAGTTATCCATAACAATCAGCACATGGTCAGCTTCTTCTAAGATGACCTGGTTATAATCCCGGTTGCTGCTGTCTGTATCGATCACCAGCATATCATAGGGCAGCTGCTTGAGGTTTCGTACCACAGTCCTTATCTTATGGGCAATTTCTTCATTCTCGGCCAGTTCTTTGGCGTTTTCACTGGACAGTACTTTCAGGCCGGTGTTGTGGGTCAGTAAATAGCTTCTCAGTTTATCTTCACTGAAGTTAATGGCGAAATAAGGATTTTTTTCCGCTTCCGCATCAATGTCCTTCAGCAGGTCTTCCAGGTTGGGGGAACTGGGCAGGCCCAGAGCCCGGCTGTGTGGGTCGGTAATGAAATCCAGGTCGGCCAGAAGAACTTTATTTCCCTGCAATTGCGTATAACCTGCCAATTCCTTGGCTACTTTCGTTTTTCCTTCACCCCGGTGAATACTGTGTACCATGATTGTTTTCATCATATCGCCTCCTGTATATTTTTATCACTACACGAGATAAATGTATAATATCACACCATTATTAATTATATCCTACTATGCCACAATTACTAATTAATTACAATAACCTAAAAAATTCCTTTAAATAAGTCTGTTTTTGAGTTTTGTTTAAATAATGACAAAAATATTTGTCATACCAGCGAGCCAGTGCTTAAGGTGATGTTTTAATTTTTCTTAATTCCATTCAATATCTTTGTGTTATTATAGTACTATAATCTTTTGATAACAAAATTTTGGCAGGTGAATGATTCTTGACCGGTAGGGGAAATATCATCAGTTATTTTATGTTGACCCTGGCTACCGTTGCCTGGGGAGGGGCCTTTGTGGCAGCCAAGATGGTGGTTACGGAATTGCATCCTCTGGTGGCCGCGGTGGCCCGTTTTTGGTTGGCCTTTTTATGCTTGATTCCCTTTATGCTCTGGAAGGAGAGGGGGAAAGCCAGGGTTTCGCTGCAGGATTGGCCTGTCTTGATCTTTCTTGGTTTCTCTGGTATTTTTCTTTATAATATCCTGTTTTTTAATGGTCTTAGGATATCGGCAGCGATGGATGGCTCCTTGCTGGTAGCCTGCGGACCTGTATTAACGGCTATTTTATCCGCTCTGGTCCTGAAAGAATGTTTGAATTTCAGGCAGGCTATGGGTTTCCTGGTATCCCTGGGCGGCGTGGTGGTGATCGTGACCAAGGGGGTGCCGTCTGCGCTGCTGGCCTGGGATATTAACCCCGGGGATATTATGTTGACCTGCAGCGCGCTGACCTGGAGTTTTTACTCCGTTGGCGGAAAAATCATTATGAAGAGGTTATCCCCGGTGGTTTCCACCACCTATGCCATGGGGATCGGGGCGGCCATGCTGACCCTGGCAGCCATCCCACAGCTGGCGGAGGAGCCCTTTGCCAACGTGACACAAACTTCTGTGGTGGGTTTGGGATATCTGGCTGTCATGGCCTCCGCCCTGGGATTTGTTTTCTGGTTTGAAGGAATCAAGAGGGTAGGGGCAGGAAAGGCCTCCATTTTCCAAAATATCGTTCCCCTGTCCGGGGCATGCCTGTCCATCCTGCTGCTGGGTGAGCGATTACAAACCTTTCATCCCATCGGTGCGATGTTGATATTAGGCGGCGTATATATGGTAACGAAACCTGCACGGGTTGCCAAAGCCGTCATCACAGCCGGTGTCCAACAGAATTCCTAAGAATAGTTGAGGCGCAGCCCGGTATTTGAGAGGTGAGAGGTTAGAGGTGAGAGAATTTTTTATAAATCCTTTATTACTCTTCTCACTTCTCACTTCTCAAACGCCGGGTTTTGCTTTTTGACCTGCTATAAACAACAATAGGTAGGTGGTTGACTTGCCGAAGGTATTGCTGGTTGATGATGAGGAGAAAATCAGGGACTTGGTGAAGGTTTATTTAGTCAAAGAAGGGTTTGAGGTGGACGAGCATGACAGCGGCAGTCAGGTTGTGACAAAGGTTAAGGACAATCAATACGATTTACTTATATTGGACCTTATGCTGCCCGGCACCGACGGGTTTACTGTCTGCAAGGAAATTCGCAAATTTTCTCGCATCCCTATTATTATGTTAACAGCTAAGGGAGAGGAAATCGACAGGGTCCTGGGGCTGGAGGTGGGGGCGGACGATTACATTGTTAAACCCTTCAGCCCGAGGGAACTGGTGGCCCGGGTGAAAGCGGTGCTAAGACGTGTGGCGCCGGAAAGGGAACCTCTCCAAAAGGCACCGGACATGCTGGCTTTTCCCAACCTGAGGATCAATCCCGATTCCCGGACAGTGGAAGTCAGTGAGAAGGAAATTTCCTTAACACCCAAGGAGTTTGATTTGCTCCTTTATATGGCGAGATCGCCGGGCAGGGCCTTTTCCCGGGAGAACCTGTTGGAAAATGTCTGGGGTTATGATTTTTACGGGGATTTACGTACCGTGGATACGCATATCAACCGCCTGCGGGATAAACTATCGGCAGCAGGACTCAAACAAACCATTGCCACTGTCTGGGGAGTGGGCTATAAATTCGAGGTACCCAAATGATGCGGGGCAGTATTGTTAAAAAACTCTGGTTTGCCACGGCGCTGCTGGTGCTCTTGACCCTGGGCATCGCGACCCTGACCCAGCTGTGGCTGCTGCAGAAAACCTATTACCGGCAGCAGGTGGACAGGCTGCTGGATGGCGCCGGGGGTGCCGCCGGCGCCATTGCGGAAGACAGCAGTACGGAAGCGGTTTACTCGCAGTTGGACGGGCTGGCCGGCAGTTTGCAGGCCACGGTTTTTCTTTTGAATACCGAGGGCCAAATCATTTACAGCACCCGGGGCGGCGGTTGGTCCCGAGGCATGATGCACGGCATGGGAATGGGACCCCAGGGATTCGGGCATGGCATGTGGGAGCAGTTCTCCCAGGTGGATATGGATGAGGTGCTGGCCGGCCGGTCGGTTGTTTACCGGGGCCTTCATCCCATGTTTAAAACGGAGGTCATTACCGTGGCGGTCCCCATCGAAAAAGACCGTTCAGTGATCGGTGCGGTGGCCGTCAGTACACCCCTGCAGCCCATTGATGCCAACCTGCGCGCCCTGCAGGGAGTAAGTTTATACAGCCTGCTGTTTGGCCTGCTGCTGGCTGCGCTCTTTAGCTGGTTGTTGTCCCGTTCCCTGTCCAGACCGCTGCTCCAAATGCAGGATGTAGCCAGGTCCATGGCCCGGGGAGATTACAGCAAGAGGGTCCGCATCTCCGGTGATGACGAGATTGGTTTGCTGGCGGACTCTTTAAACACTCTTTCCCGTGAGCTGGAAGAAAAGATCAACCTGCTGCGCCAGGTTGATGAGACCAGGAGGGACTTTGTGGCCAGCGTATCACACGAGTTAAGAACCCCTCTCACCATCATCCAGGGGAATGCCGAGGCTTTGCTGGACCGGGTGATAGAAGACCCGGCAAAACAAAGGGAGTATCTCAACAACATTTTGGAAGAAACCCTGCGGTTGAGACGCCTGGCCAATGAGCTGTTGGATTTACGAAAGATCGAGACAGGTGAGGTAAACTTTTATAAAGAAAGGGTAGATGCAGCAGGCATTTTCACCGGTGTGGTACAAAGAATGCAAGGGTTGGCCGAAGAAAAGCAAATCCAACTCAGACTCGAGACACCGGAGCAGGCAGTGCCAGTGGAGGCAGACCCGGACCGTTTGGGGCAGATACTGATTAACCTGATTGAAAATGCCCTGTGTTTTTCGCCCGGTGGGGGAGAAGTATTCGTAAAATTAATGGAAGGCAAGCACGAAATGATTGCCGAAGTCCGGGATAACGGCCCCGGTATCCCGGAAAGCGAACAGAAATTTATTTGGGACAAATTTTACAAGGTAGACAAATCACGTTCCCGCTCCGTCAGCGGTACCGGGCTTGGACTGGCCATTGTCAAACAACTGGTGGAACTGCACGGCGGCACTGTGACCCTGTCCAGCAAGCCCGGCCAGGGAACAACCTTCAGGTTTACCATACCGAAATAAATGAATCAAAGAAAAACGGCTATGCATTTCTGCGTAGCCATCTTTGCTTTTTGTTATAAATCTGCAATCTCCCACTTGCCGCAACGGGAACCCCAGCGGCCAATGGTGGCGTCATTTTCCAATACTTCAACAATCTCGCAGAGGTTGGAGCAGTCGTTGCATTCAAAGCTGCGGGTTTTATAAGAGAGGCTGGTTACATCAAAGCCCTTAAACTTTGTCTTACCGCCCCGGCTCAGTTCCTCCCTGGCCAGCTGGGCGGCGCCCAGGGCTCCCATCACGTTGTAATGCTTGGGCACCTGTACATCAAAGCCAAGGGCCCTTTCAAAGGCAGCCTTAATACCCTCATTGGCAGCAACCCCTCCCTGGAACAGGATTGGGGGCAGGATCTCCTTGCCTTTGCCTACGTTGTTTAAATAGTTGCGGACCAAAGCTTCGCAGAGGCCGTTAATGATGTCTTCCACCCGGTGCCCCATTTGCTGCTTGTGAATCATATCGGATTCCGCAAAAACCGTACACCGTCCCGCAATCCTGACGGAGGAGGTGGATTTTAAAGCCAGACCGCCGAATTCCTGAATGGGAATGCTCAACCGGGAAGCCTGCTGGTCCAAAAAAGAGCCGGTGCCTGCCGCACAGACGGTGTTCATGGCAAAGTCTGTAACCACGCCGTTTCTCAGAATAATAATCTTGGAATCCTGGCCGCCGATCTCCAGCACCGTTTGCACGTTGGGTTCGACCAGTGAAGCGGCCACTGCATGGGCGGTGATTTCGTTTTTAATGACATCCGCACCCACCATCACACCGGCCAAAAAGCGCCCGCTGCCGGTGGTACCGACCCCGGAGATTTCAAGGTCGGAGGGAATTTCTGCGGCAGCCTCCTTTAAACCCGCCTGCAGCGCCTCGATGGGACGACCCCTGGTCCGGAGATATAAGGAAGTGACCACTTCATTTTGTTCTGTAACGATAACAATGTTTGTACTTACGGAGCCAACGTCTATTCCTAAATAAGCCTTCATACATTACTCCTAACTCGTTACAGCCGGATGGGTATCCAGGCGTGCAAGTTTTTTTCTTTTTAACAAATCCACAAAGGCCTCCAAACGGGTGGCCATCCCGGCCTTGCCTGTTTGTTCATCCAAAAAGAACGTAAGGACCGGAATGTCATACTTACGGCTTACCTTTGTTAAGACTGTTTTGGAAACGATTTCCGGAATACAAGTGAAGGGGGCCAGTTGAACCACCCCGTCAAAACCACGCTGGGCATAAAGCACCGTGTGTCCCACCGAGTCCTGACCGTGTCCCCCGATGGCCACCGGGATCCAGGATTTTGCCGCTTCATGGCAGGTCACCACATCTTCACTGTTTTTGTTCAAATTGTCCCTGGTCCAGCCCGTTAAAAACATGGACCGTTCCACTTCTACACCCAAATTACCCAGAATTTCTTCAATTTCCTGATTGCTGGCCGGCTCCAGGAGAACGTAAATTTCCCCGATCATGCCTACCTTTAAAACCATACGGTCAGGGTCCTGGGGAATGCTGTTCAGCGCCTTGACGGATTCGTTATAAGCTTCATCGATTTGCCCGTAGGTTTTCGCCTTGTCCAGCCAGAGCTGGGCCTTGTGGTACACCTTGGAAGTGGTGCCGGCCACCAGTTCTCTGGGTCGAATTTTGTGGGTCAGTTTCTCCACGTTATCCAATGCCTTCAGCTTGTGCCAGCCCTTTTTAATGGCCTGGTAGACCGCCCGGTAAGACAGCCTGGCGCTGTTAAGGAAGTTAACCTTTTTCAAAAAGTCGATGGGGTGCCGGAGCGGCGCTTCAAAACAAACCATATTTACCTTATGTCCCAAGTCCTCAATAATCCTGTGGTGGACCTGGGCATACAAACCGGCCCTGCAGGGTCCGTGTCCGCCGGAAGTAACCAGGGTGTTGGCGCCCATCTCGATGGTTTCTAAATAAGTGCCCAGCAGGATTTTAAAGGGCAAGCAGGCAAACTCCGGAGCATGTTGGACCCCCAGGTCCAGGGTTTTTTTGCTGGGCCGGGGGGGAACAATTACTTCATTGCCCATTTCCTCCATCAGCATTTTAAAGGCAATATAGGAATGGCCCATGCGGGGAAAAGTCACTTTCAGCATCCACTAGACCCCCTTTTTTCTGCGTCTTACCATATCTGTAAAGGCTTCCAGTCTGGTGGATATGCCAGCCTCTCCGCTGTGCTCGTCAATCATCAAAATCATAAAGGGAATATGCGGGTACTTCTTGGATTCCATTTCAATCATCCGGTAAACCATCGCATCAGGCCCACAGCCAAAGGCGGTAACATAAATAACACCATCCACCCGGCCTTCCTGAAAGAAGTGAAGGGCAGAGCGAAAGGCCCGGTCGCTAAAGGTCCAGAACATGTCTTTGGGGTACTGGTGCTTCTGTCTGACCAATACCGCCGGCGACAAATTCTCTGTGGTTACCACCTGAACGCCCAGGCGGCGCAGCTTGGTTAGAACCCCGACATTAATAAAATCATCGTAAAGATGGTAGGGATAACCCAAGACGGCAAACTTAAGAGAGCCTTCGGCATAAACAGTGTCAGTATTTTTCGCCCCGCCCAAAACGGTAATGGCCTGGTTGGGCAGCAGACCGGATTGCAATAACTCCAGATACCGGTGTTCGGTAGTTAATGAACGATAAAAGGCCTTAAGAATTTTTAGTTTATCATTGGTGAATTTACTGCCCAATTCAAAGAAGGACTTGGCCAATTCAGTCCGCCTGGCCAGAAATCCTTTAGAACGGTTGTTAAACATGGTGTCGATGACCGGAGGCAAATGACTCAGGCTGTGTTTAATCATGTCCGGCAAACCTAAAAATTTTGGGCAGTAAAGGGTTTGACTGTTCAGACAGTACAGCCTGGGAATAAATATATAATCTGCCTTATCCTTAAGAGAAAGGACATGACCATAATAAAGCTTAATAGGGACACATGCTTCCGCCAGTGCTTCCTTGACACCGTCGTCAAGCATCTGTCTGTTACTTAAACCTGAGGTGACAACATTTACGCCCAATTCATTCAAAAAAGCACGCCATCTGGGGAAGTATAAATAATAGGCTAACGCCCGTGGTATCCCTACTGTAGCAGCAGACATTCCATGCCCTCCTTAACTACTGACAGGAAATAATTTCTACATACTCTATGAAACTCCTTCATAAAATAGGCCAACTTCAGTGCAAACATTTGCTTACTAACCGGTGAGCAAATCTATAAATTCACGTTAATTTTTCATTGATGAATACTCATAATCTTTTGAGAAAATAAACTATGAAGTTATTCCCCTGGTAAATGTTTTAACGTAATGACTCATACAGGTGTGAATATCGAGGTTTTTGGTTAACCCTCCGATCATAAAAAAATACATAAACAGCCCGAAATTAGCAGAAATAAAATTCATACCAATATCTGGAGGATCATGAACGATACCATTCTCCTTCATTTCTGAGAAATAGTTTGTCAGCAGCCTCCAGAATTTTTTCGGATGTGTTTACTGTATTCACGGTCACACCCCTTTGGATCCTGCAATGTTAGTGGGCGCTAACATGGTTTATTTTAATATGTCAGAAGTACCTTGTCAAAATGGACTTTTATACCCAGGAAAAAATCCGGAACCGTAAATAAAACCTAAAAATAAGGACAGTATTTTTATAAGCAGGATAAAGTTTTGTTGCGGGGAATAAAGGTTATAAAGTAATTGAAAAGGGTGGATGTTATGAAGGATTTAAAAGAAACAACCATTTCATCGAAACGTGTTTATGAAGGGAAAATCTTAAACC
>JBFMCH010000066.1:0-3411 GCA_040754595.1 Bacillota bacterium
TGGAAACGGAGAGTGAGTGATTGCCCGTTGCCCCAGCAGTAGAGACAAAAACCGAAACAAACGCCGCCGTAAGAATATATTATAATATTGCATATACCCAGGAAGCCTCGGAAGAAAATAATCTCTTGCCGGGGCTTTGTGCATGATCTGAACTGCATCTTCGGAGTATTAATTCCGGCAGAAGTACGCTGTTCTCCGGTTACTGTGGCATCCACTGCGTCAAAGCAGGATATTAAGTAGTAATTAAGAATCTGGTATAATGTTGGCAAGAGAAACAAAGGGAAAGGGGTGAGAACAATTGGAGTTTAAGCCCATCAACAGAATAAATGACTATGCCTTCAAGAGGATACTCGGATCGGAAGAAGGCAAAGAGGCACTCATCAGTTTTCTTAACGCAGTTTTAAAGCCACCGCCGGGCCAGGAACTGCATGATGTAGAATTACTGGACCGGGAGATTGACCCCAAATACCTCCTGGACAAAGCGGCTCGGCTGGACATACTGGCCAGGACAGTCGCAGGAGCACTGGTAAATGTGGAATGGAGGAGATCGCTATGGGAAACCCCGGCATTCGCAAGGCCATGACCATTGAGCAGATATTCTTCAAGAACCAGCAAGAGCGCCGGCTGTATGAGCTGCGGGAAAAAGCCGCCAGAGACGAAATCTCTATGGTTAGCGGAGCTAAAGCTGAGGGCAAAGCAAAGATGGCCCAAGAGGCCATCTGCAAATACCTGGAAGCCAGGTTTCCTAAGACGTCCATCGACTTGCAAGCTGAGGTCCAGAGAATTAATGACTTAGTAATCCTGGATAAAATCATTAACAAAATCTACACTGTTAACAGCCTGGATGAAGCGGCAGCTATCGTCAGGGAGGCGAACAAATAAGCAAGAAAATGTCAGATAACCAAAAGCCATGGAAGGAGAAGAGGTGATCCCTGGCACTTCACTAAACAATAACATCTCTGGAACTCAAAGGAATGTGGTACAATACAGATATAAAGGTGGGAAACCATCCAATGCTCAGCATAGACATCCCCATGAAGCGGCTTTTTCAGCGGCGGCCGGCAGACTGGGTAAAATTTGTGGAACCACAATGCCGGGAAGAATGGATACGGCCGTACCAAACAGAATACACCCCTAAACAGCAATCCCGCCTGGATCATGTGCTGGAAGTAGAAGACCCGGCACGCGGCAGTTACCTGATAAACTTTGAACCCATGGGCTACTACGACGTAACACTGCCAGCCCGGATGCTGAGATACCGCAGCGATATTTGGGAAGCGAGCCTGAAGAACGGCCAGGGAACCCCGCCGATCAGACAGGTGGTCATATTCTTTTACCCGGAAAATGACAACAAACTGCACCGGTTAAGCGACCGGTGGGGTGAATCCACCATGCTGGACTACCAATACCGGGTCATAAGAATCTGGGAAGAATCCCGCCAGACAGTGATAGAGAACGAATTGGCAGGGCTCTACCCCCTGCTGCCCCTCATGAAAGGGCAAAAACCAAAAGAACAACCCGAACAAGTGCTGCAGGAAAGTATAGCAACCATACAAAAACTGCCGGACCAATCACTGCAGCAGGACTTACTGGCCGCCATGGCCATCATAGCGGGACGAAAAGGAAGCAAATACACCTCTGAACTAATACAATCCATGATAAGGAGGGAAATGATCATGGAATCACCGATTTATCAAGAATGGGTAAAGCAAGAACGAGAAGAAGCTATGGCCAAAGGCAAGGCCGAAGGCAAGGCTGATGTTATCTGCAAAATACTATACAGAAAACTTGGTATTGAATCCTTTGAACTGCAGCAAATGGTCAAAACCATCACCAGCGAACCCATACTGGACTGGGTATTTGAACAAATAATTGACGTTACGGATAAAGAAACCGCCAAAAACACCATTCAAAAGGCCCTGGCCCAAACCAAACAATAGGGAGTGGGTGTGCCAGGCATCAAACTTGCTAACTTACTGAAGAAGGTTCCCGACAAGGCCAGGACCTCCGAGGGGACCTTCTTTTTGTCTGACTGTGTCATTGAATAGTTGGCTGAAAAAAAGTGGCAAATAATAATGTGGAGAAAATAGCGTGGGAGTAATGTTGACAATTATGTATACAATATTGTATTATTGTTGGTAGCATATTATTTATAGGGGCGTGAAATAAATGCCTACGGTCCGGATTAATCCGTCATCCTTACAGGTTCTTAAACAAATCGCAAAGCAAGCGGAAGAACCTATGCAGACGATTCTTGAAAAAGCTATCGAAATGTATCGAAGACAGTGGTTTTTAAAAAAAGCAAATGAGGCTTATGCAGCTTTAAAAGAAAACACCCAAGCGTGGGGAGAAGAAATAGCTGAACGCAGCGTGTGGGATTCCACCTTAAATGACGGCTTAGGGAGAGATTGGTAATGCACCCGTCCCGTGGCGATGTCTGGACTGTTGACTTAAACCCTACCCGTGGGCACGAGCAGGCGGGTAAAAGGCCCGCCCTTATCGTTTCTGTAGACATATTCAACAGCGGCCCGGCTGACCTGGTTGTTGTTCTTCCGATAACCACCAAAGATAAAGGCATACCTTTCCATGTCGAAATATTGCCGCCGGAAGGCGGATTAAAAGAGAGAAGTTTCATTAAGTGCGAGGATATTCGGTCAATTTCCAAAGAGAGACTTATATTAAAAATAGGTGCGATTTCCCCAGGCACTATAACTGTAGTAGAAGATAGAATACGAATATTGTTAAATCTGTAAAGCCTTTTAGAAGATTCGGAAGGCTTTCAACCTGAATCAAGGGGACGGTTCTCTTGAGTCAAAAGGTGCCTGGCACTTCACTAAACTAAAGTGAAGGTGCTTTTTTTCGAGTCATCCTTTTGGGTCTGGTGGTTTCAATGAAAGGTTACCCAGGCGGTGCCAGGTACCGTCTCGCATGAAAGTTGTATACGAGCACAAAAAGTTACCGCCGGACGGAACCAGGCACCGCCCCCGGTAAATCGGGAAATTGCACAAAAACACTTGCATTTTACTAAATTAAAGTGCAAGTTCTTTTCTTTTTTGGGGGAATGGAACCTCCGGGGGCTCCCTTGTTCTCCTAGCCTCGCGCCGGTGCCCCGGCAGGCCGACTCCCGTTGGTGACATTCTTATAGGAGAAAACCTGATATTTTATAAAGCACCACCTAAATTCCTTCGTACAATAATAAATTTTTCATGTCTATTATAACTCCTGCTTTCATTAGTAAATCTAAACCAAGTAGCCCATTAATTTTCCCGTCCATGTCAATAACATGTGACCGTCAAGTAGAAATGAACAAATTTCGATAAATAATTTTTAACACCTAGTAAATTCCAAAAATGGTTGCCTCATAAATCACTCTTTGAGTGTTTTGATAATATCAGGCTGTAAAGGCCCGAA
>JBFMCH010000067.1:0-83295 GCA_040754595.1 Bacillota bacterium
TTCTACGCTTAAAGCTTTCAGTTACCTGAAAACCTCCAAGAACTGGCTACAGGGCTGCTGGTTAGGCTTTACCCTGGTGGGGCTTACACCCACTAGACTTAGCGACCTTACCCGGCCGCACTACACGGAATTATTTACATACCCTATTTAACCTGTGAGTTTATGAAATCCTTCACATTCCGGGTAATGGTAACGCTGTTGTTATCAAAGGTTACTGGTAAGCTTTTTCTTTAGCATCTCTAACCTGGAACAAGCTTTTTGGTGAGTACGCCGTAGATCACGTTTTTGCTGGCGTGTAAGGTTTTCTGATTGATAATTGGTAAGTGACTGTGGTATCCTCATTATGAGGACACTCTCCTTCGTAATGGTTTTGGAGGTACTTTACCAATTCACTAAAGAGATAAGTGTTCCTCTTTTTTTGTTAAATTTTTTACAACAAATTATTCTGATCAGGTCTTGTGGTTACTGGGTTTTTCTTTTTTACTTACCGGATCTAAGATAAACATGTGTGTATATAAATGGACAAAAGTCCTGGGCAAGATACCAAAGTCCCTAAACAAAAACAAATTTACGACTAAAGCTTACAAAACATAACATTTTACAACAGAGGAATTTGTTGCTAGATATCAAATATTGCTTTTATGATGAAAAAACAGTACCAAAATACGATTAATTTGTGGGCAGAGACGATCGCCCGGTCAAGACAAGGGAATCTGGAAGAGAATAAGGCGGTAATGGCCTATGCTCTTCACCTACTTTTATTTAACTTACTGGTAGTAATTGCTACGCTTCTAACTAGTTTTATTTTAGGGACTTTTCCTACAGTCGCTGTTACACTTATTGCCAGTGGTTCATTACGAATATTCACAGGTGGGTATCACTGTTCCAGTCCAATAGTTTGCTTGATTCTGTCAGTTGGACTAATGAATTTTTACGGACAAGCTGCGGTTAAGCTAGCCGGTATAATGGGTTTATATCATGTTTTGATTTTCTTAATCATTACGATGGCTCTTTCGCTATATTTCATTCTAAAGAATGCTCCAGTTGAAACCACTAATAAACCTATTAAGGTTGAAAGAAGAAATGTTTTAAAGAAAAAAGGGCTAAGAGTATGGTTCTTTTGGGTAGTCGCCTTAACTCTAGTGAGTGTGCATAATATCAACGATTATAAAGATTTTATTTTAGCTATAGGATTGGGTATCATAAACCAAACTTTTTCAATTTCAGGAATTCTTAGAAATAAAAGTTAAGGAGGTGAAGGGGATGAAGAATAAAGTCATTTTATTGCTTGGAACTGTATTATTTTGGCTAGCTCAAGTAAACATTTCTAATGCCTGTGTTATCACACATTACGAACCAAAGGTGCCTGATTGCCTGCGTTAAAGGAGCATAATATATGAAGACAACAGTAATTAATTTTTTTTTTTACAGGGTTGGCCAGAAGTGGCTGCCCTAATTTTTACTGTATTTGCAATTCTTGGTTTTAAGATTTCTACAAGAAAAATATTATTATATGCATTCGAATTATCATTGATTATTTGGTTAATTCGAATATTTACAGTTCCTGGTTTACATACCTTGGCTGCATTACTTGGTTTAGTTTTAATTATTTATAGACAGGGGAAAGTAACTTTGGGAACTTCCTTTTATGTAAGCATCAGTGTGATATTTGTTCTTATATGTGCTGAGACGTTCGTTCATTTTACATATGAAAAGTTATTTGGCAATGTATCAAGTGAGGATACTTTTTTGTGGGTAATGTTAGGTTGGCCTCAGATTATTATAATGGTTTGTTTAGCATTTATTATTCAAAAGTACATTCGGCCAACATTTTTAGCAAATTGTAATAAAAAGGATTGTCTTTAATGATAAATAGAATTTCTCCTATAAAAAAAGTTAAAGAAATTTATTGGATATCTCATTTCTTTTTCTTTTCAATCATCCTTATACTGGGTAGTTTAACTGGAAAAATATATCTAAAGGACATTTGTAATTCATTTAATTTCAACCTAATTATGTTGGGTTCGTTTTTTGGTTTTTTATTGGTAAACTACCTTTTTCTAAGAGCCATTGAGGAAAAATTTTATTCAGATAAATATTTCTTCAGAAGTATTTATGCTGTTTTGCTAACATTTTTTACTTTAATCTTTTGTTTTGTTTCTAATGAACAGATTCATAAGTTGATATATGTTATTCCTGTTGTTCTAATATCCTTAACCAGTGGTTCTGCATTAGGACTAATATCTGCATCTATTTTTGGTATTAGCATAGTATGGTATTACAAGAGTATAAAAATCGATGATATAACTATTATTTTATGTTTAGCTTTATTAGCCTGGATAGTGGGGCAAATTTCTCAAATAAACTTTCATTATGCTTTACAATTGGAGAATGAAAAGAAATTTTTAAAAGATTTAATTGAAACTTTTTCTGAAGGAATTACAATATGTAATTCGCTAAGTTATGTTTTGCTTTGTAATAAACAAATAGAACAGATATTTAAACTTAATAAAGGTGAAATCATGGGAAAAGCTGAGGTATTACTCTGGGAGCAATGCTCTATTCCTTATCATAAATGGATGCCAAACTTTATGAATATGGAAGCACAGATAGGGGATAAAACATTTCTAATTAGCAGGTTCACTTTAAAGGGACCGGAGGAAGAAGAAAACTGTTTTGTTACTGTCATTAATGATATAACAGAGCTTCACCAGCAAAAAAATAAAATGCAGCGTTTAGTAACCCTGTCCGCAGTTGGGGAATTGGCAGCCGGAGCAGCTCATGAGATAAGGAATCCCCTCACTACGGTAAGGGGATTTATTCAATTAATGCAAGCCAGGTGGACAGATCCTAAATTGACGGATTTAGGGCAGCTTGCATTGGAGGAACTGGACCGGGTTAATGGTATTGTCACCAGCATGCTTCAGTTAGCCAGACCGGAACAGGCTGAAAGTAAAATGCTTAACATCAATGGCATCGTTAACGAAACATGGGATCTCTATACTTATTCAGGCATGTCTAAAGGGATTTATTACGAAAAACTTCTGGACGAGACAGTGAGACCCTTCAGGGGCAGTGACAAACAAATTAAACAGATGCTGCTGAATATTATGCAAAATGCTGAGAGGGCCTGCTCCAAAGGTGATACCATATCGGTCAGGACCTACGGTGATCATAAGCATACTTGCATTGATATCCGTGACACCGGGAGAGGGATTAGCCCGGAGCATATGGAAAAAATATTGCACCCCTTTTTTACGACCGACCCTGCCGGTACGGGTTTAGGGCTTGCCATCTGTAATCGAATTATTTCGGATCATAACGGTACTATGAAAGTAACCAGTGAACTTGGTGTAGGGACCACATTTACTATAGTTTTTCAGGTTCACCGGCCTAGCCTTAGTTTGATGGCGTAGAAGAATTTAAAATATAATGTAAGCGTGGCAGAAGAAATTCCCCTAACTGGCTGATATTTAATCAATTAGGTGTGAAAGGAGGCCCAAAATGGAACAAATTTTACATCAAATCCTTAATGAGCTTAAAGAGATAAAGACTGATGTAGCTGAACTGGTGGTAAGCTCGGTTTTTCTACCAGCCTTGGCCAAGACCCTTGTCCACGATACGGGACAACATATTTACGTCGATGTTGCCACCGCTAATAACAGCTACAACCTTTTGGCCCGGGAACTGCACCTTACCATTCAAGAGGGCTGCCACCGGAGTAGCCCCTCCTTTTCTAGATGATTAATTTGGTTATTTGTGAATTAAGTTTAGCCCCTCGATGGAGCGAACTTTTTGCAGGTAATTATAAACAGTGTATTTTGATACACCTAAAACTGTTGCGATGTAATCGACGGCACCTTTAATTAAGAAGGCGCCCTTTTGTTCCAAAGTAGCCACAAATTTAATTTTTTCCTCCATGGACATGGTTGCAGGTGGCTTTCCCACAACCTCCGACGCCTGGGCCACCAGCACATCGATGGTCTCATGAACGGTGGCAGTAAAGGTTTCTTTTTTGTCATCTCCGCCCTGGTAAGACAGGTTGATTAAATCACCCACGGCAGCTTGCATTTGTTGAAAATTTGTTATGTCAAAATTGATGCAAAGGGCGCCGATAATTTTTCCCCGGCCGTCCCGAATAAAAGTAGTGGAGGATTTGAGAATGCGACCATCTTTGGTAATGCTTTTATACCCTACCATATCCCGGGCTTGGTCGCATTCCTGGTGCAATACCTTAACCACAAGATCCGTAATGGGCGCCCCGGGCTTCCTGTGAGTGATATCTCCGGCAATATAAATCAATGACCTGTCCAAGCTTGATAAATCGTGGACGGCGACCTCACAGTTTCTGCCAAAACTTTGAGCGATGGTATCAGCAATACGGATGAGGTTCTCAAAAATTACTTCCGGGGTATTCATTTCTTTATTCATATCTTTTTTTACTTTGGAATCAGACATGTTTATTACCCCCCGCTTTGCTTAAAGTGTTTCGAAACAATTGGTTCATTTGAGAAGAACCTGTCTTCTCAATGACATATTACAATCTTGTTGTAAGAATTACAATAATTTTTTAATAACTTTTCCAAGTAAGTAATTACCAAAAAATACATGTGTTTTATGGAGTGGGCAAAGGGTAAAATTAGGTTTTTAAACGGGTTACCATTAGAGTCTTTGGCCAAAATTCATATTTTTAGCTAACACTATTTTAGGGAAATTTGTCAAACTCGGAAGGGGTTAGAAAAATAATGTCGAAATTATTGGGGACTAGCATTTGTCTAAAAATTTAAGGATACTCAAAACAGAACTGTTTTAGTCATGAAGCATTCACAGTATATAAAAAAACAATACTAAAACCGGGAGGATAAGATGGGCAATATACCCTTTTCTCTTTATATAAGTTTGGCATATTTGGAAGGTATAAGTGTTTTATTCTTCCTTTTTGTTTTTTTAAAGGTACACTGGTCAAAGAAAGAATTAATAATATTTTCAGGAGCATATGCCATATCAACTTTTTTGTTACGTAAATTACCGATTAGTTTTGGCATTCACTCACTAATATTAGTTTGTTTGGTAAGCGGTTTTTTAACCTACTATTACAAAACTAAACTTTCTTCGGCTGTTTTTGGCCTAATTTTGGTATTTTCTATTATCATTATTACTGAAATAATATCTGCATTTTTAATTTCAAAATTATTCTTGCTTAACTATAACACAATATTAGGTGAACCCTTGTGGTGGTTCCTCTCGGGGTTACCTCATGTAGTAATTATCATTATTTTATCTATGTTAATTAGAAAATTTGGGAGATAATTATAAATGTCTTTTCCTGAAAAAGCAGCTAATTATTTGATAAAGAGCAAAGGAATTAAGAATGAAGACCAACAAGAAATTCTTTTATTTGGCGCTCAGGTTTTTTTTGGTTTAGTTTCTAGCATAGTTATTACTTGTTTTTTAGGGTATTTATTTCATTTACATGTTCAAATTTTTTACATGCTTTTGGCTTCTATGTTTATACGTAAAACAGCAGGTGGCGCTCATAGTGAAAACTCGTTGCATTGTTTGTTGATTACAGTTTTCATATACAATATCTTAGCTTATATTGCACTAGAAACAATTTATATTGTACAAGATTACATGGGATTAGTAATTATATTATCTTTTTTGTATGGACTCACAATAATATATTTGAAGGCGCCAGTAGAATCGCCTGAAAAGCCACTAAGTTTCCAGCAAAAGAAGTTACTAAGAAAGTTATCGTTTTTAGCAGTGTTCTTTTTATTTATATGCCAGGGGCTGTCTTATATTTATAATAAATATGAACTGACAAACTATGCAGTTTCCTTAATAATGCTTTGGCAATACTTGATGCTTACATCTTTCGGGCATAAGATAATGTATTTCATAGATAGATTTCTACTTATTATTTTATTAAAGGGGAGGTGATTATTATAAAAATCTTAAAATCCTTATTCCTTACTGTGGCAACCATTGCTTTTACTTTATCGGCATTAATTAATGCTGCGTCTGCATGTGGTTATGCACATTACCAGCCTAAGTTGCCAAAATCATTACAAAAATAACCCATAATAAAGCAAAAGAGTGAACTGCATAATATCACTCTTTTGTTTTTATTAGGTTAGTTATATCTTAAAGAGTGATATTTATGAATGATTGGAAGCAAAAAAGAGAAGACAACTTCAAAGACCTAAAAATTACTGTTTACTTACTTTGTTCTCTTATTTTTATATTAGTGTTTCTGACAAAAGTCAATTGGAATACGTCTGTAAATGAACCGTTAGCAAATATATTTATTTTTTTTAGAAATGAATTTATTTCTACTATCCTGTTTATTATTGCCTTATTAGTATGTGTAGTTATTGTTCGACTAGATATCCTCCCTACAGGCTTTTACATGCTTTCAATTTTTGTCTTTATTCTGCTCACTAGTTACAACGACAGCTATGTAAAAAGCCTGCTAATCATTCCTGTTGCATATGTATCATTTGCCAAAAGCAAAGCTTTTGGTTGTAGTATTGCTTTATTAAGTGGATTTTTATTATGCATAGGTGATTTATTATTATATGGTTTTGATTACCCAAATACTCAATTTGAATCCGACATTGTCCTTACCGGTGTCATGTTTATCTGTGCATGGCTTATCGGAGGAATTGCCGGCATTGAACGAGACACCAGAAATTATTTACTGGAATTAGCCAACAAGGACGGGTTATCAGGAGTTTATAACCATAGATATTTTCAAGTATCCTTTAAAAAAGCCTTAGAAGAGGCAAAAAGCAACAACGAACCTCTCAGCCTCATTCTCTTTGATATCGATTTTTTCAAATACTATAATGATACCTTTGGTCACCTCGCAGGAGACCAAGTTTTGAAAGAAGTGGGACAAGTCCTGCTGCAGGAAACTAAAGCCCCCGGTATTGCGGCACGGTACGGTGGCGATGAATTTTGTGTACTGCTTCCAAAGCATGATTCAAATGCCGCTTATAAAATAGCCAAAGGGCTTAAGGAAAAAATTGAGGAACTGATCTTGAATAATGAGAATGCAAGCAAACTCCCCACCGGTAAGTTGAGTGTCACCGTGGGCTTGGCGAGTTACCCGGAACATACAAAGTCTGGTGAGGATCTATTTGAATTGGCCGACCAGGCCCTATACAAAGCCAAAAAGACCAGTAAAGATAAAATAGAGCTATACTTTAACGTTTTAGATACATTAAAAGGTACCTCTGAACAGTCTGAAGCGGAGCTTTTAAGTTCGACCAGAACGCTGTTAAGTATCATTAATGCCAAGGACCGCTATACCTATGGGCATTCCGAGAGGGTACTGGAATACGCCACTTTGCTGGCAAAAGAATATGGACTGAACGAAGATGAAGTGCGGTATATACAGTACGGAGCATATCTGCACGATATTGGCAAGATTGAAATCGACATCCGTATTCTAAACGCACCGGGCAAAGTGACAGAGGCTGAGTGGGATATTTTAAAACAACACCCTTACTGGGGCAGTGAGATTATCCGACCCATCAAGTCCCTGGAGAAGGTTCGACCGTATATTTTGCATCACCATGAAAATTATGACGGTACGGGTTACCCCCTGGGTCTAAGCGGCCGTAATATACCCCTGGGCGCCCGGATTATTCGTATTGTGGACAGTTTTGATGCCATGACCACAGACAGACCTTATAAAAAAGGAATGCTGCCCGGGGCTGCTTGCCAGGAACTGTTGTCTTTGGCCGGTTCCCATTATGACCCGGAATTGTGCAATGTCTTTGCTAACCTTGTAGAGTCCCATTCGGAAACCTTCTGTAAAATAACCGCAGATTATTAACAAGCCAAGAAAGCTGCCAGTGATGGCAGCTTTTCAATATGGAGCGGCACCTTATTTCCATCCCTACGCCTATATGCTGGGGGGAGCCCAGGTAACGATACTGGTTTGCGGGGATGAAAGCCTGGAGATCGTGAAGGGCTACTGGGTACAGGACTGCTCCGCCGCCACTCAAAACATTATTCTTGAAGCCCACGCAAAGGGGCCGGGCGCCGTATAGTTGGGTGTCTACCCGATTATGGATGAACGACTGCAGACAATTGTTTCGCCAATGAATAATAAACGGCTTAATTATGATAACCCCTGCACTATCACCGGGGTATGTTCAGAGTGCCAGGGTTCAACCAGGATTTGCAGGATTTATTCCGTTATGAGGAAAAAGCCAATGCTTACGGATATAACCGTGGTGGTTGTGGGAGAAGAATTGGGGTATTGATGGAACTTGAATCGAAGAACTAAGAACGGAAGGCTGCCGTTACTGGCAGCCTTCCATGCGGAATTCCTTGGTCAGTTTATTTAAGGCCCTTTTCTCAATGCGGGAGACATAGGAGCGGGAGATTCCTAAAGCGCGGGCAATTTCCCTCTGGGTTTTCCGGGCGGTGGTGCCGAGACCGAAGCGCATTTCTAACACTCTTTTTTCCCGGCTGGTCAACCGGCGTACCTTTTCCATCAGGTGGTTCTTTTCAAAGGCTGTTTCAACCATATCGGACACCACTTCCGGGTCGGTACCCAATATATCGATCAAACTTATTTCATTACCTTCTTTGTCTACGCCAATGGGGTCGTACAGGGAAACCTCTGCCTTTACTTTCTTGATGAACCTTAAATGCATCAGAATTTCAATGTCAATGCAGGTATCCTAGCGGAATAATAAGGTAAGATTAACAACCATACAATTAGAAGACATCTTACCAGTTACTAATGGATTAAGTTAACATAAAAATACGTGCGACGGGAGTATTACTGGAAAGTGTACAAACTACAAAGCATATGTTATGAGAGGAGGAATGCGGGGGAGGGAATGTTAATGAAAAATAACCTACAAAAAAAACAAAAAGAATCTAGAATTTTAAGGATAAATATAACTATAAAGTATTCTCAAAATGGCACAGGATTACATGATGCATACCAATTCCTGGTAAAGAAAGTAATTGAACGGAGGGCTACAGCTTGCGGGCGGCAATCTATATCCGGGTAAGTACCGATGATCAGGTCAAATATGGCTACAGCATTGCTGAACAGCGTGAGGCCTGCTGCAGTCGTGCAAAAGAAATGGGGGCCAAAGAGGTACTCATATTTTCTGATGAAGGAGTATCAGGGGTTATATTAGAACGACCAGGGCTTAATGAACTAAGAGAAGCTGCCAGAGAGAGTCGGTTTCAGATACTGGTAGTACGTGACCCGGACCGCCTATCGCGTAAACTTGCTCATCAATTATTAATAACTGAGGAGTTGGAAAGACATAATATTAAGCTAGAATTTTTAGACTTTGATTGGAAAGATAATCCGGAAGGCCGGCTATTTTATTCTATCCGGGGAGCTATAGCAGAATATGAGCGTGAGAAGATAAGGGACAGAATGAGACGAGGAAAGGATCAAAAAGCAAAGCAGGGAGGCATCCCTATAAACTTTGATGTATTCGGTTATCAGTACAACCCAGAGACCGGTATAGTAAGTTACCGGGAACAAGAGAAAAAAACAGTAATAAATATATTTAACTGGTTTACTTGTGAGGATATGGGAGTTAACGGTGTTGCCAAAAGACTTAATGAAATGGGAATACCTACTCGCCGAGGGGGTGAGATGTGGCATAGGCAGGTAGTTAAACAGATATTGACAAATACCGTATACATTGGGGTTTGGTCTTATAAAGGTATGTCTATACAAGTACCGGCCATTTTAGATGAGAATTTATTTAAAAGGGCCCAGAAAAAACTGAAAGAGAGCCGCAGGCTTTATGCGGGAAAAATAAAACATGGTTACCTTCTTTCTGGATTAGTTATTTGCAATGATTGTGGCAACACAATGACCGGAGTTAACGCCAAGTGGTGGGGTAAAAGAGAGCGACGTTATACCTGTAATAAAAGCTGCCAGGGATATAAAAACAAAGGTTGTAGACCCATTAAAATGATCCCAGCCGATCCATTGGAAGAAGTAGTTTGGGAGCAGGTGCGAGAATGGTTAAGAAACCCAGATTGGCTTCTCAGGGAGGCCTTAGATTATTTACAGGGAAAGGGTAACAGTGGTGAAGAGATAAAATTACTTGATAAAAATCTTATGAACATTATAAAGGGGCAAAATTCTATTATAAATTTACTAGCAAACGGGTTAGTTGAGTTGGATGATAACATTTCAAAAAAACTTAATGAATTAAAGTCTCGCAAAGAAAGGTTAGAAAAAAGAAAGGAGGAAATCATAGGACGACAGAAACTCAAAGAGGGTTCTTTGCATAAAATAGAAGAATTGAGGGAAATAGCTACAATAATACTGGATAACCTCAATAAAGTTGAATTTTTAGAAAAAGTATTTTTGGTAAGGACTTTAATATCACAGGTGGTTGTTTCTGGAAGAAGTAAGAGGGATGAAAAAGGATCAGGTTCTATAGATGTTATACTACACGCGAAACTACCGAAGGGGATATATTTATGATAATTATTAAAATAGGGAATGATTATTGTTTTCTCCAAAACTTTGTAACAATTTAATGGGGCCAATTTATAAAAAAGAAAAAATTTTACTTAAATAAAATTAAAAGCAGGAAAATTTGTTAGTAATCACAAAATACTATGTAAATAGGGAAAAGGTTCTAATTTTAGACAATGTTCCACCTAAAAGGGATTTTTTAAAATAATCCGGGAAGGTGATTATAGACTTGTCAGGTAACTTAAAGATTTCCCCCTACCCGTTAGAAACTGTGCGAAAGGCTGAACTCTCAATACGTTTGTCAGAGTTTGAAATCCCTCCCATGAGGGATGTACTGTTGGTGGGTAAGAAAGCACCCATTGGACCGGAAGCCGTGCGCAGAATGGTTGATGCATTGTCCCCGGATCAATATGAGATAATACGCATGGATCATCCCATATTCGAAGCTGCTGTTATAAAGAAATCTATAGTAAAATTAATGTCTGAAGAAAAGTTACTACCTATCCTTTTGGAAGAAGGGGAACGTATGTCAACAGAAAGTACATTATTAAAGGCTCAGGTAGAGATTGTGATTCAGGTAAACAGAGGAGTAGATTTGTAATGATTTGTGTGGAACAAATCATGGCAAAGGAATTAATAACCATTACCCCGTGCGATTCTGTCGGACGGGCGATTGATTTAATGGACAAGCATAAAATTGGCGGGTTACCGGTCCTGGAAAGTGAACGATTAGTTGGCATCATTACCTCTCGAGATGTAAGAAGGACCCATCCAAATCGTCTGGTGGCAGACGCAATGACCAGAGATGTAATAACAGTTATGCCTCACTTTTCACTTTGGCAGGCCAAAGACCTTATGGATAAGCATAATATTGAACGTTTGGTAGTAAAAAACGATAATTATTTAGTTGGCTTATTAACGAAAGCCCGTCTCATAACGGAATGGGGAAAATATGTTGACCCATTGACAGAACTTAATAAAGCAGAGTTTTTATTTGATAAAGCAAGGGATTTTTTGCAGAAGGGGGAAAAAATTACTGTTATTTTTTTTGATCTAGATGATTTTGGCTCTATTGATAAACTCTTTGGCCACGTGGTAGGAGATTCTATTTTGCTTCAAACTGCCAAGGTATTAAAAAGTGTAACACAGGAAAATACTGATTATCTCTGTCGTTATGGGGGAGATGAATTTGCTATCATTACAAATAGACCATGGGAAGATGCCCGCAGGCTTGCACAACAGATTGTTAATTCTATAGCTTCGGAAGAATGGTTCCAGGGTATTAAGGTTAAGGGGTCAGTGGGGGTTGTAGGAGGTCAGAAAAAGTTACATAATTCAGATGAAAATAAACCGTACTCGGTTTCAGATCTTTTCAATATGGCTAGTTTAGCTTCATCAAAAGCAAAGGCCGAAGGACGATCCATTGAAGTGGCTGGGTGGTTTGAGTTATAGAATTTTTTTGATATTATAAATTTAATTTTGCAAAAAACAAAAATCTCCTATGAAATATATGCACATATATTTCATAGGAGATTTTTGTTTTAGTTTGTACATAGTTATATGAAGGGTCTATATATTCCAGGAATTCTGCCGCGTATTTACAATCAGTGAGTTTCGTTAAAGAAACAATAAATGATTCCACTGAGAAAAGGAGTTGGTTGTTATAAACGCTAAAATAAAAGTGAGCCACTTGCAATAAAAAACCTGTATAATCAGAGTGAAGATAGCCGGCATTTCTGAGAGCAAATGGATACCGTTAGTGACGAGCAATTGGAAAATGTAGAAAATGCGATTACCCTAAAAATGATGGAGAAAGGACTTTTTTACTCATATTGATTCTACAAATGAAAAGGCAGAGTTGGCCCAAAGAGGCAGAAACAAACAAAAGCGGACTGATTTAAGGCAGTTCGGGCTTGCCCAGGTGGTTACCAAAGAATTTCTCATCCCGGTATTTTCTGAAATATATGAAGGTAACAAATCAGATAAGGAATTGTTCATCCCTACACTAACCAAATTAAGAAAAAAACTCTCAGAGCTAAACCTTGATATGGAGGAAATTACCGTTGTATTTGATAAAGGTAGTAACTCCAAGGATAACTTTGAAGAAGATATTATCGCTGCTTACCAGGAGCTGCAAGGGCTATACAATGCATTGGTTAATAGCCCTTGGTTTATACATGCTGCAAATCTCTGAGTGCCAGTGTTTACTGGGCTGAGGGTGGTTTTTAACTTAATGTTTAGTAAACTCCCGCTAGTGATGAAGCCAATGAAGAGGTAAGTCAAAGAATTGAAAAGTTGTTATCTTTGGGCGATAAACATAAACAGTTTCTTTTCAAAATTATTGATGCCTATCTGGAGACGATTACGGACGAAGAAAAATAATTTTATATTAGCATAATATACCGTTAATAGTTGTCAGTAGCATTTCATTTTCGATACAACGGGCCGCATAGGTAGCCAGACGGGTGCCCTTATCAGGTTTGAACGTATTAATGGCTTTGATCAAACCGATGGTGCCGATGGAGATCAAGTCGTCAACGTCTTCGCCGGTGGAATCGAATTTTTTCACAATGTGGGCAACCAGTCTCAGGTTTCTTTCTGTCAACACATTGCGTGCCGATTCATCCCCTTCTGCCAGCATCCCGAGGTAATGAGCCTCCTCCTCCTCATTCAGAGGCTGGGGAAAGGTGCTGTTGGCAATGTAAGAAACCAGCGCCATGATCCCGTTCACAACCGACAGGACAGTGACCGTCCACAGGCCGGGTAGCATCAAGTAATCCCCCCTAATAAAAATTAAGTCAACAATATATGGTATGGGGAGAAAATAATTTGGTGTCTGTCCCCGAGGAAGAGGATCATACCATTTAATAGGTGTTGTAAGTTGACGAAGGGTGCCAAATGCAGGTAAAATATGCACAGCAAAATATTCTGATCATAGGGGTACTGCAGGGTGCCCGCTGCAAAGTGGTGTGAAAAGATGCTTTCAAAACTTTATCCTAAAGCCTATGTACCTTCCTTGTTCCACATTAATACAGCAGATTTAAAGAAGAAGGGAATTAAGGCGATCCTTTTTGATATCGACAATACTTTGATCCCCTGGGACCGTAAGCATATGGACCCCGAGATAGAGGCATGGTTTCGGGATCTGTGCCGGCAGGGGTTTAAGGTTTGCTTTGTATCAAACAACAATGAAAGCAGGGTCTCAGCTTTGTGCTGCTCTTTACAGGTGCCGGGGGTGCACAAGGCGGCCAAACCCCGTCGCAGTGGGTTGCGGCGAGCCCTCAGCCTGGTAGGAACTGACATTCATGAAACAGCATTTGTGGGCGATCAGGTATTTACCGATGTGCTGGCGGGCAACCGCCTGGGGCTGTACACCATTCTGGTGACTCCCCTGGCCGGGAAGGAATTTATCGGCACAAAGATTAACAGAAAGCTGGAAAAACTGGTGTTAGGCCGGATAAAAAAACAACAATCATAGATACTGGCTTGGCGCAGGCCAAGCTTTTGTTACATTCGGGAGGGAAGTAATATGGGTTTTCCCAATATAAATGGTAAGACAAGGGTTTGTGGATTGTTTGGTTTTCCGGTGGAACATTCCTTTTCTCCCGCCATGCATAATGCTGCCTACCGGAAGCTTGGCCTGAACTGGGTATATGTGCCTTGCAGTGTCCGGCCCGACTGTCTCGAACAGGCAGTGCAGGGTATCACTGCCCTTGACTTAGCCGGTGTTAACGTCACGGTGCCGCACAAGCAAAACGTCATTGACCTGCTCGATGAACTAGACCCGGCAGCCCGCGTAATCGGAGCGGTCAACACCATTGTGAACGTGGATGGCAGGCTGGTTGGTTACAACACCGACGGGCAAGGTTTTATCAGGTCCCTGGAAAGCGAAGCCAATTTTACGCCCCGGGGAAAAAGCGCATTGATTTTAGGGGCCGGCGGGGCAGCCAGGGCGGTGGTCATCGCGCTGGCATTCGCCGGACTGGACTCCCTTTATATCACCAACCGGACCCCGGAAAGGGCGGAGGATTTGGCCAGGGATGTTTCGCGGGCCTGTCAAGTTGAAGCCCAAGTCCTTCCCTGGGGACAGCAACTGCCGGAGGATCAAGTTTCCCGAGTGGACCTGGTGGTACAGACCACATCCATCGGGATGAGTCCCGGGGTAGACCGGGCGCCCGAGTTTCCTTTTGCTGCCCTGCATCCCGGGCAGTTGGTGTGCGACCTGGTTTATAACCCTGAAAAGCCCCTTTTTTTGCAGCAGGCGGCGGCACGGGGGGCAAAAACCCTTAACGGCCTGGGGATGCTGCTCTACCAGGGAGTTTTAGCATTTGAGCTTTGGACCAGTCTGCCTGCACCAGTGGAGATTATGAGGGAAACGCTGCTCAGGCAGCTTTCAGGAGGAGAGGAGAGATAACGTTGCTGCGTTTTCTGACAGCAGGAGAATCCCACGGTCCGGCCCTTACCGCCATTGTGGAAGGAATGGTGGCCGGCTTGCCCATCACCCGGGAATATATCAATGAACAACTGGCCAGGCGCCAGGGCGGTTATGGCCGGGGCGGCCGTATGAAAATAGAAAAAGACCAGGTGCAGTTTCTTTCCGGGGTCCGGGGAGGACGGACCACCGGCAGTCCCGTCACCCTTCAGGTGATTAATAAAGACTGGGCCAACTGGTCTGAAATTATGGCTCCGGGACCGGAGGCCAACCTAAATGAAAGGGTGGTAACCCGTCCAAGACCGGGTCATGCCGATTTGGCCGGGGCCATCAAGTATAACCATGATGATGTGCGTAACGTTTTGGAAAGGTCCAGCGCCAGAGAAACGGCTGCCCGGGTGGCTGTGGGAACCCTGGCCCGATGTTTGCTGGAGGAACTGGGGGTAGAAATGCTGGGCTTTGTCCGGCGCATCGGGTCCGTAGAGGCCATGATTGAAGAAAACCTGGCGACGGAAGAACTGCAAAAACGTGCCGGGCAGTCCCAACTCCTTTGCCCGGATCAACAGGCAGAGGAAGCCATGATTAAGGAAATCGACCAGGCCAGGAAAAACGGTGATTCTCTGGGCGGGGTATTTGAGATACGGGCCTACGGGGTGCCGGTGGGATTAGGCAGCCATGTCCACTGGGACCGTAAACTGGACAGCCGGCTGGCCGGTGCGGTCATGGGCATTCAGGCCATCAAGGGCGTGGAAATAGGCCTGGGTTTTGGTTCAGCGGCCGTTCCCGGTTCCCAGGTGCACGATGAAATACACCATTCCCCTGACCGGGGCTTTTACCGGTCCACCAACCGGGCCGGCGGCATAGAAGGGGGGATCAGTAACGGGGAGCCCGTTGTGGTAAAGGCGGCCATGAAGCCCATCCCTACCCTTTATAAGCCTCTGCTCAGTGTTGATCTGAAGACCAAGGAGCCCTTTGCTGCTTCGGTGGAAAGATCAGATGTTTGTGCCGTGCCTGCTGCCTGCGTCGTTGGCGAAGCTGTGGTGGCCTGGGAACTGGCCGCCGCCATGGTGGAAAAATTCGGTGGCGACAGCTTGGAAGAACTAAAAGAAAGAGTTAACCGGTGGCGGCAGCTGGTTAGGCAGGTGTAGGTGTGAAATGAAGAATATCGTATTGATCGGCTTTATGGGATCGGGCAAGTCAACCGTAGGACGGGGATTGGCCAAGCGTTTGGGATACCGGTTTATCGATACCGACTATGCCATTGAGGAAGTCACCGGACTTACGGTAGAGCAAATTTTTCACAAGCACGGTGTTAAACGATTCCGGGGAGAAGAAGCTTTGCTGGTAAGCAAGTTAGCCAGCAAGGAGAACCTGGTTATTGCCACCGGCGGGGGACTGGTGCTAAACCCGGAAAACGTTAAAAAGTTAAGAGAGAATGGGGTTCTGGTCAGCCTTGAGGCCTCTGCGGGAGTTATTTGCAAGAGAGTCCGCAGCAAAAGGACCCGCCCCCTGTTGGCCAAGGGGAACCTCCAGGAAAAAGTGGAAAGACTGCTGGCGGAGCGGAAAGAGGCCTATCAAGTGGCTGAACTTGCCGTCAATACAGATGATTTAAGTCCGGAAAAAATAGTTAACATAATATACCGATATCTGGTGGAAAGGGGGGTAGTCCGTGAGAGAAATTGATGTAGCGCTGGGCAGCCGCAGTTACCCTATTTACATCGCCGGCGGGCTGCTAAATAATCTGGGTGCCTACCTGTCTGAAATGCCGCTGGGGAAAAAAGTGCTGCTTGTTACAGACACCAACGTAGACAGTCTCTACGGGGACAAGGTCAGGAATCTGTTGGAGCGGGCCGGTTTTCAGGTTGCTGTGGTCCGGGTGCCGGCGGGGGAAAACGCCAAAACTCTGGAACAGGCAGCCGGGCTATATGATATGGCCTTCGACCATGGTTTGGACCGCACTTGCCCGGTGGTGGCCCTGGGCGGCGGCGTGGTGGGCGACCTGTCAGGTTTTGTGGCCGCCACCTACATGCGGGGAGTCCCCTTTATTCAAGTGCCTACCACCCTGCTGGCCCAGGTAGACAGCAGCGTGGGCGGCAAAGTGGCGGTCAACCACCCCCGGGGCAAAAACATCATCGGTGCCTTTTATCAACCTAAAATGGTACTTATCGATGTAGATACCCTGCAGACCCTAAATGCACGGGAACTCAGGGCCGGCTTGGCGGAAGTCATCAAGTACGGGATCATTTGGGATAAAGAATTTTTTGCCTGGTTGGAAGAAAACAGTTCCAGAGTGTTGCATTTGGAAACGGCAGCCCTGGAGTACGTCATAGAAACCTGCTGCAAAATCAAAGCCGCTGTGGTGGAACAGGATGAAACCGAGCAGGGCCGCCGGGCCATCTTAAACTACGGTCACACCATCGGGCACGCCATCGAATCGTTGAGCGGTTATGGTACTTATCTGCACGGCGAAGCGGTGGCCATCGGGATGATCATAGAGGCCCGTCTGGCCCGCAATAGGAACTTGTTGACCGATGACGAAGTGACCAGAATCATTCAGCTATTATCCCAGGTCCAGCTGCCGGTATCCGTCCCCCGGGAGCTGACGGCCAAGGATATGATTAAATCCATGTATACCGACAAAAAGGTAACAGAAAGCAAACTGACCTTTGCCCTGCCAGTAAGCATTGGATACTGCAAAGTGTTTCAGGGGTTGTCCGAATCTGAAATAGAACAGGTTCTAAGTTAGATTAGTTTGATGAGGTAGCCTATGTTGGCCGTCATGACATTCGTTTTTATTACGGGATTGGTTGTTGGAAGTTTCCTGAATGTGTGCATTTACCGCTTACCCAATAATCAATCCATTGTATCACCTCCCTCCCATTGCCCCGGCTGCCACCAACGACTGGGCGTCCTGGACCTGATACCGGTGGTAAGTTACCTTGTGCAAAAGGGAAAGTGCAGGTACTGTAGGGTAAAAATTTCTCCCAGGTATTTATTCGTAGAATTGCTAACCGGCATTGCCTTTGTCCTCATTGTGACGGTATTTGGTTTTCAGTTCCAAACCTTACTATATGTTCTATTGTTTTGTGCTTTATTAACCGCCTCGCTGATTGATTTAGATTATCAAATAATCCCTGATCAAATCAGCCTTTTTCTTGTGGTATCCGGTCTCATATTACAAGCTTTTGGTCCTCCCGGCGCGCTCATGAACGGAGTGATAGGCGGTCTCCTGGGCGGCGGGCTGCTGCTTGTCCTGGCCATTTTATCCAGGGGCGGCATGGGTGGCGGGGATGTCAAGCTGATAACGGGAATCGGCATCTTCTTGGGTTGGCAGTTGCTTCTGGTGTGCTTGTTTTTCTCCTTTATCATCGGTTCCCTGGTAGGGCTGGCGCTGATTATCGTCCAGAACAAAGATATGAAGACAGCGGTCCCCTTTGGCCCTTTTTTATCTACAGGGGCCATCATCGCCATTTTTTACGGACAGCAAATCATTGACAAATACCTTACCTATTTTTAAACACTTGGAGGTAACCGGCATGGGGTACCAACGGTTTGCCAAAAAACGTCTCGGTGACTTATTGGTAGACAGTAAAGTGATCACCGAAGAACAGTTAAAAGAGGCTTTGACAGCCCAAAAACAAACCGGCCAAAGACTGGGACAAGCCCTGGTTAATCTGGGCTTTGTGCGGGAGCAAGACATTCTCAATGCTCTGGAGATGCAGTTAGGCATCCCGAAAATTTCCCTCACCAACCGAATTGACCCGGCCCTCATTAAAAGTTTGCCTGAGGCACTGATTCGACGCCACAGAATAGTCCCGGTCCAACGGGAAGGCAACCGTATCATTGTGGCCATGTTTGACCCCCTCAATGTGGTGGCCCTTGATGACATACGCCTCGCCACAGGCTGTGACGTTGACCCTGTCATCGCTTCCCAGGAGGAAATCGACGCGGCCATTCAAAAGGTATTTGGGTTGTCCTTCGTACAGGATGCCTTTGGTTCCGTTCAAACCGGGGAAGATCACCCGTTAACCAGCCAAACCCTGAGTTTCGGCGACGAAACGGGAGCGGAAGACTCTCCGGTGGTTCGATTGGTAAACACCATTATTCGGCAGGCCATCAACGACAAGGCCAGCGATATCCATATTGAACCCCTCAAGGAACAAGTCCGTGTCCGCTTCCGCATTGACGGGTTACTTCATGAATCCAGCGTACTGCCCAAGTCCGTCCTGTCATCCTTAGTCACTCGTCTGAAAATTTTAGCCCACCTTGATATCGCTGAGAAAAGATTGCCCCAGGACGGGCGTTTTCAGATCCGGTATGGAAAAAATGAGGTAGATTTAAGGGTATCCACGTTGCCCACGGTTTTTGGCGAAAAGGTCGTCATGAGACTTTTGGCAAAGAGTACAAACATATTAAAGATAGGCCAGCTGGGCTTCGACCGGCGCAACCTGCAAGTTTTTTCCGCCATCATCCGCCATTCCTATGGCATGATTCTCATTACCGGCCCCACCGGCAGCGGTAAAACCACGACTTTATATGCTGTCGTTAACGAACTGAATAATAAAGAAAGAAATATTGTCGCCATTGAAGACCCGGTGGAATATGTGATGCCCGGGGTGAACCAAACCCAGGTCAACAACAAGGCGGGTATGACCTTTGCCACCGGTCTGCGATCAATTCTCCGCCAGGACCCGGATGTCATTATGATTGGTGAAATCAGGGATTCGGAAACAGCCGCCATTGCAGTGAAAGCTGCCACCACCGGCCACCTGGTACTCAGCACCCTGCATACCAACGATGCGTCAGGTGCCATTACAAGGTTAATTGATATGGGAGTAGAGCCTTTCCTGGTTGCTTCCTCTCTGGTGGGCGTGATATGCCAGCGCCTGGTACGTGTGCTCTGCCCGGATTGTAAAGAGGCCTATACGCCGGCCCCGGACAGCCCGGAACGAGAGTTTTTGGGGATACCCGCCGGCCAACCTGTCACGTTGTACCGCCCTAAGGGTTGTGGCAGCTGCAATAATATCGGATACAGAGGGAGAAGCACCATTGAAGAAGTGCTTACGATTTCCAATACCATTCGGCAAATGGCAAAGCAAAGGGCGTCCGAACAGGAAATTAAGGCCCAGGCCCGCTGTGAAGGCATGATTACCATGCGGGAAGACGGCGCTAATAAGGCTCTGCAAGGGATTACCTCTGTTAAAGAGATTATGCGGGTGGCCTTTACCGAGGAGGAAAACAGATGAGCGTCATCGAGTCAATTTTGCGCTTCGGTACTAAAATAAACGCCTCTGATGTGCATATTACAGTTGGCAAACCACCTGTATTTCGCATCAACGGCTTGCTGCAGTCACTGGACAACATGTCCTCCTTTGAGCAGGAACTGCCAAGAACAAAACTAACACCGGAGCAAACCATGGAGATGGCCAGGGCCATCATGGATGCCGGCCAGTACAAAAAGTTTACGGAAATGGGAGAGGTGGATTTTTCCTATTCCATTCACGGCATGGGGCGTTTTCGGATTAACATCTACAAACAAAGGGGCTCAGTGGCCATGGCCATGAGAATCATCCGGACACAAATCCCCACCATGCAGGAACTGGGACTGCCGGAAGTGACCGGTCATTTGGCCAGAAAACCCAGGGGGCTGGTTCTCGTGACCGGGCCCACCGGCAGCGGGAAATCCACCACGCTGGCGGCCATGATTGACCTGATCAATACGGAAACCAGTTCCCATATTATCACCCTGGAGGATCCCGTTGAATACCTGCACTTTCATAAAAAAAGCATTGTCAACCAGCGGGAGATCGGCCAGGATTCCATGTCCTTTGGCAATGCCCTGCGGGCGGCCATGCGGGAAGACCCGGATGTGATCCTGGTGGGAGAAATGCGGGATTTGGAAACCATGGCAACTGCCATCACTGCTGCCGAGACCGGCCACCTGGTACTGGCCACTCTGCACACAACCAGCGCCGCTCAAACCATTGACCGCATCATCGATGCCTTCCCACCCCACCAGCAGCAGCAAATCCGTATTCAGCTTTCCAGTACTCTGCAGGGGGTTATCTGCCAGCAGCTGCTGCCCAAACGGGACGGCAGCGGACGGGTGGTGGCTATGGAAACTATGGTTGTCACCCCTGCCATCCGCAACCTGATTCGAGAGGGTAAGACCCACCAGATTGTCTCCCAAATTCAAACAGGTGCCAGGTTTGGCATGCAAACCATGGACATGTCCCTGAGAAACCTGGTTTTAAACGGGATCGTATCTGCCGAAACAGCGCGAGAAAAAGCTGTTGATATAGAAATGTTAGCAAAGGTTTAAGAATTTTGTAACATTTTGTATAACTACATTTGTTGACAGATAGTTGCTTTTTCAATTAAAATTTTACTATCAATCCAAATATTAGAATTACTTTATGTAAGATACGATAAACGGCAAACCTATTGAAAGGTAGGGACGCAAAGCCACGGGCCTAAACATTTTGCAGGGCAGCCGGGCTACCGAAAATCAAATTCCAAGCAATGCTTGGAATTTATTGTTCACGGGTAGCATTTTAGAGGTGAATTCATGCCTTTTTATGAGTACAAAGGTCGAAACAGTGACGGCAAATTAATAACAGGGATGATGGAGGCTGCGTCCCCCAGCGAGGTAGCCGGTTATGTTCGGCTACAGGGGGTCTTTGTCACAGATGTAGTCGAAAAGAAACAAAAGGCTAAAAGAAGTGTAAATTTTCTTTCAATTAGCAAGGTAACAAAAACAAAGGCAAGTTCTAAAAAAGTGAAACTGAGGGAACTGGCCACCTTTTCCCGGCAGCTTTCCACGCTCATTAATGCCGGCATCCCGTTAATCAGTTGCATACATATCACCCGCAACCAGACTGAGGTAAAGGCCTTAAAGGACGCGCTGGGGGACATCACCACCAGCATTGAAGAAGGCAATACCCTGGCAGATTCCTTTGCCAAATTTCCACACATCTTCCCGGAAATCTTTGTTTACATGGTGGAAGCCGGGGAACTGGGCGGCGTACTGGATGAAGTCCTGGAACGCTTGGCCGAACACCTGGAGCGCGAGCATGAAGTCAACGAAAAAATAAAGTCCGCCATGACTTACCCGCTGGTTGTATTAGGCTTTTCCATGCTTGCCCTTTCTTTCTTATTAACCTTCGTCTTACCCAAGATTATAAGTGTTATTGAGGGGATGGGCGTTCCCCTACCCCTTCCCACCCGTGTTGTCATGGCTGTCAGCAGTACAATTCTTAACTACTGGTATCTCATTCCCTTTATCGTTCTTCTCGTATCGTTAGGCTACAAGCGCATCAAATCAAGTCCAAAGGGCAGAGAAACCCTGGACAAGCTGGCCATCAAAGCCCCCATTTTCGGACCGATTTATACCAAGATCATCATCGCCCGCTTCTGCAGAACCCTGGGGACCTTGCTTAAAGGTGGCGTTCCCATTATCCAATCCCTGGAAGTAGTCAAGAAATCCGTGGGTAACGTCATTATCACCCGAGCGGTAACCAGCGCCCAGGAAAGCGTTCGCAACGGCCAGGAATTGTCCAAGCCCATCGAAGCCTGCGGCGTCTTCCCACCCATGGTCATAAAAATGATCACCGTCGGCGAAGAAACCGGCGCCCTGGACACCTTACTGGAAAGGGTCGGCATCTTTTATGACAAGGAAGTCAGCATCGTAGTAGGCAGGCTCTCCAGTATTATCGAGCCGGTTTTGATTGTTTTTCTAGGCGGGATTGTCGGGTTTATCATTTTATCGGTGATGATGCCGATGATGAGCACTATGATGGAGGGGCTATAAAAAGTTTAAGGAGAGGTGGTAAATGGACAAAAAAATGAAAGAAGAGAGGGACGGTGAAAAAGGTTTTACGTTAGTTGAATTACTGGTGGTCATTGCAATAATCGGAGTTTTGGCAGCCGTTATTACCCCAAATGCCTTCCGGGCGGTGGAAAAGTCAAAGATAGCAAGGGCAGTGGCTGACTTAAAGGCTATTAAAGGTGCTGCCATGGCTTACTACGCAGATACCGGCACCTTTCCACCCAATGACGACAACTATGCCGGGGGCCCAACCGGTAACAGTTACCGTGGGATAGACTTTTTGAAAAACCAGAATAATGTGGATGGCTGGAACGGCCCTTACCTGGAAAAGTGGCCCGAAGCTCAGTACTGGGCGGGAAATCATGGCGGGACGTACAAATGGCAGGGAGTATACAACTATGGAAGTACACCCTTAGACTTTAATAATGACGGTAAAGCAGATCCCTGTGTAGAGCTTAATTTCGGCGGTTCTGGTTTTAGTGATGATCAAATATCAAAAATTGTATTAGATATTGATAAAGCATTGGATGACGGTGATTTAAAAACGGGTATGTTCAGGTACAGACCGACAAACAGTTGGCCTCAACATACTACATATTATTGTGTTGGTTTTACTAATTAATTAAAAAAATATTATAAGGGGGTAATTAAGTGTTAAAAAGAAGGGTGAAAAATCAAAAGGGTTTTACCCTGGTGGAACTGCTGGTGGTCATCGCCATTATCGGCATCCTGGCCGCGGTGATCGCACCTAACGCCTTCAAGGCCGTTGAAAAGGGCAAAGTAGCAGCAGCGGAAGCGGACTACAAGGCCATTAAAGCGGCGGCGCTGAATTTTTATACTGACTTGGGAAAGTGGAGTGATAGTAAAACAGATGGAACGGATCCTGGATTTGTAAGCAATCCGTTTAGTAGTACTAATTCATCAAATGACTACAAAAACTGGAACGGCCCTTACCTGGAGCGCTGGCCGAGCAAGAACCCGTGGGGTGGGACTTATACCTACAAGAATGATAACAGCGGCACCACATTTGGATGGGGTACTGCTAGGTGGCTTGAGCTGACCTCGGTGCCGACTGCATCTATCGCCAGGTTAAAGGCGGACTTAGGGGATGATGTGGTCAAGGAAAACGGTAGCACAGTCTGCATCCTGATTTCGAAAGAACAGTAAAGAACGGTAAGGTAGTCGAAATTACCGCCGCCGGGTCTGCTTAACAGTGCTGCCAGTGCCGGATGGTACTTGCAGTACTCGGCCCCGGCAGGAACACGCAGTTCGCTTGTTCCGGCGGGGGTAAAACAGTGAGCCGGGTTCTCTTTTTCCCGGGAAAGGATGTGAGCCATTGATGTTCGGTTTGCCGAGCCTGCGCCGCGACAGCCGCGGCTTCACCCTGGTGGAGCTGCTGGTGGTCATCGCCATCATCTGATCATGGTGATGGCGCAACAAGCGGGAAAATCCAGTGGACTGGCCAGTGGGTAACCTGGGTGGCAGCAGCGGATGCTCCCCAAATCGGTGCGGCGGCACATTAACAATATATTGACAATTTAGACTTAAATCTATGGTAACGGCTGGTGCAGTAAATGTTAAATGTTAAAAGTCGCTTATCCGAAAAAAAAGGTTTAACCTTGGTGGAAATATTGGTCGCCACCAGCCTCTTGGCTATGGTAATTTTAGCCGTGTCCAATGTGTTGATAACCGGGCTGGTAGCTGCCAATTCTGCCAAAGAGCAAACCATAGCCGTAAACCTGGCCCAGGCCATCATGGAAGAGAGATTGGCCACCGCTGACCCGGGTAATTCAGTTCCCCGTACTCCCATAGACCAGAAACCGGGATTCGAGAACTACAAAGGATATTACTATGAGGTTGCCGTAGATAACAAAGCAGTCATAAAGAGCTCAAATGGCACCACAAATGACACCAATTTTTACTCCATAACAGTAAAGGTATACTACTTGGATCAAAACAACAATCAGCCTAAAAATACGGTTTCACTCTATACGATTAAGCGAAAAGGCTAAGGTGGGAAAGGTATGAAACACCTTATCAAGATACTACGTCAGGAAAATGGCTTTACACTGATGGAATTAATGGTAGTTACGGGTTTGCTGTCTTTGCTTTTAGGGACAGCTTATTTCTTTTTATTTCATACCACATTAATAACCAATAAAGAAGTTTTCCGGGCTGATGTCCATAATGATATAAGAACTGCTGCTAATCGGATATCCCGCGATATTCGCCAGGCCGTCGAAATTCAGCCTGCCGGGGACTTTACTGACTCCCCTTGGATTTCCGTTAAACGTGTGGAGTTAGGTAAAGATAACAAAGAAACTATTAAAGAAGTGAAATATTACCTGGATTCTGCGGGTAGAGAAATAGAGTATGCTGTCAATAATGGTGCAGGATTTTACGGGAATACTCCCATTGTTAATCATGTAAAAAATGTAAAATTTAGTAAACAAGGTAGTACTGTTACCATAACTATAGAGGGAGAAAAGGATAATCGCTCCGAGAAGGAAATAGAAAAGGGCTATCAACTTTATGATAGTAAACCCTACTCCTATACCATCCTTACCAAAGTAACGCCCAAATTGTTGAGGGAGTAGCTGTTATGAACAAGGTATTGAAGGATAAAACTGGAGTGGCCCTGCCGGTGGTTATCATGGTAACCACCATTCTAATGGTCTTGGTAGGGGTTTTTATTGAATACGCATCCCAGGAAAAACAGAGTTCCGCCGATGAAGTAAATATGACCAGGGCCCTTTATCTGGCTGATGCCGGTACCGAGATGTGTATGCACGAACTGAAGGTGAAGGATTTTAAACTGGGGGATGACTGGTCAACCGGGGCTCAGCTAAATAATGATCCCAGGCAAGAGGTTCAAATAAAACTTACAGGTCAATCCGATGGGGAAGAGTGGAACCTTGAATCAACCGGCATCTACAAGGATCAAAAGGGTCGACCATTAAGTACAAAAACAATAGTAGCAACTGTAAAAAAATCCTTAACTCCTGATCAATATCAAAGTACCGGTATTCCTGTAAGTTCCCAGACCATGGACTTAACTAACAACTCTGCGGGGGTTTACTACCGAAAAGGTGACCTCAATCTGTCTGGTATCTACGAAGGTCAATGGCTGATAGCTGTAGATGGCAATGTTACTGTTTCAGCTGATTTAAGACCGCATCAGCCGCATAAAGACAATGGCAAAAATAATGATAGTGATGAAGATATTTTAGTAATAATTTGCTCCGGACAGGTAGAAGTCAAAAGCGGTGCAGGGCAGGTGGAGGTTTGGGCAGTTATATATGCCAATAGTTTTACAGGTAATAAGAATACTAAAACCTACGGGAAAATTATTGCAGACCCGATTTCATTATTAGAAAATGCCAAGTATATTGAACCAAGCAAGAATAAAGATGTTCAGGATTTTGTTAATGATGCAACAGTGACTTACCAGTTAATGTATAAGCCTGTCCTGGTAAAATGGAGGGAAAAATACCCAGTATTTTAAAGTATATTATTGTGAGATGTTAGAGGATTTGCGCTGTTTTTAACGAATTTCTGCTATAAAAGTAGGTGAGGTTATGCGCATTAATTCCCGAGGTGGTTTTACCTTGGTGGAGGTCGCCATTGTTCTCTGTATCTTTAGTATTCTTTTAGCCGTAACCCTCCCATCACTACAGAAAAAAATAAGTGAATACAGGTTTGAAGGTGCTGCCAGGCAGTTAGTAGCAGATATAAAGTATCTACAGCAAAAAGCACTGGCAGAGAGCAGCGAGTACTATAAGATTGAGTTTTACAATAATTATTATCAACTTAATAAATCTACTGAAACAATAAAAAAGGTGCAATTACCAGCAAATACGGAGTTTTATCGTTTTACTTTTAGCGGTAACATTATGAATATAAGCGCCAGAGGAACTGCCACCCCCGGAACCATCACCTTATATCAAAGTGAACTAAAGAAATATCTTTATATCAAAGTAGCGGTTTCAACAGGTAGGGTAAGGTTATCAAGCACCAATGACAGTGACCCTAATATTACAAATATTCTTCGGAGTAAAGACAATGAAGCTTTGGACAAGCCACAATATCAATGCCGTAGATATAGGGCAAAACAGCATCAAGATCCTACAACTGCAAAAGAAGGGCCAATCGTTGCGAATCAGCCAGCAGATCAGCCATCCCAGCCCCGGGCTTGAGTCTTTGGAAAAGGGAGATGTGGCTGAGCTTGCTGCGTCCTTGAAAGAGGCAGCGGCTAAGGCCGGTATTGGCAGGTCAAAAGTAGTTTCTTTTATTGGCGGCCTGCGGGTGATTACCCGGCAAATCACCATGCCCCCGATTCCCGAGGACGAACTGCAAAAGGCGGTGGTTTGGGAAGCGGAAAAACTGATGCCTATCCCGGTACCGGATATGGAAATCCGGGCGGTGGTCTTGGAAGAGAAAAAGAATGAGTTTGGGGAAGGCTCCCAGCTGAATGTATTACTGGTGGCTGCACCCAAAAATTTAGTCTACCGTTACTATGAAGTTTTTGACCGGGCCAATTTAACCCTGACAGCCATTGATTTGCCGGCATTAAATCTGTGGCGGGTGTTTCAGGGGCAGCACTGCTTCCCGGAAAGAAAGGAAATCCAGGCGGTGGTGGACATCGGACACACCACCAGCCACTTTATCGTAATAAAAAAAGGTGTTCCTTCTTATGTTCGCTCTTTATCCGTCGATTTAAACCATATCAACAGGGAACCGGCAGAAGAGGTCAACAATTGTGAGCAGGATAACATTACCGACATAGCTGCCGACTATTATGATTTGGAAATTATTCCGGAGGTCGCGGCAACCAGGGAGGTGGACATGCCTCCGGGTATGGTGGATGAAAGCCTGCTGTATTCCGAGCTGGCAACCGAGATCCGGCGTTCCCTGGACTTTTATCGCCTGCAGGAAAGAGACACATTTGTTGAACAACTGGTTATTACAGGCGGGGGAAGTAAAATTGACGGCTTGGCCTTAATCCTTGAGGCTGAGTTGGGTTTACCCGTTCATATCGGTTATCCCCAGTTGAAGACCGCGCCCGATAAAATTCAGGAACTGCATCCTAAATTTACCATGGCCTTTGGCTTAGCTCTAAGGGAGGTTTTAATATGAACTACCGTGTAAACCTCCTGCCGGTAGAGCTGCAGCCAAAGCCGCCCCTGAGTGCAAAGAAATTTCTTTCGTACCTGCTGTGTACGCTGGTGTTTGCTCTTTTTGGTTTTGGATATGGATACTTTCAAATAGAGCTTAATTCCTTTAGGGAAGAATTGCAGTCTTTACAACAAAACCAGGAACAACTGCAGGTAACGCAAGCAAGGCTCTCCGAAACGAGCAAGCAGCAGCAGGCGATGAAGAACCAGATTAACACTTTCAATCACTTGATGCAGGAGCGATCTACCTGGCCGAAGTTCTTATATGATTTAAACGAACGAGTTCCTGAGGGTGTTTGGTTGGCAAAATTAAACCTTTCCTACATAGCAGAGGATGAGACTGAGTCAAAGGAGCAGCAAAGCGAAGGTCCGGAGAGGAATCCTGTGCCCGGCAAAACGGAGGAAATTGCAACACAGCCTGCATCCCCGGGAAAAACCCCCCCTCCGTCTACTATACAGCAAAACCAAAACGGTAATCCCAAGGGCAAGGAAAAAGCAAAAGTACCCGAGTTTGCTCCAAACACCGCTGTAATAGAAGGCGGCAGCTATTCGCTGGAGTCCATCGGCAAATTTATTTACAGTCTGAATCAGTTGAAATACCTGTCCGAGGTAGAACTCATCGAAATTGTTCAAGATGATGAGGGTAAGTATACCTTTAAAATTGAGGCTCCCCTGAAGGAGGCTCAACCATGATGAAGCTCGAAATAACACCCAGGGATAAGAAAATAGTAACCTACCTGCTGCCGGTCCTTATTATAGGCGTATTCTCCTGGTATTTTTTATTTCCCCAGGTGAGGGAGTATGTTTCAACGAAAAAAGCCATCTCCGAAACCAGGGAAAACATAGTCCAGCTGAATGCTGCCAACAAAAGAATGGAAAAAGGCCTGCAATCTCAGGAAGAGACCAGAGTGCAACATGCGGCGGCGAGCAAAAAATTCTCTCATATTATGCAGGACGGTCTTTTTATCGTGAATCTGGACCGCAAGCTGGTGGCAGAAAATGTTGGTCTCACCGTCTTTCGACCGATGGATATTCAAGATAAAGAATTTTATTATATTCTCCCTGTGGAGGTTGTATTAAAGGGGGACTACAACAGCATCATTGCAGTCATTGACTTTCTGGAGAACCAGGCCAACTTGACGGAATTAAGAGAGATTGCTTTTGAGGCCGTTAAGCCGGAGGTTTCGGGAGATAGCCCCATCAATATTCTGGCACGGGGGGATGTAACGGCTAAATTTGTTCTGATGATTTTTTCCGGGCATTCACCGGAAGGCAGGTTGTCCCTGGAAGATATTAAGAACTGGACCTTTGGCAGGGTAAATCCCTTTAAAGAAACAGCGAACCCGCGTCCCAGACCTAAGCCGGTCCTGCCGCCCGTATATTTTCCGTTACAGTCCGGCAGCAATCCGTCTCCCGGCTGGCTATTACAGGAAACAACCGGGGAACCGGAAATCAAATACTTACCCAACTACCAATAAGTGAAGGTCTGAAAACGGATCTTCATTTTTTTCTTAAACCAATATTTGTATAAACAGCTACGGGAAAGTAGACAATAGAATGGTAAAGGGCTAAACTATTACCAGGATTTTCTGTAGGAGGCGGTAAGCTTGGTTGATAAACAAGTTTTAAAGGAAGTGCTCGGTGTTGCGCTGTCCAACGGGGGCGACTTTGCGGATATTTTTGTGGAAAACAAGCAGGTTACAGGCATCGGCATGGAGGCCGGGCGGATTGAGAGGGTTAATTCGGGACTGGACGTAGGAGCCGGTATTCGAGTGCTGTCGGGGGAGGCAACAGCCTATGCCTACACCAATGACATCAGCAAAGAAGGGTTATTGGAGGTGGCCAATATTGCCAGCCATGCGGCCAAGGGCGGCAAGAAGGACGCCAATATTGACTTGACTGCCATGAAGCCTCTGGTAAAATTTGAATTCAAAAAGCGTCCGGAGGATGTAAAGACAGAGGAAAAAGTGGCCGTTGTCAAAGCGGCGGAGAAGGCCGCCAGGTCGGTGGATGAGCAAAAAATAAAACAGGTTATTGTGGGCTACGGGGATACGGTACAAAAGATTACCATTGCCAACAGCAACGGCACCTATGTGGAGGACGAAAGGATCAGAACCCGTATGGTTGTAAGCGCTGTGGCCTCGGACGGGGGTACCATTCAAACGGGCTATGATGCCTTCGGCAGCCTCTGCGGGTTTGAACTGTTTGAGCGGGTCAACCCCGAAGAGGTGGCCAGGCAAGCCGCCGGCAGGGCCGTGAAAATGTTGACCGCAAAACCGGCCCCGGCGGGGAAGATGCCGGTGGTGATGGCCGGGGAAGCCGGCGGCACCATGGTCCACGAGGCCTGCGGCCACGGGTTAGAGGCCGACTTAACCCAGCGGGAACTCTCGGTCTATGCCAATAAAAAAGGACAGCAGGTGGCTTCAGAGTTTGTTACCGTAGTGGATGACGCCACCATGGCGGACAAATATGGTTCTTACCGGTTTGACGATGAAGGGGTACCCTCCCGTAAAGTAACCATGATTGAAAACGGCATCCTCACCGATTACCTGTATGATTACCTTTCTTCTACCAAGGAAGGCCGGGAATCAAACGGCCACGGGCGCCGGGAATCTTACCAGCACAAGCCGCTGCCCCGCATGGCCAACACCATTATTGCCCCCGGGAAGATGGACCCCGAGCAAATCATCCGGGAAACCAAAAACGGATTGCTGGTGAAAAAAATGGGCGGGGGACAGGTAAATACCACCACCGGAGATTTTGTCTTTGACGTGGCGGAAGGATATCTTATTAAAGACGGGGAAATCAGCTCCATGGTCCGGGGTGCCACCCTTACCGGGAACGGTCCGGAGGTTTTAAGGATTGTTGATATGGTAGGCTCTGATTTGGGATTTACCATCGGAACCTGCGGCAAAGACGGCCAGGGGGCGCCGGTGTCGGACGCTCAACCCACCATGCACATTCCGGAAATCGTTGTGGGTGGCACAGCTCACGGGGACGATGATCAGAACCCGTCCATTAAGAGAATCAGAAGGCTATAATGTTACTTTAAAAAAGTGACCCGGGGGGTCACTTTTTTTGTAAACAACAGAGCGATTTAAAAGACAAAAGTGGCCAGACACACCTTCCCACTGGACTTCATATGTTATTGTAAGAATAACGGCAGGAGGATTATGGTCTTTTTTTATGTTAGATTAGAAGTCTAGGGGGTAGTGGGTGGTGAAAATTGGTGATATTGTAACCAGGAAAATTTACGGGGAAGATATGCAATTTTGCGTTTTGGGATTTTATACAAACCAGCAGACCGGAGAAAAGGTGGCCATTCTGGCTCTTTTAGACCCGAATCTTATTGTGGAAGCATCTGTGCAGGAACTGAACCCGGTCTCGGCCAGAAAGCTTTTTGCTTTAACCCAAAACTTCGTTCATTAAGCCGCCCGGTAGGGGCGGTTTCGTCTTACCAGGGAAGAAAAAGGAATGAACGTGCGTCGTCGGCTTTTATGGCAGAGTGGTGTCCAAGTTTTCTTTAAACTCCTTTCATCACAGAAGGAATATTTTGTCTATCAGAGAACAATACTTATGATGTAAGAAAGGAGAGCTGCCTGACTTGAATAATAAATATTTGACCATAGCTGAAAGTGCTGTGCAAAAGGTCAGGGCTGCCGGGGCGGCCATGGCTGAAGCCTATCTGCTGAGCAGCAAAGACTTATCCATAGAGGTTCGCAACGGTGAAGTGGAAACCATGAAACTGGCGGAAGACCGGGGGTTGGGCCTGCGGGTAATCACCGGTGGACGGGTTGGCTTTGCCTATACCACCGAGTTCAGCGCCGGAGGTTTGGATCAGGTTGTTCACCAGGCCCTGGCCAACGGTGCCAATACCGAGCCGGATGAATTTTATACCCTGCCGGAGATTTCGGCAAAATACCCGGATCTGGATATTTACGACCCGGCCATTCGAGCCTCCACCGTGGAAAACAAAATTAAAATGGCGGTGGAGATGGAGAACACCGCCAGGGCCTTTGACAAAAGGATAAAAATCATTGAAAGTTCCTCCTACCAGGATGCAGAGATAGAAGTAAGCGTTGTGAATTCCCTGGGCATGCAGGCCCATTACCAGGGCGCTTATTGCGGCATTTACCTGTCCCTGGTGGCCGGCGAGGGAGAGGACAGCCAGACCGGTTTTGCCATAAAGTACGGTCTGAAATTTGCCGATCTGGATCCCGTCTTGATCGGCAAAAGGGCGGCAGAGCGGGCTGTACGCATGCTGGGAGCCAAACCGGTGAAATCCCAAAGGGCCGTGGTGGTTCTGGACCCGTACATTGCCACCAGTTTCCTGGGGCTGCTTTCCCCCGCGCTGTCCGGGGAAGCGGTACAAAAGGGACGCTCCCTGTTCGCCGGTAAAGTGGGTCAGAAGGTCGCCAGCGACCTGGTGACCGTTGTGGACGACGGGCGTCTGCCGGGGGGGATTGCCTCCGCCCCCTTTGACGGGGAAGGGGTGCCCACTTCCGAGACCATCCTGATTGAAGGAGGCCAGCTGCAGGGCTTTTTACACAACACCTATACGGCGGCCAAGGAGGGCATCCGCTCCACCGGCAACGGTGTACGGGGTTCCTTCAAAAGCACCCCCGAAGTGGGAACCACCAATTTCTTTATCCGGCCGGGCCGGGCCGGTGCGGAGCAAATCATTAAGGAAGTCAAAAACGGGCTTTATGTCACCGAAGTGATGGGGATGCATACAGCCAATCCCATCTCCGGGGATTTTTCACTGGGCGCGGCGGGGATTTGGATTGAAAACGGTGAATTCACCAAACCCGTTCGCGGGGTGGCCATTGCCGGCAACATCATGGACCTGCTCGGTTCTGTGGACGCCGTGGGCAGTGATTTGGAATTTTTCGGCGGCAAAGGGGCCCCCACCCTGCGCGTGTCCTCCATGTCCCTGAGCGGCAGTTAATTTTCCAGTTCAAGGTTAAAAAGTTTAAAGTTTGAAAATGAAATTATCAAAGATTGCAATGATAGACAAAATATTTTAGTTAATAAATCCAAAAACAAGGGGTAGAGCCCCCGGAAGGAAGGTTGATTCGAACCTCGAGTTAATTCTAGCCCCTTTCCAAAGGGGTACAAAATATGGTAAAATGTGTGTCGGTAATGCGGGTTTCGGCAGGATTGCCGGCCTTTGGGAGAAGAACCTATGAACATTTTGGTTTTACACGGTCCGAATCTTAACTGGTTGGGTAAAAGGGAGCCGGCTGTTTACGGTTCAACCACTCTGGAACAAATCAATTCCCATATTAAGGAATTGGCCCGGGAATTGGGCGCAGAGGTGGAGTGTTTTCAATCCAACCACGAGGGAGCATTAATTGACAAACTCCAAACAGCGGCTGAAGACATGCATGCGGTTGTTTTTAACCCCGGGGCCTTTACCCATTACAGCATCGCCCTCAGGGATGCGGTGGCCTCCCTGGACATTCCGGTAGTGGAAGTCCATTTATCCAACATCCATGCCCGGGAGGAGTTTCGCCACAAATCCGTCATTGCGCCTGTGGCCGCTGGCCAAATCAGCGGCTTTGGTCCGGAAAGTTATCTGCTGGGACTCAGGGCAGCGGTATCCCTCGTACAATCCAGGAGGAAAACAAATTGATCAAGCGTCTGGAACAGCTGCGCCGGCAAATGTCCCAAAAGGGAATTCCCTACCTGCTGATCACGAAACCGGAGAATCGTTTATACCTCAGTGGATTTACCGGTACCACTGGGGTTTTGCTGATAGGGCAGGAAACGGCGGATTTTCTAGCGGATTTCCGGTATGTTGAACAGGTGAAGCAGCAAAGCCCCCGTTTTAACGTGGTGAAAATTGAGCAGGGGTCTGCCTTTGGAACAGCATCAGAAGTATTAAGGAAATATAAGAGTGAGAAGCTATTTTTTGAAGAAGAGCACCTTACGGTAAAACAGTACCATGAACTTAAGGAACAGCTCCGGGACATTGGCCTGGCACCGGGCAGCGGGTTGGTTGAAGAGCTGAGAATGATTAAAGATGAACGGGAAATCAGCGCCATCCGCCGTGCCATGGAGATTGGCGACAAGGCCTTTGCCCATATTTTAAAATACGTAAAACCCGGCATTTCCGAAAGGGAGTTGGCCCTGGAACTGGAATTTTTTATGCGTCGGCAGGGAGCAACGGGAGTCGCCTTTGAAACCATCATGGCCTCCGGCCTCCGCTCCGCCTTGCCCCATGGGGTGGCCAGCGACCGGCAGCTGCAGTTTGGCGACCTGTTAACCATGGACTTCGGCGCCGTATACCAGGGCTACAATTCGGATATGACCCGCACCGTTGTGCTGGGGGAACCGGATGAGAAGCAGCAGGAGATTTACAGCATCGTGCTGGCAGCCCAGTTGGCCGGGCTGGCCGCGGTGCGAGAGGGTGTCACGGCCAGAGAAGTGGACGAAGCGGCCCGTCAGGTCATTACCGACCGGGGCTATGGAGAGTACTTCGGACACGGCACCGGTCACGGTGTGGGATTGGCCATTCATGAAAGGCCAAGGGTAGCCGCCAAAGATGAAACTGTACTAAAAGCAGGTATGGTGGTGACCGTGGAACCTGGCATTTACCTGCCCGGCTGGGGCGGGGTGCGCATAGAGGATAGTGTGCTGGTCACCGGAGAGGGCTGTGAGATACTGACCTCTTCACCGAAACATGAGTTATTAAAACTTTAAATTTACTATTTTAGGAGGGCGATTCAGTTGATTTCTACCAGCGATTTCAGGACCGGTTTAACGGTTGAGATTGACAACGATGTTTATCAAATTATTGAATTCCAGCATGTAAAACCAGGTAAAGGTGCTGCTTTCGTACGCACCAAAATGAGAAACATGCGTACCGGGGCGGTCATTGAAAGAACCTTCAACCCCAATGAAAAATTAAACCCCGCCAGGGTTGAACGCCAAGAAGTGCAGTACCTGTACAACGACGGTGAGAATTACAACGTCATGAACACGGAAACCTTCGACCAGTTTACTGTTTCCAAAGCAGACATGGGCGATGCCGTCAAGTGGCTGAAAGAAAACATGAACCTGACCATTGCCAGCTATAATGGAAACATTATCGGTGTGGACCTGCCCAATGTCGTTGAACTGGAAGTTGTGGAGACCGCCCCCGGCATCAAGGGCGACACTGCCTCCGGCGGCGGCAAACCGGCTACCCTGGAAACCGGCGCTGTTATTAACGTGCCTTTCTTCGTCAACGTGGGCGATGTGCTGCAGGTTGACACCCGCACTGGCAACTACATCAAGCGGGTATAAGTTCCATAACAGGTTTAAAACCCCCTGGATTGAGGAATAATACTGTAGTGTTACTACGGTAAAGTCAAAGGGGGTTTTTGCATGGATTGTTTGAAGTCGAAGGTGGCCTACCTACAGGGCCTGGCGGACGGCATCGACTTGCCGGTGGAAAGCAAAGAGGGCCGGTTGCTCAACGGAATCATCGATGTACTACAGGACTTCGCAGATCAACTGGAGGGACTGGAGGAAGCCCAGGAGCAGTTGGAAGACTATGTAGAGACCGTTGACGAGGACCTCTACGCCCTGGAGGAAGACCTCAGCGAGTGCGAATGTGACGAGGAAGACTATGTCGAAGTGGATTGCCCCGGCTGTGGAGAAACGGTCATGTTCCATTCTGATATTTTAGAGGATGACGACATCATTGAAGTCACCTGTCCAAACTGCGATGAAGTGGTCTTTGTCAATGACGACACCTATGCCAGCGCCGATGAGGCAGAACCGCTGGAAGGCCGGGGAGACACGGACAGGCCCCGGTAAAATATGACCGTTTATTAGGGGACAGAATCTGAGGGTTCTGTCTTCTTATTTGTTTCTTAAAAAGTACAAGGTTTCCCTTGCCATAGCTGCGAAAATGGTATAAAATAAAAACCAAGTTTCACAGATAAATGTCCATGAAGGAGAAAAGTAGGTTAGGCCCAGTCTTCCAGGGAGGAAACGTCACCGACTGAGAGCGTTTCCAGATATGGCTAATTGAAGTTCTCTCCGGAGATGCCGACTGAACACATAGTAGGTTAGGCCGTCGTTCCCACGTTACAGGGAAGGGGGTATCGGACTGTTCCCGTACCCTGCACAGAGGGGATTTCCAAATTTTTTTGGGATCAACTAGGGTGGTAACGCGGTAGCGATCAGCTTCTCGTCCCTAAAGGGATGGGAAGCTTTTTTAGTTTCCTCCCCTGTGCAGGAATCTTCGTCCCGTACCCTGCTGAGAGGGCCTTTGGGCCAATAAGGGTGGTACCGCGGAAGTCTACGGCTTTCGTCCCTTAGTAGATCTTGCAAAACTAAATTTACGGAGGGATGATTTATGGTTGTCGTTATGCAGCCCCAGGCTACGGAAAAACATGTGGTGGAGGTAGACTCCAAGTTAACGGCGGTAGGATTCCGCACCCAGGTGATTTACGGAGATAAACGAACGGTGGTGGCCGCCGTGGGAGACCGCCGGGCCCTGGAGTCCCTGGGCTTGGAAGCGTTACCCGGCGTAGAAAAAGTGGTTCCCATTATGAAGCCCTTTAAGCTGGCCAGCCGGGAAGTAAGAGAAGAAAACACCGTAATTCAAGTTAAGGACGTAACCATTGGCGGGAATGAACTGGCGGTCATTGCCGGTCCCTGTGCGGTGGAAAGCCGGGAGCAATTGATGGAGGCCGCCCGTGCGGCCCGTGCGGCAGGTGCCAGGCTCTTAAGGGGAGGGGCCTTCAAACCCCGGACATCCCCCTACAGCTTTCAGGGCATGGAGGAGCAGGGGCTGAAACTGCTGGCGGAAGCCTCTGAGCGAACCGGCATGGTGACGGTTAGTGAAGTGATCGATGAAGAAAGCCTGGCCATGGCGGTGGGATATATCGATATTGTACAGATCGGGGCCCGGAATATGCAAAATTTCCGGTTATTAAAGGCAGCCGGCAAAGCCGGTAAACCCATTTTATTAAAAAGGGGTCTCTCGGCCACGGTGGAAGAGTGGCTGATGGCGGCCGAATATGTGATGTCCGAAGGGAACCAGCAGGTGATCCTCTGTGAACGGGGCATTCGGACCTTTGAATCCTACACCCGCAACACCCTGGATTTAAGCGCGGTTCCCCTGGTGATGGGCCTGAGCCACCTGCCGGTGGTGGTGGACCCCAGCCATGCCACCGGCAAGCGGGACCTGGTGCTGCCCATGGCCCTGGCGGCAGTGGCGGCGGGCGCCAGCGGGCTGCTGGTGGAAATGCACCCGGATCCCCCCCGGGCCCTCTGCGACGGCCCGCAGTCTCTCAGTCCCGAGGAGTTTGCTCAACTGATGGAAAAAATAAGACCGGTGGCTGCGGCCGTGGGCAAAACTTTATAGGGCGGGGGTGGTGCATATGAAAAAGATTGCTTACCTGGGACCCAGGGGAACCTTTTCCGAGCAGGCAGCCTTAAACTACCTGGGGAATCAACAGGCTGAACTGGTCCCCTGCCAGTCCCTGGAGGAGGTTTGTTTGGGGGTTGACGGCGGGCATTATACGGAAGGGATTCTGCCCCTGGAAAACCTTATTGAAGGCTCCGTGAACCCGGTATTGGATTTGCTGCTGGAACTGCCCGGTTTAAAGATCCAGGCGGAGATGCTGCTGCCGGTGGCTCACCACCTGCTGGTCCGGCCGGGCAGTACTTGCCAAGACATAAGGACCGTCTTGTCCCATCCCCAGGCCCTGGCCCAGTGCCGCCGGTACTTGGCCCGCAGGTTTCCCGCCGCCAAACTTTTGCCGGTGGAAAGTACCGCCCTGGCGGCCAGCATGGTGGCCGAGGGGGAGACAGAACTGGCCGCCATCGGCACCCTGGCCGCGGCCAGACACTACAACCTGACCACCCTGGAAGAAAACATTCATGACCAATCCAATAATTGTACCCGCTTTGTGGTGGTGGGCCAGGGGGACACCCCCTACAGGGATGTTCCTTACAAAACCTCCCTGGTGGTTTCCATGATTGACCGCCCCGGGGCCCTTTACAGCCTTTTGAAGGAGTTTGCCTGGCGGGGAGTCAATTTAACCCGCATAGAATCCCGCCCGGCCAGAACCTACCTGGGCGAATATATCTTCTTTATCGATTTGGAGGGCCACCGCCACCAGCCGGCGGTCAAAGAGGCCCTGAGGGAAATTGCTGCCCAATCCCGCCAGATTCGAGTTCTGGGATGTTATCCGGCCTGTCAAAGGACCGATTGCCAGGAGAACAGGAAGAAGGAAGAGACCCTGGAGGAACTCCGGGCGGATATCGATATCATCGACCGGCAGATCATTGAACTGCTGGGCAAAAGGGCGAAGCTGGTCACCAGGGTGGGAGAGATCAAACAGCCTACCGGGCAGGTTCGGGACCCCGCCAGGGAAGCACAGGTGCTGGCGCAGGTGCGCCGGTTGGCCCAACATCATGGATTGTCCCAGGATATTACGGAGACCGTTTACCGGATCCTGATGGACTATTTTGTGGATATTCAATTAAACCAGGTAACATCTCAGACTTTATGACTGGGATGTTACTTTTTAGTTCCCATACTAATTAGTTTTGGTAATAAGAGGGAGCAAGTATTGAATCTATTCTATTGTTGGTGTTATAATATAATTATTAAAATTTTGAAGAAATGGGGGCGCTATTCTTGTCCAGCAAAAAGATCCTAATCATTGGCGGTGTAGCCGCAGGTCCCAAGACTGCAGCCAGGGCACGCCGTTTAGATCCCGATGCGCAAATTACCATTCTTGAAAAGGGTAAGTACATATCTTATGCCGGATGCGGTATGCCTTTCTACCTTTCCGGAAAGATTCACGATTTTGATCACCTGTATTCTACTTCCTATGGCGTTAAGCGTGATCCCGAGTTCTTTAAATCCGAACGGGGCGTGGACGTATTCACCGGCACCGAGGCCATCTCCATTGACAGAGCAAACAAAAAAGTGATCGCCCGCAATGTCGACACCGGCGCAGAAAGTGTTTTTGAATACGATAAATTGGTTTTGGGTACCGGCTCTTACCCCATCACTCCTCCCATAGAAAACCTCGACCTGAAAGGGGTTTACCGTTTAAATCACCTGGAGGATGCTGAAAGGATTAAGCAGGCCCTGGACGCCGGGGAAGTGAACGATGTGGTGATTATCGGCACCGGTTTTATCGGCATGGAAGCTGTGGATGCCGTATTCAATCCCATGCGTGCCGTAACCGTAGTGGAATTCAGAGATACCCTGCTGCCCGGCATCCTGGACCCGGATATGGGCACACTGCTCTACAAAAACTTCTACGAGCAGGGTTTGGAAGGCCGTTTCGGGGAGAAAGTTCTCAAGTTGGAAGGCGAAGACGGCAGGGTGACCCGGGTCATTACCGACAAAGGTTCCATTGACGCGGATGCCGTCATTTTAGCCGTTGGCGTCCGCCCCAATGTGAAGCTGGCCCAGGAGGCCGGTCTGACCATCGGTGAAACCGGCGCCATTGTGGTCAATGAATACATGCAGACCAGCGACCCGGACATTTATGCCCTGGGCGACTGTGTTGAAAACACCCACCTTTTAACCGGCAAAAAGGTTTACGGTCCCATGGCCACCTATGCCAACCGCCAGGGGCGCGTGGTGGGCGACAACGTTACCGGCGGCCAATCTACCTTTAAGGGGATTCTGGGCACCGGTGTGCTGCACTGCATGGGCATGAATGTGGCCCGCACCGGTCTGGGTGAAGTTCAGGCCCGGGCCCTGGGGTATGATATCGAGTCCATCATGGTTGCTACCTTTGATATGACCCACTATCACCCCGACAGCAACAAGATTTTACTGAAGATGATCGTGGAAAATGGCACCAAAAAGCTGCTGGGCCTCCAGGGCATCGGCAAAGGGGAAGTGGCCAAACGCATCGACGTGGCGGCCACCATGATGCTTTACGGCGGCACCCTGGACGACCTGCTGAACCTGGACCTTGGTTATGCGCCCCCCTACAACACGCCCATTGATCCCATGGTGCATACCGGACTGGCTCTGAAGAACAAACTGGAAGGCGTGGCCAATACCTATACTCCACAGGAGGTTCAGGAGAAATTAGAGCGCGGGGAAGACTTTGTCCTGCTGGATGTCCGGACACCCCAGCAGTTTAACATGCGCCACATTGGAGACGACCGGGTACAGCAGTTAACCCTGGGCGAGCTGCGGGAGAAACTGGACCAGGTACCGAGAGACAAGGAAATTGTCACCGTCTGCGTCATGGGTACTCGCGCCTATGAAGCTGCCCGCATCCTGCAGGGTGCCGGATTTAAGAACGTCAAATTTATGGAAGCCGGCATGGAAGGCTGGCCCTTCGATATGGATGATTTTTAAAAGAACGCCAATAACCCGTGCGGAAGGATTCGTACGGGTTATTTATTCTTATGAATAGTACATAAGCCCCATAAGGGCATTTTTTTTGTCCTTAAACCGGGTGTTATCTGGCATAAATTGGAGCTTCGACCAATATGTATAAGATAGGGAGGGGACAAACTATGTCTGTTTTGAGACAAATACAAGCCCTTGATATCAATAAAGCTACACCCGTGGATGAAGTGTTGAACCTGCTGCCCCCGAACCTGCGACAGATGCTGAGTGAGCTGCCGCCGGCCGTCAAGGAAACGGTGGAGGAAATTCGCATCAGGCAGGGACGCCCCTTAATGTTGGGTCTGGCCCAGGGGGACTGCTATGTTTCCGAAAAGGGGGCGGTTGCTTCCTGCCTGAGCGAGGCCTATGTGGTAAACACCAACGATGTGGAACGAGTCACCCAACTTGTGAGCCGCAGTTCCCTCTATGCGCTGGAAGAAGAACTGAGGAACGGCTTTATCACCCTTCCCGGGGGGCACCGGGTGGGCATCACCGGCAAGGTGCTCACGGACCAGGGGATGGTGAAGAATATCAAATACATTTCGGGTTTCAATTTTCGTATCTCCCGCGCGGTCAAGGGAGTGGCGGACAGGGTGCTGCCCTATCTCATTTCTCCTGAAGGAAGGTTTTTCCACACGGTGCTGGTGTCGCCCCCCCGCTGCGGTAAAACCACCCTGTTGAGGGACCTGATCCGCAGGCTCAGTGAAGGAATTCCGGAACTGGGTTTTCCGGGCATCAATGTCGGGGTGGTGGACGAGCGTTCAGAAATTGCCGGCTGCTACCGCGGCATCCCCCAGCGGGATATCGGCCCCCGGACCGATGTGCTGGATGCCTGCCCCAAGGCGGCAGGGATGATGATGCTGCTCCGTTCCATGGGGCCGTCGGTGATTGCCACCGACGAAATCGGCCGCCAGGAGGATGTGGCGGCCCTGGAAGAGGTGTTAAACGCCGGGGTAAAGGTTCTGACCACGGTCCATGGTTCGTCCTTGGAAGAACTGGCTGACCGCCCGGCCTTACAGTATTTATTTAAAATTAAGGCCATCCAGCGATTTGTTTTGCTGGGCAGATCGAAGGGTGTAGGAACGGTGGAAGACATTATTGACGGCCGGACCATGCGGTCGTTGGGGGTGAAACGATGCTGAAATTTTTGGGCGCGGCGGCAGTGGTTTTTTCCTGCACGCTTATCGGCATGACAGTTGCCAGCAGCTACAGCCGGCGCCCGGGTGAGATCAGGTCTCTGCTGAACGCCCTGCAGATGCTGGAGACAGAGGTATCCTACGGGGCCACGCCTCTGCCGGAGGCCCTGACCCATGTGGCAGAACGCTGTGATCCCCGGGTGGCCCCTTTATTCAGCCGAACCGGCGAGGAACTGATGACCATGCGGGGCATCACCGCCAGGGAGGCCTGGGAAACGGCGCTAAATCAATATTATCCCAAGTCGGCACTGACCAGGGCCGACCGGGGCATTTTGCTGGAACTGGGGAACAGCCTGGGGGTTTCCGACCGGGAGGACCAGGTGAAGCACCTGGTGCTGGCCAAGGAACAGCTGAAGCTGGAGCAGACCAAGGCCGAGGAGGCCTCCTTAAAGAATACCAAGGTTTACAACTATTTAGGTTTTCTGGGCGGTCTTACAATCGTACTGATCCTGATCTAGGAAAGGGGAAAAGAAGCATGGGCAATATCGACTTGATCTTTAAGATTGCCGGGGTGGGACTGTTAACGGCCGTATTGAGCACCCTGTTAAAAGAATATAAAAAGGACGACTATGCCGTCCTGGCCACCCTGGGCGGCCTGACGGTGGTTTTGTTCTGGGTGGTGCAGCTCCTGGGAAGCCTGTTTGACCAGGTTAAATCGGTGTTTAAACTTTTTTAAATCCTGCTGATCAAGGATTCAGGTAGATAATAAGTGAGTAAATCAGAAGTGAGATATTTTAAGTGTTTTATTTTCTCACCTCCCACTTCTCACATCTCACAAGTGAGGTGACAGGGGCATGGACATTTTACAAATTGTAGGACTTGGTTTGGTGGTATGCATCCTGGCCATCATTCTGCGCCAGCAAAAACCGCCCATGGCCACGTTACTGACCATGACAGCCGGCGTCATCATTTTCTTTATCATGATGCCTCAAATTACGGGCGTGTTTACTGTTTTAAGAGACCTGGCCAGCCAGGCCAATGTCAGTATGATCTACATGGGAACCATTTTAAAAATTGTGGGCATCGCCTATATTGCGGACTTTGGTTCCCAAATCTGCCGGGATGCCGGTGAGAACGCCCTGGCCTCCAAGATTGAGTTTGCGGCGAAAATTATCGTTCTGGTGATGGCGGTACCCATTATCGTAGCGGTATTACAGTCACTGATAAAACTGGTGCCTTAAGGTGGGGAGAAGGTTGCCAAAAATTATTTGTATGCTGTTCATGCTTTGTTTGCTTTTATCCCCGGTTCCGGTACAGGCGGCACCTGAACAGCAAAGCTCAGGTCCCGAAGGACAACTGGGCGAGCTGGAGATGAGCAAACTGGAGGAGTTCGTGGAACATTTGAACTCCGAGATTGAGGGAGCGGTCCCGGAACTGAAGTTTAAGGAATTGGTTCTTAAGCTGGTAAAGGGAGATTTGGACTGGCAGGTTTCGGACGTTTTTATAGGACTTATTAAATTTTTCTTTAAAGAGGTGGTGGCCAACGCTTCGCTGCTGGGGAAGTTGGTGGTGCTGGCGGTCATCTGTGCGGTGCTGCAGAATTTAATGTCTTCTTTTGAAAAGGGGACCACCGGCAAACTGGCCTATGCCGTCAGTTACATGGCGTTGATCAGCCTGGCAGTGGGGACCTTTACCCTGGCAGTCAATATTGGTCGGGAAGCGGTGGACAACATGGTCCACTTTATGCAGGCCCTGCTTCCCCTGTTGTTAACTTTGCTGGCAGCCATGGGAGGCGTAGCCTCAACGGCCATCTTTCATCCCATCATTTTTGGTTCCATCACGGCCATCGGGACAATCATCAAGGTCATCGTTTTTCCCTTAATCTTTTTCTCGGCGATTTTAAGCATCTTGAGCAACCTGTCGGAGAAATTTCAAGTATCCCGCCTGGCAGACTTAATGAAAAGCGTAGCCATGAGCGTGCTGGGATTATGCTCCACTGTCTTCCTGGGCATTCTGGCCATCAAAGGCGTGGCCGGTTCGGTGACCGACGGGGTGGCAATACGGACGGCCAAATTTGCCACAGATGCTTTTATCCCGGTGGTGGGCGGCATGTTTTCGGATGCGCTGGACGCGGTGATCGGGTCTTCCCTGTTAATTAAGAATGCCGTGGGAATTGCCGGGGTCATCATTATCTTTGTGCTGACCATCTTACCCATGATTAAGATCTTTGCGGTGGCCTTTGTATACAAACTGGCGGGGGCACTCATTCAGCCGGTGGGGGATAAGCAAATGGCGGACTGCCTGACCGGTTTGGGCAAGAGCCTGATCAGCATCTTTGCCGCGGTGGCCACGGTGGGATTGTTGTTTTTCTTTGCCATCACCATCGTGGTTGGAATGGGCGATTTGATGACCATGCTGCGTTAAAGTGAGGTGATGACAGGTTTGGAAAGTATCAAGACACTGGTGCAGGTTTTAGTCATCATCATCGTGCTGGCGGTGTTTTTGGAAATGCTGCTGCCCAGCAGCCAAATGCAAGATTATGTGAAAATGGTGATGGGACTGCTGGTTATTATAGTGGTGCTGGAAGCCGGGGCCAACCTTGTCCAGCAGGATTTTAAGTTCGAACTGCCGGCCCTCAACCAAAACGCACAGGGACCTCCCCTGGCAAACATTATGGCGGAGGGACAGAAGCTGGGCGGTAAACAAAAGGAGCAGGCCATGACGGAATACCGGCAGGGGTTGGAGAAGCAGGTGCTGGCCCTGGCCCGGCTGCAAAACAACTTGAACGTAACCGGGGTTCAAGTAAAAACTTCCGGCGCTCCCGAGGATCCGGATTTTGGACGGTTAACCGGCGTCACTCTGGAAATTTCCCGCGAGCCCGTGGAGGACGGTACCAGCACGGTGCAAAGGGTAAAACCTGTGGAAATAACCGTGGAAGCCAACAGTTCCCCGGACCAGGCTACAGGCGCCACCCCGGCCAACAGCGAACAGGCCCGCAAGCTGGCCCGCACGGTGGCCAATTTTTACAACATACCGGTGGATCAAGTGCAGGTGGTGGAGAAATAGCTGTTTGACTTAAGGGTATTCCTTAAGGGTCTAGTTAATAGTTAACTTCACAACTACGATGGGCCCTCTAGATATTCCCCAACTAACAACAGGACCCCAGAGAAATGCCTATTAGGCTAGCAACTAGACCCCAAAGAACTACACTATCAGGCAAGGAGGGTTTTCTATGAGCTGGTTAAAAAACCTGGTAGGAGACGGAGAGGCGGACGGACCGAAGAAGGAGCAAATGAAAAAAATAAAGCTGCTGGCCGCCGGTGCCGTGATCGGAATTGGTTTGCTGTTCCTGGGCGGGCTGGGTAATGATAAATCCGCCAAGACACCACCGCCGGTCCAGGAAAAAGCCGCAGTCATCCAAAATCAGAACAACCAGGCCAAGACGGCCATGGCTTCCGAAGAGGAGTACCTGTCCCAGAAGTTATGCCAAATGCTGGAACAGGTGGAGGGAGCGGGCAAAGTTAAAGTTACGGTAAGATTGGAAAATTCCACTCAGACGGAATACGCTGTCAATACGTCCACCGGTAAGAAAACCACCCAGGAGAAAGACCAGTCCGGTGGAACCAGGGTCCTTACGGAGGACACCGACACCGGGCAGCTGGTGCTGGTCAGCCGTAACGGTGAAGAAACCCCGGTGATGAGCAGGGAAATTGCACCCACCGTAGCCGGTGTGCTGGTGGTGGCAGACGGCGCCGGTGACCCTGGCGTAAAGGCGCAGTTATTCAGAGCCACCCAGGTGGCTTTAGGGGTGGAACCCCAGAAGGTCATTGTAATGGCCAGAAAGGCAGGTGAATGATATGTCCAAGCGCTTTTGGTTCCTTGGACTGTTAACAGTCGTTGGGATCACCTTGCTGGCTGTGGGCTACAAGGGCGGGATCCGCGAGGTAAAAGATGCAGTGAGAATGGCCAACCCCCCGGTGATCCAGGAAAGCGGCAAATATGCACCTGAGAAACAGGAACCCTCCTTGGAAAATGCCAAAGATGCCGCCGGGAACATCATTAAGCCCGACAGCACTCCTTCCGGCAACGCCGTACAGGTTGAACAGGAGGAGACAGGAAACCAGGTGGACGACGTGATGAAAGAGGGCAGCGGCTTCTTTGTGGAGTATCGCTTGGAAAGGGAACGAAGCCGGGGGCACCAGATTGAAATCGCCAGGGAAATTATCAATAATGTTAATTCCGACCCGGACATTCGGAAGAAAGCCCAGGAACAGCTATATGTAATCAGCAGCAATTTACAAAAGGAATTGGAAGTGGAAAGCCTCATCCGAGCCAAAGGATACAGGGATGCGGTGGTGTTCCTGGAAGGCAAGACCGTCACCGTGGTCATTCAATCAAAGGACATGAACCAGGAGGACGCCATCAAGATTACCGATCTGGTGTCGCGCAGTACCCAGGTCAACCCGCAGAACATCGTGATTATACCGAAGTATTAACAAAGCTAGTCAGACGGGCTTTTCCCACTATGCACCTCCACGATCCGGCTCCCATTTTAGACATACCTGTAACACCTGTTATTAATGGAAAAAGTTTGTACAAAAAGTAAAATGCGAGCAGGTTTTTGGCAAAATCCTCAGAAATATTGTATACTTGTAATTGCTTGGTAGCCAAACCTCCAATCCTTCTATATAATTTATATTGTAACTAAATTCAATCTTTTTGACGGCAACTGACGGACCCGCTCAGGTTGTTTGGTTTTACAATAACCTGAGTTTTCTGTTGTTTTTGTTAGGGGAGGAGGAACTATGACGCATCGTTTGAGAATCACCGACACCAGCTTGAGGGACGGACACCAAAGCCTGTGGGCGACCAGAATGGCCACTGAGGATATGCTGCCCATCCTGGAAAAACTGGATCAAATGGGTTATCACTCCCTGGAGGTCTGGGGCGGGGCAACCTTTGATGTTTGCCTGCGCTTTCTCAATGAAGACCCCTGGGAGCGTCTCCGGCTGATTAAAAAGAATGTAAAGAACACCCCCCTGCAAATGCTGCTCCGGGGGCAATCACTGTTAGGCTACATGCATTATCCCGATGACATACTGGAAGCCTTTGTTCATAAAACCGTAGAGAACGGCATGGATATCATCCGGATATTTGATGCCTTAAACGATATCCGCAATATGGAAAAGGCCCTGCAGGTTACCAAGCGGGCCGGGGCCCATGCCCAGGCCACCGTGGTCTACACCGTAAGCCCGGTCCATACCACCCAGCATTACCTGGAAACCGCCCTGCGATTGGAGGAAATGGGCGCCGACTCCATTTGCATCAAGGACATGGCCGGACTTTTGGCACCCTTTAAATCCTACGAACTGGTGAAACTGTTTAAAGCTCATTTAAATGTTCCTGTGCAGCTGCACTGTCATTACATCGGCGGCATGGCCGTAGGGTCTTACCTCAAGGCGGCTGAAGCCGGTGTGGATGTGGTGGACACGGCCTCGGTTCCCTTGGCCTTCGGTGCCTCTCAGCCCCCCGTTGAGACCGTTGTGCGGGCCCTTAAGGGAACCCCCTATGACACAGGCTTAAGCATCAAATCCCTGTTTGAAGTTGCCCAGTATTTTGAGGATCTTCGGAAACAACTGGGGCAGCAGCGTGGTGTAACCCGCATCAGCGACATGCGGGTGTTTGAGCACCAGGTGCCCGGCGGCATGATTTCCAACCTGGTATCCCAGTTGGAAGAACAGAAGGCCCTGCACCGGCTGGACGAAGTGCTGGAGGAGATTCCCCGGGTAAGGGAGGAACTGGGCTACCCGCCGCTGGTTACGCCCACCAGCCAGATTGTGGGCACCCAGGCGGTATTGAACGTGCTCACCGGACAGCGTTACAAGCTGATTCCCGGCGAAGTAAAACTGTATGTCCAGGGGTACTACGGCCAACCGCCGGCCACCATTGACCCGGCCATCAGCCGTAAGGTGCTGGGAGATAAGGAACCCATCACCTGCCGCCCTGCGGACTTACTGGAACCAAAATTGGATAAACTAAGGGAAGAAATTAAAGATTTGGCCATTAGCCAGGAGGATGTGCTGACCTACGCCATGTTCCCCCAGGTGGCCCGGAAGTTTTTTGAGGCCCGGAAAAGGGGAGAAACAGGCCCCCACCGGAAGGCCGCATCCATCAAGCCGGGAGCACCCGCTGACGCTAGTGGCGCCAAGAGGACCAAGGAGGCCAAAAACGTGAACCTTAGCGAATTAAAAGAACTGATTAAAGTACTGGACCAAACGGATATTACTGAAATAGATCTGGAAAGTGACGGGGTTAAAGTGTCCATCCGCAAGGGTGGCAAGGTGTCTGCCTCTGTAACAGCGCCGGCTGCTGCGCCTGCGGTGGAGACCCCGGCTGCGGAGACCCTGAAAACTCAGGAGGCCCCCATTGCCCCAGCCGCTCCGGCGGCAACGCCCGGCCAGTCCGCCGAAGGCCTGGTGCCCGTTACCGCACCCATGGTAGGAACCTTTTACCAGGCGCCGGCCCCGGATGCCGATCCCTTTGTGAAGGTCGGGGACGTTGTGCAGCAGGGCCAGACCCTGTGCATTATTGAAGCCATGAAACTAATGAACGAAATCGAAGCGGAAGTGGCCGGTGAAGTTGTAGAAATCCTGGTGGAAAACGGTCAGCCCGTTGAGTACGGACAGAAATTGTTCTTGATAAAGAAGAAGTAGGGAGAGCGCATGTTTAAAAAAATACTGATTGCCAACCGGGGTGAGATTGCCCTGAGAATCATCCGTGCCTGCCAGGAGTTAGGCATTAAGACGGTGATGGTCTACTCTGAGGCGGACAGGGACAGTTTGCCTGTTCGCCTGGCCGATGAAGCCTACTGCATCGGGCCGGCTCCCTCGGGCAGGAGTTATTTAAACATTACCAATATTATCAGTGCAGCGGAAGTATCTGGGGCGGATGCAATCCACCCCGGTTACGGTTTTTTGGCTGAAAATGCAAATTTTGCCATGATTTGCGAGGACTGTGGCATTACCTTTATAGGTCCTTCAGCCCATGCCATTGAGTACATGGGGAACAAAGCCCTGGCCCGTAGCACCATGATCAAGGCCGGTGTGCCGGTGGTTCCCGGCTCTGAAGGGGCTGTCAAGAACGATGAAGAAGCCGTTGCCATTGCCAGGGAAATTGGCTACCCGGTTTTAATCAAGGCTTCCGCCGGCGGCGGCGGACGCGGCATGCGGGTAGCCCACAGTGAAGAGGATTTGCTGAAGGCCATCAGCACTGCCAGGAACGAAGCCCAGGCCGCCTTCGGCAACGGGGATGTTTATTTGGAGAAATATGTGGAGCAGCCCCGCCACATAGAAATTCAAGTGCTGGGGGACAAAGAAGGGAACCTGGTTTATCTGGGAGAGCGGGACTGCTCGGTGCAGCGCCGCAACCAGAAGGTCATTGAAGAGGCTCCCTCGGTGGCACTAACTCCTTCCCTGCGCCGTAAAATGGGCGAAATGGCCATTAAAGCATCCAAAGCGGTAGGGTATTACAATGCGGGAACCGTTGAATTTCTGCTGGACAAGAATAACCGCTTCTATTTTATTGAAATGAATACCCGGATTCAGGTGGAGCACCCGGTCACCGAACTGATTACCGGTATTGATTTGATTAAAGAGCAAATCCGTATCGCTGCCGGAGAACCCCTTGGCTACGGCCAGAATGACATTCGCATCGACGGTTGGGCCATTGAGTGCCGCATTAATGCGGAAGACCCGGACAAAAATTTTATGCCCCACCCCGGCACCATCCGGTTGTATCATGCTCCCGGCGGCCTCGGCGTAAGAGTGGACAGCGCTGCCTTTACGGGCTATGTCATTCCGCCCTTTTATGATTCGATGATTGGCAAATTAATAGTCTGGGGCAGGGACCGGGAAGAGGCCATTCGCAGAATGCAAAGGGCTTTGGATGAATTTGTGGTGGAGGGAATTCCCACCACCATCCCCTTCCACAAGAAAGTCCTTAACAATGCCTTCTTCCGGCGGGGAGAAGTCTACACCAACTTTATTCAGAGACGCATTTTGCCGGAGCAGTAACCCGAGTTGCCGTGCCTTACCAAAATATGCTATAATGCACATGGAAGTGAATGGATCATTTGGAGGTGTACCATGGCAGACAATAAACGGGATATAGTGGTTATGACTCCCCAGGAGGGTTTGGGCGGTATCCGCATTTCCGATGATGTGGTAGGAGTCATCGCCGGCATGGCGGCTACCGAAGTTCCCGGTGTGGCAGGCATGAGCGGCGGCATTGGCGGCGGCATTGCCGAAATGCTGGGACGGAAGAACCTGTCCAAGGGCGTCAAGGTAGAGGTTGGCGAAAAGGAAGCTGCTGTTGACCTCTTTGTCATTGTAGAATTTGGCGTACGGATTCCGGATGTGGCATCCCAAATTCAAATGAATGTAAAACGCGCCATTGAAGGAATGACCGGCCTCTCTGTGGTGGAAGTGAACGTCCATGTACAGGGAGTGGCCTTTGCCAACCCGGAAACCAAGGAAGAAGAACCGAACCGTGTAAGATAACCCAAATTTAAATAGTCCTATCTAAAATCGGAACCAATATATTATTGGTTCCGCATTTTATATTTATAACTTAAACCAAACATAGTATTATAGGAAATTATGCTTTTATTTATCGTTCGGTTATAGTATTATAGTAAAAAGGGAGGGGGATTTGTGAGCCCCTTTGATCGTGGCCTTCTTGTTGTTTACACATTGTTAATGACACTGTTTTGTTCGCTGCTGCTGTCCATTGTTTCCGGCTGGTGGCAGCAGCCCCTGTACTTCCTCTGGCAAAGCCCCTATGTATTTGACCTGCAGTTGTACCTGTCTGTCTTTATCGGGCTGCTGCTGTTGATCGGCCTGCGATTGCTATGGGTATCCCTGACCCGGCGCCAGTCCGGCAGGGCGGTTGTGCACGACTATAAACTGGGACAAGTACGCATTTCGCTGCAAGCCATTGAGAATTTGGTAAAAAAGGTGGTTTATCAAATTCCCGGTGTAAAGGATGTAAGGCCCAGCGTAATCCAGACCACCGGGGGAATGGGATTGCATATCAGGGCCGTTGTGGCCCCGGATATCAGCATTCCTGAAATGAGCCGGGAAATCCAGCAGCGGGTCCAGGAGTATATATCCCAGACCACAGGGATTACCGTCAACGACATTAAAATCATTGTAGACAATATTTCCACCAACCGTCCCAGGGTTGAGTAGGCCCGCAGGAGGGAGGGTGTGAGATGTTCATTAAATTTATGCAGGAAATTTTAGAAAACCACCAGGGCAAAGCCATGGGAGTAATCCTTGGCCTGTTGTTTGGCTGGTTTGCCGTCAGCTACGGTTTTTTTAAGGCTGTTTTTGTGGCCTTTTGTGTCACTGCTGGTTATTTTATCGGCAAGGGGGTGGACGAACACTTCGATTTCCGGGGGGCCTTTGACCGGCTTTTTCGGGACCGTTGGTGACAGCTTGGGGAATGTTTTGTAACACTGCATCCTGGGTAAAACTAGAGGCAGAAGAACTATGACTTTAGAGGAGGTCCTAACTTGGGTAGAAGGCAGGCCAGGGAAACTGCGCTGCAGGCTTTGTTTCAAATTGACGTGGGAAAAAACGAACCGGACTTTGCCATCAAAAACACTGCAGAGGAGTTTGGAGCAGGTCCCCAGGAATTGGAGTTTGCACGACAATTAGTTAAAGGCACCCTGGAGCACATAGATGAAATAGACGCACTGATCAGCAGGGTTAGCAAAGAGTGGCAGTTAAGCCGCATGGCCAACGTTGACCGCAACATCATACGGCTGGCCCTTTATGAATTGAAGTTCCGGGAAGATATTCCCCCAAACGTGTCGGTGAACGAAGCGGTGGAACTGGCCAAGATTTTTGGCGGAGCGGATTCCGGCAGGTTCGTAAACGGCATTTTGGGTAAGTTCTTGCCTAACAGCGAAGGTGAGGAAGCAGAAACAGCCGCCTTGATTGAGAAGGACTAGAAACTATTTACATTAGATACCCGTTTAAAAACTTGGTATGCTATACATTGTAGTCTAAATGTTCAGAGAGGAGGAAACCAGGATGTATCAGATTATATCCAAAGAGACTTTGGCGCCGGCCATCCATGAATATGAAATTCTTGCTCCCAAGGTGGCCAAAAAAGCCAAAGCGGGGCAATTTGTTATCCTGAGAGTAGACGAAAACGGGGAAAGGATTCCCCTTACCATTGCAGATTATAACCGGGAAGCAGGGACCATTACCATTGTATTTGCGGAGGCCGGTTATTCCACCAAAAAATTAGCCAAACTGAATGCCGGTGATGCCGTGCAGGATTTCGTGGGCCCCCTGGGTGTTCCTTCTCATGTAGAAAGGTTTGGTAAAGTAGTTATGGTTGCGGGGGGTGTCGGGGTGGCTCCGGTTTTCCCCATCGCCAGGGATATGAAGGCCGCAGGCAACCACGTTGTTGGCATCATGGGCGCTCGTAACAAAGAACTGATTTTCTGGGAAGAGCGTATGAAGGACGCATGCCACGAACTGCTGGTGACCACCGATGACGGTTCCTATGTCCGCAAGGGCTTTGTAACTGACGTCCTGCGGGAATATATTGAAAGTGCGGGAAAACCCGATCTGGTCATGGCCATTGGCCCCCTGCCCATGATGCGGGCGGTTGCTAACCTGACCAAAGAATATGAAATCAAGACCATGGTCAGCTTGAACTCCATTATGGTGGACGGCACAGGCATGTGCGGCGCCTGCCGGGTAACGGTGGGAGGAGAAACCCGGTTCGTCTGTGTAGACGGCCCTGAATTCGATGGTCATTTAGTTGATTTTGAAGAACAGTTAATGCGTTCCCGCAAGTATAAATCCGAAGAACAGCACGCTCTGAACCGGGGCGGTTGTGGCTGTGGTGGAGGAGGTAAATGCCATGGCTAAACAAATTATTCCGAAAAAGCATCCTATGCCCCATCAGGACCCCCAGGTACGGGCAAAAAACTTTGATGAAGTGGCCCTGGGATACACCGAAGAATTAGCAGTGGCCGAAGCCGAGCGCTGCCTTAACTGTAAAAAGCCTTTCTGTAAGCAGGGCTGCCCTGTTAGTGTAGACATTCCGGAGTTTATCGCTCTGGTTAAAGAAAGAAAATTTGATGAAGCCGCCAAGGTTATCAAACGCACCAACGCTCTGCCCGCGGTTTGCGGACGGGTATGCCCCCAGGAACACCAGTGCGAAAAATTCTGTGTTGTGGGCAAGAAAAACGAGCCCGTCGGCATTGGCCGTCTGGAGCGTTTTGTGGGCGACTACATCGTAAATAAAGAAGAAGAGATTGAAAAGGCAGAACCCACCGGTTATAAAGTGGCCATTGTTGGTTCCGGTCCTGCCGGTCTGGCCTGTGCCGCCGACCTGGCACGCTGGGGCCACAGCGTAACCATCTTTGAAGCGCTGCACACACCCGGCGGTGTTCTCATGTATGGTATTCCCGAGTTCCGTTTGCCCAAGCGGATTGTGCAAAAGGAAATTGAAAACTTGAAAAAGATGGGCGTGGAAATTGAAACCAACGCCATCGTCGGGCAAATTGCCTCCCTGGATGAACTGTTTGAAGAAGAAGGATATGACGCTGTCTTCCTGGGCACCGGTGCAGGAACACCCTACTTCATGAACCTGCCCGGCGAGAACTTCAACGGGGTTTATTCCGCCAACGAGTTCCTGACTCGCTCCAATTTAATGAAAGCTTACTGCTTCCCCGAGTGCGATACCCCGATTAAGGTCGGCAAGAAGGTGGCTGTCCTGGGCGGCGGCAACGTAGCCATGGACGCAGCCCGTACCGCCCTCCGCCTGGGCGCCGAAGAAGTTTATATCGTGTACCGTCGTTCCCGGGCCGAGCTGCCTGCCCGTCTGGAAGAAATCGAGCATGCCGAAGAAGAAGGCGTCAAGTTCCTCTTCCTGACCAACCCCACCCGCTACATCGGCAACGAAGAGGGCTGGCTGACGGGTCTGGAATGCATTAAGATGGAACTGGGCGAACCGGATGCCTCCGGCCGCCGGAAGCCGGTGGCCATACCGGGCTCCGAATTCGTGCTTCCCGTCGATGTTACCATCGTGGCCATCGGCCAGGGACCGAACCCGCTGATTACCAAAACCACACCGGATTTGGAAACCAACAAGCGGGGCAACATTGTTGCCGACGACTTTGGCAAAACATCCAAAGAAGGCGTTTATGCCGGCGGCGATGTGGTAACCGGGGCTGCCACCGTAATCAAGGCCATGGGTGCCGGACGGGTTGCCGCCCAGAGCATTCACGATTATTTAATGGCCAAGGGACCGAAGAAAAACTAACGAATATAAATGTAAGCTAAAAGGTGTATCGCCCCTTCACAGGGCGGTACACTTTTATTTATGGGCTATTTGTCTTAGAAAAATGCTTTTGGGTCCTGTTGTTAGACTTAAGGGTATTCCTTAAGGGCCCAGTTTTTAGTAAACTAGGTATTATGATGAAAATACTTATGTTAAAAAGGCTAGACCCGATAGTAATGCATATAAGTCTAACAACAAGACCCAGAAGGAATACCCTTAAGTCTATATATTAAAGGGGCCAGACCCCCAATTGAGAGGAACTACAGAATGAAAATCCTTTCCGTTTCAGAGCTTACCAAATACATAAAAGATAAAATCGAAAACGATTTCCTGCTGGCTAACACCTGGGTAAAAGGGGAAATATCTAACCTTAAAAACCATAGCTCCGGGCACATTTACCTTACTCTGAAGGACCGGGACGCCTGCCTCAAGGTGGTTATGTTTCGTTCCCGGGCCAGGGGGCTTTTGTTTCGGCCGGAAAACGGCATGTCTGTGGTTATTCACGGCTACATCTCCGTATATGAGCGGGACGGCAGCTACCAGCTCTATGCCGAGGGCATGGAACCGGAGGGAATCGGGGCGTTGTATATTGCCTTTGAGCAGCTGAAGCAAAAGTTGGCCGCCCGGGGCCTATTTGACCCGGGCAGGAAACGTCCCCTCCCCAGAATTCCCAGGGTGGTGGGGATCATCACCTCGCCTACCGGGGCAGCGGTGCAGGACATGCTCAACATTATCCGCCGGCGCTGGCCAAAGGTGCAAATTATCCTGGCGCCGGTTCTGGTACAGGGAGAGGGAGCGCCGGCGTCCATCGCCCGGGCCATCGCCCAAATGAACGGCTTGCAAGACATCGATGTCGTAATTGTGGGGCGGGGCGGCGGGTCCCTGGAAGAATTATGGGCCTTCAATACCGAAGAGGTGGCACTGGCCATTGCCAATTCCCGCATCCCGGTTATTTCGGCGGTGGGTCATGAAACGGACTATACCATTGCGGATATGGTGGCTGATTTGCGTGCTCCCACCCCATCGGCGGCGGCGGAACTAGTGGTGCCCGACTGCCGGGAAATGGCACGTTACCTGCAAAGCATGGAACAGAGGCTTACCAAAGGCATTACCAACGGCATGGAACGGGTCCGGCAGAGAGTAAAAAATTGTACCACCAGCCAACCGCTGCAGCGACCTTACCTGATCACCGGCAACCGGCAGCAGACTGTGGATATGCTCACCACCAATCTGCAGCGGGCCGGGAAACTCTTTCTGGCAGATAAAACAGCGTTGTTGGCCGGCCTGGCCGGAAAATTACATATCCTGAGCCCCCTGGCCACCATGGCCAGAGGCTACAGCATTTGCACCACAAGCGAAGGAAAAGTGGTAACCGATGCTGGCAGCTTGGAAACAGGACAGACTGTTCATGTACTGCTAAATAAAGGAAAGATTCATTGCACCGTCGAATCAACGGTCGAGGATAAAAATATAAAGTTCGAATCGGTGGAAATTTAACGTAAACAGAAATCGAACTTTGAATAGAATCTCGAACATCGAGGAAGGAGACATCATGACACAAATATTGGATGGCAAAAAAGTGGCGGCGATCCTCCGGGAAGAATTAAATCAAGAGATAACGTTGCTGAAAGAAAAGGGAACGGAAGCCAAGCTCTCGGTGCTCCTGGTGGGAGAAGATCCTGCCTCGGTGGCCTATGCCAAGTTCCTGGAAAAGGTCAGCGGCAATGCCGGTGTTCTTTTCGAACTGCATCAGCTGCCGGCCAATGCCAGCGAACTTTATGTAAAGCTAAAAATAGAGGATCTTAACAACGATCATTCCGTGCACGGAATTTTACTGATGATGCCCCTACCTCCCCATGTCAACAAGCAGCGGGTTATGGAAACGGTTTCCCCGCTGAAAGATGTGGATGGCTTACATCCCTTTAACCGGGGGCACTTAATTAGCGGCGGCGTGTGCCTGCAGCCCGCCACGCCCATGAGCTGCCTGGAGATCATGAAACGTTCCGGCATCTCCCTGGCGGGCAAACACATGGTGATCGTAGGCCGGGGAGAGACGGTGGGAAAACCTCTGGTGTTTATGGCCCTGGCCGAAAACGCCACCGTCACGGTATGCCACACCCGGACAACCGATTTGGCCGGCTTTACCCGGCAGGCGGATATCCTTGTTTCGGCGGTGGGTAAGCCCGGTTTAATTACAGCGGATATGGTGAAACCCGGAGCGGTGGTGGTGGATGCCGGTATCAGCGAAGTGGACGGACAGATCACCGGGGACGTCGATTTTGACCGGGTAAAAGAAGTGGCAGGTGCTATCACTCCGGTTCCCGGTGGCGTGGGAAGTTTAACCACCGTTTTGATGCTGAAAAACTTAGTGAAAGGTATTGACCTGCAGGAGAAGTCCAGGGAATGGGAGGAAGCTGAACAATTATGTTAGGTTATTTAAACTGGTCGGTGGAAGAATTATTCCAAAAAGCCGCTTCGCCTGCCCCGGAACCGGGCGGCGGCGGTGTTTCTGCCATGACCGGCTGCCTTGGCACGGGCATGCTGAGCATGGTGGCCCGCATTACATTGGGGAAAGAAAAATACAAAGATGTGGAAACGGAAATCAGCGGGTTAATTACCACGCTGGACAGGAATATAGAAACATTGAAGTCCCTGGCCCAAAGGGATATGGATGCCTTTCACGGCTTCATGGAGGCGCTGGCCATGCCCAGAAACACCCCGGAAGAAAAGGCCCTGCGGGAGGAAAAAAAGCAGCAGGCCGCCCTGCTGTCTGCCGGAGTTCCCCTGGAGATCGCCGGGACCTGCCTGTCGGGCCTAAAAGCCGCCAATTCACTGGCCGCCATCGGCGCCAAGTTGGCCATCAGCGATGTGGGCGTAGGGGCTCACCTGCTGGAAGCGGCTCTGAAGGGGGCGTTGATGATGGTGGACGCTAACCTTGCTTACATAAATGATCTGGAAAAAGTTAAGAACATCATTGCGGAAAAAGAACAACTGATCCTGGAGGCGGAGGAAATCTCCAGGAGTACCCTGACAAGCGTTCGGGGCCGTATGAAAGAATAGTGAGGGATGTACATGGAGGCTGAAAAACTTACCTTTGAACAGGCCCTGGCAAGATTGGAGGAAGTGGTCAAGGAATTGGAATCAAACCAACTCCCTTTGGACCGGGCGCTGGAATTGTTTGCGGAAGGAATCACTCTGTCTAAATACTGCAACGGTTGTTTGGAACAAGCGGAACAAAAAATCAGCATGCTTATGGCAGACGGTGAATTGAAAGAAGCGCCTTCACTTTGTCAGGGAGGGAATCGCTAGTGCCTTTTATGGAGGAACTAAAACATTGGTCCCAGCAAGTGGACGAGGCTCTCCAGGAGTACCTCCCGCCGGCGGGTGCCTATCCTGCCACGATACACGACGCCATGCGCTACAGTGTTTTTGCGGGAGGCAAGAGGCTGCGGCCGATCCTGGTATTGGCAGCGGCAAAGGCTGTGGGGGGCAGCACAGACAAAGTGATGCCGGTGGCCTGTGCCCTGGAACTGATCCATGCCTACTCCCTGGTCCATGATGATCTGCCGGCCATGGATAACGATGATTTTCGCCGGGGACGTCCCACCAACCACAGGGTGTACGGCGAAGCCATGGCCATTTTGGCAGGAGATGCGCTGCTGACCCTGGCCTTTGAGCTGATTGCCCGGTGTGGGGAAAGCAACCCCGCGGAGGCTGTAAACCGAGTCACTCTGGAAATCGCGCAGGCTGCAGGATCCCGCGGCCTAATCGGCGGCCAGGTGGTGGACATCCTTTCCGAAAACCAGCACATTGAGGCCGAGGTGCTGGAATACATCCACCGTCATAAAACAGGTGCCCTTTTTAGAGCAGCCGTTAGGTCGGGAGCCATTCTCGGGGGAGCTGCCGGCAATCAACTGGAGGCGCTGACCACCTATGCGGAGCAAATGGGTTTAGCCTTTCAAATTAAAGATGATTTATTGGACATTGAGGGAGACGAGGTAAAAATCGGCAAGCCGGTGGGCAGTGACGTAAAAAATCAAAAAGTCACCTACCCGTCTCTTTACGGCTTGGAAAAAGCCAGGGAAATGGCCGCCACGGCTGCCCGGGAAGCCGTTGATGCGCTGAAAATTTTTGATGCAGAAGCGGAATTTTTACGGTCGATGATGCATTTTATTATCAATAGAGATCATTAAAAAGATCGCTATCGCAAGCCAGAGCGATAGCGTATATGATTAAAAGAGTTTTCGTGATAAAAACCTCCTGCCATTCTACCGGCTGGTCTTGTTTAGTTCGTAGGGGCATTTGAGGCAGAGGTTTTAAGCATGTTATAATTTAAAGCGTGCAATAGACATACTTAAAAATAAGTGATGCAGTATCCTAGTCAGCATCACCTTTCCGAAGGCGGGCCTAAAAATCCGTCAAGGGCACATCGATGAAGTTCCTGGTGCTGGCTTTTGACGCCCAGTTGGGGGCTGGTACTGGGAGTTAAGGGGATGGGGCGACCTGCAACGGCATGTGGGCATCGACCCCGTCCCCGTGGAGACCCAAGTGCGTGGGGAGTCGGAAACGGCGAACTATGGCTTGGTTGTTAACCTGCATGTGGTAGGAAGCTGCGTGCAGTGTAGCCTGACTTGAAGTGGCACTGGTGGATTCCTCTGGTACAGCGGCAGAATACGGGCCCGTAATCTGCTGTTGTGGGATGAAACCTTTGCTGCAAAAGAGTCTAAGAAAGATTGATGCTGTCGAGGAAAACTCCTAGGCTGTCCGGCACCACGCCGGGGTAGATCAGGGATTAAAGTGTGGACTAAGTGGTAATCTAGTCCTGAGAGCGGCGACGCCTCAGATAGGGTTTAATGGGAAACCGCCGGTTTGGCGACAGCCGGTACCGCTATGGGAAAACCTGCTGGACCTAAGCCACAACATTTACCTGATCTGCTACCACTTATTAAATTTTACATACTCACATGAGGTGAACTTTTTGGGTAATCATAAATCCAATGTTTCGAGTCGCTACCTGCTTTTGGTTTCCATTGGATCTTTCCTTTTGGCGGTTATTTTCTCTCTCCTGTCTGAAACCATGACCAGGATCGTACAAAGCGTACTTATATCCTTGTCAGGTTTGCTTACTATTATACTTATTGGTATCTTTGCCGATATTATCGGAACAGCGGTTACCGCTGCCCAGGAGGCACCTTTTCATGCCAAAGCGGCCAAACGTGTACGCGGGGCGAAGGAAGGTGTTTTTTTGTTACGCAATGCCGGTAAGGTTGCCAATATATGCAACGATGTCATTGGCGATATCGTCGGTACAGTGAGCGGTGCTTTAGGGATCTCAATTGTGGTTAAAATAGTTAGTAACAACCCGGGCACGGATGCCTTTTGGGCCAATATCATCATGACGGCGCTGATTGCCTCCCTGACGATTTCCGGCAAAGCATTAGGAAAAACACTAGCGCTCTCCAGGGCAAATGATGTAATATTCTTGGTAGGTAAGGTTTTGGCTTATTGGGAGAAACTTACTGGTAAAAACCTGGGAAAAAAGAATCGTTCCAGGTCTTAAAAAGAAGGTGGACAAGGTTTGACCTCATTATTAAAAACCATTTACAGTCCTCAGGACATACAGAACTTAAGTCTTAAACAACTAAAAAGTTTAGCCGATGAAATCCGAGACACCATTATTCAGACCGTGGCGGAGACCGGCGGTCACCTGGCTCCCAACCTGGGAGTGGTAGAACTTACCCTGGCCCTGCATCGGGTTTTTAACTCTGCGGTGGACCGGATTATCTGGGACGTGGGTCACCAGAGTTATGTGCACAAGCTGCTGACCGGCCGCCAGGTCCAGTTTGCCACCCTGCGACAATACGGCGGCATCAGCGGGTTTCCCAAACCCGAGGAAAGCATCCATGATGCCTTCGCCACCGGGCACAGCAGCACATCCATTTCTGCCGCCCTGGGTATGGCATTGGCCAGGGATTTAAAGGGAGACCCGCATTCCGTGGTGGCTGTTATCGGCGATGGCTCCTTGACCGGTGGCATGGCCTTTGAGGCCATGAACCATGCAGGTCATTTAAAAACCAATCTGATTGTTGTTTTAAATGATAACGAAATGTCCATTGCTCCCAACGTGGGGGCTTTGTCCGGCTACTTAAGCAGGCTAAGAACCGACCCTATGTATTCAAAGGGTAAAGATGAGATTGCCGAGCTTTTGCAAAAACTCCCCCACGGGAGCAAGCTCCTGAAAGTCGTGGACCGGCTGAAGGACAGTTTTAAGTATTTGGTGGTGCCCGGGATGCTGTTTGAGGAACTGGGCTTCACCTATCTGGGACCGGTGGACGGCCATGACATCAAGGCGATGATGACCATGCTCCAGCAAGCCAAGACTGTCAGCGGGCCGGTTTTAGTCCATGTGCTAACGCAGAAGGGCAGAGGATATCAACCCGCTGAAGAAAACCCCGACCGGTTCCATGGCGTGGGTCCCTTTGATGTGGCCACAGGGACCGTGAAAAAATCCGGCGGCGGGGCACCCAGCTATACCGAAGTATTCGGCAAAACGCTGGTGAAACTGGCTCAAGAAGATGATAAGATTATCGGCATTACCGCTGCCATGCCCGACGGTACGGGGTTAAACAGCTTTGCCAGAGAATTTCCCAAACGCTATTTTGATGTGGGGATCGCGGAACAGCATGCCGTTACCATGGCGGCAGGCATGGCCATGACAGGCTACCGGCCTGTGGCTGCCATTTATTCAACCTTTTTGCAGCGCGCCTATGATCAGGTGCTGCATGATGTGTGCCTGCAAAACCTGCCGGTAACCTTTGCCCTGGACAGGGGCGGTTTGGTAGGCGATGACGGTCCCACGCACCACGGGGTGTTTGACATCGCGTATTTACGCAACATACCGAACATGGTTATTATGGCGCCTAAGGATGAAAATGAACTGCAGCATATGCTGAAAACCGCTGTCTACCACAGCGGACCGGTGGCGGTAAGATATCCTCGGGGGAACGGTGAAGGGGTGCCGATGGATGAAGAATTGCAGCGCCTGCCTATCGGAAAAGGCGAAATCCTGCGAGAAGGCAGCGACGTTCTGCTCATTGCCACCGGCAACATGGTGCGGGAAACGCTAAAAGCCACGCAAAGTCTCAGCGCCCAGGGGATTGAAGCTGCGGTCATCAACGCCCGCTATGTGAAACCGCTGGATGAAGAACTGATCTTGGATTATGCCCGCAGGACAAAAAATGTTGTCACCATCGAAGAGCATGTTCTTATGGGCGGCTTTGGCAGTGCGGTGCTGGAGCTGTTCGAGGCAGCCGGGCTGACCGATGTGAAAGTGAAGCGCATCGGCATTCCGGATGAATTTGTGGAGCATGGCAAGCAAAATATCCTCAGGGCCAATTACGGGCTGACCGCCGAAGGCATCATTGAAACCGTACTGTCAAAGGAATTTGAATTTAAGAAATGCCGTAAACTAAAGGCCGTCCGCGGGAAAAGAAACTAGGCTTAAGTGTATTCCTTTGGGGTCTAGTTGTTAGATTATGGGGAAGTTCTTTATGGTCCTGTTGCTAGTTAGAGCTTTTATAACAGGACCATAAAGAAATATCTATAAGTCTGAATACAGGAGCCCAGAGAAAAGCCCATTAGTCTAAATACAAGACCCTAAAGAAAAGACCCGTTAGGCTAAGACACAGACATCTAAGTGCTAAAAGATAATGTAAAAGCCAGGGTTTATACCACAACCTTTTGGAGGCAATTCAATTGGCTGTTACCAAAGAACGATTGGATATTTATCTTGTAAACAATGGTTTTTTCCCCAGCCGGGAGAAGGCCCGTGCCGCGGTGATGGCCGGGCTTGTTTTTGTTGATGGGACCAGGGTGGATAAACCAGGCCACCCGGTAAAAGCGGAATCCGATGTGCAGGTGCAGGGAAACCCGCTCCCCTATGTGAGCCGGGGAGGGCTGAAGCTGGAAAAAGCTATCCAAGCGTTTCATATCGATTTAAAGGACCGGGTTGTCATTGACATCGGGGCCTCCACCGGGGGCTTTACGGATTGCGCGCTGCAAAAGGGGGCCAGGCTGGTTTATGCCGTTGATGTGGGCTACGGACAGTTGGCCTGGAAACTCCGCTCCGATCCCCGGGTGGTTTCCCTGGAGCGGACAAACATTCGGCATTTGGAGCCCGGGACGCTGACAGAAGCCCCCTCCTTTGCCACCATTGATGTTTCCTTTATTTCCTTGTCTCTGGTCCTGCCCCGGGTGGATCTCCTCACACAGCCAGTAGCCGAAGGGGTGGCCCTGATTAAACCCCAGTTTGAAGCCGGCAGGGAACGGGTAGGCAAAAAGGGTGTAGTTCGGGAGCCGGAAGTCCACGTAGATGTTATTAATAAAATTTTAACCGTCGTCCACAGTCTTGGCTGGCAGGTGAGTGGCCTGGATTTCTCCCCGGTACGCGGCCCTGAAGGAAATATCGAATACCTGCTGTACTTTTTAAAAGGGCATCCCGGCCAAGGGGCAGCGCCGGATTTTAACGAAGTTGTGGCAAAAGCGCACTCGACTCTTGGATAATTTTTGGGGTCTAGCCTTGTTAGCTTTTCTTTGGGGTCCTGTATTTAGACTTAAGGGTATTTCTTTGTTGGTCTAGCAGGTTAAAAAACAGGACCCTGAAGGAATGCCTTAAAGTCTAACAACTTGACCCCAAAGGAATACCCTTTAGCCTAAGGGAGGTGATTTCTTGCTCCCCAGTGACCTTCTCATCGTAGGCATTATCATTGGCGCAATTTTACTTTATAATATCATTAGAATAGGACAATCCTACGCCGCCAGGCGCCGGGTTTTGAAGGCGGGAAAGGCGGAAGCTGCGGCCAGAAAGTTTCTTGAGTCGGAGGGCTACACCGTCCTGGCGGTGCAGGAGCGGGTTCCCATTGTGACCAAAATAAACGGGAAACCGCATAAAAGCCATATCCAGGCTGATTTGATCGTACAGAAAAGGAAAAAAGTTTATGTAGTGGACGTAAAAACCGGGGAAGTGGCCCAGAAACCGGCGGCGCCGGAAAACCGAAGACAGCTGTTGGAATATTTTCTGGTGTACCGCCCTGACGGGGTGCTGGTGCTTGACATGGATCATCACAAAATCTATCACATGGAGTTTGAGATCAAGTTCCCCTCCCCCAAGGGTCTAAACCCGGTCCCCTATATCATCTCGTTTTGTGCCGGGGTACTAGTGACTTTAATTCTGATTAAAGGAGGAACATTCAGTTGAACACCATTGGACTGGTGGTCAACAGCAGTAAAGGTGAGATATCGGACCACGTCAGAAGAGTGGTTTCCTGGCTGACCGAACAAAACATAAAGGTTTTATTTAACGAGGAGAGCGCAGCGTTGTTAGGACGCCAGGGAGAAGGAATGCCTACCAGGACGTTAGCCGAAAAATGCGACTGTATCATGGTTTGGGGTGGGGACGGTACCCTGCTGAACTGTGCCAGGCAAACCGCCGCCACCGGCACTCCTATCTTCGGCGTTAATCTGGGGCGCCTCGGCTTCTTGACAGAAATCGATATTCCGGATCTCAGAGAAAAGATGCAAGCCTTAATTGCTGGCCATTATATTGTAGAAGAGAGAATGATGCTAGAAGCTGCCGTGATACGGGACGGCGAGATCATTGACAACTCTGTGTGTTTAAATGATGCCGTGGTGTCAAAGGGAGCCTCTTTCCGCATGGTTCATCTGAACATTAAAGTGAATGGGGAGTTTGTGGGGGGATTTTCAGCTGACGGGGTGATTGTTGCCAGCCCTACCGGCTCCACCGCCTATTCCCTCTCGGCAGGTGGACCCATTGTCTCACCGGATGTCCACGTCATGTTAATTACCCCCATCAGCCCCCATTCTCTGTCCAACCGCCCTCTCGTTATCTCCCCGGACAGCGAGGTTGAGATCCGGGTGCTGCCTTGTGTGGATGACGTCCGGTTAAATTTGGACGGGCAATACGGTTTTCCCTTAAAGGCCGGTGACAGGGTGCTGGTGAACAAAGCACCGATGAAGGCCCGGTTTCTTAAAATACAGAAGACCGCATTTTACGAAGTACTAAGGGAGAAATTAAAGGAGTGGCAGAGTGGTCTTGATTAACTGGTTTATGGCAGCGAAACTGGGACACCATTTCCTCTCTGAAATATTACAGAGGGGCCACAGTGCCGTGGATGGGACCATGGGAAACGGGCATGACACCCTGCTGCTGGCCCAACTGGTAGGCCCTGAGGGGAGGGTGTATGCCTTTGATGTGCAGGAGCAGGCTCTGGAAAACACACGGCGGAGATTGGCATCGGAAGGCGTGCTGGATGAGCGGGTCAAATTAATTCAAGACGGCCACCAGAATATAAAAAAATATATCGATCATTCTATACAGGGGGCCATCTTTAATTTAGGATACCTGCCCGGAGGCAATCATGAAATCATCACCCAACCCGGCACCACGCTGATTGCCATTAAGCATACCCTGGAACTGCTCAGCAGCGGCGGCCGTCTGGTAATTGTTGTCTACCCGGGTCACCCCGGGGGACAGGAAGAAAAGGAGGCCGTGGAGGCAGTGGCTTCTCAATTGGACTCTCTTATATACAAGGTTTTAAAAATAAATTTTCTCAACCGGCCACCCTCAGCACCGGGAGTACTTTTGATAGAGAAGGCGAGGGATGAAGCGTGAAGACACAACGCCAGGCAAAAATATTGGAATTAGTCCGCGACAGAACCATTGAGACCCAGGAAGAATTGGCGGCGGCACTGCGGGCCGAGGGGTTTGAGGTAACCCAGGCCACCGTGTCCAGGGACATTAAGGAACTAAGCCTGATCAAAATACCTGGCGAACACAACACCTCTTACTACGCCTCTCCGGACGAACCCATGATGCGCCGTGGCAATGAGGACAGGCTAAGACGTCTGGTCCGCTTGTCCTTGAGCGACATCAATTCCAGTGAAAACTTGATCATTATTAAAACACCGCCCGGGGAAGCCCAGGGTATGGCATCCGCCATTGACCACGCCCACTGGCCGGAGATTATCGGCACCGTGGCCGGGGATGATACCATTCTGATTATTATTAAACCCAAAGAGGCCACGCCACAGGTTGTGCAGCGATTCCTGGAATTGGCAAGGGGGTAAGCCTGTGCTCCACTCGTTATATGTAAAAAATTTTGCCCTGATCGACGATGTAGAGGTGAACTTTGACAAAGGCCTGACCATTGTCACCGGGGAAACCGGTGCTGGTAAATCCATGCTGATCGACGCCTTGCAGGTGGCCCTGGGAAGCCGGGCTTCAGCGGACTTTATCCGCTCCGGCAGGGAAAAGGCCACCGTTCAGGCCACCTTTGATGTTTCACGGCTGTCCTGGATAAAAAAACGAATGGAAGAACTGGGCGTGGACTGCGAAGAAGACGGTCTGTTGGTTCTGGCCAGGGAGCTAAGCCGCAGCGGCAAAAATGTCTGCCGCATTAACGGGCGCCCGGCAAACCTTGGCCTTTACCGGGACATGGGCAGCGGCTTACTGGATATGCTGGGCCAGCATGAGCAGCAAACGCTGCTTGATCAGGACAAACACCGCTGGTTGGTGGACAGGCTGGGTGGATCTGAATTGTTGGAGCAGGCCGGAAAAGTGAAAGAAATCTATATCCGCTGGAGAGACACCTGCTCCCAGTTAAAAGATCTGGAGTCCAATGCCCGGGAACTGGCCCGGCGCATTGATATGCTTTCTTTTCAGATGCAGGAAATCACCAAAGCTCAATTGGCGGAGGATGAGGAAGACGAACTCCTGAACGAGCGGCGTCTGCTGATGAATTCTGAGAAGATTTCCCGTCTGGCCGGGGAAATCTATGATCAACTTTACGGGGGCGAGGCCGGTGCAACGCCGGCAATTGAGGGACTGGGAAAGGCCCTGACATCCCTCAGGGAACTGGCGGAGATAGACAGCAATCTTACAGGGTTGCTGGAGATGTTGGAAAACGCCCTTTACCAGATCGAGGATGCGGCCAGAGAAGTTTCTTCCTACCGGGACAACGTGGAGTACAATCCTGAGCGGCTTGATCAAATTGAACACCGTCTTTCTTTAATTAAGCAACTGAAATACAAATACGGCTCCACCGTTAGGGAGATACTGGCGTACAAAGAGGCTGCCCTGGCGGAACTGAACACCTTGAGCAATCGTACAGAAAAAGCAGAGGAATTAAAGGAAACCATCAAAACCCTGGAGAAAGAATGGCACCGGCAGGCAAAGATTCTCACCATACTTCGCCAGAAGGCGGCCAAACAGTTAGAAGAAAATGCTGCCAGGGAGTTGAGGTACCTGGAAATGGGCGGTATTGATTTCAGGGTAAGCCTGACCCCCAGGGAAGAGATTTCCGACCTGGGAATGGAGGATATCGAATTCCTGATTGCGCCCAACCCGGGAGAACCGTTGCGACCGCTGCAGAAGATCGCCTCGGGCGGGGAACTTTCGAGGATCATGCTGGCGCTCAAAGTGCTTTTGTCCGGTGTTGATGAGGTTCCCACCTTGATTTTTGACGAAATTGATACCGGCGTAGGTGGCAAGGCCCTGCAGGCCATCGGAGAAAAGTTGGCCCAGGTGGGACGGCATCGGCAGGTCATTTGTGTAACCCACGGGGCCCAGGTGGCATGTTTTGCTGACACTCACTATTTAATCAGTAAAAAAGTAGTGGACGGACACGCTCAAACATCGGTGGAACCTTTAGACCAGGCAGGCAGGGTAGAGGAACTGGCCAGGATGCTGGCCGGTCGGGAAATCACCGGCGCGGTAAAAGATCATGCTCTGCAAATGATCAGAATGTCTGCTGTTTATAAAAATCAAAAATAAAAAATTTTTTTAAAACGACTGTATACCGGTAACAGTCGTTTTTGTTTTGGCGGCTTTTTTAGAATCAGCGAAGAACACCGGATTGCGGAAAGCAAAATTTTCTAAAAAAATGAAAACGGCAAAGTAAACAAAACTTACAAATTGGTTCTCAACAAGCAGAACAACTGAATCCGGCATTTTCAGGCAGAAATAACATGAGTAAAAGCATTTTTATAAGGTTATCTTAAGATTACTGAGACTTAATTTAAATTTTGCCGTATTGCTTGGTTTTTATGTTTCTAATTACATTTAGGAGGTGATTTTAAAAAATCTTTATTAAATAAAAGGGGGGCTGTACTTGGACTACCGGAAAAAGAAAACGCCACTGCTTTTTTTGGCGGTCATATTCTTGGGCCTTTGTTTACAGCTACCGTTCCAAACGTTAAAAGAATTACCTTTACATCAGAGAGTTTCTGTGGGAGAGAAATTGGATTTTGATCTTAACTTACCCAAATTCTTGGCGGATAATTTTGAGTTTACCATTAATGGAGTAAAACCTACAACATTTTATCTGGGAAGCACCACACCGGTGGCGGCAAACCCGGGCCAATTGGAAGTACAAGTAAAATTATTTGGCTTAATTCCGGTTAGACATATGACGGTCAGTGTAGTGCCTGAAATAAGAGTCATTCCAGGCGGGCAGGCCATCGGAGTGATGGTGGAATCCGAAGGAGTGATGGTGGTGGGCAGATCCGCCATTGTAGATGAAAAAGGCATCAGACACAACCCGGCAGCGGAAGCTGGAGTGGAACTGGGGGATGTGCTGATCAAAGTCAACGGGCAAAAAGTAGAGACAGAGAGCCAGGTCAGGGACATAATAAACAAATTGGGGCAAGACGGAAAATCACTGGATATGGAACTAAGAGACAGGCATTCTAAAGAAATTTACAAAACCAGGATAAAACCAATTTACTGCAACGAAACGAAACGTTACCGGATCGGTTTATTTGTCCGGGACAGTACTGCCGGTGTGGGCACCATGACTTTTTTTGACCCCCAGACAAAATCCTACGGGGCTTTGGGACACATTATCAGTGATATAGACACCTGCCAACCCATTAATTTGGACAGGGGAAAAATTGTCGCCGCCCGCATTGAAGGAATAAGAATAGGGAGAAAGGGCCAGCCCGGCGAAAAAATGGGTGTATTTCGAGGGGAAAATGATATTTCCGGTACTATCACGAAAAACACAAATTGCGGGATTTTTGGGAAATTAAACAAAGCACCGAAAAATATTTATGGAAATGGAACCGTTCCTGTGGCAATGGCCGGTGAAGTTAAAGAAGGCCCTGCCGAGATTTATACAGTTTTGAAAGGAGATAAGATTGAAAAGTTTAAAATACAAATCGAGCAGGTAAATCCCCACAGCACTGAGGGAAAGGGAATGATTATAAAGATTGTCGACCAGAGATTATTACAAAAAACAGGGGGAATCATTCAGGGTATGTCAGGAAGCCCGATTATCCAAGATGGAAAGTTGGTGGGTGCGGTTACGCATGTATTTATTAATGATCCGTCCAGAGGGTATGGTGTGCTTGCAGAGTGGATGCTCTATGATTCCGGAGTTCTCCCCAAACATGTGAGTGAAAGAAATTACGCAGAATTTGGCGCTATGACAAATATAGCCTGCTAAATTAATCTAGAACTGGATTTTTAGTAAAATATCTGTCGAATTGAATAAATATAAGCTTTTGGTAATTTTTCCTTTTTTAAGAAGGAGTTTAAACCCCGCCTGTCGAATGCTTTAAAACATCAAAAACAGTTTCCATTTTATGGAAAAAATAGAGAAAAAATAGGAGGCGGGGTCTTACATATGATTAGAAAGGCTATCAAGGTGTTAATCGCCGATGATAACAGAGAATTCTGCGAATTACTAAAAGAATTTATCAATCAGCAGGATGATTTTATGCTAGTAGGTATAGCCAACAATGGTTTGGAAGCCTTGGAAATCATCAACCAGCAGGTTCCGGATGTTATGGTGCTTGATATTATTATGCCTCACCTGGATGGAATCGGGGTGCTGGAAAAAATATCAACCGGTGCGGTGGGCCATAAACCCAAGGTCATTATGCTGACGGCCTTTGGTCAGGAAAGTATTACGGCCCGTGCCGTAGAACTGGGGGCAGACTATTATATTTTAAAACCCTTTGACTTTTCTGTCCTGGCAACCCGCATGCGCCAACTGGCGGACGGGGTGGCCGTCTCCCAATATATTTCCACCTCCAAACCTCGTAATTTAGATGTTGCAGTTACCAACATCATACACGAAATGGGAGTTCCTGCTCACATCAAAGGGTATCATTACTTGAGAGAAGCAATTCTTTGCGTGATCAATGAGGTGAATCTGCTGGGTGCCGTCACCAAAGAACTTTATCCCATGATTGCCCAAAAATATCAAACCACTCCCAGCCGGGTGGAAAGGGCCATCCGACATGCCATTGAACTGGCCTGGGATCGCGGTAATGTTGAAATGATGACCAAATTCTTTGGTTACACCATCAACCTGGAGCGGGGCAAACCCACCAACAGCGAATTTATCGCCATGGTGGCGGACAAGTTGAGAATTGAAAGCAAAGTAAGTTAATAAGGACTGCAAAAGGGAGTAGCTTACATCTACTCCCTTTAATATTATTCCTATGAGATGTGTAAGCTGATTTTCAACTGATTTTCAACCAACATTTTTTTCCAGACCCCAAAGCATTGAAAATAAAGACTTTAATCACATCTAAAAATCTACACTACAAATGGCATTTTTTGAGAACAAATCCAGTAAAATCAAGGCTTTAAGGAATATTTATGGTTGAACATCAGTGTAACCACTATTGACCAGCCCGCAATAAAAAGAAGCAGCACATAACAAAACACGCCCTGCAAAAGGACGTGTTTAATAGGGAAACTTATTGAACCATACCCCAAACCGATACGGAAAAAGGAAGAGAGGGGCGTTCTCCCGCAAAGGATAGCGCCTCTCTCCTTTAACTCGCCCATAGTGTTTTCCCGGGACGGTTTTATTAAAATTGCCTTCGACAACAATACCTACACTAAAAAATGCCTGAGTAATAGCAACGTATAACTTCGCCCGTGTGGTTTCCTCTAACTGGCAGTTACCAGAGCATAACCACTTAACTTAACGGCGGTCATCGTTTCCGCGAGTTCTTCCGCTTCCCATTCGGAGTGAACGGCAAATCCGGCAGGACTTACCCGCATTGCCGCACCGTTGCCGAAACTGTTATAGGGTTCGGGGTCTTCGCTGAACACTCACCGATAGAACATACCGCCGAATCTGCAGTTCGGATACTTGCGCCCGATTTTCTGCATATACTTGACGGTTAGGTCGGAAAGCAGGGCGTGGTAGTTGTGGTCATAACCGCGAGCGGTCGGCTCTTTGGATTTCGTCGCTTCCATAATTGCCTTGGCAACGGCAAGGGTCATTATGCTGTCGTCGGTGGCAAAGCAACCTTCGGCTAACAGTTCAAAGTCCTTGCTCCTGTGGTTGTTGAATTCGAAATGCGACCCTACAATGTCGCCGATAATTGCTCCAAGCATAACAGCACCCCCTCCTTACCAAGCAAATGAACCTTCAGGTATGTTCGTAATAACAATTTCTTTTCCCCTAACACTGCCGCCTGCGTTATGCTGAATACCGTACTCTGTCATATGGTACTGTTTATAGATGTCTCGAATCAAGTCGCAATCATCGTATGTCACAATCCATCGGGTTTCACCTAAGTGTTCGGTTATGATTCTTTCAAGGCTTCTATGGTCTTCTTCCTTAAAGTAATTGGCATAGAGTTGCCGTCCTTTCTTAACATACGGCGGGTCTATGTTGAAAAACGATGTGCAAATCGTGTCCTGCAAGCGAACGGTGATAAGCTCACTTGCGTCGCAGTTGTATAGTTCAATACGGTTTTTAAGCAGAGCAATCCGTTCGATTTTCTTAACTATCTCACTCTTATTGAAGCGGCAATCAATCTTATATGCACCGTTCTGAGATAGCCCACCTATGGGTCCGCCCTTGATAACGCCGGAAAAGTTCACGCGGTTCAGAAACAGCGTTGCAAAACCGTCGCTCACCTCATCGGCAGAGCTATCCCTATAAACCGCTTTCTGCTTTTCCCGCTCCTCTAAGGTTATAGGAGTATCCGTAATCCTTTTGAGCAGGTCTTCTGTGTGATGAAGTACAGAGTACCAAAAGTGGTAAATGTGCGAGTCAAAATCGTTAATAACGGCCGACTGTACGATGTCGTCACACAACAAACCAATCCCTATACCGAATCCCCCCGCAAAAGGCTCTACGTAGGTTCTGTCGCCCAGTGTGTTGGCTTCAATAAGGTTTTTTACCTTGCCATAGATTTTTGATTTGCCGCCCGGATAGCGAAGCGGCGAAAGTGACTTAGCCATTTTCTACCTCTCGCTTATTAAGTTTCTGTATGTCATAAAGGCGTTGGGCAGCCAATCCGACAAATCATAAGGATTAAGGAACATCCTCGTGCTTGTGTTCTCAGGTTTCTTCAGAAGAGCAGGAACAACCTCGAAAGCAATAGGAGGATTAGGCTGAGGCGTATCCTTATCTTCTGATATTAGTTTTCTCAACGGAACAAGCAACGCTTTCTGCCCGTTGACATCATATTCGTCAGGCAACTGCCCCAATTCAGCATAGTTGAGTAGTTGCAGACCTAAATGTCTGTCGAATAATTGATGGTTCCTCTGATTCCAGTAATTGTCCAGACAGTTCTTGCAGGAACGTGAACATTCACACTCTGAAAGAATCTTTCTTGCCCTATCAAGCACTTTGTCAAGAATCGAGCCAATCAGAGACGAATAGCCTGCACCGCTGGTGAGATTGTCGTAAAAGAACATTTCAATATGTGAGTTCCCGTCGCTCTTGATTCTCGGACGCCAGCCCCCGCTGATTTCATTGTAATCAATGTCAAGAACAAGCGAAACAGCCTTCTTTAGTGCTTCGTGCAAGGTCGTTACAGCCGCCCGAAGTATGCTTTTCTCTTCCGCATTGCTGTTGCCCACAAGTTTCGCGGAATGGTAGGATATGTCCAACATGAACATATCCGTCAAGAATTCATACCCCAGAAAGATATTGGTAGCTACAGTACCATCGTGACGGCACAAAGGGTGGTTATCGTGGTATGGTTGCGAGAAAGAAAATGTCCCGTTGGGGTTCGCATCTGCGACCTCTGCGCCACCGCACTTTTTGCAGACGTTGAAGCCGTTTTTACTTTTTCCCATATTAACAGTCAATACTTTTCTGTCAGGAAGATTAGCAAAACGGATATTGCTCCGCCCGTAATTATCCATCCTTGTGTCTTCGGGTACATAGGAATAATATGGAGCCTCAGCATAGGTGTATTGTTCATCCTCGTCTTCGAACTTTACTTCATCACCTTTGACAGGAGAAAATCCCCAAGGACGCAACATCTTATTCCGAACTATGGCTGCGCCGCAATACGGACAAACCATGCCGGGAGAATCCTCTTGCTTCAAGCCAAACCAGTTGCAATCGGAACAGATGTAGATATCTTTATAATAGTCATTGTTCTTGAAATAGAACTCGGCTTGGTTCGTTTCAAAACCCCTCGGTCGAGGATTGGCGTAAATGCCGCCGCTCTTAAATATTTTTTTGTCTATCGTAACAAAGCGACCGGGTGCGTATTCACTAAGAGCTACCGCAATATCTCGCTCTGGCGCATATTGAATATCCCGAGGAGCGTTTTTACCACGTTCAGATTCTTTCTCAACGAAAAACCGTACAACATTTTTGGGGAACGAGTATGAGGGAATAAAGCCTTCGCGGTAGAAAACATCAAACGCCGGCGTTTCTTTGTCGTTGTTAATATACTCATCACGCTTGCCTTCAGCTAAGACATTCTTGCAGATTTCGCGGAATTGCCTGATTGTCTCATCGGTTGGTAAATCCATAGCTTGCGCAAACGCTATGAAGTTCTCGCCGTATTGTTCGCAGAATGATATTATACCTATGTCAACAATGCCGTCGAATTGGGTTTTCATATCGGGAGTGGACATGAATCCATTCAAAGCCAGCATATTAAAATGGCGCTGCTTGATTTTGGGATTGTTGCGGTCTATCCACGGCTTACGCGGCGAGCCGGAAATCATCTCGTCAGGATGCAAAAAGTAATGGCTGTCGTGCGTTCCGCCGGAAGCGTATGTTACGATTGTGGATATGCCTGCATTTTTACGTCCGGCACGTCCCGCACGCTGTTGGTAGTTTTCTCTCATAGGCGGTATGTTGCGAAGTCCGACAGCAGTCAACGAACCGATATCAATACCAACTTCCATAGTAGTCGTGCAACTCAAAACATCAATGGAATCCTCGCCGTTTTCACCTGCGTTGATGTCTTGGAAGCGCATCTCATACTTTTCTGTGCGGCTCCAAGTATCGCTTCGGATTTCTTTATGGGACAATTGCGCTGTGTGCTCTTCGGTATCAATTGTGTGAATGGTTTCGATTTTGTTTAAGGCGTTCAGAACCGGTATCCGCCAAAAGTCAAAGCGGGACAAATCGGATTCGCCAATAGGTACTAAATCCGTTGAATCAAAACAAGCGCCGCAATAATCCCCAATTTTGAACGGAGATAGTTTCCCGCATTTTACGCAGCGATACCAAATGAAGTCTTTGCCGGCAAACTCAATCTTTACTGCAGCTAACTTAATGTAGTAGCGATTGTTTGCTGAGGAAGCGAAAAACAAGTCCCGCACCTTATTTGCGATTTTTGCTGTCGTTTGATTATCGAGGTTCAACAGTTCTTGGATTCGCTGAACAAGCCCTTTGTCTAATTCAGTTGAGAATTCAAAGCCCAAACCAAATATCTGATTTTTGCTCCTGCCGGGTAGACCTTTTCTGACATCGTCTTGAATTATTTCTCCAAGAGCTGCACTATCGTCCATAACATCCCAGAACAACAGCACAAGCAATTGGTAAAGAATACCCTTATCTATGGTTACTCCAACGTCCTCCAAATCAAATACGCAATCGTCGAGAACAGAAGATACAGGGGTTAAAAATCCAATGCCAATGTCCTTAAAAGAACGAGGGCTTTCTGTGAAGAAAGTTAGCAACTGCTCATAGTAGTCATCGGGTAATGTCTGATACTCTGAAGCTACTGCAGAATAGTCAATGGCTCTTCCTCGCCTCTCCACTCTGCTTTTTTTGTCCCTAAACAGTCGCTTGTCGTTTTCAAATTTCTCCTTGCTTTTCCCGCTGAAGAATGTAAGGCTGTTTTGGATGCAAACATCCAAAAACGCCGGGTATAAGTCAGATAAAGAGTGTTCTTTCCCGTCAACTTGCAGAAGGAGCGACGCAAACATAACAGCCTGACGGAAAGCGTCTGCGTCAGATGATTTTGACAGGTCTAATGCAAGTTTTGCAGCGTTCTGGCGTGAGTCTGAGAACAGCAAGACTTTTTTCCCTTGATTGATTAAGTCTGACTTCGGAGGCTGAAGTTCAAACTGTGCCTTTGTCAGGTTATAAAATGGAATGTTACCTTTGGTAGATAAATCAACGGGTTTCTTCAAAGGCATAGGTTTTTTGCATTTGGGGCAAACGCCAAAGTTAAACGACCGAGACTTTGCGTCGAATTTATCACTATATACGACGGTGAGCAAATTATCATCGTCTTGGGGCGACGTATACAGTTTCCCCGTCAATGGGTCAAGCGCGCCAATCTTATCGTTCTTTCTTCTTTGATAGTTCTCGGGAACTACATAGAGAAGCATTTCATTGAGCGAATTAGCATCCCCGTTCAAGCCACGTTCAGGGAAGACATACCAATACGGCTGTCCTTCGTTCTTCTGAACATAGACTCGTAGATATAACGCCCCACATTTTATGTGGTTAACGAGTTCGTATATTCTGCCGCCGCACTCGCACTTGTCCTTCGGGATAGAGATAACCCTACCAAGAGGGAGTTTTTCGCTTTCGGAGTATTTTGCGCAGGAGCATTTCGGGTTGGAACACGCATACAGCCCTTGAAGTCCGCGCAAAAACATATGAAGCCGTACAGGGAACAGGATATTCCCATCCTTTGCGGCAAGGGAAACCAAAGCCAATAAAGCGTCGAGCGCTTTTTCGGCATTCGCACTGTTTCCGAATAGCGTATTCTTAATCTCGCTATATGATTTTGCTCCATCACGACATAGTTTGTTCAGCAAAACAAACGCTTCGTATTTAGGCAGATTGTCGTATAGCCATTCTTGAGCATGACTTTGGCTAATGTCATCCTGTAAGTTGCAACGGAAAACCGCATCCGCGAAACTCTTAATTCTGTTAGTAATACCTTCGCCTTGTACTTGGTCAGAGCCAATCGATGCTAATGCATCAATGTCTGTCTTAACCTCCAAGTCTTCGGGAACATCCTCTTTTGCGCCGAACAGAAACTCGCAAGAAGAGGACTCTTTCCCAGTAAGCCCAGAGTAAAATGCATTAATCGCTTCTTGTTCGTTTTGAGGCATACTTGCGGTGGTAAGGATAAACTGAACCCTGTCAATTGAAATCCCTAAGCGATAGAACAGACGCTCCAACAAGAGCGCAATTTCCCCGCCAGCGGAGCCACGATACATATGCGCCTCATCTAAAACGATGAGAAGTCTGTTGTCTTTGGAGTCGTTAAGCCAATGTTTTGTTTTATCCCATATGTTGGCTTCTCGTTGACGCATAAGCATATACTCCAACATAGAGTAGTTCGTAATCAGGATATCCGGCGGACACCCCTGCATCTCGAAGCGAGTTATGAGTTCGGCATCGTACGGAGATGGCACATGGATGTTTTTCTCCAAGTTCTCAATGAAAATCTGAAGTCCATTCTCTCCAAATCTGGCGGGGTATTTGTTTATGCTCTTAAGCCCGTTAATGTTGTTGGCTTGCCGCCGTTGGGTTTCTTCGTCGGCGGTGTCGTCTATCAGATAGTTCTCACGGAACGTATTCGCTAATTCACGACTGTTTGCAGGTTTTGCGTCGCCGGAATAAGGCGTTCTTCCTGTGTACATTCCGAAATGGGGTATGCGCGTTGCTTGCGTATCCCTCGTAAATATTTCTCTGAACTTTTCGCTACCGATAATTTTCCTGAATCTGGCCAATTGGTCTGATACAAGGGCATTCATCGGATAGATGATTAGCGTTCGCACGGCTTCCAGCTTGAACGTCTTGGGATGGTTTTTTGCCTCGTCGAAGCATTTTGCAATAATCGGCCAGAGGAAGCACTCAGTTTTACCAGAGCCGGTGCCGGTGGAGACAAACAAATCTCTTCCGGACAAAAAATACTCCAGAGCCTTGACTTGGTGTTCAAACGGGTCGGGGAATATTCCAAGGCTCTCCTTGACGAGTTTAAGTAAGGACTCTTTTATGCCCTGTTCAATTTGCTTCGAGTTCTTGATTCCGCCGGTTATTTTCTTGTATGAAGCCGAAGTTTCGATATAAGGCTCGCGGGCAATGTTCGTATGCTCGGAACAAAGTTCTCCCAGAAGGTCATCGACATACAGCAGCAGGGTTTCGCTGTTGGCCAAGTAGTCGGACTTTATGTAATTCTTCAGCCTATCACGGATTGCCTGATAGTATTGCTGGACTCCGTTTGAGTTATGCATTTGTGTTCCCTCCCTTTACTTCGATGCCGATATTTATGAGCGCGGAGGTTACTTCAGGTATGAAGTCGTTCCTAATCAGAAAACTCACCTTGTCAAAAGCGTTATTCACTGGCCAAGACAAGAGCAACAGGTAATAGTATTCTCGGTTGGGTAAATGCCCGCCTACTCTTATTTTTGAATACTCCGCATCTTGCTTAGAAATAGTGGCCTTAAGCGGGTTATTGTAGTGTGCCTTAAGAGCAAAATACAGCCGCCTGAATTCGTATGAGGTAAAGCTGTCGTTCTGTGGTTCTTCGGGTTCGTCAGCGAATTGCAGAGGAGCATCTGCTACTCGCATAACCCTATAGAACGGACCCAACTCGCTTTTCCGCGCCACAGAGCAATCTGTCTCCATTCTCCTCCCCCAAGACTGCGAAGGGACATTATTTGACAGAGGATTAAAAAACTCAAGCTCATCAAGGTTAATGTCTCTGTCATAGAAATCAATGATGTCAAATTGAGATTGAAAATACTCCTCCCACGTTAAGTCATCTCTTATCAAAAACTCTCTCGCAGAGACCTTGTATGCTGTGGGGCTTGTAAATGCGCCAAGTCCATTCGCGGCGTATGTTGTGTTGGGAATACCGAAGAACAATGCTGTATTCCCAATAGGGATGCTCCGACCGTAATTGGCTAACCGATTTCGATTGTTATCGTCGGTCAGAAGATAACCAGTCTCCTCGTAAACTCTGCGGATGTGAACAGGGAAGCTCAACTGCGGATTACTGGTGTCAACGAATCTGTCGGCAACGGTTGGGAACAACTCGGAATACCGCGACATCAATTCGTTAAGCACGATTGTCTGGTTGTGCTTCGTCGTTCCGATAATTCCGTCCGACAGATTCTGAGCCGTGCGGAGACACCACTGTCCCAATGCCGAAAAGCAGAGCCTGTATACAAAGGAGTCTTCTGATTCGCCGCGATATCGGTCAATACCCATATCTGTAGACATAGCGGTCAACAACTCATTCATCGTGCAAACCACCCTTTGAATAGGTTTTTGTATGAACACCTTCCGGCATCTCCAGCGTATTTGATTAATCGCTCGGAGGTATTATAGGGCGCAATCTGCAACACGTCCACACAGTATGGTAAAACATCAAATGCCAACATACGGCATAAATCCTGCTCATCAGATATAGCGGTACATTTTTGCTCAATCAAACTTTGGAGGAAGCCAAACTCGCCCAGCATTTCTCTCAATAGAGAAGAATATCGATTATCCTGGGATATCCCTTGGAATTCAAACTCTACCTCCTCTACCGTTGACGGGTCTTCTGTTAATTCTGCATTGGCAGACAATGCCGCAATTCGGTTGAGGTTAAGATACTGGCAGTACCGCAAGAACTCTCCGGAAACGTAATGTATTGTTCTGTCATAGGCGACCGTCAAGAAGATGACTTTATCCCTATGGTCATCAAACAGCGACAGCAGTTCGGTTTCGTTACAGTTCCCGATGAAGTTGTCCAAGCAAACAACTCGTCCGGCAGATGACAGGAAACTGTCGACATCGTCTATTGAAAGGTCTTTGCTGAAAGCAAGCGTTTTCACATTTGATTGCCCGATTAGGGCGTTCGCAATGCACTTCATTAGAGTTGTACCCACACCCCGATTGACAACTATAGGTATTCCTTGAAATAGAATTTTGCTCAGGTGTTCTTTCAAAAGAGCGCAGTATTCAGAATCGGTAGATACGCCTATGTTTTCAAGGTTATATCCCAAGTAGTCTTTAAACTCTTCAATGTCGCTGGGGCATTTAGGTTTCAGAGCAGCTTGTTGCTCGGATGTCTTGGCAGCATGCTGCTTTTCTAACTCAGCCCTAATCTGCGCCTCAAGTTGCTGACTGCTGTTCTTTGCTTCAGCCAATTCGTTTCTGAGACCATTTATGGTTTCTTCTCGCACTTGAATCTTGGCTTCAAGTGCCACAATCATTTCCTTATCATTTTGTACGGTGGATTTCAGCTTCTCAAGGTCGGCGAGACTACGCTTAAGCACCTTAAATTCCGTATTGCGCTCGTTTAGCTTTGTTCCTGTTCTTTCCAAATCTGATTTTGCTGAATCGAGTTCGGCTTGTAGCCTCCTGATTTCAGATTCTTTGGCTTTCAATTCCTCCTGTAATTTATCCTGTTGGACAGACGCTTCCTTTGTTGCCGTTACCGCCGCACTCAATAACGCAATATACTCTTCCGAGTATTCTTCGTTAATGAGCTTGAAGAATAGACCGACATTGTCCACAAAGAAACAGAACGGCAATGTGTGTAAGAGGGCTAACTCCTTGCTGTCACCATCCTCCATCATTTTGGCGATGTGTTCTTGAATCTGAGAGAGCCAGTTACTAATATGTCTTTCGATGAAAGACGAAATGAAGTACTGGTTGCGGCATCTAAAGAGCAATGCACTTACTTGCGCCTGATTTTTCATACTCGTTGCTCGAAATCCGGGCATGATTTTTGCGAACTCTTTTGGATTCCTTTGAAAATAATAAATCGAATCCTGAAGCGGTATTACTGAGCATATGTAACGCACTTCATTTTCGGTCAGCTGAGGAAGATAATTCATAACCGCCCCTCCTCGATGAATTGTTTAGCCACCGTATTTATTAAGCCCGATGCTTCACACTTCTCGATGTACTGAGAAGCAGTTTTGCTAAGCGCACACGAACTGAAGACGCTTTTATCGAAGGCCTCTGTGCGTCTGTAATGAGAAAGTATATCGTCGAGCAATAATTCACCAGTCAACTCTTCTTGTTGACGAGGATAAATGCGGTCTGTAGGGTAGCCATAGTAGTAGCGTCTAATCTCGCCTTGCGGAGTAAGTGAAACGGACTGACCTTTGCTCAAACGTTTAACACCAGAGCGGTTGAACAAAAAGTATGTACTATCATCCGGCACGGTATATGTGCTTGCGGAACTTTCCGTTGAGGGAATCTCATCAAAACCATAGGGATGTTGTTCACCCTTGTCTATGATAATCTCAGCGTTCTTCTTGAACACTTTTGTTTTCGGCTTAACCGACACTTTTGAAACTCCATTGGTAACCCTATAAATGTCTTCCGAATGAACATTAATATTGCCGTGGGCTTGCAACTCAAAACTCGAGTATAAAAATGCATAGCCTGAATCTATTACCGAAACGTCATCAACCAGAGCCGCAGGCGGCCACAATAGGGTCAGCGTTTCGGAGGCTTCCAATTGATAGCCCCAAGACAACACCAAGGCATCTATTTGAGCGGTCTTGTTTTTGATTGTCAGAACTTTCCCTAAGAATTTTCTGCCCATTGTTTCAAAACGAAATGTTTCATCTACATGTATTTCATCAGAGAAGCGGACTTCTTGCGGTACTGAATATTGATTCTGAAAAACGACGAAGTACGGAACATTTGTATACAAAACCGCGCCACGTACCAGCTTTGCTTTATAATCGCTATCGTTTCCTTGCAACTTGAAAAATATTGGTGTGTTGCCGGATTTGAAAAAATCGTACTTGCGTTTCGTCCCATTAAGGGTATTGGACAAGAAATAGCTGAAAGAGAATTTGTTAATAGGAATCAGCGTCGGGGCATCGGGCGCAAAATTCGTATTGTTAATCGGCAAAGTGAAGAACGCTTGCTCTGCAGCGGACGACCTTAGCTCGAAAACAACATTATGTTGCTCATAGGCATTAATCTCGTCGCCGCTGAAACGAAGCCCGAGACTAAATGTCTTGTTGCTCTTTTCAAAATAGAACTCGACTCTTTCACGATTGCTCTTTCGTGAGCGCGATTCTATGCTTAGCGCTCCGTATTGTCCCAGATAGTTTTCACACTCGACATCATTGTTGCCGCTGCGATGCCTGAAATGCGGCACCATACTGGTGCTGTACGCGGCGGCGACATAAACTTCTTCACCGCAGCAAGCGCATTCATACCGATACGGTTCAAAGCCGCCACTTTTGGCCGCCAAATCCGCAGATACCTCAGATTGAAGAATAGTATCATACGCCTTTCGCATTCCCACAACGCTCCTTTTAGCAAAATGTTGTTTAGAGATTTTCAGCCCTGATTAGGATTGTTTAGTTCATCCTTTTCAGCGGCCGCTCCCGACCGAATCCACTCGTCTATTTCGGAAATCTTGAACTTCCACTGCCGCCCGACCTTAGAGCATGATAGTTGTCGGCTTCTATGAGGGTATGCCAAGGTGTATCTTCTGAAGAGTTTTTTACTTTTGCAATAGGAGAAAGGGTAGGGAATATGGCTTCGCTGAATTGTGCCACAGCTACCAGGTCATCAAGTTTAAGTTCGAATATTTCGATATTCGCTTTCTGCATACAGGTCACTTTATCATTTTCAATCCGAAATATGTATCATCTATTCTCCCTGTCTTTTTTGCAACTGTACTACCGATTCGGATGGGAACTCCATAGAGGGGAGTACATTCAGGAATATGCTCCTCAAAAACAAGACCGAATTTTTTATTTTTACTCATACGAGCAAACTCCTGCTCCAATCTTTCGCGAAGCGCAGCATCAGGAATTTGACGTATGAGATCGTTTATTGCCGCCATAAGATTAACCCCCTCCTAATACCTAAACTTTAGTCTTCATCCTCTGTTTTAGCTATCTGCTGTTCAAGGAGCTTAAGCTGCTTATCAAAATCTGACTCGAACAGCTTGTCCTGTATAATTCTGTATTTCTCAAATTCACTCTCGGCGTGTTCCTTAGCAATTTGGGCAGATATCCTGCCAGCGTCTGTCAAAACCTCGCGGTCATCTGCCTGCAGGAATATATCAAGTCGCTTTGCCCAATCCTCCATAGTCATCGGAATGTGACGGCGCGCTCTGTCCTCGGCTAAGTCGAGATATGCGGACACGATACGTTCCAAAGAAGATAACTCGTCCCGTGACAGATAGTTTTTTGCAACAGAAACATCGTAACGCTGTATTTTTCCGTCCGGTGCGTCTTCCCATGTAGTTAATCCCATGTGTTCTTTCTTTGAATCGGCTCGGTTATAAATTACTTCAGCTGCCGTCTGTCCGTGAACGGCAAAATGCATCTTGTTCTGAACCTTGGCGAAAAATTCACGGGTTGTCTTTGCGTCTTTATCATAATCGAGAGCGGTAGCGTAAATATCCGTGACTTTTTGATAAAACCTGCGCTCAGAAAGTCGTATCTCACGGATTTTTTCAAGCAGCTTATCATAATACTTTTCGGTCAATACTGAACCGCCATTTTTCAGACGCTCGTCGTCCATGACCCAGCCTTGAATCGTGTAGTCCTTCGCAATTTTATTAACCCATTTCCGGAACTGCACGGCGCGGTCCGAATTGATTTTAAATCCAATAGCGATAATCATCTGCAGATTATAATGTTTAACCTCACGAGTAACTTGGCGCGAACCTTCGGTTTGAACTATTCGGAAATTCCTAATAGTTGCTTCCGGCTCAAGTTCATGATCAGAGTATATTTTCGCAATATGCTCGTTGATTGTCGGTATCTCCACGTCATAAAGTGTTGCAAGCATCTTCTGTGTGAGCCATATATTCTCGTCTTCATAACGCATTTCAACGCTTTGAGGATTATCACCTGTCGCAGCGATGTATGTTAGGTATTCGGCGGCTGAGGAGCGAATATTTTTCTCCTCGGGCGGTTTCTTTTTACTCATCACCATCACCGCCTTTCGGTTCGTCTGGAATTATTTCCATGATATCGCCAATATCGCATTTTAACGCATTACAAATTTTCATCAGCACTGCAGTAGTTACATTTTCGTTTCGACCAAGCTTAGAAATAGCGCCAGGACTTATATCTGCCGCAGCTTGGAGATCTTTCTTTTTCATATCTTTGTCGATTAATAATTTCCATAGCTTTTTGTAGCTAACAGCCATGTTTTTCACCTCATCAGCAATAGTGGAATATCAATGATTAAAATTATACAATATTTTTTCACCAAACTCAATATAAATACATGAAAATAAAAGCATTTGCATTTTCGTGTAGAAATATCGCAAATAAGTATAGCTATCTCCTCAAGGCTGTGGTATGTTGTGTTGCTGAAAGGAGGTAGTTCAAATGAAGAAGCAAATTATCACCGGAATAGCCATTACCGCTTGTGTCGCGTTGTGTGCCGCTGTGTGGCCTCGGAGTGCCGAGGTCGAGGATTTACCCGCCGAACCGATAAAACCTGCCGTAATCGGCGAAATTGGGGCAAGGTTGGAAGAAACAGCAACAATTTTTCTCTCTGTGGATACTCATGCCCCTGAATTGGAGGCTGTCGCAGAAAATGAACCAGCGAAAAACGATATATCGGCAGAAAAAGAAACGCCTGAACCTGCATCAACGCAGAAAACCAAAGCCCAGGAATCACCGCAGCCACCGGAAGAACCGCACATGGGAGATGTTCGTGTCGTAAACGACGAGAAGCAAATTTACATCCTTGGTTTTGGATGGATTAAAGATGAGGGGGGCGGTGCTCTGGGAACAATGGTCGGCAACCCCGGCGATGATCTCACCGGCAATAAGGTCGGCCAGATGGGTGGCGGCGTAACTGTTCACGGTAAGGGCGATATCAACAAGCAGGTTGGTATCATGGGCGCTGGCGATGCTCTGGCGTCCAATAGCGACCCAGCCCCAGACACTAAGAAATATATCGATGGTAAGCTCCATGTATGGGTACCAGGGTTCGGATGGATTGAATACAGCGGTAAGCCGAGCATCGGCATAGTAGCCGAGGATATGTACAAGAATGGTCACAAAATCGGGTCTATGGGAGGTAGCGAATCACCAGCGAGGGACACAACTCCTCCTGCTGTTGAGCAGATAGAGCCAAAAGGTGATGAAATCCGGGAGTGTACAAAATTTTGTGTAGTGCGGCCGGGTAAGGTCGCTAAGTCTAGTGGGTGTAAGCCCCACCAGGGTAAAGCCTAACCAGCAGCCCTGTAGCCAGTTCTTGGAGGTTTTCAGGTAACTGAAAGCTTTAAGCGT